>JBCCVB010000014.1:0-73151 GCA_039195965.1 Pseudomonadota bacterium
AGCCAGCCTCAAGGAGGCTGGCTATTCGCATCGGCATCCGTTGTTGGACATGCCGCCCGGTATCTTTAAAATGATCAATGGCTCCAAGTACATGCGGTATCACAAGACGACACCGCAGGAGCACTTGAGCGGTAGAGTGCACGATATCCCGCAGGGCAACGTTCTGGGAGGCGGGTCCTCGGTCAATGCCCAGGTTTACATGCGCGGGCGCCCTGACGACTACGACAGCTGGAATGAAATCCTGTGTGGCAACAATGACAATCCGGGTTGGGGCTGGTCGGATGTTCTGCCGCATTTTACCGGAATGGAAGCCAACAACCGTCTGGCCGGTGAACTTCATGGCATGGAAGGTGAGGTCGAGGTTTCCGATCCCGGGTATGTCGACACAATGTCACGCTGGTTCGTACAGGCGGTCCAGTCGCTCGGTGAGCCCTACAACACGGATTTCAACGGACCGACACAGCGCGGTGTCGGCTTCTATCAATTCACCAACAGAAACGGTCGCAGAAGCTCGACTGCCTATGCATTTCTGGAACCACTGTCGAGCGACCCAAGGCTAGCCATCAAGCTGCAGGCTTCAGTCGAAAAGGTCTTGATCGAAAATGGCCGAGCTGTTGGCGTGACATACAAGGACTCCACCGGCACCCATACCGTGCGGGCGAGCGGTGAAGTGATCCTGGCGGCTGGGGCACTGGTGACCCCAAAGATCCTCATGCTGTCCGGAGTCGGTCCTGCAGATCATCTGGGCGAATTTGGCATTGAGGTTCACAGCCCTTTGTCTGGCGTCGGTCAGAATCTGATCGATCATCCCGAAGTTCCAATCACCGCCTATGCGAACGGTCCCCACGGCTATTATCGCCAAGGCGTGGGCTGGCGGATGATCTGGAACGGGCTGCAATTCAAGATCTTTGGCAGTGGCCCTGTGACCTCGGCTGGTGTGGAAGCGGGGGCTTTCGTCAATCCGAGAAATCGCGAAGACGTACCGACGATCCAGGCGTTTTGCGTCCCGATCGTATATCTCGACCGGGATGCTCAATCCGAACTGAAGGACGGCTATGGCGTCACGGTAACGACGGTAGTGGTGAAACCGAAATCCCGAGGTGAGGTTAGGCTGGCGTCAGCGGATCCGGAACAGATGCCGATCGTTTGTCCCAATCTTCTCAAGGACCATGAGGACATGCAGGAAATGGTTGCTGGTCAACGGTTTTTCCTCGATGCCTTCCAGTCCGATCCATTGGCGTCAAAGTTGAAGGCGGTCGCGATCCCGGATCCTGGGGACACTTCGGATGAAGCTCTCAGAAATCATTGCAAAAGGTTCGTGAAGACCAATTACCATCCTGCAGGAACCGCCAGGATGGGTGCCGATGGTGACGAAATGGCGGTGCTGGACGGAAGAATGCGGGTGCGTGGTGTTGACGGATTGCGCGTGTGTGACATGTCGGCCGTACCCGATATCAACGCCGGTAACACAAATGCTCCTGCAATGATGCTCGGGTCCAGATGCGCTGAATTTATCCTTACGCAATAGAACTGAGCTGTTCCCCTCTGATCATCTACCAGAGAAGTAATCCGCCGTGTTAGGTGACATCAGATCACCGTGCGGTTTCGTTCAGAAAAGTTGAATTCGCATAGTATTTGCCAGGAATCGCGCCTGCCGGAAGCCGGTCCAAGGTTCATCTTTGCTCCATCACGACACCTTCCTGTCGAAAGTGGAGAAACACGATGAAACGCACAACACTGACCGCAGTGGCAACTCTAATGGCATCAACGGCATTGGCAGATGTCGAAACTCGCACAGTTACCTTCGAAAATGCCGGTGCGACGATGCATGGCACGCTTTACTTGCCGGGCGGGTATGACGGCACACCGCTTCCCACCGTGATTGTGACCGGCGCGTGGACCTCGGTTCAGGAGCAGATGCCGTCAAACTACGCCCGGGAGATGGCCGAGCGCGGTTTTGCGGCCTTTACGTTCGACTTCCGCGGTTGGGGCAAATCGGGGGATCTTCCACAACATGTTCGTTTTGTCGAAAGCCCCGAGGCCAAAACTTCAGACATTCGAGCTGCATTTGAATTTGCAGCCTCGCTGCCGGAGGTCGATGCCTCCCAGATGAATGGCCTGGGAATCTGTGCTTCAGCCGGCTACATGATCGATGCGGTGGCAGGCAATCCCCTGGTTCAACGTGTCGGACTGGTTGCTCCCTGGCTGCAGGACGAAGAAATTGTCGAGGCCGTCTATGGCGGAGAAGAAGGCGTTTCCGGCTTGATTGAAGTTTCGCGTGCAGCGGAAGCTGCTGGTGGCGAAATCATTTCAGCAGCCGGACCTGAAGGCGCTGAGGGCGTCCTGATGCCGATCGGCGGCTACTATTACGAAGCCGACCGTGGAGCAATTCCGGAATATGACAATCAGTGGAACAATGCGGGCTGGGAAGGCTGGCTGACTTACCATCCAGCCGACAATCCGCAGCGTCTGGACAAGCCTCTTGCCGTTGTTCACTCCGAAAGCGCTGCCATCCCCCAGGGGGTGAAAATCTTCCTGGATGGCTTTGCAGGGAACGCAACCATGCAATGGCTTGAGGACGTGACCCAGTTCGACTTTTACGACAATCCGGAAGATGTCGAGCGCGCGGCGCAAACCGTCGCCGATCATTTCCGGGCTGCCGGCACTTCTGAAAACTGAACCCTTGAAGGGCGTCGGTCGACAGTGACCGGTGCCCTGACTTCTGCCCAAGGTTGGAGATTACAATGACAAGAGCAATCCTGGCAGCAATTGCTGCTGCACCGCTTCTGGGAAATGTCGCCATCGCGGACCAGGCTGAGATTTCGCGTTCCATCACCGATATTGCAGCCGGAGCCGACCGGCAGGACTGGAGACGGGTTCGCGGGGCTTTCGCAGACACGGTCACCACTGACTACAGCAGTCTTTGGGGCGGAGATCCGGTAACGCAGTCCGCAGACGAGCTTGTGGCTGCCTGGTCGGGTTTCCTGCCGGGCTTCGATGTGACGCATCACATGGTGACGAACCATACGATCACTTCCATCGATGAAGAAAGCGCTGTTGCAGAAGCGGATTTCACAGCAACCCATCGCATTGATGAAGGGCTGTGGACCCTAGGTGGGCGTTATAGATACGAGTTGAAACAATCGCGGGATCGTTGGCTTGTCACAAGCCTCACAATGACGGCTCTTTGGGAAACCGGAGACCGCAGCCTTGTAGCCGAGGCGGGTGAACGCGCAGCCAAAGCCAAGTAACAGTCGCAGGCATCCGGCGGGTTCCAGCCTTTTCGCGCTTTGCTAGCTGGTTCGGAACACTGCCGGGGTCGCTCCGAATTTGCGCCTGAAATGTTGCCCGAAACGGCTCAGATCCTGATACCCGCAGCGCCAGGCAGTTTCAGCGACGCTCAGCTGTGTTGTGCGCAAAAGGACCGACGCACGGTCAAGGCGAGCGCCAATCACATATTGCAACGGAGATTGCCCGGTCGCTTTCTTGAACGCCTTGGAAAAATGCGTGGTGCTCATTGCCGCCAGCTCTGCCATGCCCGTCAGACTAAGGTCATCGGCAAGGTGATCGTGAATATGTTCCAGGACCCTTCGCAACCGGACATCTTCAATGCCGACGCTCCAGTCAGGCAGCGGCCTGACGGTCTGTACGACTTGAGCAGTCAAAGCCCTTTGCATGGTTTCCTTGTAAAGGGTCCCATTGCTTGCATAGTCACCTGCGTTGAGGCTTAGGTTCAGCAGTAATGGATCGAGGTCGCCAACAATCGCCTGAAAATCGAAACTCTGTTCGATGCCGAATTCGCCAAGGATATCGTCGCTCAGGCTGATGCTGACAAACTCAAGCACATCATCGTATTCACAGATGCCTTCGCTACCAGCCGGCAGAATCCAACCCTGGTTCCTCATCAGCGGAACGTGCGCAGTCCGGGAAGAGCCATGAGCGAACCGGTGACCCGGTTGATCGTTCAGGAAAATTCCAAGGGTCAACGAGTGAAGCGAATAGGCTCCACCTCCTGCAGGCAAAACTGTCGTGTTCGAGACCACATTTGGCATGGCCTTAGTTTAGGTTTCCGGCCGGTCATTTCAACCGGCCTTCGGATGATACCGGGCAGCATTGCCGCCGCCGGACAACCATTTGCCGCGACATCCTGGACAAATGCCTGAATGACGGTGCGTTTGACGTTGTCCAGGTTGAAGGGACGGGGGCAGCGACATGGTGGGCGATCGGCACCTGCGCATGGCCAAACCCAGTCTGTGAACGAACTTGAGAACCGTGGTCGTATGTAAATGCAGAGACGCTTGATCTCCTCAGCGGTTATTTGAGCACCGGCAGATTGAGGCGGGAACCGGAGTGATCACGGCGCAATATCGAATACGCCGAAGCCCCTGCCAGCCGGTCCGGCAATGTTTTTATTGCATTCTTTTCCCGTGTGACGAGTATAGCTTTGTGTGATTGAACACCTGCAGAATCAGGCTGCGCCTCTTTTTAACCGGCGATGGCCGGGTCTCGAGCAGAGATTGATCCTTTTTGAACAAAAGCATAATCCAGAGTGAATTGGCGAGCGATGAACCGAAACATTTTGAGCTGTCTGCTCCTTCCGATTGCCTCGATGATCTTGGTCGCTCCTTCAGCGATAGCCTCGGAGGCAGGCACGCACGAACAAACCGTATCCTGGTGGACGCCGCCGGGGGAGACAGACACCACCGCTTTTTCAGCGCTCGTTCTTCTTTTCCTGCTGATGTTTGCCGTGTTTCATTTCTACGCTCGTTTTGACCGCTTTGCGGAGCAGCACAATGAAGGAACACCGCTGCAGACGACGATCCCCATGTTGCTCATGATCGCATTTGCCTACGAGATCTTTCCTCCCCTCAGTCATTTCAGCATTTTGCTGCCGCTCGCCCTGATCGCCACTGCGCTTGCCCGTGACCTCATGCTCTGGTTCGAGCCGATGAAGGAACACACTCTCAAAGGCGAACTTGAAGGTGTGCTGCTTGAAGAGTTGCAGCACGAGCATCTTGGAGAACACGACCGATTTGGCAGACGGGTGCGCCCGGAAAAGACCTCGCCACAATCGGAGCCCGTACGTCCGGCGCAAGCCACCACGGCTGAGCCATCCAGCACGGTAAAGCGAACGCCAAAGTCAGCTTCCGACAGTCAGGTAGTGCAGGCAACAGGAGGGGCTGACAATGATTGAGCTGACGGTAACTTCTATCCCGTTCGTATTGCGGATCCTCTATCTGCGCTGGAAGGGAATCCCAATCACACTCTACAGCGTCCACATCGCACTCTTCGCGTGGCTCGCGCTTGCTTTCATCGTCTTCTTCACAGTCTTCTATTACTATCCGAAGTCCTACACGGGTTTCGTGCCGTTCCGGACGGTGCCGGTTGTCAGTGAAAACGGTGGCACGGTCATCAGCATCGAGGTTGATAACGGAAGTCGCGTCAAGCCTGGACAGGTCTTGTTCACGGTGAACGACACGACCGAACAAGCAGCTGTGAAGACGGCCGAGTTGAAGCTGGTCGAAATCGAAAAATCCTTTGCCCTCGCCGAAGCAGAAGTGCGCTCCGCGCAAGCTTCCGTGGACCGGGAAAAGGCAGTGTTGCAGCAGGCTGTCGAAGTATTTGAAGATCAGGAGGAACTTCGCGCCCGTGAGTCCTCTGCCTACAGTGCGCGTCGCTACGAGGCGGCTGTTGCCGACAAAGCGGCTGGTGAGGCCAAGGTTACGCAGGCACAAGCCATTCTGGATGAAGCGAAAATACAGCTTGAAGAGGTGCTGACAGCTCAACGCGATAGTGCAAAAGCGGCTCTTGAGCAGGCAAATGTTGAACTGGAGAAAACGGTTGTCCGGTCTCAGGTGGACGGCGTGGTCGACCAGCTTACCCTGCATGTCGGCGCCCGTGCTTCCCAGATTGCATCAAGCCCGGCGATGCTCATTATCCCTGACCGGGATGAGGCACATCCCAAGCGCGTCTTCGCCGGATTTTCGCAGGTCGCCCGATCTGTTCTCTATGTCGGCATGCCGGCGGAGGTCGCCTGCGACCCCAACTTCAACGTTGCAATGGTTGATGCGGTGTTGCCTGCGCGGATCGTCGCCATTCAACCGGAGATCGCCGCGGGGCAGGTGACTGCGACAGGACGGCTGCTCGAACCTTCACAATTCGCAACGCGTGGCGAGATAGCCGTATTGCTCGAAATGGTCTACCCGCAGCACGAAGAAGTTCTGATCAACGGAAGCGGCTGTATTGTCCAGACCTATGACCGCAATCTGGGTGAGGGAGTATTCGGCCATATTCTGGGCGGGCTTGGCATCATCAAGGCGTGGGGTCTTCGCATCAAGGTCTGGCTCGCGCTTGTAACCGGTGTGGGTCTGGCCGGAGGCGGTCACTAGAAACCTTTCTTCGGCAACAGACTGAGAACAGCTGTCGTCTCATTCACACCCTTTTCAATGGCAACTTCTTGTTGCCTTTGAAAGGGATGAAATTCGACGACGCTCGCCACCGTTCCGATGTGCAGCGCCTGTGACGAACTGGCTGGCTGCGCGTTTCCAACGCCGTTGCGCGGACCTGCAAGAGCACTGTGGTTGGCAGCCGGCGCCAAAGCTCGGGCGAGCTTGGCCAATGTCATATCTTGACCGTCACTGCCACCAGCGGCGATGCGAATTGCGTGTCCGTCAGCCTCATCGCCTCTTCGATTGGAGCAACATCTCGTTTCGACAGTGCACTCCCACGTTGCAATTGTCGTCGGAAGATGTTGAGCTTGGCCATTGAGACACATGTAACCCGTTTTTACCGTTCTGAAAGGTCAAGCAATGGGTGAATCCAGTCCGGCTAATTTAAGTTATCTAACGAACCCACTCCTCAACAAAGGCACGGCTTTTTCTCTGCACGAGCGCGAGAAACTGGGTCTCTTGGGCCTGCTTCCACCTCATGTGGAGACGCTTCAGGATCAGATCGATCGAGCTTATGCGGCCTTCGAGCGTGAAGAGACCACGCTGGACAAGCACGTTTACCTTCGCGGCCTGCAAGATAGCAACGAAGTCTTGTTCTACGCCCTTTTGGCGCAACACCTGCCTGAGATGATGCCGATTATCTATACGCCGGTGGTGGGAGACGCCTGCAAGCAATTCAGCGAGATTTACGATCACCCGCGCGGATTGATCATTCCGTATCCCGAACGCGACCGTATCGACGACATGTTGGAAAATGCCATTCAGCCGTCTGTCGAGGCGATCGTCGTGACCGATGGAGAGCGCATACTCGGGTTGGGCGATCAGGGCGCGGGAGGCATGGGTATCCCGATCGGGAAGCTTTCGCTTTATTCCGCTGCCGGCGGCGTCGACCCGGCTGTTACGCTGCCGGTGCTCCTGGATGCAGGCACCAACAACGAGGAGCGGCTCAACGATCCCCTTTATATCGGCTGGCGGCACGAGCGTGTTACCGGAGATGACTATTCCGAGTTTGTCGATCTTTTCGTTCAGGCGGTAAAGCGCAAGTGGCCGAACGTTTTGCTGCAATTTGAGGATTTTGCTCAGCAACATGCCGCGCCGCTGCTAGAGCGCTATCGTGATCAGCTATGCACATTCAATGACGATATTCAGGGAACAGCCGCAGTAACGGCAGCGACCCTGTTGGCTGCTTCGCACGTTACAGGAATTCCGCTCAAGGATGCGACCATCGCTTTTCTTGGTGCGGGATCTGCGGGAGTGGGTATTGCCGAGCAATTGGTAAGACTCAAAGTCCGGCAAGGCCTGTCTGAGGCTGATGCGCGAGATCAGATCTATATGGTGGATCGCAACGGGTTGCTGACTGATGCGATGATGGATCTTCTTCCGTTCCAGTCGCCGCTTGTGCAGCCTGTCGATAAAGTCGGGGACTGGGCAGAGGACGAAATTTCGCTGCTGGATGTGATCAACCAGGCCAAGCCAAACATACTGATTGGCGTCAGCGGTCAGGCAGGTCTGTTCTCAGAGCCCGTCATTCGCGCTATGGCGGCCAACTCACAGCACCCAATCGTTCTCCCTTTGTCCAATCCGACTTCCCGGATCGAAGCAACGCCCGAAGATATTATCAATTGGTCAGAAGGCCGGGGATTGGTCGCCACCGGCAGCCCGTTTGATCCGGTTGCCTATGCGGGCAACACACATCACATCGCCCAGTGCAATAACTCATATATTTTCCCGGGCATGGGGCTAGGCGTTCTGGCAGCTGGTGCCAACCGGGTCACGGATGGAATGTTCATGGCCGCCGCAGAGGCATTGGCCACACTGTCTCCCGCAATCAAGCAACGCACGGCCAGCCTGCTGCCTGATGTGAGCGACATTCGCGAGGTCAGCAAAGCTATCGCATTTGCAGTGGGTAAGCAGGCGCAGTCGGAGGGAGTTGCGCCGGTTTCCAGTCAGGAAGATCTGCAGGCAGCGATAGATGCGAAATTCTGGACGCCGCATTATGAAGAGATTGTCTGAAGCGGTATTTCGAAGTTAATTCGAATGAGCATCCGTTTGAATATCAGGGCTCTGGCTGCGCCTTCGACTTGAATGCTCCGTTATAGCTCCGCTTCGAACCCGATAACTTGCGGGTGTTTCAGTAAACGGTTCCAAAAGTCAGGCGGCCTGATGCTCAAGGCGTCGTTCGAAATCGAGGGTTGAACCCATCGAAAGGACTTGAAACCTGCTTTGTCGAACGCCTCCTCATAGATGGATGGGCTCAGATAGTAGTTGTCAAAGGACAGCTCTTTGCCGTCATCGCCTATGAGGTGAATTGTTATCGGGTCTCCGTTTCTCCGCTCCTCGGTCGTGGTCATCCAACGGCCCAGTTCACGCCAGTATCCGTAGGCTGTGACATCCAGTGACATGTTGGAGTTTATTCCGACAAACCGCCCGTTGGGTTTCAAGAGCCGTGCGGCCGTTCTGCAAAAGGCAAGGAGTTGCTCCGGGCTGGAAGCGTAGTTCAGAAGAAATGCCCCAACCGCTATGTCATACGTCCTGACTGCATCCAGCGTTGCAACATCGGCGATGCGATACGAGCATCCAAGCGGTTCGCTTTGTTCAGAAGCTTCGGCCAGACGGATCATCTCTTCAGAAATGTCGACGCCTGATGCCGTGGCAGCTCCCAGTCGCTTCAGGACACGGGTCCATCTTCCCTCGCCACACGCAAGATCGATTGCATCCAATCCTTTCACTTCACCGATAAGCCCAAGCACAGTCGGCTCCACGATGTAGTGCGTGAGCGGCCTTGCCTTCATTCTGCGATAGCGCTTGGCAATGCTGTTAAATGTCCGGACTGTTTTCTGGGTGCTTTGAGTCTCATCTGGCAATTGTGTCATCCTCAAAGTGTCATCGGTGTCCATGCTCGAAACCTGATCGTGCAGGGGCCGCGAACTGTTGCTGCATCATATCAGTTAGGGTGCGCTTCCTCATATTTCCCGCCAGATGACCAAAGGTAGCGCAACCGGAAGCCTTCAAAACTTCCGTTTAAGAGAAATGCCGCCAACCACAGGGTTGGCGGCACTCTTCTTTTTTGGTCAGTCCTGGTGATTGGGATCACCTAGGGACGAGCTTCCTCAAGTTGCAGTTCATGCAGATGAGGTTCGCTTTCCTCCAGCGGCAGCTTGCGCGGGTAGGGATCGCCTTGCTTGTAGGCACCTGCAGCGGTGAACAGGACATCCGAGGATGAGTTCAGCCCGGTTTCCGCAGAGTCCTGCAGCACTCCGACGATGAAGCCAATGCTGACCACCTGCATTGCTGTTGCGTTGTCGATACCGAAGAGGCTCGCGGCCATCGGGATCAAAAGCAATGAACCGCCTGCAACGCCCGAAGCACCGGTGGCCGCAATCGAGGCGATCACACTAAGGAATACGGCTGACAGGAAGTCTACCTCAAGCCCGAGGGTGTTTACGGCTGCCAGAGTCATGACGGTGATGGTGATCGCGGCTCCGGCCATATTGATCGTGGCCCCGATCGGGATCGTCACCGAATAGGTTTCCTCGTCGAGGTTCATACGTCTGCAGAGCTCCATGTTGACGGGGATGTTGGCGGCGGAACTGCGCATGAAGAAAGCGGTGATCCCGGATTCCCTGAGGCAGGTGAACACCAGCGGATAAGGATTTTGTCTTATGCGCATGAAGACGATCAGCGGGTTGACGACAAGAGCCATGAAGACCATGCAGCCGATGAGCAGCGCCAGCAAATTCGCATAACCGACAAGCGTTCCAAATCCGGTTTCGGCAATGGTCGAGGCGACAATACCGAAGATACCGATGGGCGCCAGACGGATGATGAAACCGACGATTTTCGTGATCGCCTTGTCCAGGTCCGACATCAGGGATTTGGTCGTGTCGTTGGCATGTCGAAGGACCAGGCCAAACCCGATAGCCCAGGCAAGGATGCCGATGTAGTTCGCCTGGGCGATGGCGTTGACCGGGTTGTCCACCATCTTCAGGAGGATGTTTTTCATGACCTCACCCAAGCCATCGGGCGCGTTCATGACCTCTGGAGTTCCGGTAAATTGGAGCGTGACCGGGAACATGAAGCTTGCTGCGACAGCTACAAGGGCAGCCGCAAAAGTGGCGATGACATACAGGGACACCACCGGGCCCATGCGCGCCTGACTGTCTTTCTTGTGGTTGGTGATCGCGGCACAAACCAGGATCAACACCAATACAGGGGCCACCGCTTTAAGGGCGTCCACAAAGAAATCGCCAAGCAAACCCGCCGCCTGACCCGCTTCGGGCCAAACAGCGGCGAGAAGAACGCCGAAAACCAAGCCGACGATGATCTGTGTTACCAGGCTACCTGGTAGGAGGGACTTCATCGCAATCATCCAATCTGATTGTGTTACGTTGTTGGAAATGCGACTGCCTGATCCGGTATTGGGCAGGCAGCGCAACACTCTGTTGGGACTTCAGGCTGATCGCGATCTGCCTGCAATCCGAACACAGACTCCTCAAGAAGAAACGCAACACGGCACTTCTCAGGCGTATTGCACGCGAAGTAGTGATTTCGACATTGTCGACGGAACGAAGATGATTGTTCGCTTTGCCGCCCATTCAATTTCAAGACTTGTCGCCTTCCCGAGACCAGGTACATGGGAAGGCAAAATGAACAATGGGTTTCCGTAAGGTTACGGTTTCGCAACCGAGCGCTTGCTGGAATGGTGATTTGCTGATTGGGTACAGTCCCGGACAGTTATCCAGACGCAGAAAAGCACGGTTTCCACCTATTCAAGGCCTTGGGGCGGAGCGCCTTAGACTTTCGATGTGAAGACGTTAGCCGTCGTGAGTCGATCGACTCTGCAAGCTGCAGTCTGTATGGGTCAAGGGTGATTGCAAGCCACAAACAAAAAGGGCCACCCGCTGAATTCGCAGGTGGCCCTTGTTCGTCAGTTCCTGAAAGCATCAAAGGTGCGGGAAATAATCCTCGCAGGAGCCTTCGCGGTAAACGTCTGCGGTGCAACAGTGCAGGCCGCCGCCAAAGGCGTAAGCATCGCGCAGCTCTACCTCGACAACTTCCATGCCCAGCTTGTCCATCTGCTCGGCCTGATAGACTTCAGACTTTTCAACGCAGACCGTCTTCGGGTCGAGGACCAGTACATTCATTGACAGCCAGGTTGAGGAGTAACAGAGCGGTGGCGGCGAGTTATGTGCCGGCTGCGCCGCATCCACAATCTCCCACCCGTTCTTTTCAAACATTCCGCGCTGCTCTTCCGGCAGACGGCGCTGAGGATTGTTCAAGATCAGACCTGGTCGCAGCGGCGTGAAGGTCGCGTCAATATGGATCGGGTATGGATCGCCAGGAAAATTGACCGTATGGACGCGATGGTTCGGGAAGTGGCGGCGCAGCCACTCGATCCCTTTGAGGTTCGTTGTGAACCCGTGTTGCACCACAAGGTCGCGACCGAAGCGAAGTACATCCGCAGCGTCAAAAAGAGGTTCTTCCTCAGTGGTCACAAAGAACTTTTCGGCCGTCCATTCCAGACGCTTGGCGACGCCGATTTTTTCGCTGAGATAATCAGCGTGATAGTCCGCATCCGTCAGCCGCGGCTTTGGCGCACATTCATGGCGGAAGTTCGGGTCTTCGTTGAAGTACTTCTGCATCAGAGGACGATAGTTCAGATACTCGAACCACCGGCAGCGGTAAGACATCGTCGCTTCAAGCATCTCCGAGCCGACAGTCAGCAACACATCGCGCGGCGGCATGCAGCCAAACTGGCTGGCAGTGTGAAAGTCAGGTGTCGTTACTGGTTGTGAATGGTCGATTGCGGTCGGTCGGTCAACGCGGATGCCGAACCCTTCGAGCTTTGCCGCAAAATTGTCCAGCAGCTCATTGGCCCGGTCGATCGTTTCCTGCGGGCGGCGGCCCCATTGACCGCGCATGTCGCTGTCTTCTGGCACCTTTGCGTCCAGCGCAGGCTCTTCAGGCGGAATATGGCAATCGTCGGCACGGCCAACAATCACATGCTTGAGCGGATCCCATTCGTTCCAGCTGTTCACGACGGTCTTGTTCATCTCTGCCCTTCTTCGCGTATCGATCGTCTAATCGCCTATAGGGAGAAATTATTTCGCAGACAAGTCTTGGGGCAGCCAATTCGACTGTTCGCCGTTTCTTTGTTAGCCGACTACGCAATCTTCCCGACGCAACGCTGTCAGAGACGGCAATCTCTGGTTGCCAACGGAGGTTTCCGGTACGAAGCCAGTCCGATCAGCCCTGCAACTCCGCAATCAGCTCGTCTGTCGTCACCTGACGGCAGTAACCCTTGATTGCTCTCAGCGAGTTGTCGTGCCGTTCCTGGGTGTAGGTCAGGCAGGCGTCGGTAACCTGTGTGACGAGATAGCCGAGGTCGCAGGCGTCGCGAATGGCACCTTCCACGCACTGGTCCGTCACGATACCGCTGATTACCAGTTGTTTCACGCCGAGGTTGCCAAGGACATAGTGAATATGGGTCGACACAAAAACCGAAGATGAGGACTTTGGAAAGTGGATCTCGTCATCTCCGGGAGCCAGTTCATCAATGGTCTTGGCATCCCATGAGCCCTTGGACACGTTGAAACCGGTGATCTTGTAATCGAGGCTGCGATCCCGTCCGTCCTTGGTCAGGCTCTCGATCGTTGTGTACATGACTTCCACTCCACCTTTGCGGCAGGCGGCCTGGAGACGTTGCATGTTGGGGATCACACGATTGTAGAGTTCAGAAAAGAACCAGCCGTATTCAGCATCGAATTCGGAGTCGGAAAGTCCGGCAAACTCTGCCCCCTTGCGATGAGCGGCGAAATTCTGAACATCGATGAACAGCAGCCCGGATTGCTCCGGCACCAGTGGAACGTCACGGGTCAGTTTCATTTTGCTTGCTCCAGAACCTTTTGAAACGCGGCGGTCAGATGTGCCGCCCAGATGTCCTGCCCTTCGGGCGATTGAATGAGGTCGTTTCGGATTTCGATGAGACAATGCGCAAGACCGCGCGGTTCGGCATGGCGCGGGATGAACCAGTCGCTGTCCTCCTCGATCATGTAAGGCACGTTCATGCCGATAAGCAGTCTGTTGTCACGAAACCGGATCGTTTGTGCAATTGTTTCCGCGGTCTGAGGATCGGCCCGGGATAGAAGGCCGAGGTGCCAAGGCCGCGGCTTGCCGAGATAAACCGGCGTGAAGGAATGGATCGCGAAGGCAGCGCGTCTTGGCGAAGCTTCCAGCAGATTGGTCAGGGCCGCATCATAAGGGTCGAAGATCGCCTGCTTGCGTGCCAACCGTTCCGTCTCGGTCAAGTTTCGGTTCCCCGGAATTTTGACATCTTCGCTGACTTCCGGCGTTGCATCGGGTGAAGCAAAAGGGCGATTGCAATCGTAAACGAGCCGCGAATAGCGCTGGCTCACCAGATCGGCATCCAGATTGGCGGCGATCCGTTCTGCCACCGCCAGAGCCCCAATGTCCCAGGCGATGTGGCTGCTGAGTTCCTGCTGTCCAAGTCCGAGTGTTCCAAGCGCATGGGGTATCTTTCGTCCTGCATGTTCACAGACGATCACGACTGGAGAACCTTTGCTGCTCGTCTTGCAGTCGACGGGATCCACGTCGGTTTCCGCGAACAGGTTCTTGCCGAGATTTTCTGCCGAATAGGCTGCATCTTTGAGCATGCAGAGCTCCAGAGCGGATTGATAATTTTTTTTCATATCGTCACAAAAACGAAAACTTGACAAGATTTTTTTATCGGCACAATCTGATTGGCATGGTGTCGCAACGAACAATCCGCGATCTGATAAACGAGACTTCGCAGGCCCTGACCGGAACGGAGCGAAAGCTGTCGACGACGCTTCTTTCCGACTATCCCTTCGCCGGACTTGAGCCGATACAGGTCCTGGCGGAGCGCACCGGCGTATCGTCGCCTTCGATATCGCGCTTTGTGTCCAAGCTCGGCTTTCAGGGGTACCAGGATTTCCAGCGTCAGTTGATCCAGGAGCTGAAGGCCAGTCAGAGATCGCCCATCGAGCTTATGGTCGAGGAGCGTGAAGTCGACGGATCATTCCTCGGTGACTTCACCAAGAGGGCGAGTGCGCTGATGGAAGAGATGGCGCACAGCATTACCGACGCCCAGTTTCAACGAGTCGGCACTTTGCTGAGCGACCCGAACCGCAGGGTTTTCGTCCTCGGCGGACGGGTGAGCGATCTGGTCGCGCAAACATTGAGCCGTCACCTCAAGCGCCTGCGCGACGATGTCTTTCATATGGAATCGGACCCGGAAACCTGGCCGGACAATCTCCTGAGGATGCGCAGTAGGGATGTGCTGTTTGTCGTTGATTTCCGCCGATACCAGCAATCGATCAGTGACCTTGCGAAGATCGCTGCAAATGAGCGCAAGGCCAACGTCATTGTTTTGACCGACAAATGGTTGTCGCCGGCGGTCACTTTCGCAAGCGAAACGCTCGCAGTGCCGGTGGAGAGCGGGACAGTCTGGGACAGTTACGCCGCGGGCTTCACGCTCATGGAAGCGCTCATGACCCGGGTGGCGGAGTCCGACTGGAAAAAGCACGGCAGCCGCGTGGCGGCTTGGGACGCCCTGAACGAAGGGAGGCAGAAGCAGAAGAATGATACGTAAGCCCATGATATTTGCGGCGACGTCCGACCTGTCAGGCAAGACGCGCGGCAAGGCCTTTCCCGCGGACCAGCTCCAAAAGAGACTGACGCGCGGCATGGGTTGGGTGCCAACAAACGTGCAGATCACCTGCTTTGACACGATCGCCGATAGTCCCTTCGGCTCCTTTGGTGACCTTGCTCTGGTTCCCGATGCAACCGCCCAGGTTCATGTCGACTTTGAAGACGAAACGCCTCCTGAGCATTTCATGCTGGGTGACATTCACACGCTTGATGGTCAGCCCTGGGGGTTTTGTACTCGGTCGATCCTGCGTCAGGCGCTTGAACGTTTGGAGAAGCTAACCGGGGCTCGACTGCTGGCCGCTTTCGAGCATGAATTTCAGTTTGCCAAGGGGGCAACGCTGATCCATCAGGGCTTTGGCCTTCAAGGTCATTCGGAACACGCACAGTTCAGCGAGGCCCTGATCGCGGCGCTTGAGTTGGCGGGACTGCAGCCGGACAGTTTCATCTGCGAATACGGTCCTGACCAGTTCGAAGTCACGATTGCGCCTGAAGAAGGGATCAAGGCCGCTGACAGCGCGGTCATCACCCGGGAACTGGTTCGCATGACGGCGCGGCGGACCGGCCAGCAAGCGACCTTCACACCTATCCGAGATGTGGCCAGTGTCGGTAATGGCGTCCATGTGCATATGAGTTTTCTCGGTGAAAACGGACCGATGACTTACGATCCGGGTGGTCCCAACGGAATGTCCGAACTGACCGGGTCGTTTTCCGCTGGTGTTCTGAAATATCTTGAGAACATTCTGGCCCTGACCGCGCCTTCCGTCATTTCTTATGAACGGCTGACACCGCACCGTTGGAGCGCGGCCTACAACAATCTCGGTCTGCAGGATCGTGAAGCAAGCCTGCGGATATGTCCGGTAACGGCGAAGGATCCGCATGGCATTGCCCGGCAGTTCAACATCGAATACCGGGCAGCCGATGCCGCGGCTTCGCCACATCTCGCGCTTGCCGCGATTGTGCACGCCGGATGCCAGGGGATTGAGGAGAACCTGGCGGCACCTCAGGTCACTGAGGAGGACCTTTCGCTGCTCAATAGTTCGGACCTCGCGGCCAAGGGATTCGTTCGCCTTCCCGAAACGCTCGAAGATGCGCTTCACCGCTTTGCTTCGAACCCGGTGGCCACAGGTTGGTTCGATCCACAGTTCGCGGACGTCTATCTCGCCCACAAGAAGGCGGAAACGGCGTTTCTTGAAGGCATGGATACGGCGCAACGCTGCGCGGCCTATGAGGAGGTCTATTGATGTCGGCGCTGGTGCTTGAAGGGATCTCGAAGCAGTTTGGCGGTGTGCGGGCTGTCAGCAATGTCAGCTTTGAAGTCGCCGCTGGAGAGGTCCGCGGCCTGATCGGGCCGAACGGTGCTGGCAAGACGACGCTGATCAATCTGATTTCGGGCCTTTTGACACCGACAAGCGGAACACTCTCTCTGGCAGGAGAGATATTGGATGGGCAGGGATCGGCCGATCGCACCCGAAAAGGGATCGCCCGTACGTTTCAGAACCTGCGCATTTTTGAAAATCTTTCCGTCGGACAGAACATCGAGGTGGCGCAGATAACCGCAAGGTCGGAGGGACACGAGGACAGTCCCGCGATCGACGAAGCCGTTCAGCGCTTTGACCTTGCCGGAAAACTGGCAATGCCCGCCAGTGCACTGTCCTACGGGCATTTGCGTCGTCTCGAAATCGTGCGCGCGCTCGCACTGAACCCGAAGGTTCTGATGCTCGACGAGCCCGCCGCCGGAATGAATGAACAGGAAACGGAAGAACTCGCCGAAGGACTGGAATGGGTCAAGACCCGCTTCGGCTGCGCAATTTTGGTCATCGATCACGATCTCAAGTTCATCATGACGCTGTGTGACAGGATCACGGTGCTGAACATGGGTGCAATGATCGCTGAAGGCACGCCCCGGGAAATAACAACAAACCAAGACGTAATTGATGCCTATCTGGGCGAAGACCACTCAAATGCCGCCTGAGGCGGCACAATAACAGGAGCGGGACAGTGAAAAAACTTGCACTTACTCTTGCCGGGCTGACCTTTGCAGCTGCACCGGCTTATGCCGCCGACACGGTCAAAATCGGCCTTGCGGTTCCCATGACCGGCGACTACGCACCTTACTCGGAATTCCAGGGTGCCCGTTGCATGGCGGAAAAGATAAATGCCGAAGGTGGCATAAATGGAATGCCAATCGAATTGTTCGTTCAGGACACAGGATCCGACACGCAAACGGCAATTTCGCTGGCACAGAAGTACCTTGATGACGGTGTCGTCATGCTCGGCACCATCCCATTTTCGGATACCATGATCCCCGTTGCGCAGGTCGCCGCAGGTTATGGCGTTTCGATCTTCCAGCCGCAGTCGACACAGGTGGAAATGCACGCCGGCATCGTCGACAATTTCTTCACCGGAGTGTCGCCGGATCCGTTCACGGCAACCGCAGCCGCCAACTATGCGTTGGAGCAGGGTGTCAAGAATGTCGTCCTTTTCACGTCCGATGAAGGCGGATCCTGGTCGGCACGTACACCGCTATGGTTTGGCGAAGTGATCGAGGCAAACGGCGGCAAGGTCCTGTCCAAGCTCAACTTCAGCTTTGGGACATCCGACTGGTCGCCGCAAATCGCTGAAATCAAGGCGCTCGAGACCCAGCCGGACGCCGTCTACATCTCGTCCATCATGCCGGATGTCGGTGTTCTGGTGCGTCAGCTTCGCAGCGCCGGTATCGACGCCTGGGTGGTCGGCTCGGACGGGTTTGACGATCCCTCGCTCGATGCCATCGGATCTGACGATCCGAGCCTTCTGGACAAGGTCTTCTTCGCAACGCTTGCACCGAGCCACGAAGAGAGTGCAGTCGTCAAATTCATGAAGGAATGCAAGGAAATGGGCCATGATGTGGCCGGGCTCTTTCCGGCAACCGGCGCCGACACGATCATGGCGGTGAAATTCGGTGTCGAAACCGCCGGTAGTCTCGATCCTGCTGCCGTTTCCGAGGCGATCCGCAGCGCTGACAGCATTCCGGTTCTGACGGTCGACTCAATTTCCTTCAAGGATACCAAGACCTACGCTCAGCGGACGATCCCGGTGATCGGCTACAAGGATGGCAAGCGGGTGCTCGTCACCAACGAAATCCCGGCCAACGTTCCGGCCAACTGGAACTAAGATCCACGGCGCGGCCATCATTTGCTGGCCGCGCCGCAGGACCATGTCTCATTATGCTCATAATCCAGGATTTACATGTCTTTCATGGCCCGATCGAAGCGGTCCATGGTATTTCCCTTGAGGTGCCTCAGGGCAAATGCATCTCGCTTCTGGGGCCCAACGGTGCCGGAAAAACCTCGACAATCTCGGCGATCACCGGAATTGCGCGGTCAACGGGCGAAGTCCGCTTTGAAGGCCGCGACCTGTCCCGCGAAAGCGTGGAAGCTCGCATTGCTGCGGGCATCGCCGTTTCGCCCGAAGGGCGGCGGATCTTTTCAAACCTGACGGTCTTGGAAAACCTCACCCTTGGAGCCGCCCTGCAAAAGAACGCAAAGGAAAAGGCGAGGGATCGCGACCACTGGTTCTCGCTGTTCCCGATCCTGGCGGAACGGCGCGATCAGCCGGCGGGAACTCTTTCCGGCGGCGAACAACAGATGCTGGCCATCGCTCGCGCGCTGATGGCAAGACCCAGGATCCTGCTTCTGGACGAACCGAGCCTTGGGCTGGCGCCGAAGATCGTCCGGCAGATCTTCGATCTGATCGCCTCCTTGAAGGAGCAGGGCATGACGATCCTGTTGGTCGAACAGAACGCAACGCAGGCTTTGAGGCTTGCGGACTACGCATATCTCATGAGTTCCGGACGGATCGTTGCGCACGGGACAGCTGACGAATTGGGCAAAAGCGACAGGCTGATGGCTGAGCTGACGGGGGTCGCCTGAGATGGAATATATCATTCAGCAGGTGTTGAACGCGCTCAGCTTCGGTGCGGAATACGCGCTTCTGGCGCTGGGCCTGGCGATCGTGTTTTCGATCATGGGACTTGTGAACTTCGCTCACGGCGAGATCATCGCCGTCGGTGGGTACACGATGGTGGCTTTTGCGTCGCTTTCCATCGGCAACCCGTTCATTGTCATGGGGGGCGCGGTGCTGGCGGCGATGCTCGCATCGCTCACTCTGGAAAGGGTTGCCTTCAGGCCGGTGCGCAAGGCAGACCCGACGACGGGACTGCTGACGGCATTCGGTGTTTCAATCGTCCTGCAAAACCTGTTCCTTCTTTTCGTTTCACCGCGGCCGATCGCGGTGACGTCGCTCTATTTCCTTGACTGGCCGATTGAGATCGCAGGCATCCGGCTGGCATCGCTACAGGTCTTCGAAGCACTGACGACAATAATCGTGATTGTCGCTTTGATGCTGTTTCTGCGCCGAACCGTTCTCGGGCTCGCCGTGCGGGCGGCCTCGCTTGATTTCGAAATGGTGCGGTTGACCGGTATCCGGGCGAACAGGGTCTTTGCCATGGCCTTTTTGATATCCGGTCTTCTTGCAGGTCTCGCCTGTATTTTCATCATGGCGCGCCGTGGCAGTGTCGACCCCCACCTGGGCTTCGAACCGGTGCTGAAGGCGTTTGTCGCCTGCGTTGTCGGCGGGTTCGGAAGTCTGCCGGGAGCCGTACTGGGCGGCTTCCTTCTAGGGGCTGTTGAAGTCGCGATGCTGGTGATGCTGCCGCAAAGTCTCGGCGGTATGACCGACGCATTCGTGTTCATGATCGTTGCAATGATCCTGATCTGGCGCCCGGACGGCATTCTGTCTCCGGCGGTGGAAAAGGGAGACAAGCTGTGATCCGATTGAGTTCAAGTCAAAGATCCGGACTGGTCGGCGCAGCGCTCCTTGCTGTTGTACTGGTCGCAATAGGGGTTCTGGTCACCTACTTCGGATCGCGCTACCAGATCCGCCTCGTCTATTCCGCCTATGTCAATCTCATCGTCGTGCTCGGGCTGCAGGTCTTCATGGGTAATGCGCGTATCACAAACCTGTCTCACAGCGCCTTCATGGGAGTTGGGGCTTATGCAGCGGCGCTCTGTGTAACACCTGAAAAGATCAAGAAAATTTCACTGCCAGAAGCTCCTTGGGGACTTGCGGAGTTTTCTCTCGATCCTGTTGTGGCAGCCCTTATCGCAATTGTCGTGACGGCGTTGCTTGCTCTGGTTCTGGGCCTGTTCATCGTACGCCTGACCAGCACTGGCGCGACCATTGTCACTCTCGCGGTGCTGGTGATCGTTCACGCGATCTTCCTGTACCGGACGGATATTTTCAAAGGCAATCAGGCCTTTTTCGGCATCCCGCAGGTCTTCGACCTGACTTCGGTGATCGTGATTGCAATATTGACCGTGATTGCCTGCCGCATGTTCCGGGAAAGCCGGTGGGGCATTCAGCTGAGGGCCAGCGCGGATGATGAGGTTGGTGCGGCTGCGATGGGTGTCCAGATCTACAGGCTGCGTTTGATTGCCTGGGTGCTGGGCGCCGTCATTCTGGCGGTCGCGGGCATTTGCTACGCTTACTTCCTCGGGACGATTTCAGCCCGACCTTTCTATTTCAATCACGTCTTCCTGACCCTGGCGATGTTGATCCTGGGCGGCATGCGGACCGTCACCGGGGCGGTGCTTGGCACGTTTTTGATTTCCTTCGGCCTGGAAGGCGTTCGGTATCTGGAAACCGGTCCGGTCTTCCTGGGCATTGATCTTCCCGAAGCTCTCGGGCTCTCCGGCATCGCGCTTGGTGCGGTGATCGTATTGACTATGGCATTGCGACCGACTGGTATCATGGGCAACCGGGAGATTGAGGATCTGTTTGCCCGGCAAAAATCTTAGGAGGTTATCGTGGCCTGTAACCACACAATTCATAAGCACACGCATCATTTCGGCTGGGACAATTCGATTGATCCAATCCTGACAGTGCAACCGGGCCAGACGATTGAAGTCGAAACGATCGACAGTTCCGGCGGCCAGCTGAATGAGAACTCGGCAACTGCCGATCTCGGCAATCTGAGCTTTGAGAAGGTCAATCCGGTCACCGGACCGATCTATGTGGAAGGTGCGGAGCCGGGCGATGCGCTGGCCATCACGTTTCTTGATTTCAAACCTTCCGGCTGGGGATGGACAGCAAATATTCCCGGCTTCGGATTGCTTGCCGACCAGTTCACCGATCCGGCATTGCATATCTGGAAATATGATGCCGTCTCCATGAAACCCGCTCTTTACGGACCGGGTGGAGCGGTTCCGCTCAAACCCTTTGTCGGCACCATCGGGCTTGCCATGGCCGAGCCGGGGCTTCACTCGGTTGTCCCTCCGCGCAGGGTCGGCGGCAATCTGGATATTCGCGATAATTCCGTCGGAACCACTCTCTATCTACCGGTTGAAGTGGCAGGCGGTCTCCTGTCTCTCGGCGATACGCACGCAGCGCAGGGAGACGGAGAAATCTGCGGTACGGCTATCGAAAGTCCCATGGATGTTGCGATCAAGGTCGACCTTGTCAAGGACGCGAATTTTGCCTTTCCGCGTTTTGAGACGGACGGACCGGTCTCGCGTCATTTCGATACCAAGGGCTATCAGGTAACCACGGGCATTGGTGAAGACCTTATGCAGGCTGCGCGGGACGCGGTTTCAGGAATGGTTGACTGGGTCGCCGCCAACACCGGAATGAGCGCTCTGGATGCCTACATGCTGTGTTCCGTCTGCGGGGACCTGCGGATTTCGGAGATTGTTGATATGCCCAACTGGACAGTGTCCTTCTACTTCCCGAAGAGCGTGTTGGCTTAGGCGATAACTCGCGTCACTCCGGATTCTCGGAAGAGGTCGGCGTCTTCTCCATTGCCGCCAGCGTGAACAGCAGCACAAGCCTGTCTCGACGGCGTGCCAACTCGGCTGCCGAGACATCACCTGCTTCCGATGTGAGGCCGGTTTCCAGAGTATTTATTATTTCGGGTGTTATGCGCGGCGCGCCAAGGTCGTCCCACCAGCTCTGCATCGGGCCGCCCAGATGCTCGCAAAAGCCCCGAATTCCAGCTTCGCCGCCGCCAAGGTGAAACAACGCACTGGGGCCAAGAGCCGCCCACCTTAGGCCGGGACCAAAAGCCACGGCCTTGTCGATGTCTTCAACGCTCGCCACTCCTTCCGCCGCAAGATGGATCGCCTCACGCCAAAGGGCCGCTTGCAGCCTGTTGGCAACATGGCCCGGGACCTCCTTGTTCAAGCAAATACAAACCTTGCCGAGATTTTCGTAAAAGGACTTTGCCTGCCCCAGGACACCTTCATCCGTTTTGTCGTTCTCCATGAGTTCGACCAGCGGAATGAGGTGCGGCGGATTGAACGGGTGCGCGAGCACAAGACGTCCGGACCTGGCAAGTCCTTCCTGCATGTCGGACAGCTTAAGGCCTGATGTCGAACTGCCGATGATCGCCCTTTCTTTCAGGTGAGGCTCGATCCGGGCATAAAGCGCATGCTTTATGTCCAATCGTTCCGGAACGCTTTCCTGAATGAAATCGGCCCCCTTGACGGCTTCTCCCGGATCGTCGGTAAAATGCATCCTGGAAGCATCACCGGCATGTTCATGGCCGAGTGCGGATAGGGTCTCGGAAGCGCTATGGACCATTGCAATCACTCGTTCCCGAGTGTCCGGTGAAGGGTCAAAGACGGATACATTTCGTCCCGTGGCGGCAAATAGCGCGGCCCAACTCATGCCGATCGTGCCGGCTCCCAATATTGCAATGTTTGGATTTTTCATGATCTGGGTTTTCCGTTGAGGCCGGCGTAGACGGCGTTTCGAAGACCGATACGATGCTCAGCACGATGGTCGGGTGCGTGGGTTAGAAAGACGACGATGATCTCGTTTTCCGGATCTACCCAGAAGTTTGCTCCCGATATTCCCGGCCAGAGGAATTCTCCGAGACCTCCGGGCAAGTGATCGAGGCGTCTGGTCCGTACTGCAAAACCGAGACCGAAACCCAGACCGTTTTCAGGCCACGGTGCGGTAATGCCGAGTGCCGGTGTATAGGATCCGTAGCGAACGTTTTTTGGCAAGTGATTCCGGCGCATGAGCGCCATTGTTTCAGCTTGAAGCAATGTGACACCGTCAAGGTGACCGCCATTGTTCAACATGCGCGCAAACCGCATGTAGTCAGAAGCAGTCGAGCAAAGGCCTGAACCTCCGGACCACCAAGATTGATCTGATGTCATCAGGGGAGCGAGCGTATCGCGCACCGGAGAAGCCGGGATGTCCGCAATTCGGTCTGGTTGTGACTGGAAATCCGTGTTTCTCATGTTAAGGGGATCGAGAACCAGTTCCCAAATTGCGACATCGAGTTGGTGTCCGGTCTGAACTTCGACGATGCGCCCGAGCAGGTCGGTGGACATGCCGTATTCAAATACCTTTCCCGGTTGGTGCAGGAGGGGTAATGATGCCATTGCTTCAGCCATCGATGCGTTGTCCGACCGAAAATTGTAGACATTCGCGTCCTGGTACAGTCGATGAAGGCCGTCCTCCCCGAACCAGCCGTAGGTAACACCTGATGTGTGGGTCAATAGGTCAAGAACGGTTGGAGCACGCTCAACTTCCTGCAATTCTCCCGAAGGGGTCAGAACGCCTTTTTCACCAAAGCCGGGAATGAACTTCGACACCGGGTCCTCCAGCGACAACGCGCCGTTCTCGATCAGTCTCATTACAGCGACGGAAACGACCGGCTTCGTCATCGAAGCAATCCAGAACAAGGTGTCCTGCGAGACCTTCTCTCCCTCGGAGTTTTGCGTTCCGAAGGTCTTTGAGAACACCTGTTCGTCTGACTGGCGAACTTCGATGGTGCCACCTGTCAGGCGGCCAGCCGCAAGTTCACTCGAAATCCAGCTTGCGACCTCCGCGGAATTGAAACGCGTTAGGGTCGTTGTGGTCATCGCATGAGCTCCGGCAAAAAGGTTACAAGTTCGGGCAGGGCGAAGAACAAAAACACCATGGCTAGAAAGGCTCCGACAAAAGGCAGCGTCCCAATGGAGATCTGCCCGAGAGTTACCCGTCCTTCCGACACTCCGGACAGGACGTAAAGGATCATCCCAACCGGCGGCGTGATGAGACCGATCTCCACCAGCATCACGAGAACGATGCCGAACCAGAGGAGATCCCACCCGGCTGCCTCGATGACCGGAAGAATGATCGGCAATGTCATGAGGACCATGCTGATGGGTTCAACAAACATTCCCAGGATCAAGTAAAGAATTACGATCGCAATGAAGAGACCGATATCAGAAAGATCGAGCGACTGCACGAAGGTCACCAGGGCCTGAGGCATTGAAAGGAAATCAACCGGGAAACTCATGACTGCGGCGCCAACGGCAATGATCAGCAGGAACGACGTTGCGACGACCGCTTCTTCCAGCGCGGCGATGAATTCCGGCAATGACAGGGTGCGGCGAGCGAAACTGATCAATATGGCTCCCAGAACGCCAACGGCTCCCGCCTCGGTCGGAGTGGCAATCCCCGCGTAGAGAGAACCGAGCACCAGGGCCATGAGCACGAGAAACGGTACCACACCTTTGAGGGTGACAAGCTTTTCGCGTATGGGAACGGACTGGCCGCCGGGAGCAGCCGAACGATCCAGAATTCCCCAGACCAGAACCACCAGAGAGAATGCGGCAATCATCATCAGCCCCGGTACGATCCCGGCCATGAAGAGATCCGTGACAGGAACGCCCGCCATCGGGCCATAGACGATCATCGCAATGCTGGGCGGGATAAGAATGCCGAGCGTGCCACCTGCTGCCAGGACGCCATAGGCCAGCTCGGGGCGATAGCCGTGACGCATCATTTCAGGACCGGCGACCCGTCCCATGGTAGCTGCCGTTGCGAGGCTGGAACCGGAAACAGCAGCGAAGATACCCGATGCAATGATCGAGGCATGGGCAAGGCTGCCGCGCAATCTTCCCATCCCTTTGCGTGCGGCAGTGAACATTTCCGTGGAAGCGTTGCTGCGTACAAGAATTGCACCCATCAGGACAAACATAGGAATGGCCGCCAATTCAAAAGTGTTCACCGCTTCCCAGGCGCGTTCTCCGATGGTGTTCAGCGACACTGGCGGCAGCCAGAACATCATGGCGAAGATGCCAATTGCCAATAGGCTGAAGACCACAGGCAGACCTGCAAAGAGGAGATAGAAAAGGACGCCGATCAGACTTGCCGATTTGATGGCAAGATCGGCATTCTCGCTCAAAACGAAAGTCACGGTGACTGGGATCAGAATGAGACCGGAGACAACGATGATCGGCGTTCCGCCCGACAAGGCTGCGCCCGCTGCAGCAAGCAGTCCCAAGCCGGCAATTGCATGTATTGGCGAAAGATTGAATGGCAGGGAGCCGGACGCCTCCAGGGCTGCAAACACCAGCGCGGCGAACACTGGAAAGAGCGCGGGCAGGCCGGGTTTGGCATCGTTGCTGAATGCCAGCGCCAGAATGAGACCAGCGAGTCCGGCAACGGCAGCTGTTTGGGGGATCCAGAGCGGAGTGTTCAACAGGCTCCAGCTTCGCGCCCCGCTTTCATAGTTTTCCGACCAGAAACCTGTGACCTTCCAGAACAAAATCAGGGTGGTGAAAAGCGCTATCCAGGTTAGCGCTGGTCTCAAAGCGTCCCGCGTTTTCGTCGAGAACCTGTTCAACAGAATGTCGACCCGCACGTTGCCGTCGCGCCCCGCAACAAAGGCGGCGCCAAGAAACGTGATTGCCACCACAAGATAGGTCGAGACTTCCGTTACCCAGATCGTGGCGTGCCCAAAGAAACTTCGACCAACAACTTCGATGTTCACGCTGATCAGCATTGCCAGAACGGCAAGAACTCCAAGATAGCGCGACAGGGCCTGGACGAGACGGGAGACAGCAAGGGGCGGTCGCGCCCTTGCTGCTGTTTCTGCCTGAAGGGTCATCCGGGTTACTCGACAGCACTCTTGGCCGTTTGAAGAACGGCATCCGCATCAAGACCCGCACGTTTCATGTCTTCCTGCCAGGCCGCTATAACCGGCGCCTGAATATCGACGGCATATACACGTTGCATTTCCCGATCGGAAACTTCGGTAAAATCGACACCTGCTTCGCGCCATTGCATCGGCAGTTCGGCCGCGCGCGCACGCCACCGCGCTTCGAAATCGGCTTCTATCTGTTCGAACTCCGCGGTGACCTTGGCACGAAGCTCGCCAGGCAATGCATTCCACGCATCATTGTTGACCAGAACCGGGGAGGGGACCACGCTGCCGAGCTTCCAGTTTGCGGCGTGAGTGATGACAGCGCCGAACCCGGCACCATAAGCCCAGCAACTGTCCGTAATGACGCCTTCGATGACGCCCCGCTCAAGCGCCGGCAGCACTTCTCCTGCTGATAGAGAAACAGTGGTTGCTCCGAGTTCAGCCCCGATCAATCCGGTTCCTCTGTTGTTCACCCGCAATTTGCGATCCTTCCACTCCTCAAGGGTTGTGATGGGCTTTGTCGAAAAGAGTGTTTGCGGACAAAAGGCCGTTTCCATCAACTCGGTGGAATTGTAGGTCTCGTCGTATACGGCGCGGATCCGGTCGCCGTAATCCGACGCCGAAAGCGCCTTCAGGTCGTCATAGCTTTCCGAAAGACCGGGCAGGCTCGGCACGGTGAACAAGGGTTGCGATCCGGTGTAGTAACCGGTTAGCGGCAACGTCATTTCAACGAGACCATCGCGTACCGCCTCAAGCAGCCGGTTGCCTTTGATCAGAGATGAATTGGCCGTAATGACCAGCTGTCCGTCGGTTGCCGCAGCAATTCGTTCGGGGATGGCCAGGGCCACTTCTTCGTAAATGGTTCCCTTGACCGCGAGATAGGCAAGCGTCCACTCGATTTTTTCTGCCTTTGCATTCGTGGCAAGAAGCGAAGCACCGCCCAGGAATGCGGCAAAGATGGTTTTCTTCATGAGTTCCTCCCAATCCTGCGGTAAATTACACGGGACGGACCGGTGTTTTCTTGTGCTGGATACCATCGAGTTTTGTGATAGCGTCCACTCCGAAAAGCTCGGGGTGATGGCTTATGAAACCTTCCAGGATGACGAAAGCCGGTTCGAACCTGCCGCTGATAGGTCGCACGGCCGATGTCGTGCGGGAAAGGAGCGACGATCACTGGAAAGCCGTTTTTGGTGGCATCTGGGGAACGAACAACATTCAGCCTGTGGTCGAAGGCCAGATTTCGGGAAGCCTTCACAGCCGGAAAGTGGGTGACCTGACGTTCAACCGCATTGAATTCGGCAATCAGCAATTCGAGAAATCGCACAATCGCCGCTCGGAAGAAGAGCCGTTCTTTTCGCTCAGCTTTCCGGAAAGCGGCACGGCCATCTGCCAGATCGCCGATGTGCAGGCACAACTCCTGCCGCAGAATACGTATCTACTCAACAACGGTCTGGCGGCAAGGCTTCGTGTTGAACATGACTATTCGACGTTCAACGTCAAGATACCCGTGACTTCGCTTGAACACCGGCTTGGTCGAAAGTCCAGCATCCTGTCGCGTCCCGTCGTGCAACCCGACGCGATTTTTCACATGTTGCAGCGGCTGATCGTAGAGTTGCTGGAAAATGTCGATGAACTGGACGAACGAACACTCGGCTTCATGACAAATCAGATGCTGGACACGGTTGCCTTCTTCCTGTCATCCGGTGGCTGTGTGTCTGAAGACAGTCTTGCAGTTCAATCCGTCCGGGCGAGGGTGCTGGCTTACATTGACACCAAGTTCCGGGATCCGAACCTGCATCCGCAGGTCATCGCACAGGCTTGCGGCATCTCCCGCAGTTATCTCTACAAGGTGTTCTCCGATGGGCCGTCACTCATGGAACGCATTCGCACCCGCCGTCTGGAAGCTGCCCGGGGAATGATTGAACAGCGTTCGGGAAAGCTGTCCATGACGCAGGTCGCGATGGCCTCCGGTTTTTCCAGCTCAAGCGAGTTTTCCCGCCTCTTCAAAAAGGAATTCGGCATCGCGCCAAGCAAACTGTAGTCATGCAGAAATCGTTTCGCCGAATACTCGTTTGTGAGCATCTGCTTTGACTTTCAGTCCAATAGGGATATCGGCGTCAGCCGGAGGTCCTGCTAAAGACCGCGCTCGATGGTCTTGAGCAGGCGAAAACGTGTCTTTCCCGTATTACCGCCCAGTGAGATCACGAAGGGCACCAACCCGTGTTTGGAGGTGTTGACGTACCCCGCAAGTGTACGCACCCCGGGGATAGTGCCCGTCTTGTACCGCGAACCGCCCCGGGTTTTGGGGAGGAGTTCGGCGTGCGGCGCAAACTGGTGCAGCACTTTGGCCAGGCCGTAGGTGGAGAAGCGATTTTCGGGACTGATGCCCGAGCCTTCCTTGAGTTCGATAGCCTCGTTGATGTCATGTTCGGCGAAGATCTCCTCAGCGACTTGCAGCGACTTTTCAAGACTGACCGGCCCACCGAGACGGTGTGCGCCAATCTCCAGAAAGATCTGGTTGGCGATGTAGTTGTTCGACCCCAGCAGCAACTGAGTCACGATCTCCGAAAGGGGGCGCGACTGAAGGTGTACATGAACAGGCTCCAGGTTCTCAGGCACGGAACCGATCGATATTTCGCCCTTAATGCTCCCGCCGGACTGCTCGATAAAAGCGGCAAGAAGCTCGCCGGCATACAGCACGCTCACGGCAGGGTCTTCCTGCGCCAGGCTGATGCGGCCACGTCCTTTGGGCCCCCGTTCACGGAATTGGCTCACCGCCAACGGAGTGATCGGGGTTTGCTTCTCTGCGGAGCGGACTTTGTTTCCACTCCGCACGGCGTGGATCGTGTTGAAGTTTACTGCAAGTGCCGAGTTCAAGGCGTCATACGCTTCGTCAGTGTCTTCAATGCCGGGAATCCTAAGGTCCTCAGGGTAATAGCTTGCGTCAAGGACGAGGTCTGCGAACGGCTCCTTGCCGGTCGCAGCGATAAGCTCGGGTGCGAGCAATGCGAGCTCCTCGGAGACAAGGAAAGGATCGCCGCCGCCGCGAACGTACAAGACCCTGTCACTGTCCAGGTAGAAGCGGGTTTTAAACCGGTAGTCGTCACCCAGGACTTCCAGGGCCAGCCACGCGGTGACGACTTTGGCGACGGAAGCCGGAACGAAGGATTGGTCAGCGTTTTGTGCCACCAACTCGTTGCCCTTTTCATCCAACACCAACACAACGCCTGAGGGCGCGGCGGCCGCAACCTTGTTTTCGACATCAGCCAGAACCGGCTGGGAAAAGAGGAAGAGGGCAAAGGTGAGAGCAAGCAGGCGCATGATGGCTCCAGTCAGCCACTGTTTATGCGGCTGGTGAACTAGGTGAATGCCGAGCGAGCATCATCGGACACATCGTCGATATACGCCACAGAAATTGTGAGACCCGGTCCGACATCCCAATTCAACCGGAACTTCAACTGATTGAGAATGTTCCCTGTCAGAACCGGCACTGGGTTCCATCCCTTCGGTGCGTCCGCTCAGGTGCTTGTGACAAGCCCGGCGAAAGGAGTTCCTGACGTTGTGTTGTCCAATTCTGACCTTCAGTTTTCGGTGAACAAGGCAACGCACCTTCTCCAACCGCTGGTTCCGAAACAACTTTCTACAAAATAATTCAGAAACGGTGTTGACCTTCCAGTGGCTAGAAACCCTATGTGGGGAAACAGTATCAACTTCGCTTTGGACCGATCTATGTTCCCGAAACTCAAACTTTCGCTTGCCATCCAGGGGATGTCCTGTGCTTCGTGCGCTGGCCGGGTGGAACGCGCTCTGTCCGAGCTCGAAGGGGTAACGGAAGTAACTGTCAACCTCGCGACTGAGAGCGCCCACTTGGAGGTCGACAATGCCGAGCAGGTGACCAAGGCAATTGCGATGCTCAAGCAGCTAGGTTACCCGGCGCGTGTGGAAACAGTGACGCTCAACGTCCAGGGAATGTCCTGCGCTTCCTGCGTTGGTCGGGTGGTCCGGGCTTTTGAAGCCGTACCCGGCGTTGTTGAAGCGTCGGTCAATCTCGCGGCAGAAACTGCCAGCGTCACCTATGCCGAAGGCGCAGTGACACCTCATTCGCTCATGAACGCTTCCAGTGCGGCAGGATATCCGGCAACGCTCGCTCAGGCAGGTGAAGCATCCGATCGTAGCGAGAGAAAGCAGGAAGAGGCGCGGAACCTCTTGCGAAAGTTGGTCATGTCGGCAGTCTTTGCGCTTCCGGTTTTCGTGATTGAGATGGGGAGCCATGTCATTCCCGGCATGCATCACTGGATCAATGCGACAGTTGGACAGCAAACCAGTTGGGTGCTGCAATTCGTGTTGACCACGATGGTCTTGGCCGGACCGGGTCGAAGCTTCTATACAAAGGGCTTCCCGGCGCTATTGAAGGGCGTGCCGGATATGAACAGCCTGGTCGCCGTTGGGACGGGCGCTGCGTATGCATACTCCGTTGTCGCAACCTTTCTTCCTGCACTCATTCCGGATGAAGTCAGGGCGGTTTATTTCGAAGCTGCGGCGGTGATCGTGGTCTTGATCCTGCTCGGGCGGTTCCTGGAGGCGAGGGCGAAGGGGCGAACTGGCAGTGCAATTCAAAAACTTCTAAGCCTGCAGCCGAAAACCGCGACAATAATTCGTGACGGTGAACAGGTCGAGCTGCCTCTCGAAGAACTTGCGATCGGCGATACCATTGTGGTTCGACCAGGTGAACGGATCGCCGTTGATGGCGATGTGATCGAAGGCGCGTCGCATGTCGATGAAAGCATGATCACCGGTGAGCCGATCCCGGTCGAAAAAACCATTGGCGCACGGGTCATCGGGGGCACGATCAACGGATCGGGCAGCCTGCAGTTCATGGCGAAGCGGGTCGGAGCTGACACGACACTTTCGAAGATCGTACGCATGGTGGAGGAAGCTCAGGGAGCAAAGCTTCCGATCCAGGGACTGGTCGACAAGATTACCTTGTGGTTCGTTCCAGCGATAATGTTGATTGCAGTCCTGACGGTTGCCGTATGGCTGATCCTTGGGGGTGTTTCATTCTTGAATCTGGCTCTGATTGCCGGCGTTTCGGTCCTGATCATTGCGTGCCCGTGCGCAATGGGGCTGGCAACTCCAACTTCGATTATGGTCGGTACGGGCCGTGCGGCCGAAATGGGTGTCTTGTTCAGAAAAGGCGAAGCTCTTCAGCAGCTTGCAGAGGTCAACATAATCGCACTCGACAAGACGGGAACGATCACCGAAGGACGCCCAGAACTGACCGACATGATCTTGGCGGAAGGCTTTGATCGGCAAACAGTTCTGGAATTGGTCGCTGCCGTTGAAAGCCGTTCAGAACACCCCATTGCCGCAGCAATTGTTCAGGCGGCCTCCATGGAAGGTGCAAAGCAGGTGGAAGTGGAGAATTTTGCTTCCGTGACCGGGCTTGGTGTGAGCGCAGTGGTGTCTGGAAAACGGGTTCTGGTCGGCGCTGACAGACTGATGGCCAGGGAAGGCGTCAAGATCGGCAATTTGGGCGGTCAAGAAGACGAACTTGCTCGACGCGGTCGAACGGTTCTCTTTGTTGCTGTTGACGGACGATTTGCTGCCGTGATCGGTGTTGCTGACCCGGTCAAACCCCGGAGCAGAGATGCGATCGCGGCTCTTCACGCACGAGGTTTGAAGGTCGCAATGATTACCGGGGACAAGCGTGAAACTGCCAGCGCGATTGCCGCAGAAACCGGCATCGACACAGTCATTGCAGAAGTGCTTCCTGACGGAAAAGTCAGCGCATTGGAAGAGCTGCGAGGTTCGAACAGCAAAATTGCGTTTGTCGGCGATGGTATCAATGACGCACCAGCTCTGGCCCGTGCGGACGTGGGGATCGCAATCGGGACAGGAACCGATGTTGCGATTGAATCTGCGGACGTCGTTTTGATGTCAGGTGACCTGAGCGGCGTGGTCAATGCACACGAGATTTCGATGCTCACGATGCGTAACATCAAACAAAATCTTTTCTGGGCATTCGCTTACAATACCGCACTCATTCCTGTGGCAGCTGGTGTCCTTTATTCTGCTCTCGGTGTCCTTCTGTCGCCTGTGCTTGCCGCCGGAGCGATGGCACTATCATCTGTATTTGTCCTGACGAATGCTTTGAGGCTGCGCAGCATCAAGCCGTTGATGGATGAGAAGGATATCCCAAAGCAGCCCGTGCAAACGCCTTTGCCCGTCGCAGCGGAATAATGGAAGTAAAGATGAGCCGAGAGGGCCCTGCCGCTTCGCAAACAGGTTAGCGACAGTGTAGAGGATCGGCTTCCGAACCACGCAGGTCACCTAAAGACCTCAGAAAGACATTAGGCCGTGTACTCATAAACGGTAATGTCCGGTTTTGAAGGTAGCCCGGACTTTAGCTGTCGATCCGACAATGTCGCCGGACCTAGATAGCCGTCATCGGTTGGTTGTGCAGCGAAGGTCTCGAGTGAGCCCTCATTACCTCTTGCTGCGCACCCTACCGAGGTCCGGTATACCGATGGAGGCGGCCATCTAACAGTTCTGCTTAAAGGCGGGAGTCGTGATCTGAGTTTACACCACCTGTGGTGTTGTGGAAAACAGACTGGTAGTCCTACCATGTTAGAACTGTCCATTCGGGAACGACAAGATGAAGACCATCCCTCTCACAGCAGAAGAATATGAAGCCATTGCAGACCGGGAAGAGAGCCACTTTTTCGATATCAAGTCAAAGGCAATTGACGGGCGTGGCATCCAGAAGATCGTCGTAGCTTTTGGTAACGCAGACGGTGGTGAGTTTATCATCGGGGTCAAAGACAAGAAGGAGGCGCCAACGGCTTTCAAAAGGTGGGATGGCTTCACTGATATCGAAGCCATGAACTCGTCGCTACAGGCCGTTTTTGATGTGAAGCCTAATGCCGACGCTCGATGCGAGTTCCTGACCTGCGAACCCCACGCCGGTTATCTGCTCCGGGTCTCAATCGAAAAAGCATCAGAAGTGCTATCTACTAGTGACAGTCGCGTTGTTCAAAGACACGGTGCCCAATCAATCACCGTAAAAGATCCGGCGCGCATCCAGCAGCTTGCCTTCGCGAAAGGTGCATCGTCATTCGAGGACACCATTCTCAAGGGAGTCCCTACAGAGTTAATCACTGAGGCCGAAGAGTTAGAGTTGTTCCTGCAAGACTATTCGCCGAAGACCGACCCGCTCGAATTCGTGATCAACCAGAACCTTGTGGACTATAAGACTTGGGAGGTTCGGGCGGTCGCTGGACTTTTATTCCATCCGGCACCTAGTGCAATCATGCCACGCAAATGCGCCGTGAAAATCACGAGATACGAAACTCGGGAAGAAGATCCAGAGCGGGATCATCTGGCGAAGCAGGTGACGGTTGAGGGACCGCTGAATCGCCTAATTGGAGAGACTGTTGATGTCGTAACAAAGATGATGTCTGAGGTGAAAGTCTGGACTGCCGATGGTATGGGAACGCTTGAGTATCCGTCAGAGGCCATCTGGGAAACGATTGTCAATGCTGTCATTCATCGGGACTATTCAATCTCTGACGATGTTCAGATCTACATCTTCGATGATCGGATTGACATACACAGCCCCGGAAAGCTCCCGGGATACGTGACCGTGGACAACATCTTGGATGCTCGTTTTTCGAGGAACCAAAAAATCGTGCGAACATTGAACCGATATAAAGACGCGCCAAACAAGGATCTCGGGGAGGGATTGAACACGGCATTCCAGAAGATGAAGGAATTTGGGCTTAAGGATCCGGAAATCTTCGAAGACGGAAACTATACCGTGGTCAGGCTTCCGCATACACCACTTGCAACACCCGGTGACGCGATCATGAAATTCTTGGAGGTTCATGACCGGATCACCAACAAGCAGGCGCGAGACATCACCGGGATCAGATCCGAGAATTTGGTGAAAAGGGAATTCTATAAACTTCGTGACGCAGGATTGCTCCAGCAGATCCCTGAACTAAAAGGACCAAAATCTGCATGGCGAAAGACCAAGTAGCCGACTATGAGACACATGCCGGTTAATGTCGGAAAAGGCCGAAACTACCAATTGGCCCAATGTCTCAAACGTCCGCTGAGCGCCATTTCGCTCCAACGGCATCGAATGACAGCTTCGGGTCTTCTTAAGACGATCTGGTCGGAGAGAGCAGGGTCTGGTTCTAGCAACGAAGCAGACATTGAACGAAGGACAGATAGTGTGATTCAAGCTCCATGAAGGAGCCCCGATCATGCGATATGCCCTCACTGACGCCGAGTGGCGCGTCATCGAACCTGTTCTGCCCTGTAAATCAAGGGGTGTTCCGCGCGTTGATGATAGGCGCGTCCTGAACGGTATCTTTTGGGTATTGAAGTCGGGCGCCCCTTGGCGGGATCTTCCCGAGTGCTATGGGCCTTACACCACCTGTTACAATCGGTTCGTGCGGTGGCGTCGCGCCGGTGTATGGGATCGCATCTTGACTGCGATCTCGCATCGAGACGATGCACAGGTGCAGATGATCGACGGCACAATCGTCCGGGCCCGTCAGCACGCAACATGCGTCAAGCATGGGAAAACCGAAGATCTCGGTCGCTCTCGCGGAGGGCAGACGACAAAGGTCCATGCCGTTGTTGACGCGAAGGGCTTGCCGCTCAGATTGGCTAATGCACCCGGCCATCAACACGACAGCCTGGGCGCGGACGACATGCTGACCGATATGCCGGAAGGTGGAATGCTTCTGGCCGACCAGGCGTATGCCCCAGACGCCGTCAGGTCGCTTGTCACGGCGCGTGAAAGGTGGGCAAACATTCCGCCGCGCCGTAACCGGCGAGAGCCGATCTGCTTCAGCCCGTACCTCTATCGTGATCGAAACCTGGTCGAACGGTTCTTCAATCGGATCAAGCACTGCAGCCGCATTGCCACCCGTTACGAGAAGCGGGCCGCCAACTTCCTTACCTTCGTGAAGCTCGCGGCGATCCGCCTTTGGCTACGCGTTTATGAGCCACTGCCTAGTATTGCAAAGTGATCGTTAGCATCCAGGCTCCGGAGTTTGCGGAGCCTTTTGCGGCTTCTGCATTGCGTCAAAACCCTCAACATGTCTTGCAGGTTGCATTTGATGATATCGACCCGTTTGCGTGACTGTTTAGAGTGCAGGCCTCTTCACGCACTCTTTTGTAAAAAGAACGTCCCAAGCCTGTGAAAGAACAGCAGTTGTCGGCAATGGGATAACTGGACATCGTTACTTGTAATGTTATATCATATCTTGCAATTGTGCGCTCCAGGTTTGAACGGGGTCTACGCCGAAAACTGCACTCGCGAGCGTCTGGGATTTGTAAGGAAAAATGGTGGCAGGTTGTGGTCATCATCGATGGTTGAAAGGGCATTCTGTTGAAGTTCTTACGCACATATGATGACTGGAAGCATTGTATTACCGACGTCTGCAATGTTCCGCTCACTCGCGAATTCGTTGCTATGCGGCTCAAGGAACTTCGCGATACGCGAGATTACAACACGCAAAAATTCGTCGGCAGTTGGGGTGAAGCGCATCGAATGCGGGTTATTTCTTGGTTCGAGCAGGCAGAGCTTGAATTGGCTGAAAAATCTCCGAACACGGACCAGCCTTAGACACCTTAGCGCACAACTTCGTATCTAGTCTTCTTCTTCGGATTCGGCGTCAGCCGTTCCGCATTTTTGCCAGAACGCTCGCGTGACACAGTCGAAGTAGGCGAAGAAGGCATCTTCAAACAAGTGCACTTGCCAATACAGCGATCTGTATCAGGGCATTGTTGAAGATCGCGTGAGAGCTCCAACACCCCACCAGGTTGTTGTTTTGTTGGGGGCAATCCACTGATATCAATCGGCGAGCGAAGTGGATTGCAACCTAACAAATTTCAGATTGGTGTGCGCTATGAAGTATTCAGGGAAATGCCTTTGTGGCGCTATATCGTACGAGGCAACTGGCTCGCCGATCGTTGTGGCTCAGTGTCACTGTGAAGAATGCCGTCGATTGAGCGGGACCGGTCACACCGTCGGTGCGATGTTTCCTGTTGGGTCGGTCACGATGAGTGGACAGCTGCAGAAGTTCAAGTATACGTCTGCGAACGGTTCTGAGGTCACAAAGGCGTTTTGCGCGTCTTGTGGCAGCCCTATTTTTGGAACCAATTCCCGAACTCCCGACCATCTAACTTTGTCGCTGGGTTCAATGGATGATGCCAGTGATCTGGACATTCAAGTCGTAATATTCGAACGGGACAAGCAGCAGTGGGACCGTTTGCCAGAAGATGTCGTCTCGTTCGAGACGCAGCCGGACTGGAAGCCTGAAGTCTAGGTTGGTTGGCAATACAAGCAATGCCTTGACGACTTTTTGAGTGTGTTGCGACGGGCTGATCAGTTCAATGGCAAATAGTCGAACTTCGGTTTGATCGCTAGCGATACTGGCTCCGGCGCACAGCCGGGTTCATTCGCGCTGGTGCTTTGGGATGATTTCCTTTGGGGAGATAGGCCTTTTGGGCGCAAGGGCCACAATAGATCTGTCCGGGATCTGTTGGCGCGCCGCAGAAACGAAACTCCGGGGATTGCGGATCACCGATAGGCCAGCGGCAGGTGTGGTTATCCAGTTCCTGCATGGTTATGTACCGGGACATCTGAATGATGTTTTCCGTTCTGACTTCCTCTTCAACCTCGGCTTCAGGTGATGGGGAAGGGGCGAGCGCTCGACCATTGCTTGTGTCGCAAGTCCGTCGTGCCTGTCTTGGCGCTCTTGGCGCGCTAGCCACTGGTTTTGCACCGGGTTTTGTCGGCTGGGCTTGTCTCGGGTTTGCTGTTTTCCTTCCGGAAAGGCCGAGACGGTGGATTTTTCCGATCACAGCGTTGCGGGTGACACCTCCCAATTGGGATGCGATTTGGCTGGCGCTTAATCCCTCGATCCACAATTTCTTGAGTTGTTCAACGCGTTCATTCGTCCATGTCATTCCTGCATTTGCAGACATACAGCCTCACTTCCGAGCCTGGTGCGGTAGATTTTCCAAACCTATCCGCCAAGATTGCATTTTTGTTACGTTATTACATTACGTATAGAGGGTGGAGGCCGTTATCAAGAATGGCGGGCGTCGGTTTGACGTTTTCCCCATGAGGATGGTTGCAGAAGCGGTGAAACGTTGAGCTCGTGTCACAAAAGGTCAGTAACCGCCGGTCAAGCCGCTCGCGATTTTCGCTGCAGCACCGCGCAAAGAACCGCGCCAATGGCCGATGTGACGGCCAGGATGGTGACAACGCCCTCAAAACCGTGTTCCAGCGCCCGGCCCAATGCAGCCCTGAGCTGTGCGGCGTCGCTGTCGGTAAAGGCCTGCAATACCTTGGCGACGGCCGAGTTCGATCCGTGCACCAGATCATGGATGGCGCCGGTGCGGTCCACGGGCCCTGAGGACAAACCGGCGATTGTCGTCGTGACGGCTGTGTGCCGGATCGCTGCGACCGCCACGCCGCAGGCGGCGATGCCGAAGGTGAAGCCGACATAGAGGCAGACATTGATGACGCCGGAACCCTGCCCGGTATCACTGTCGGGGAGATCGCGCATACCGACCCTCGGCAGCAGCCCGAACGTCAGGCCGAGGCCGAGACCGATCAGGCCGAGTTTCCACCACATGTCGGCATAGGACACATCCGCTGACAAATCGCGCAGCAGCCAGAACCCGGCGGCCATCAGCACCATGCCCAGGGTTGTCGGCCAGCGCAGATCAGCGTCGGCGAGAAGGCGTGGCAGAGCGATCGAGCCGATGAAGAACAGCATAGTGCAGGGCAGCAGCGCGGCACCGCTGTCCAGGGCGGAGTAGCGCAAACCCTCGGGAGACTGCACGAACTGGTTGAAATAGTAGATCAATCCGAACATGGCGAAACCGGAGATGAAGGTCCCTACCGCTGCTGCCACATAGCTCGACCGGCGAAAGAAGCGCATGGCGAACATTGGTTTTTCGGTTCGTATTTCGCGCCAGAAGAAGCCCGCACCAGTAACCGCCGATCCGATCAGCAGAGACACGATTTCCGGCGATTTCCAGCCGCTTTCCGGACCGCGGCTGAGTGCCAGGGTGAGAGCGCCCAACGACGCCATCATCAACGCGGCGCCAGCATAGTCGGTTTCAGTCCGGGCCGCCGTTTCCTCGGATACGAGATGCGCTCGGGCGACCGCCAGGCAGGCGAGGAACCCCGCGGCCAACAGCACGATGTCGAAAGCGAAGATTGCCCGCCAGTCGAACAAATCGGTCAGCATGCCGCCGATCAACGGCCCTATTCCCAGGCCCAACGCCACGGCCGCCGACCAGAGGCCGAGGGCAAGCGTCCGCAACCGTTCGGGCGTGGCCACCGTGAGCACCGCGACGCCGGTGCCGAAAATACCGGCACCGCCCACCGCCTGCACCGATCTGCCGGCGATGACCACGGCGCCACTGTCGGCAAACAGGCAAATCGCGGACCCGAGCGAAAACATGACTGCGCCGATCATCAACAATCTGAGTCGTCCAAAAATATCGGAGAAACCGCCCATCACCCCGACCAGCACCGTAGCGACCAGCATGTAGGAGATCATCACCCATTGCAGCGTATTGCTGTCCAGATCGAGGTCGATCTTCATGAACGGGGCGGCAGCCATTACGGCACCGCTGTTATAGGCGACCGCCAGACCGCACAGCAGCGTGGCGGTCCATGCAAGCACGGGCACGTGGTCGCCGGCTTCCCGTTCCACCGTCATGCGTCGCCTCCGGGCGCAAACCGTCCAGATACGGCGGCACCAATCACGGGTTGAAGCTGATTATCCAACATCGCAGAACCATTGCAGGGATGGGGACGTTTGCCAACCTCATTCCGATGCCTTGGGTTAATTCCCGGATGTGAGATTTCAACAGGTTTTCCATTCAGGGTCTTCCGAGGAGACTGGAAATACCAACCTTCATTCCTTCCCGGAGCACTCGAATGAACATCCACAAGAATGCCTGATTGGCACCTCTGGGTTGAGAACGTCTTGTCCATTTGATCCCTTCCCGGAAATGCTTGAACACTGTAGTTCATTTGCCGAATGTCGGTGGAAGGTCGTGCCACGAGCTTTTGGTCCGAGTGATCTACAGCACCGCCTCCATAAACAGGCTCCCCTCGCTGCCGGCGGGACCGGGAACACTCGCCTTGCCAAGGCAATGCTGTTCCATCAAAGACCACTTGCGATCCGTGATGACCAAATGATCTTTCAGAACAAAAAAATTTAGCAACCTGTCCACTGATCATATTGAATCTAAACATAAATTAGGATGCGATTCTTACGAACAGCTTTACGATGGCGCCAACATTTAGTAGTTCTGCAGAATTGCGTGACGAGTTCTTTTTCCTGAAACAAATGCGTTCGATGGGCTCGTTCTAAGGATACGAGCAAATGACTGGATTATTAGATCATGGAAGCCTTAAGTTCATGGATCTGCTCAGTCCTGAAGTTCAGTCTGAAATCGAGGCGGTAGAACTTCGTCGCACCTATCAAGACGGTCAGATGATTCACTCCAGTGGCGACGACGGAGATCGTCTGATCATTGTACGTTCAGGCGCAATCAGAGTGGGGCGAATAGAACCCAATGGCAAAGAAGCCGTTCTGGCTGTGTTGGGTGCAGGCCATGTCATCGGCATAATAGGGGTGCTGACTGGGCGCAAAAGGACTCAGAACGCTGTGACTTCAGGCGAAACGACAATTGGCCTCGTCAATAAAGCCGATTTTTTGACATTGATGGAGAGACGCCCGGAAATCGCTGGTGCCATTCTTCCAATGGCGTTGGACCGTCTGAATATGGCATTTAGCATTGTGGACGATATCCGCCTGTTAAATCTAACTGCCTTTACAGCATCGCTGTTGTTGAAGAATCTGCCTGAGGAATCCGAAGTTTCTGGAGTTCTGCGTTGGAACCAGTCCGAGTTGGCGGCCGCAGTTGGTGCATCCCGGGTGTCCGTGGGTAAAGCGCTGAAGAAGCTTGAACAGGAAGGGTTGATCGCACTGAAGTATGGTGCCATCGAAATTCCCGACGCCAAAGCTCTGTCTGATTGGATTGATGCTGCCAGGGCTGAGAACACTTCGTAGAAAGGGCGCTATTTATAAGTGCCCGTACAATAAGTTCATCGATGTAGTAGTTTGGGTTCTGTCGGAAAGTTTCACATTTCTAAACATGCCCGATGTGCGTCTCTAGGTTCGAGGCTTGTGAGCACAGCCTAACCATCAGAACGGATCACTTTGGCACGGAAAGAGGCTACTATAGATTGCGTTTTTTCATTGAAAGTACATAGTATTAATATATTTGTAGAATCAAGGTTGAAATATTTTAAGTAATTCTTCGAATATATTGAGATACTATAATAGTATTTAATCATTATTAGAGTATCGACTTAATTTTTTAATTTACCTTTTGTTTGGACTGTTTTGCGTGTTTTGTCGCAGAGTAGAAAATCTGATCCAAAATTTTTCGAACTAGGATCAAGAATGCCAAGTTCTTAGCATTCTTGGCCGCACGGACAGCGTATCAACGCTCCCGAACCCTACCTTTTGCCCTCATCTAGCGCACCTATGCCGCGAGTAAGCTTCAGACCAGCTTCACAGAGGGAAGTCTCTTTTGGTTGCGCTGAAGGAGCCAGTTTATGAATTTGGTTACCCGTTTTTCTTCGTCTGACTGTGACTCCACAGAGCTAAAGCACAATGTGATTTTAAGAGAGCGTTTTGCCGCGCCCGCGATATCTGACTTTTTGCAACAACCCATTTGCCGGCACATTTTGTCTCCTTCCGCTCAATGGCTCACTACGGTGTCAATTGTTGCCATCAGCGCTGTCTTGTATTCCACGCCCTTGCACGCTGAGTGCACTACACAGGGTCTTGAGAAGACGTGCAGCGGGGAACTAGGGTTCATAGATTTCACCAAGAGCGATATGAACAGTAGCCAGACGGTGACGCTCACGATTGGGAACGCAACAAACCAGAGCATCGACGCGCCGCCGTCCAATGGCGCGGCGATTTGGAACATGGACGTGAGTGCGACGCCTGACACCGGTCAGCTGTCGGCCAATGCGGATTTAAGTATAGACCTGAACGGCTTCACCCTGAACGCCCTGAATGTGCCTGGTATTGAAGTGTCCACGTTTGGCAGTGATGCGCCAAAGCCACCTGAACAAGAAGGCAAACATGATCAACATGGGTTAGATGCCACAGCCGGGGGGATGGGCGGATCGGTGTCCGCGACCATTGCAGGCGTGTCCGTGGTCTCAAATGACACGAACATCAGTATTGGCTCCTGGGCTGGCAAGGGCGGCGACGGTGGTGAAGGCTATTCCACCTCACATGGAAATGGATATGGCGGAACTGGTGGCGCCGGGGGGCGTGGCGGCGCTGTCACAGTGACTGTGACTGACAGTGATCTCATCGGCGGTCCTGGGATGATAGTCGGTAGTTTCGGCGGCAACGGTGGTTTAGGCGGGCATGGCAAAGCCGTGGGTCACAATGCCCATGGCAATAGCGGCGGTGACGGCGGTGCGGGCGGAAATGTCGTCGTAAACATAGGGAATTTGACCGCGTCCGGCAGCATCGCGGTGCTTTCCCACGCCGGTCAAGGTGGCAACGGCGGTCTTGGAGAAAACACGACCGTGTTCGCAGATGCTTATGGTGGAGCCGGCGGGAGCGGGGGCAATAGTGGCGGAGTTTTGCTCCAAAATACGACCGCTGACGGTGCCGGGCAAATTAGCATTGCTCAAACAGGGGAGACAGGAGCAGGTATTCTGGCCGAGAGTATCGCGGGCAACGGCGGGAACGGCGGCGACGGAAAGGTCGATGGCGATTTGGGGGACGGCGACGGCGGTGACGGAGGCAAGGGCGGCGTTGGCGGAACTGTGCAGGTGGAAATCGGTCCTCCGGATTCCGGGGTTGTCTCTCAGATTGAAATGATCGGTCACCTCGCGCCGGGAATCGTTGCCCGCAGTTACGGAGGGGCTGGCGGCAACGGTGGATCGGGCGGCGGGATTAGCGGCAAGGGCGGTGCTGGTGCCGGTTCAGGTCCAAGTGGCAGCGTTAGTGTAGTCTATACGGGTGAAATCTCGACCGATGGATCGCTTTCGGACGGTATCCTCGCGCAATCTGTTGGCGGCTTCGCCGGCGATGCGGGCAACGCTTCGGGTATCATAGCTTACGGTGCGAGCAGCCAAAGCGCAGGTGGCGGCGGCGGCGTCTCAGTGAGCTACGACGGGTCTGACGGATACGGAATTAAAACCGCCGGCGACGATTCAGACGGTATTTTTGCTCAGAGCCAAGGCGGAGGCGGAGGGAAGGCCTCGTCGACCACAGCGCTGGTTGCGCTGTCTGGCGACGAAAATGGCTCTTCGGGAGGAAATGGCGGGGCACTGAGTGTGACGTCGTCTGGTGCGATCACAACCACGGGCACGCGCAGCCGCGGTTTGGTTGCCCAATCCATCGGCGGCACGGGTGGCGATGGAGGAAGCGCGCGGAGTATTGCAAGCATCGGCGGCACCGGTTCCAGCGGAGGACAGGGCAGCCACATAATACTTAATTCCACATCTGATGTTACGACCTACGGTGATGATTCAATAGGAATCCTGTTGCAATCCATTGGCGGCGGCGGTGGTTCGGCCGGGTCCACCGTGGGCATCACGGCGATTGGCGGCGATGGTGGCTCAGGGGCCATAGCTGGCGAAGTGAACGCGACAATTGGTGGCACGATTGGCACGTCGGGCGCTGGGGCAGATGGAGTTGTTGTTCAGAGCATTGGCGGTTCTGGTGGGCATGGCTCAAATACATTGGCCCTATCGGCTGACTTTTCAGTGGCCATCGCCGGAAAGGGCGGATCGGGTGGCGATGGCGGAGAGATCCAACAACTGAAAACCCAGATCGGCTCTAGTGTCACAACCCAAGGCGACAACGCACGCGGCATTGCTGCAATGAGTGTTGGCGGTGGTGGCGGGCACGGTGGCCACGCAATTTCGGTTTCGGCGGATTTCTCGCCAACCTTGTCAATTGCGGTTGGAGGATCTGGCGGCGCCGGGGGATCAGGTGCTGATGTGAACTTCGATCTCTATGGATCGGCCACAACCCACGGGCACAACGCCACGGCCATTTCGGCGCTGAGTGTTGGAGGTGGTGGAGGATCGGCCGGCACGGTGGTGAGCGCTTCAGCGTCAGCGATGGGCGCTGTTTCCTTGGGCGTGGGGGGTAGTGGCGGCGGCGCAGGTGATGGCGGAGCTGTCAAGATCTGCCGGGGCGTGAGTGAAGAACAAGCAAACGCCACCTGCACCTCGGATGGCGCTGACGGTGCGGGTCTTGTCCAGACGTCGGGCGATGGGGCCATGGGGCTTTATGCATCCTCAATTGGTGGGAGCGGAGGTCAGTCTGGGGCGGTCATATCTGGAACGGTTTCAACGACTGAAAGCGTCGGGCTTGCCATCGGCGGAAACGGCGGCCAGGGCGGCAACGGTGCAGCGGTCACAATCTATTCCTCTGGAGGGGTGTCCACGGCGGGTGCGGTTTCCAGCGCGTTGGTGGCCTCCAGCATCGGTGGTTCGGGCGGCAACGCACATGTTGTGGGCTCCATCGGCGCTGTGGGTGATGATGGCGTTAACATTGGAATAGGCGGAGATGGAGGCGCGGCAGGAACATCAGGTGCTGTCTCTATTACGTCTACGGACACAATTTCGACGGCAGGCCCGATGTCGGCGGGCATCCAGGCAACCAGCCAAGCTGGCGGCGGAGGCAGCGGCTCGGGTGTTTTCTCTGGTCAGGGCCTTTCCTCTGGTTCGGCCAGTGTCAGCGTTGGAGGCGCAGGTGGCAAAGGCGGGAACGCCGGTGCGGTAACTGTGAACTGGAACGGGGCAACTCTCACTACAGGCGACGAGCAATCGCCCGGGATCTTTGCAATGAGTGGTGCCGGATCCGGTGGTAATGCCGGGATGACCTTCAGTGTCGATGGCATGGCTCTTGGCTCAGGTGACGTTTCAATCGGCGGCGAAGGCGGCCAAGGGGGAAACGCAGGCGAAGTTTGGGTCAATGCGGGGGGCGTGATTGAAACAGCCGGTTTCATGTCCGACGGTATTTCTGCCATCAGCCAGGGTGGTAATGGCGGGCGCGGTGGTATGTCCATTACCGGCAGCGGCATATCACAGGGGGATGCAACAGTTGCAGTTGGCGGCGGTGGCGGCGACGGCGGGTACGCGGGTGAGGCTAGGGTCAACACCGTGGCTGGCTCGTCAATAACAACCAATGGGCCGGCGGCACCCGGCATCAATGCCCTGAGCCTTGGTGGCAATGGCGGTCAGGGCGGCGCTGCGATTGAGACCGGCATGAATGTCGCATTCGATGATGAAGTTCCGGTTGGCAACGCCAATTTTGTTTTTGGTGGTAACGGAGCACACGGCGGCACAAGTGCCGGGGCTTTTGTCCACAACAGCGCTACGATTTTAACTCAGGATTTCAATAGCGCGGGAATTCAGGCGCAGTCCATCGCGGGCAGCGGTGGTTCGGGCGGTATGGCGATCTCGGGAACAATCAATGCGGGAGCGTCGGAGCAAATTGATGCCAGTTTCACTTTCGGTGGAACTGGTGGCGCAGGCGGCACCGCTGGTGAAGCGCTGGTGCAAAATGTTGCTGATATTAGGACCTTAGGAGATAACTCTAGCGGCATCCTCGCGCAATCCGTAGGCGGATCGGGCGGAGCAGGAGGTATGACTTACAATATTTTGAGCAATTTTGTGTCAGGTAGCACGCTGGCGTTGAACTTCGATGTATCGATGGGTGGTGGTGGAGGTTCTGGCGGCGTGGGCGGCGAAGCCAGCGTCAACAACGGAAGTTTGATCACAACCTCAGGCACCAGCTCCAGCGGGATTTACGCGCAATCCATCGGCGGCAACGGTGGCAGTGGTGGGTTTGGCGGCACCGGAGTGTACAATTTCGGTGAGCTAAGCACAGCTCCAAACAGCTCAAGCGTAAAGATCAATCTCAATGCTACTGTGGGGGGCACGGGGGGCAGTGGCGCTGTTGGTGGTGTTGTCGACGTAGTCAATCAGGGTGGCGGTCATATCACAACCGGCGGCAGCGGCGCTTATGGTATTTTTGCCCAATCCGTGGGTGGAAATGGCGGCGACGGCGGGCTTTCGACCAATTTTTCGCAGGATTTGGCAAATCCGCTGGCTGACGAAGCAGCCAGTAGTGACGAAAGTTCAACCGTATCAAGAGCCTTCACGCTCAAGATTGGCGGCGATGGCGGGACTGGCGCCAACGCGGGTACCGTGACTGTACAAAATGCCGCGACAATCAAAACGACCGGTGATATCGCCCACGGTATCATCAGCCAGTCGGTTGGTGGTGGCGGTGGCGTCGGTGGTGGAGCCGCCAGCAATGCCGATAGTTTTGTGTCTCAGACGATTAGTTCCAACACGAGTGATACGACCCAGCATCTGCGATCTCTGTATAACTTTACAAATCTGGCGGATGATTTTGGTTCTGCACAATTAACGATCGGCGGTGTAGGCGGGGCAGCTGGCGACGGGGAAACCTCTTCGGTAACCAATACCGGCCGAATTTCAACATCAGGCACGAACGCCTACGGAATCTTCAGCCAGTCTATCGGTGGTGGCGGTGGTTCAGGCGGTGAGGCAGCCAGCATCACCGACTCCTATGCGCTTCAGTTGGGCGGCGATGGAGGCGGCGGTGGCGATGGCGGAGAGGTCTCTGTCGTCAATACTGGCGCGATTTCGACCTTGGGCTATGGCAGTACTGCCCTGTTTGCCCAATCGATCGGCGGAGGTGGCGGCAACACAGGCAGCAAAACGGGCCTGTCGGCCATTGAAGATGTGACGCTTGCCGTTGGTGGTCAAGGTGGTGTGGCTGGAAGCGGTGGCGCCGTCAACGTGACCTACAACAGCGGCACGATCACCACCGCGTTAGAGCAATCCTCCGGAATCTTTGCGCAATCCGTTGGCGGAGGGGGCGGCACACACTTTGGCGGAATTGGAACGCTGAGTGGGGATGTTACCTATCACAAGAATTTTGTTGGTGGTGTCGAAAGCTCGTCTGGCAATGGCGGCGATGTGACCGTTGTCTCGGGAGCCGACATCACAACTGGGCCGGCCACATCGGGCAGCCTGAACGCTGCTTCATTCGGCATCTTCGCGCAATCTGTTGGAGGCGGGGGCGGTTATTCCGGCTCAATGATCCTGGCAGATAACAACAAGATCGGCGCAAATGTCCGCACGAGCTCAAGCAGTGCAAGCGGTAATGGCGGTGCCGTAACGGTCAACTCAAGCGGCACGATCACCACACACGGCGACAATTCGATCGGTATTTTCGCTCAATCTGTCGGGGGTGCCGGCGGTGTGCAGGGCACGCTTGATAGGAGCTCTACCACCGAAAGTGCTTACGTCGGAAGTTTCGGTGGCCATGGCGTGGCCGGAGCAGTGGAAGTAACAGCAGGTGGCGGGATCCAGACAAGTGGCAATACCGCACATGGTATCTTTGCGCAGTTCGCAGGCGGTGCACTCGGCGCGAGTGTTGATCCCGTTAAGGACGAAACTGTCGAAGTGCAGGTAAACGCCAACACCAGTATTGTCACTGCTGGCGCAGGTGCTCATGCCATCCATGCTGACAATATGGGGTCAGGCACCGGACAAGTGCGCATTGATATTGGCAATGGGGCTGTCGTCAATGGCGGTGGCACACAGGGCAACTTAAGTGGGGCTGGTGTCTATATCAACTCCAGTCAGGATAGCGAGCTGGGCAACCATGGCACCATTGAAGCTTTAAGTGGTGTGGCGATTAAATCCGTCGGTGGAGGAACGCTGACGCTAACCAACCAGGGCACAGTAACCGGATCTATCATCGGAACGAATGTGCCTGCATCCGCAGCGGCTTCGGATGGCGCGGCTGAGGCCCTGTCGTCCTCCTCAATTGCCCAACCGTCATCATCAATCCAAGTTGACAACCTGTCGGGCGGGGTTTTGAACGCTGGCGTTTCACTCGAGGTAACCCGCTTACGCAACTGGGGGCAGTTTAATGTAGGCCAGGCGGAGAGAGTTTCCGGAACACGGATCACTGGAGATTTTCAGCAATACACGGGCCAGATCGCTTTTGATGTCGACATGTCCAGCGTCGAGACTGATATGCTCACCGTTGATGGCCAAGCCAATCTGGAGGGCATCCTGGATGTCAACGTCTTGCGGGTGAGCGAGCACCCGAAAGGAACCCAGACGTTGAAGATCATTGAAGCCGCAGGTGGATTGGATGTGTCAGAACTTGAGGTCATTCCCTCGGTCGTCGCGCGCTACACGTTGGAGACAGCCTCAGCCACAGGGCTGAACCTCAGCTATGACGTCGACTACGTCAATGACGCACTGGTTCGGAAGCTCAACACAAATCAAAAAAGTCTGACGAGCTATTTTGATAGGCTCTACCGGGCTGGCGAGCTGGATGAAGACCTTGCCAAGACGCTGATCGATGTAACCAATACCGACGACTATGCCCGTTTGATGAACATGATGGGGCCGGAGTTGGCCACGGCCAACGGGATTGCCGGGCTCTCTCATACTCTAAGTTTTGCCGACACGCTCTTCAGCTGCCCGAACGTAGACCAGGGTAGTATTTGGGTTGATAACGGCCAGTGCGGTTACTTGACCTTCAGTGCCAATCGCCTGGACAGGGATGACGTTAGCGGTGCTTCGGGTTTCTCGCAAAACGGGACGCGGATCAATGTCGGTGGGCAGATGCTGCTGGACAATGGTTTCGCAATTGGCGCATCGCTTGCCTACGATTCCACCAGCCTGACCACCGACGCCGGTGCGTCGAGCGACGGCAACATCTTCTCAGGCGGCCTGTCGGCAAAAAGCTTTGTCGAGCGTTGGGAGTTTGGTGCGGCTGTTTACGCAAGCAACTCTAGCTTCGACAATTCCCGGATTTTTGGAGGAACAACTGCCAGTGGTGAGCAGGATCAATGGAGAACAGGTGCTGAGCTGCGCGCGGGTTATCTGTTTGAACAGAGCGGTTGGGTTTTAAAGCCACGTCTGGGGCTGGGCGTTACCCATTTTGGGGGCGATTCTTATACGGAGAACGGCTCGAATTCGGCTCTTGAAATTGACACCTCAAGTGAAACCTTCGCCTACCTTCGGCCCGCGATTGAGGTCACAGGGAGTGTCCTGACATCGGGTGGGACAGAAATCCGGCCCCATGCTGTGTTTTCGGTGACCCGGTTCCTTGGCAACACAACCTTCGATGCTACGGCCCGCTTTGTTGATTCCCCAGCTTCGGTGGCGCCGTTCGACTGGGAGACGAAGATCGATACAACGCAATTCGATGTGAAGGCTGGTGTAACCATCATGTCGAAAAGCGGCGCATCCTTCGACATCTCCGCTTTCGGCAATATGACGGAGAACCAAAGGGGCCTTGGCGGGAAAATGCGCATGAGTATCCCATTCTGACACCCAGACAGCGTCAGAACGTGGACTTTGTACCAGGGGACAACGAGCGGGCCTCATGTTTTTTGGGGCTAAAGGAGGATCCCGTCCGGAGCGCTTGTGTCATATGAATCGAAGGGTTTCTATGGGAAGATCGACGATCGTGCGACAGGATTTTGACAAGACTATTACTCTTAAAACAAAGGAAAAACTGAATGTCTATTAGGTTGTGTTTGATCTCCGTTCTGACGACCGGATTGCTAATAGGATCAGCTGCTAGCCCTGGCAGTGCCCATGATTTGGCTTCCGATTTTTCAGCTGGAAGTAGCCGGAGTAAATCGCCAGCATTATCATCGAAAACGGATTACATGCAGTTGGCCCAAAGGCGCGGGGGCGGTAGCGCTCGTAGCCGAGGGGCGAGAGTTGGTGGTCACGATGTGAACCGCAACACCAACATTAACCGCAACACCAACATTAACCGCAACACCAATGTAAATCGTAATACCGACATTAACCGCAATAAGAACACGAACATCAACGTCAACCGCAACCAAAACGTGAATGTCCATGTCAACGTCAGGACGCGCCCATATGGTTGGAGAGGGGCTCGTTGGGGGACTGTTGCGTTTGGCGTGACGATGGGCGCGATCATAGTTGTCGCAGCCAACACCCCACCTCCTCCGCCGGATCCCTCGCTGTGCTGGACCTGGACCAACTCTGCATTGACCGAGGGCTACTGGTATTACTGCACTGGTTCTTAAGTTCATCATGCCGAGTTGTTGATCGGAGCCCCTGTGGGCCTGTCTCCGGTGTGTTCAACCGCGAATTTGGGGAACCTAGCCCCGATGACCGTTTTAATTTTGAAATGTGAAAGGGTCTCATGTGACCATAAATATTCTTAGGTTTTCAGCCCAGTTGTCGCTGTTTTCTCTGGTGTTTTTGCTGCCGATTGCACCGGTCTCCGCTCAGCAGTCTGTTGCTGAAGTTATTGGTGCAGAGTGCAAGCAGGAGCTGGCTCAATACTGTGACAGCGTAACACCAAGCAGGGGCAGAATTGCAGCCTGCCTAATGGCGCATAACGACAAGCTCTCCGAGCAATGTGAAATCGCCTTCGAGGCAGGCCTGCTGCAGTTGTCGATTATCCTGAATACCGTCAACTACGTAGTCGAGCAGTGCCATGCGGATATCGATGAGTATTGCGACGGCGTTCCTGTTGGTGGGGGGCGTATCGCCCAGTGTCTGACCAAAAGCATGGATAAGCTGCAGCCCGACTGCAAGGAGGCCTTTTCGCAGGCAAAAGAAGACCTTCAATAGGTTCTTCAACGATACGGGTCGTGATCTGGCTCGCCGGCCGGCGAGTCTTTCCAATCGCCGTTCACAATCAATCGGCGGCTTGGTGAAGTCGTATCCACTGCAAAAACCGGAAGGCGCAATGGCCTCATCGTCATTGTCGCCTTCCAATTGATTTTGCGAGCCTGAAAGGCTTTCGCTTTCCACGATCAGTCATCGCCTATGCTGTATGGGCTTATCATCGCTTCGGGTTGAGCACGGCGGATATTGAAGACCTGAATTCTGTCAAACAGAGCGCCCCGCAATCTGATCAAAGCGAGTTGGCAATGCCATAAAAGGAACTGAAAGCGCTTCAAAAAGTTCCTGTCGGTCCAAAAATGTCTTTGCGTAAATTGTACGAGAAGTATGGTTATGTAGTTGCAACTTTAAGTCGGCCTTTGAGAGAGGGCGCCGCAAGCCCTTGCTAATTTGGCTACCGATGAAGAACAGCAGGAGCGACCTTTGAAAAGACTCAGCATAATCACCGCGATTGTTCTCACGGGATGTGTGTCGGACGGTCCACCATCGGCACCGATGCCAAGCGAGGTCGAACGGATTTGTGCCGGAGAATTCACGATAGGAACACCTGAATATTCGCAGTGTCTTGCTCTTCTCAAGGCGCAAAGAGCTTCACTAAAGGAATATGAGCGGGAAGAAAGGAAGAAAAAGGAAGACGAAGTAATTTCGGAAGACCTTGCGATACAAATTTGCAATGAAATGGCCCGAAAGAGTATTTTTAAGCCTATTGAGAGAATTTATTATTCGAGGGCAATTGGCGGGCATCGGAAAAGCGTAAGTGTTGATTATAAAATCAAAGACGACTCCAAGATAATTCAAGCGCGTTGCACAATGGATGGCCGCAAGATTGTTGACATTAAGGTCAGCTAACTTGCTGGGGGGCGATCACGTGTGCCTCAAAGATTTCATCTGTTTCTGTCTTTTCCCAACCAAGGAAAGTGTAACAGGAAACTCCAATCACAAATGGCAGAGAAAGAGCCTGTCGCAAAGGTGGTCGTGTTTCGTACGATCCAACAATCATTTAATGCCGCTGACTTCTTCCAACAGCAGCGAGCTACGTTATCTTGCAACAATCTCAGAATTGATAGGCGGATCAGTCTGTTTGGATGCTGCAAGAAGAACGTCGCGCATCGACTTTGACACCCTCGGATAAAGTCTGTTCGGCTTTTCAGACATCAATTCGCGACGTTTTTCAGTTCGTCGTGACGGAGCTCAGTCGGCGGATGAGAGCGCATCATCCAATTAGAGAAGGTGCCACCCTTCCTTTCATCCATGTGAACGCTCATCAACCAGGCGTCAAATCGATTGGCCCGATACTCGCGAGGCTGAGACGCCGACGCATTCAGCAAATCGGCCGTGTCAAATGGAACGTGACGCAGAGTTGCAACAGCGGCGGAATGGAAACCGACAACCGGTATCCTCGACAGGGTTTGTTCATCAACCCAATCCATTGAAAGTAGAACTCAACCGGAGCCCAGCAGGGGAAGAGCATGATCTGCGCGTCCCCCTCGGTGTCAAACCTCGAGTTCAACCTTGCCGATCGGATTTGAGCAGCAGGCCAGAATGTAGCCTGCTTCTATATCATCTTCCGAAATTCCGCCGTTGTGAACCATATGGACCTCACCGGATGTCTTCTTGACCTTGCAGGTTCCGCAAACACCAAAGGTGCAGCCTGAGGGGATATTCAGGCCGGCAGACCGCGCGGCGGCCAGGATCGTATCGGTTTCGGACACCTTTGCGGTAACACCTGAGTTCGCGAAGTGGATTTCCGCCTTGCTGTCATCATCCGGAACAACGTCATTTAGTTCCGGCTGATCCGCCGCAGTTTCGACCGGAGCGCCAAAGCTCTCCTGATGATAGCGGTCCATGTCGAAACCCAGCCCCGACAATGCATCGCGAACAGCCTGCATAAACGGCTCTGGACCACAGCAATACACCTCTCGATCCAGGTAGTCCGGAGCCATCAGACCCAACATCAACTGGTTGAACTGACCCTGGTAACCGGTCCAGGGACGGTAATCGTCAGGTTCTTCAACCACAAATTTGAGATTAAGGCCCGGTGTCCGGCTTGCCATCTGCTCAAGCCTTTGGCGGAAGATGATTTCCGACGGGCGCTTCGCGCAGTTGATGAAGACGATATCCAGATCACGCCCTTCATCCCACATGCACGTCGTCATCGACATCATCGGTGTGATACCCGATCCAGCGGAAATGAAGAGGTACTTTTGCGCAGCGCTCTCGGCGTTCGTGAACAACCCGGCAGGGCCTATCGCCTTGAACCGCATGCCGGGTTTCAGATTGTCCAGCATCCAGCGCGTGCCGATGCTATCCGATTGTGCTTTCGCTGTGATCGTGATTGACCGAGGTCGCGAAGGGGAAGACGAGATGGTGTAGGTACGATGTACCACGCCACCCGGCTGCTCGGGAGCTGGAATTTCCAGCGTCAGAAACTGGCCTGGAAGATAAGCGAACAGCGCACCTGAGGGCGCGCGGAACGAGAAACTGGCTGTATTGGGCATCTCTGGAACGACCGAGACGCACTCGAGCATTTCGGTATCCTGCCATTTTGCATGAGATAATTCCTGCACCGCGATCACTCCGCCGCCACAACAACGGGAGAAAGGCGATCCCTCAGCGTTTCGCAGTACCAATTGGCAAATTGCAAAACACCAGATTCCTGCACCACCGACAAAGGTCCTGGAGCATAAGCGGGACTATTGATGCCATCTTGGTTGTCCTCCACCACCCGGCGGTCCTCGTCATTGGTGGCCACCCAGACCTCCGACAAACGTTTGACGTCGTAGTCCACTCCCTCGACCGCATTCTTGTTCACCAGCCATTTCGTCACCACTTCGGTCTCGGTCGGGCTAATCGGGGTCACTCGGAAGACGATGGAGTGATCTGCCAGAAAGTGATTCCAGGTGGTGGGATAGTGGAACTTCAAAAGTGATCCGGCGTCCGCAAACGGTGAGCGCCCCAACCAGCGGCGCACGGCGGATTTGCCGTCCAAAGTGTAGCTTTCTGCCCCTTCTTTAAGTGGCATCCGCGCAAGACGATATTGCCCATCACCGTTTAGATAGAACCGCGAAGGCAAACCTGCTTGTTCGCACCGGTCGAAATGAGCTTGCATAACGGGCGGGGTTTCACCTTCTTCGATGCCGGTAATCGCCGGATCATCCGGAAAGGTGCGGCACAAAGCAGGGTGATTGCCGCCACAATGATAACATTCGCGGTTGTTCTCCCAGACCAGCTTCCAGTTGCCCTTTTCAACAATGCTGCTTTCAAAGGCTACTTTGGCGTTGTCCAGATCGTGTGGTTCCAGATAGGGGCGGGCAACATTGGCAAATGTCTCAAAGTCAGGTGCCTCGTTCGCAAGGCAGATGTAGACCAGGCCGGCCAATACCCGGCAATGCACGGTTCTTAATCCATGCAGGCTTGGATCAAAATCCGACCCCATGTCGCGCGCCCATAGCAACGAACCATCCAGCTCATAGGTCCACTGATGATAAGGGCATACCAGCTTGGGTACATGTCCCTTATCGGATTTGCAGATCACAGAACCACGATGGCGGCAGGTGTTATGAAAAGCTCGGATTTGATTGTCTGCACCGCGCACGATAACAACTCGATATGCGCCCACTGAGTGGGTGACATAACTGCCGACCTTTTCCAACTCGCAAGCGGGTATGGCAAACAGCCAGTCTCTATAAAAAATGGTGTCCAGGTCAGACTGAAAGACATCCGGGTCAGTGTAGAAGGCTTGTTCCAGCGAGTATCCCGGAACCCGACGCGCCAATAGGGATTGAATTGTATTCACTTCTGGCTCTCCTGCCGCGCCCCGCGGCATTGCTTGGGCAGACAACAGGGGAGAACCGTTCGGAGGCGCGAGGATCACGTCCGAAGATCTTGCCCCCACCGCCACCCGCGGTTTGACATTGCTGCGAGGCTGGTTTCCGGACTTGGAAGGGGCTTTACCTGGTCTCGACACCTTCCCGGGATCCTCATCCCAGTGGTTGTTTGCCGAACCTTACCTTCGTTACCGTTGCGGGGGCAGTGCCGGAGTCTCACCGGCTTCCCAATTCTCCGTTGTTTGAAAATCAAACAGCGGCACCTCACGAGCGCATGGTATTTCAGCAGCGACCAGGTTCTGAACTACTTCCGACAATTCCTGTTTCAAAACAGACACCCGGTTTCGATAAAGTCGGGGGAGGGAGACGGAAGTTCACTGGTTGACTTTCAATCTCATTTACGATCTTTTCCAATTCAGATGGTTTCCGGTTCATTCATTGGCCCGGAATTAAAATGGGAACGTGGTGCGCCGGATCATCCGGCAATTCCACGACTGCCCCCGCAACTGTAGGCGGCGAGTTCTTTCGGCAAAGGCCACTGGGTTTACCTGGGAAGGCAACGAAAGCACACGGACCCGCAAGTCAGGAGACCTGCCATCTCAACGAAACTCAATCCAGGCGGGGTGCCCTGGCAAGGAGACGAAGATGGCAGAGCCGTATTTTTGCGGTGACAGATCGATGTCCTTTGAACGCCCCGCCATAGCGCGGAGGGCGCCATGTTGCTGGACAAGATTTTAGAACAACTCATCTCGCTGCAATCGAATTCGAACGACCCAGACAAACTCGGTCGTCTAGGATTCTTTATCTGGTTGTCGTCCCTTCCAGGGGAAGCCAATCCATCCCAGGCGGCGCTTGCGGCCCTTGATCGCTCAAGTGATTGCGCTTCCGACGGACCCGCACTGTCGGTGTTCCGTGACCTGTTGGCTGAAGCTTCAATCTATCAGCCCCTTCCTGCACGGCGCAGACGCTCACGCCAGAAACCAAACTAGGCAAGCGGTTTTCCGACACGAAACCGACAGAAGATCGGGCGTTCGCGCGTTCGAGAGACTGCCGGAATCTCTGCTTTTTCTGAAAATCTCTGCTGTTCGGTCAAAGGCTAATACCAGGTGCCGGAGCAGCTCAACGATCCCCCTTGAGAAGGACTTTTGCAATGCCTCAATCTGACTTCATCAAACGTCTCGATGCCGGTCCCGTCATCTGCGCCGAGGGTTTTCTGTTTGAACTCGAACGGCGCGGTTATCTCACCGCGGGCGAGTTCGTTCCGGAGGTGGCGCTCGAACATCCCGAAGCGTTGGAAAACCTGCATCACGATTTTCAGCGAGCAGGCTCCGACGTCGTCGAAGCGTTCACCTATAACGGTCACCGAGAGAAAATGCGGGTTATCGGCAAGGAAGACTTGCTGGAGCCACTTAATCGCGCGGCCCTGCAGATTGCCCGCAAGGTCGCGGACGCCAAGCCGGGCAACCTGATGGCGGGTAACATCTCCAACACCAACATCTGGGATCCGGCAGACAAGGGCCGCCAGAATGAAGTCCGCGGGATGTTCGAGGAGATGATTGGTTGGGCAGTAGAGGAAAAGGCAGACATTATCGTCGGCGAAACCTTCTATTATGCCGGAGAGGCTCTTGCGGCGCTTGAAATTGCGAGAGCCTCTGGCCTGCCGGTCGTTCTGACGCTTGCGCCGATGGCCGCCAATGAGATGATGGACGGTGAGGGCATTGTCGAAACCTGTCAGAAGCTGGAAGAGGCCGGAGCTGACGTGGTTGGCCTAAATTGTTTTCGCGGTCCGCAGACGATGATGCCCTGGCTGAAGAAAATTCGCGCAGCTGTTTCCTGTCATGTCGGCGCTCTGCCGATCCCCTATCGGACGACGGAGCAGGAACCGACTTTCTTCAACCTGTCCGACACGCATGGGTGCACCTGTCCCGCGCCACACGGCCGGACTTTCCCGACCGCACTCGATCCACTCTTCTGCAACCGTTATGAGGTCGGATCGTTTGCCAGGGAGGCTTACGACCTCGGTATAAACTATCTGGGCGTGTGTTGCGGCGCTTCTCCAATGCACATCCGCGAGGTCGCTGAAGCCGTTGGTCTTCAAACGGACGCCAGCCGCTATTCGGAAAACATGAAGAATCACTTCATGTATGGCAGCAATGAAAGACTGCCGGACCACATCAAAGCGCTGGGTGCAACTGCTTAGGCCAGCCACGAGCTTGGAAAGGCACCGCCTCTAAGGGTGGTGCCTTGCCTGCTTTTAGGCATGCTGTTTTATCCGGGAATGCGACGTGTCGACATTCCAAGGCCGGCCAATGAACCCAGGCCATAAAAAGCGCCAAGCGTTCCGCACGCGAGCGCGTTGGTCCAAGCAATCTCCCAGATCACGGGTAGAGAAAAAGCGGACGGATGAGAAGGCAGGGGCCAGCTTGCAGCAAAGACGACTGCCTGTTGCGCAAACAGTGCAGCCCCGAATGCAAACACCGCACGGACTGAGAATGGCCATCGGCTGAGCAATTTATCGCCAGCCTGCGCGGTCGCCACCGAAGCGATGGCAGAAAGACCGAGCGCAAAACCCCATGCGAGTGTGGCCGGGTCTGTTGGGTAGGCAAGAAAGCCAAAACCGATAACCTGGTTGGCCAGCCATCCGAGGATGGCAGTTACAAACGCTTCTCTGATGGGAAGGACCAGCACGGCAAGTGCGCCGATTGCGGCAAATGGCATTGCGCAGGCAAGTGCAAAGCTGAAAACGATAGCGGCGACAACAAGGGTCACCGACCAGAGCATTGCTCCCGAACCTTGCCGATCAAACATGACATTTAACTCCTGGTTGGAAGGCAGGTTCGCACAAAATTGGCCTCGGCGCCAACGATCATACACAGCAGATAATGCAGGTGTTTATCACGGAAGAATAAAATGCCGCACGCTATCTGTCGCCCAAAGCTGCATTGTGACTGACGCCTGTGTTTCACCTGGGCCGGGGATGCAGTGCGCTTCGACGAACGGCGGCTTTCACGAAACAGACAAAACCAACACATCCCAAGCGCCTTGTCGAAAGGTGCGGCATAAGATATGTTATCGATAACATAAATAGCCTTGAAAGTCTGACCATGACCTTTCTTCAAGAAACGAAAAGTCTGACCCATCGCGGCGCAATGGCGATGCTGATTGCAGCCATCGAGAAGGCCGAAGAGATGGCGCAGCCGCAATGCATCGTCATTGTTGATGCGAGCGGGGAGCTGCTTGCTGAAATCCGGATGACAGGGGCGAAATTCCTGAGCAGAAAGAGTGCCTTGGCCAAAGCTCTGACGGCTGCCTCTATCGGTGCTGAAAGCCTGAATATTCCGGAAGAGGTTCGGCCTTTGATCGGACTGGCAACAAACGGAAAAGTCACCGGACTGCCGGGTGGGTTTCCGATCATTGTGGAAGGGAGCCTCGTCGGCGGCATCGGGGTCGGGTCCGGAACCGGCGATCAGGACCGGGACGTCGCCAAAGCTGCGTTGCGGGCGATTGGAGCTGAAGCATGAAGATTGCATTTCTAGGAACCGGATTGATGGGAGCGCCGATGGCGCGCCGCCTTGCCGGGGCAGGCCACGATCTGTGCATCTGGAACAGGACTGAAGCGAAGTCTAAAGCTCTGGCCGATATTGCGCAGGTAGCGAACAGGCCTCAAGACGCGGTGAGGGGGGCAGAGATCGTTATTTCCATGCTGCTGGATGGCCCGGTCACCTATGAGGTTCTGGCTGCACAGGGCTGTCTGGAGGCTGCAGATCCAGGGGCGCTGTTCATCGATATGGGATCGGTTGACCCGGACACGGACCGTAAACTGGCGGCGCTGGCGGATGAACACGGTCACGCGTTTCTTGACGCGCCGGTATCGGGCGGCGTTGTTGGAGCGGAAGCCGGGACGCTGAGCATATTTGTCGGAGGTCCGCGGCAGGACTTCGAAAGAGCCAAGCCGGTCTTCTCCGCGCTTGGGCGACCGACATTACTGGGAGACACCGGGGCAGGACAGGTTGCCAAACTTGCCAACCAGTTGATTGTTGCCGCAACGATCGGCGCAGTCGCTGAGGGGCTTCGTCTGGGACAAGCCGGTGGTTGCGATATCGCTCTGCTAAGAAACGCCCTGAAGGGTGGGTTTGCGGACAGCCGGATCCTTGAGCTTCATGGCAAGCGGATGGTCTCAGGTGACTTCGTCCCGGGTGGCAGGTCGGTTGCGCAGCTGAAGGACATCGACAATGCTATGCGGCTGGCGGAGGCCGGCGGTCTGGAGTTGCCACTTGCCGAATGCGTTCAGGGCGGGTTTCGGGATCTGGTCGAGAACCACGAAGGCGGAGAGCTGGACCACTCCGCCTATTTCAAGTGGCTGGCGCTCAGGCAAAACTGATTTGTGCCTTGACTGCTTGGTTGCGGTCGCCGGCAATGTCGAAGGCGGCAACGGCATCTTCCAACGGGAAAGTCTGCGTGATGAACGGCTTGACGTTGATCAGGCCCTTCTGCATCAGGCTGACCGCTGTGAAGAACTCTTCGTGAAACCGGAAAGACCCTTTCAGTGACAATTCCTTCGACGTGATTGCCATCATCGGCAGGGACATGTCTCCACCAAGTCCGAGCTGAAGGATGGTGCCTCCCGGCCGCATCGCTGCAATCCCCGCTGAAAGCGCTGGTGCCGCACCGGAGCACTCGTAAAGCACATCGAATGTGCCTTTTTCCGGGGTGAATCTGTCCAGGCCGTTCGGGTTTTCTGCCATATTGAGCGTCAGATCAGCTCCGGCCTCCCGGGCCTTGGCAAGCGTGTAGTCACTCAGGTCAGTGGCAACGATCAGGTCTGCGCCGGCTCTGCGTGCTGCCAGAATACACAAGATTCCGATAGGACCGCAGCCGGTCACCAGAACCGATTTTCCCATCATATCGCCGGCTTTGCGGGTCGCGTGCAGGCAGACCGACAGCGGTTCGGCCATGGCAGCTTCACCTGGCGAAAGTCCGTCAGCTGGAGCGCATTGAACCGCATCGGCAACAAGAACCTGGCGGAATGCACCTTGTATGTGCGGAAAGGGCATCGCACTGCCGTAAAAACGCATATTGAGACACTGGTTGTGCATGCCCTCGTTGCAGAACCGGCAGGAACTGCAAGGTCGCGATGGTGACACGGCAACAAGCTGTCCGAGAGCGAGGCCCGAGACACCGTCGCCAAGCGCTGTGATTTTCCCCGAAACTTCGTGCCCGAGGATCATCGGTTCCTTCAGACGAACCGGGCCGAAACCGCCATGATTGTAGTAATGCAGGTCGGAGCCGCAAATGCCGCCGGCAGACAACTTGATCTGAACCTCGCCAGGCCCCGGTTGGTCTTCCTCACGGTCCTCGATGCGCAGGTCTTTGGCGGCATGAATGACGATTGATTTCATGTCAGCCTCAAAGTACCGGAGTGAGCAGGTCCTTGCCTGCAAAATGGGCGCTGAGGTTGTCACGCACGAGCTGTCCCATTGCCTTTCTTGTTTCAACGGTGCCCGACGCATGATGCGGCTGGAGCAGCACGTTGTCGAGTTCCAGAAATCTGGGGTTCAGTGCCGGCTCACCTTCGAAAACATCAAGTGCGGCGGAACCTAGCAAGCCACTTTCAAGTGCCTCCAGCAGAGCTGTCTCATCAATGTTGGAAGCCCGGCTGATATTGATGATCATGCCTTCAGGACCGACAGCCTCAATCACCTGCTTGCTGACGATGTGGCGGGTCTCGGCAGATGCGGCAAGCGTCACAAACAGGAAGTCGGAATGCCGGGCCAGTTCGACAGGATCTGCAATGAAGGTCCAATCCGGTGCATAGTCCTTCGCTGCGATGTCTGAATAGGCAATATCCAGGTCAAAGCCGGCAAGACGCTTGGCGACTTCATAACCGATGCGGCCAAGGCCAAGTACGCCGGCTTTCCTGCCCCAGATCCTGCGCTTGAGCGGGTATAGTCCTCGCGACTGCCAGCTACCGTCCCGGACCCAGGTTTCAGCGCCGAGTACGCCGCGCGACTGGGCAAGCATCATCGCAACGCCGAGATCGGCAACATCGTTGGTCAGCACATCCGGAGTGTTCGTGACCCGGATGCCGTGTTCTCGGCAGGCATCAAGATCAACTGCGTCGAAACCGACACCATAAACCGAGATAACTTCCAGGTTGGGGCAGGCCTCGATCATTGCGCGGCTGGCTCCAAGTTCGCCACGCGTCGCAATCCCGCGGATACGCTCGCCAACCGATTTCAGATAGTCTTCCGAGTCGGAGGCCTCGAAATATTTATGCATGGTGAAACTTTGCTCCAGCGGGACCTGGTCCCAGTCCGGATAAGGGCCGACCTGGAGAATGTCGGGTTTGGTCATTTTGATCTCTCCATGGGTTGACAATGAATGTTATCGATAACATAACAAAAGAAAGTGTCAATCGTTTCATGAAAAAGGAAAGCAAATGAGCCTGGCTCTGTTCGACTTGTCCGGCAAACGGGCATTGATCACCGGTTCATCCCAAGGGATCGGTTTTGCACTTGCGCGCGGCCTGGCTCAGGCCGGTGCGGAATTGATTTTAAACGGCCGCGACCAAGCTAAACTCCGTGAAGCCGGAGAACTTCTGAGGTCGGAAGGTCATACCGTCCACGAACTGTCCTTCGACGTCACCGACCACGATGGGGTGAGGGCTGCAATTGACGGGTTCGAAACTGAAACCGGTCCGATTGACATATTGGTGAACAATGCCGGCATGCAGCACCGTACGCCGCTTGAAGACTTCCCGGCGGACGCCTTCGAACGCCTGCTGCAGACCAATATCGCCTCCGTGTTTCATGTCGGACAGGCCGTCGCGCGCCACATGATCGGGCGGGGCGCCGGAAAAATCGTCAATATCTGTTCGGTTCAAACCGCCCTCGCACGCCCGGGCATTGCTCCATACACGGCGACCAAAGGAGCGGTCGCGAACCTGACCAAAGGCATGGCGACGGACTGGGCGAAGCACGGACTTCAGTGTAACGGCCTTGCACCGGGCTATTTCGATACGCCGCTGAATGCGGCCCTGGTCAACGATCCGGCATTCAGCGACTGGCTCGCCAATCGCACGCCCGCCGGACGCTGGGGCAAGGTGGAAGAGCTTGTGGGAACGTGCATTTTCCTCTCTTCTGAAGCGTCATCCTTCGTCAACGGCACGACCGTGTTCGTCGATGGCGGCATTTCGGCGTGTCTGTGATGTCCGCCTTTGTCGTCATGGGGGTGAGCGGTTGTGGAAAGAGCAAGATCGGTCAGGGATTTGCAAGAGCGATTGGTGGAAACTTCTTTGATGGAGACGATCTGCATCCGGAAGAAAACATCGCCAAGATGAGCCGCGGCGAACCTCTCAGCGACACCGATCGCGAGCCCTGGCTCGACAGGGTCGGCATGCGTTTACGAGACGCGAAGGAGCCGATTGTGGTGGCCTGTTCCGCGCTCAAGCGGGCTTACCGGGAACGCATCACGCAAAGGGCCGGAGGTCCGGTCACATTCCTTTATCTTGAAGGAACGCGGGAAGTCCTGAGTGATCGAATGAAGCTGAGGGAAGGGCACTTCATGCCTCTTGCTCTACTGGATAGCCAGCTCAAAACACTGGAGCCGCCCGGGCCGGACGAACTGTCGGTCAAGGCGTCGATCGATCAGACGCCCGATGAGGTGGTCGCTGAATTGCTCCATGGAATTCTAGGGAAAACGCAATGAGTGAAAAAGTAGCTTTGATTGGAGCCGGGGCCATGGGCGGTGCCATCGGCACGCGTCTTGCGGAAACAGGAAACAGGCTCACGGTCTTCGATCTTGATACCGAGAAGGTTGCCGCATTGGTGCAAAAGGGCGCCGTGGCAGCTGCGTCTGCAGCCGAAGCCGCAGGGCAGGCGGACTATGTCATCACAAGCCTTAATTCTCCCCGCATCGTTGATCTTGCTGTCTTCGGCGAAAACGGTGTGGCCCAAGGTGCAAGGCCCGGAACGCTCATCATCGACATGTCTTCGATTGATCCCGAGGCAACCAAAGAGCTGGCAGGCAAAGCCGAAGCGGCAGGCCTGCGCTGGGTCGACAGCCCTCTTTCCGGTGGCGCTCCCAAAGCCCTGATTGGTGAACTTACTCTTATGGCAGGCGGGTCGCCGGAAGATGTCGCTGCTGCGCATAAGGTTCTGAAGCATGTCAGTTCAAACTACACGCATATGGGGCCGGTTGGGGCCGGTCAAACGACCAAGCTGATCAATCAGGTTCTGTGCGGTCTGGGCTTTCTTGCCGTGGCGGAGGCGACCCAGCTTGCGCTGGATGCCGGAGTTGATGCTGCAAAAATACCCCAGGCGCTCAAGGGTGGGCGCGCGGACAGCGCAATCCTGCAGGAATACATGCCGCGTTTCGTGGAGCGCGATTATCGCCGGACAGGCCGGATCGACAATATGGTCAAGGATCTGAACGGTGCGCAGGATCTGGCTCGACGCACGCACACAGCAATGCCGCTGACGTCTCTGTGTGCCGAAGTGCACCGAATGCTGACAGCGGCCGGTCTCGGTGGCGAGGATCAGGCAGCGCTCATGGAGTTTTTCAAGGGACCAGACAAGGAGCAATTCAAATGATCACCCGATTCGCGCTGTTTGAAGGCAGCGTCAAACCCGGCAAGACGGAAGACTTTCGCGCAGCAGTGAAGGAACGGCTGGTTCCCTTGTGGACACAGTTTCCGGGAAACAGCGATGTCCGTGTCATGTTTGGCGAAGAGCGTGATGAGGGCGCACCGGAGTTTCCATTGATTCTGGCGATCTCCTATCCTGACAGGAAGGTCATGGCGGGAGCACTTGAAAGCGACGCACGGCACAGGTCCCGCGAGGTGACCGGTGAGATTGTCTCTGAGTTCTTTGAGGGCCGAATCCATCACCACGTTACGGAAGCGAACGCATACGCCGGATAGATTTCTCCCGTTTTCGAACGTGGAGGCACCAGGACCGGTTCCCATTCTCGATTGGGTCTGTTGCTGCGATTGCAGTAACGGGCCCATTTTGCGTATCTATAGGTTGAACTTGAAGGCGGGGGACGAATGCAGCGAACTGTAACGATGAAGGATGTGGCCCATCGGGCAGGTGTGTCGGTCATGACCGTGAGCCGGGCCTTCAAGCAGCATGCTTCGGTTGGAGAAGAAACACGCAAGCGCATACTGAAGATTGCTGAAGACCTCGGATATGTGTTCGACAGCAACGCAGCCACATTCCGCTCGCAGCGCACGGGGTTCGTCGCCGTGGCTATTCCTTCGATCAACAACGCCAACTTCGCCGACACTGTTGGCTCGCTTTCTGAAGTCCTGAAGGACTCGGATCTGCAGGTGCTTCTTGGTTACTCCAACTATGACATCCAGGAAGAGGAGCGGATTGTCGAACAGTTCTTGAGACGCCGCCCGGAAGCGATTGTGTTGACCGGTGGCCGTCATACCGAGCGAACGCGTCAGTTGCTGGAGCGTGCAAATATACCCGTCATTGAGACCTGGGATCTGCCTGAAGAGCCGATCGGACATGTTGTAGGATTTTCAAATGCGGCAACCATGCAGGACCTTGTCGGGCATCTCGTCAAAACCGGCCGCAAGCGCATTGCCTTCATTGGCGGAGACACCGACGGTGACACTCGCGGCGCGGACCGCAGGCGCGGTTTCATTGATGCCATGTCCGGGCAGGGGCTTTCCCATGATCGTTTGATCGGAGCAGGTGAACCGCCGATTTCGATGCGTGAAGGCGCCGATGCCATGTCCCGGCTGCTGACGGACTTTCCGGACACCGAAGCGGTTATTTGCGTATCGGATCTGTCGGCATTCGGTGCGCTCACCGAATGCATGCGCAAGGGCGTCAAAGTGCCCGAAGATATCGCGATTGCGGGCTTCGGTGCCTATGATATTTCATCGATCTGCGTCCCGACCCTGACGACCATCGATCCGCATCCGGTCGAAATCGGACGAAAGACCGGTGAGGTCATTGTCTCCTTGCTCCGCGGGGAAGGAGATCAGCAAAACGGCCCGATCCGGCTGGAGATCGGGCCGCAATTGAGCGTTGGAGGATCCAGCGCCTGAAGCTGCTTACTGTTTCGAAGCTTCGAGAATGGCGTTCACGAGGGTATCGCCATTCTGCGAGATGAAGGCATCCCAGACCGGCTTTACCTTTTCCTGAAACGCTGCGCCATCGACATCACGGTTGACCTTCATGCCGGCTTCTTCAAGCGCGGTAATCATTTCATCTTCCTTGGCAATGCTCAGTTCGCGCTGCATGGCAACGGCCTCGGCTGCGACATCAAGCACGATTTTCTGCTGCTCTTCTGTAAGGCTGTTGAACTTGTTGAGGTTCATTGAAACAGCCAATGGCGAATAGGCATGCTGAGTCATGCTCAGGTAGTCCTGAACTTCAAAGAACTTGAAGGACAGCGTGACACCGATCGGATGGTCCTGGCTGTCGACAACGCCGGTTTCAAGAGCCGTGTAAAGCTCTGCCACCGGTATCTGCTGCGGATTGGCATCCAGAGCTGCGAACATGTCGTTGAGAGCCTTGGAATTGTTTACGCGCATGCGCAGACCCTTGACGTCGTCCGGTGTGCGGATCGGGCCGTTGTTGTTGGTCATGTTGCGATAGCCGTTTTCCGGGAAACCAAGCCCTTTCAGGCCATGATCCTCGAATTTGGCGGCGACACTCTGGCCAACCTCGCCGTCCAGAACCGAATAGGCCGTTTCACGGGTCGGGAACATGAAGGGAAGCGTGAAGGCAGCCGATTCAGGCATCAGTCCCGAGAAGTTGTTGAGGCCAACCATGACGACGTCGATGATGCCGGCACGAGCGCCGTCGATCATTGTCGCATCGTTTCCAAGCTGGCCCTGCGGAAAGATCTGGACTTTGACTTCGCCGTTGGTCCGCGCGTCGACTTCCTTCTGGAAGTATTTGGCGAGATCCTGCTGCAGATCGGTTTCCGGTGCGGCATGGGCAAACTTCAGCGTGACTTCCGCCAGTGATGATGTTGCCATGCCGAGGGTAACGAGCGTTGCCAGACCAATCTGTTTCAAGTGATTTTTCATTGAGAATTCCTCCCTTCTCAACCGATGAACCATTTCATCGGAACTGTGATGATGCTCGGGAACACGACAAAGAGTGCGAGGAGCACCAGATAGGCGGCGATGAAGGGCCATGAGCCTTTGACCGCCGAAGACATCGGCACGCGGCCGACACCGCAAACAACGTTCAGGACGGTTCCAACCGGTGGGGTGATCAGTCCGATTGAGCAGTTGATGACAAACATCAGCCCGAAATAGACCGGATCGATATTCGCCAGCTTGACCACCGGCATCAGCAGGGGAACCAGGATCAGGATGGTTGGCGACAGGTCCATCACCATGCCGACGCACAGGACCAGAACCATGATCACCGCCATCAGCAGGCGTGGATTTTCAACGAGCGGCCCAAGGAGAGCTGCGAGTTGCTGTGGCAGCTGTGCGACAGTGATGAGCCAGGCGGCGACCATGGCGCAGCCGACCAGGAACATCACCATGGCTGTCGACCGGCCGGCATTCACCAGGATCCGGAAAAACCCTTGGAATGTCATTTCCCGGTAAATCACTGTCGACACGAAAATCGCGTATACGGCAGCAACAACCGCTGCTTCGGTCGGGGTGAAAACGCCGAAACGGATGCCGCCAATGATGATAACCGGCAGGAGAAGCGCCCAGACGCCATCCTTGAAAGCGGCAATACGTTCAGCAGTCGTTGCCCGTTCCAGTGTTTCAAGGTTTTCACGGCGCATCAGCAGGTTCCAGACCAGCATCAACGCGCCGCCCATCATCAGGCCTGGAACGATGCCGCCAAGAAAAAGGTTCTTGATTGAGATGTTTCCGGCAACGCCGATCAGGATCAGCGGCAGCGAAGGTGGGATAACGGGCGCGATGATACCGCCTGCCGCCAGAAGGCCGACGGAGCGGCCATCCGGATAACCTGCCTTTTGCATCATCGGATAAAGAATGGCGACGAGCGCGGCCGCATCGGCCACTGCCGAGCCCGACAGGCCGGCAAGCAGAATTGCGGTCAGAATGGCGACATAGCCGAGACCGCCCCGTTTGTGTCCGATCATGGATACCGCCATACGGACGATACGCTGGGACAGCCCACCCGTGGACATGACTTCCCCGGCTACCAGGAAAAACGGGATGGCCAGCAGGGGGAAGCTGTCGACACCGTTGATGAGCGCCTGCGCCAGGATATCGGCGCTGAAGAGGTTCATCTGCAGCATCAGGGCAATAGCTGCCAGAAGAAGGGCGAAGGCTACTGGCAGACCGAGCAGGATGGCGCCGATCAGAACACCAAGGAAAAGCAGGAGCGTCACTGTGGCTCCTCCCGGTCTTCCTCAAGGTGCAGGGCATCCGGCGAGATGATGCGCACGGCTGCGATGATGGTCATGAGGACGGCGGAGATGACACCTGCGAGGTAGAAAAGGGCGGAAGGCAGGCCGGTAAGTTGGGAGATGTTGTTCCAATTGGCGTTCATCTGACGAAACGCACCCCAGAACAGCATCAGAACTGAGATCAGTATGACGAGATACGCCAGACGTCTCAAGAAAGGTACCAGCCGAGGCAGAAAGGCTTCCGCAACTTCGGTGACGGCAAGGTGGTCTTCACGGCGCAGGACCACGGAGGCCCCGAGCATGACGACCCAGACAAGGCCAAGACGCGACAGTTCGACAGAAGGCCGCAGACCGGACGAAAATCCATAACGCAAAACCACGTTGGTGAAGACCAACACGATCATTGCCAGAAGCAGAGCCGCCATTGCCCAATCAATGACGCGCCATAACCACCGCCAAAAAACCAACGTTTCCTCCCGAAAGTTGACCGCTCAAGCGCAAAACCATTTGCAAGGTTATCGATAACCTGATTAATGTGTTATCGATAACAAGTTGAGTTGTCAACGGAGCAGCACCAGTTATTTGGTCGCAGCGGTCGTGAAGCCGGAACGGAGGATTTTGACATGGTCACGCTTGCGGACGTCGCCAGGGTAGCGAAAGTCAGCACCATGACTGTTTCAAAGGTTCTGCGAGGAACCGGAGCAATTTCCGAGAAGACCAAGACACGCGTATTCGAGGCCGTTGATGAACTCGGGTATGTCCCCAATCGGCTGGCAGGATCACTCAGCACGAGGAAAAGCATGCTGGTCGCGGTCCTGATCCCTTCGATTGCGGACACGATTTATGCCGAGATCATTAGCAGTCTGCACAGCCTCCTCGACCAGGCTTCCTTGTCGATCTTCATCGCGGAAAGTCAGATGGATCCGGAGGTTGAGGAGCGTCAGGTGCAGGAACTGCTCAGCCTTCGGCCGGCATTTATCGTGCGAAGCGGCGGCATAGCGTCCACCCGACGTACGAAGCTTTTGCTGAAGCGTTTTGAAGTGCCTCATATCCAGATCTGGGACGGAGACGATCCGCAGGGCCAGGTCAATGTCGGTCCCTCCCATATCGAAGCCGGCAGAATCGCGGCAGGTCATTTTCTGGAGCTCGGATTGAGCAAGGTCGCCTACATCGGTGCGGAGACGCAGCTTGATATCTGTGCATCCCGCCGAATGGAGAGTTTTGTGGCGGGCATGACATCGGCAGGTGCGGAAGTCAGTGTCATCACGGAACCGGATGTTCCACGTCAGGCCGAAAGCGGCGAGTTGCTGACCCGTCAGCTGCTGGAGAACGGACAGAAAGTCGAGGGCATTTTCTATCTGAATGATGCCATGGCGATTGGAGGGCTGAGGGTTCTTTTGAACGCCGGTTGCCGCGTGCCGGAAGATGTCCGGGTTCTAGGCTTCAACGGCACGTCGCGGGAACAGACGATCAACACTCGACTGACGACGATTAGCACCGATGGCCGAAGGCTCGGGCGCGCAGTAGCTGAATCCATTCTCGATAGTGCCGGCGGGAAGATTGAGGCAATCAATACGCTTTGTCCGCTGACGCTTGATCTCGGCAACACGACTTAGAACGAGATTTGTAAGACCGGGACGAAGGCCAAGCGCGTCAGACAGTGTCGCCGGGAACAAGCCTGAAACCGACATCGCTGACGGGCCTCGCACTGTCGCCATTGATCTTGAGAAGAAGCTTTTCTGCCGCGAGCTGACCGATCCTGAGGTGGTTCACATGGACAGTGGTCAGGCGATAGGGAAGGACCGAGGCGATCGGCAACTCTCCCCAGCCAGCTATTCCAATGTCGCCGGGAATGGAAATCTGTTGTGCCTGGCAAAAGTGAACCGCGCCAACCGCCATATTGTCATTCTGGTAAAAGATGACCTCCACATTCGGGTCCGAAGACAGCAATTGCTCGGTCCCGTAGTAACCGGGATAAAAGCCGGGAATGTCGTTGAGGCACAACTGTTTGGTGAGCTTGCCGCCGCCATCTTCAATTGCCTTGGCATAACCGTTCAGGCGGGATGTCGCCGCATTGGCAGCGTCGTGTGACGTTCCGACATAGCCGAAGCGGGAGTAGCCCTTGGTCAGGAGAAAGCGGCCCACGTCATATCCGCTGTCGAAGTGGTTGAGGCCCACACACATGTCCACGGGACTGGAGTTCAGGTCCCAGATCTCAACCAGCGGGATATTCGCCCCTTTCAGGATCTGGATCGCCCTGGGCGTGTGCGCTCGGCCCGTGAGGATAAGGCCTGCCGGCTGCCAGGACAGCACCGTCTCAATCCAGTTTTCTTCCTCGGTCTGAACATGCTGGGTCATGCCGAGTACGGTCTGATGATTGAAGCTGACCAGCTTGCGGTCGATGCCCTCCAGAACGTGGGTGAAGACCTCGTTGCCAAGATCGGGAATGCTGACCCCGACAAATGTCGACCTCTTGTCGCCGGCAAACACTGTTGCAAGCCGGTTAGGCAGATAGCCCAGACGCTCGACTTCGGCCATCACCTTGGCGCGCGTCTTTTCGGAAAACCCGCCCTCGTCACGCAGCACGCGGCTTGCGGTCATTTTCGACACACCTGCCGCCTTTGCAACCTCTGCAAGGCTTATCTTGTTGTTTTTAAACTGTAATTTAGCGTCGGGCAAATTTTACGTTACCGGTAACTTTTTTGATTGACTTCGAATTATGACGAGCGGATGATAATACTACGTTACCGGTAACTCAATCTCTGTCTTGAGGAGAAGACTGTAAGGTAGGGGATGGTAACGATTGGGAGGAAGATAGTGCCAGGAAGTTTGAAGAACCGTCTGTTCTTTGACGGTATCCAAAAGCATTTCGGCGGAACTTATGCCGTTCGTGACGTTTCGTTGTCGATTGACAGGGGCGAGATCGTCGCTCTTCTGGGCGAAAACGGTGCCGGAAAATCGACACTGATCAAGATCCTGGGCGGCATCCACAAGCCGGATGCGGGCAGGGTGCTGATCGACGGTGAACCTTACGAACATCGTCCGGGCGGTTTCGGCCAGCGACAGGCCGTGGCGTTCATCCACCAGGATTTGGGAATGATCGAGTGGATGACCGTTGCCGAAAACATGGCGCTGGCACTGGGCTTTTCCAAGAAATTCGGGTTAATCAAGTGGAATGACGCGGAGCAGTTCGCCGAAGCGGCGCTCAAGCGGGTCGGCTGTGACTTCTGTCCGTCGACGCGGGTCCAGGATCTTTCACGGACTGAAAAATCTCTCGTTGCGATTGCTCGTGCGCTGGCCGTCGATTGCGATTTTCTGGTGCTCGACGAACCCACGGCCTCCTTGCCAACCGACGAAGTCGTCCGTCTTTTCGAGGCTCTGCGCCCGCTGCGCGACAGCGGCGTCGGCATGATTTACGTGTCCCACCGTCTCGATGAGATCTTCCAGATTGCCGATCGTGTTGCCGTCCTCAGAGATGGAGAACTTGTCGGGGTGCGGGCCATTCAGCACACAACGACGGAAGAGCTCGTTCACATGATCGTCGGGCGCAAGACCCGGCAGGTCAGGAAATTGAACGAAGCTCCGGGAGAACCCCTTTTGACGGTCAAGGGGCTCGAAACGAATTCAGCAGGCCCGGTTGATCTGACCCTCCGCCGTAATGAACTGGTGGGCCTGGTCGGTTTGCGTGGTGCAGGTCATGAGGAAATTGCCCGTGCACTTTACGGGCTGGAAGAGCATCGCGGTGACGTGATGCTTGCAGATGGAAGCACTCCGGATTTGAGGTCTCCGAAAACAGCGCTCGACTCCGGCATCGGCCTGGTTGCACGTGACCGGACCGAAGAATCCGTCGCATTGCCGCTGGCCATTCGTGAAAACACGTTCCTGAACCCGGCAGCAACGGGCCGCGGTCTCTTTTCGATCCTGTCGCCATTTGCAGAGAGCAAGATGGCCGAAGAGATCGGTCGGGACGTGGCGCTTAGCCCCAACGACCAGAGCATGGCCATTGAGGCCCTGTCTGGAGGTAACCAGCAGAAAGTCGTCATCGCGCGCTGGTTGGCCACGAAGCGAAGGCTTCTGATCTGTGAAGACCCGACTGCTGGTGTTGACGTCGGTGCGAAAGCGGAAATTTACGCCCTGTTGAACAAGGCTCTCCGGGAAGGGGTCGGTATATTGCTTGTGTCGACTGACTTCGAAGAGGTCGCAACAATCTGTCACCGGGCCATCGTCTTCAGCCAGGGACAGATTGTCGACGAACTTTCCGGCACCAAGCTTTCGACCGAAAACCTGATTCAGGCTGCGTCCGCCAGCAATGCTGCGGCTGCCTAGGGACAAGAATAATGCAATCACTTGAATCCAACGCGCTAGAGCCAACCAAGGCCGAAATCCAGGGCCTGACGATCCGCAGCAAGCTACTTCGGTTTCTACCGGTTTACGGCCTTGTGATCCTGACGCTGGCTCTCATCCTGTTGTTCTCGATCCTGTTGCCGACAACGTTTCCGACGCTTTTGAACCTGCGGGCGATTGTTTCCGACAAAGCGATCATTGCTCTGTTGTCTCTCGGAGCAATGATCCCGATGGCCGCCGGTCGCATCGACCTGACCGTCGGCTACGGCATCGTGCTTTGGCACATTTTGGCGATCAGCCTGCAGACGCTTCTGGGCATCCCATGGCCGATGGTTGTGGTGATCGTGTTGTTGCTTGGCGCAATGACCGGGTTTTTCAACGGACTGCTAGTTGAAGTGGCCAAGATCGACAGTTTCATTGCCACGCTGGGCACAGGCACGGTTCTTTACGCGATTGCCCTCTGGCACACGGGCGGGCGTCAGATGGTCGGCGTCCTGCCGGACGGATTTTATGCTCTCAGCACGACCTTCGTCTTCGGCTTGCCGATCACCGGCTATTACCTGATAGCAATCACGGTGTTCATGTGGCTCGTCCTCGAATACACGCCCATCGGCCGTTATCTCTATGCCATCGGTGCCAACCAACGCGCCGCGCAGCTCAACGGCATTCCGACACGCAAATACGTGATAGGCGCGTTCATGGCTTCCGGCACATTGACGGCTCTGGCAGGTGTGCTGCTGGCGTCCAAACTCCGGATCGGACAGGCGAGCGTCGGGCTCGAATTTCTATTGCCTGCGCTGGTCGGTGCGTTCCTTGGCTCCACGACGATCAAACCCGGACGGGTGAATGTCTGGGGCACTGTTGTCGGCGTCGCGATCCTCGCCGTCGGCATATCCGGAATTCAGCAATTCGGTGGCTCGTTCTGGGTCGAGCCGCTCTTCAATGGTGTCACCTTGCTGATCGCAATCGGCATTGCCGGCTATGCGCAACGGCGAAAGGGTGCAGTGAAAAAATAACGTTCTTTGCAATGGGAGGATAAGATGCAGAAACGTGATTTCCTGAGGGCTGTTCTTGCAACGACAATGTTGGCAGGAATGGGCATGCCAACCTTTGCGGAGACTGCCTGGGATGGCCCGACCTCCGGCCCGGCAGCCGCAGATGGCAAGACGGTCGTTGTCGTTGCGGCTGATCTGAAAAATGGTGGCATTCTGGGTGTGACCAACGGCGTTGAAGAGGCTGCCGCCAAGATTGGCTGGGATGTACGCGTGCTTGACGGCGCCGGTTCGGTGCAAGGCCGCACCGCGGCGATCGGACAGGCTCTGGCGCTGCAGCCCGATGGCATTGTCATCAACGGTTTCGACGCGGTCGAACAGCAGGCAGCTCTTGAAGGCGTGGTAGCAGCCAGCATCCCGATGGTTGCCTGGCACTCGGGGCCGAAAATCGGCTGCGATGCGCCTGGGGGAATTTTTGCCAATATTTCCACCGATGCAATGACTGTTTCCGAAGTTGCCGCAAACTGGGCGATCGATGATGGCGGCCAGGACATCGGTGTCATCATCTTTACCGACTCCACCTACCAGATCGCCATCGACAAGGCTGACCGGCTGAAGGAAACCGTTGAAGGTGCCGGCGGCAAGGTGCTGGAATATGTCGACACGCCAATTGCCGATACATCGACCCGCATGGGCCCGCTCACGACCACGCTTTTGCAGAAGTATGGTGACAGCTGGACTCACGCTCTGGCGATCAACGATCTCTATTTCGACTTCATGGGGCCGGCGCTCGCAGCCGCAGGTATTTCTGCCGCAGACGGACCCCAGGCAGGGTCGGCCGGTGATGGTTCCGAAGCTGCATTCCAGCGTATCCGGACGGGCGGATATCAGACCATCACGGTTGCTGAACCCTTGAACCTTCAGGGCTGGCAGCTGGTTGATGAGTTGAACCGCGCCGTTCAGGGCGAGGCCTGCTCGGGCTACATCACGTCACCTGCTCTGGTGACACAGGAAGGGCTGGAGAAAATGGGTGACAGCAACGCGTTCGATCCCGACACGCCCTATCGCGAGGCCTATGCCGCCATCTGGGGCAAATAGGCTTTCCTGAAGCGGGTCGCCACGAGCAGCCGCGGGCGGCCCGCTAAGCGAACCAACTGATGAAACTGCAAATCTTTTAGCCGGGGCTCTGCCGCGGACAGGGAAGGTTTGTCCTCAATTCGAGGTGAAAACATGCCTACCGGTGAGAACAATTCCGGTCCTTTGGTGTCTATGCGCAACATTACAAAACGCTTTGGTGGTGTGACTGCGCTTTCGAATGTCGACCTGGACGCCTATGCGGGCGAAGTCCTGGCGATTGTCGGCGACAACGGTGCCGGAAAATCGACACTGATCAAGATCCTGACAGGGGTTTACCAGCCGACGGAAGGAGAGATATTCGTCGGTGACAGCAAACTGGTGATGAACAGTCATTCGGACGCCATCGCCCAAGGGATTGACGCCGTATACCAGACGCTGGCCCTCGCGGATCATCTCGATCCTGCATCCAACATGTTCCTTGGAAACGAGCTGACCCGGTCAATCTTCGGTATCACCGTGCTTGATAACAAGCGCATGCGCGAAGAAACCGAGCGGGTTCTGTTCGAACGTCTGGGTGTCAGGCTGCGCTCGCTCGATGTGCCG
>JBCCVB010000015.1:0-71823 GCA_039195965.1 Pseudomonadota bacterium
GCATCTTTTCGATTTTCGCGATGCTTGCCTGGAACATCTGGCTTGGTGTCCATGCCGCAGGTGGAGCATTTGTCTCGCTCCCCATGAGCATGGCACCGCACCTGTGGCATGCACATGAAATGGTTTACGGCTACACCGTCGCGGTTATGGCCGGGTTTTTCATTACTGCAGTACCGAACTGGACAGGCTCCAAAGAAACGGGCGCTCTCTTTGTGACAAGCAGTGGAGCGGTCTGGTTGCTCGGACGCTTTGCCGTCTGGTTCTCCGGAATGCTCGACCCGGTTCTGGTCGCTGTGATTGATCTGGCGTTTATTCCGATCCTTGCAACCAGCATACTCGGACGGTTGGCCAAGAAGTCCCAGGTTCGAAACATTGTGTTTCTGTTCCTGCTGAGCGCACTTCTTACCGGTAACCTGCTGATGCATCTTGAATGGATCGGATGGACGGAAGGGTCGGCTGAGGCCGGTGTTCGACTGGGGCTTTTCGTCAGTGCCGCGATGATCGTTATCATCGGTGGTCGCGTTGTTCCCGCCTTCACACGCAATGCACTAAACCGCGTTGGATATACCGGAACACTACCGGTATCGAGAGCATGGCTCGACAAGGCGGGTATCTTGCTCGCGGTCCTGTCCGCGATGGCAAGCGTCTTGCCGGTTCCCGAAACGGTTTTCGGACTTTTGTGTCTCGGAGCAGGGGCAGCCAATCTAGTCCGGGTGTCCGGTTGGAGAGGCTGGGTTACGCTGGACAGTCCTATCCTGTGGATCCTTCATGCCGCCTTCCTGCTGCTTTCGGTCGGTTACCTCGTCTACGGCTTCTGTCTGACCTTTGGCGTCTTCAGCGAAACGGCCGCGCTTCATCTTCTTGCCGCCGGCGCCATTGGCGGGATGACGCTTGCCATGATGACAAGAGCCTCACTTGGCCACAGTGGTCGTCCATTGAAAGTTTCGACGCCGATCATGCTGGCATACCTGGCTGTCATTGCAGCAGCGCTGCTGCGAACATTCGGCACGCAGTTCTGGGACTATTTTCCGGTCATGCTGACTTCGGGCGCACTCTGGATCATCTCATTCGGGCTGTTTACCTGGGTGTATTTCCCGATTTTGACCAGGCCGAGATCTCGGAGCTGAATACTCGACCGGCGAACTGAAACACCCTGAATACGGCTAATCAGCTCACGCGATTTAGCACTGAGAATCTGTGCGCAATCTAGTTGCCGAGCATGCGTTTCTTCCCGGATTTCTGGGGTGGAATTAACCGGTGACCGCTTGATGAAAATCAAAGAGAAAGCGGGTGGAACACCGTTTCTTGTGGCCATGAAACTCAGAAGCGTCTTTCGACCGAGCTGTTCCGAAAAAGCCGGTTTCGAATTCGGCGTACACGGAAAGGATTGGACATGAAATACGCATTCACTTGCCTTGTGGCAGCAGTCGGTCTCGCGCTGGCGTCACCGGCACTTGCCGGAGGCGATATTGTGGCTGGTGAAAAGGTCTTCAAGAAGTGCAAGGCCTGTCACGCGGTTGGCGATGGGGCAAAAAACAAGGTCGGACCTTCTCTGAACGGCATCGTTGGAGCTCCGGCCGGACAGGTTGAAGGCTTCAAGTATTCCAAGAGCATGGTTGAAATTGCAGGCGGTGGCCTTGTATGGGACGAGGAAACGCTGGCCGCCTTCTTGACCAAGCCGAAAAAAGTTGTCCCGAAAACCAAGATGTCCTTTGCCGGTCTTCGCAAGGAGGCCGACGTCGACAACGTCATTGCATATCTCCAGTCTTTTCAGTGATTGAAAAGCACATAAGCTGATTGCTGGAAATCGGTGCCGGGCGCAATTCGAAAGGATTGCGCCCGATTTCGTTTCCAGGAAAATTGCCAGTTCTGGAAACTCGGTTGACCAATTTTGTCTTAAATAATAAAAAACAATATTCAAAGGAGACAACATGCCGACAACGCCGATCGTCCAATTTGGAACCAGCCGCTTTCTGCAGGCTCACGCAGACCTTTTCATTTCAGAAGCGCTGCAGGAGGGAAAGGCCCTGGGCCAGATTACCGTTGTGCAAAGCAGTGGCGACACTTCCCGCGCAAGGCGGCTGCTAGCATTGGCGGATCCGGCAGGATACAGTGTCGAGGTCAAAGGTGTGGCTCAGGGAGAGTTGGTAGACACTGTCAGAACGGTCAGGAGCGTTGCCAGGGCTCTGTCTCTTCCGTCCGACATTGCAGAGGTTTCCGATCTCGTTAGAGATCAGGCCAGGATCATCATTTCCAACACTGCGGATGCTGGCTTTCGACCGCAGAACGCCGACAAGGTAGCTGAGTTCTCCCAGCACATGTCCTATCCGGCCAAACTCACATGGTTCCTGTTTCAGCGCTTCAAGGCCGGCGGAAGCCCAATCCAGGTTATGCCCGCAGAACTCATTCCGAAAAATGGAGCAGTGCTGTGCGATCTCGTTCTTTCTGTCGCAGAGATCTATTCGAAAGAGTTCCAGAGCTGGCTTCAGTCGGAAGTGCTTTGGGTGAATTCACTGGTCGACAGGATCGTGTCCGAGCCGCTTGAGCCAGCTGGTGCGGTCGCCGAGCCTTATGCTCTTTGGGCAATCGAAAACCAACCCGGTCTCATCGTGCCCTGTGAACACCCTGATGTGCGTGTCATCGAAGATCTGGAGCAGGTCGAAGCCCTCAAGCTCTACATACTCAATCTCGGTCATACGTACATGGTGTCCCGCTGGCTCGCGGAAGGTTCATCCTCCCGGCAGTTTGTCAGGGAAACAATTGAAGATGCCACGGAACTGGCGGATCTGGAGGACCTCTATGCACGCGAAGTCGTTCCCGCATTTGCGGCTCGGGGCGGGGCGGAGGAAGCGGAAGCTTATGTTAAGACGACCATCGACCGGTTTCGTAACCCGTTTCTGGATCACAGACTGGAAGACATCGCGCAGAACCATGCGGAGAAAGTCGAAAGGCGCATTGCCAGCTTTCTGAAGTGGGCCAAGGCAGGCGACCCGAATTTGCAAATGCCGCGCCTGGAAACAGTCACGAGCACTTCCACTTTGGGTGGTTGATATGAAGCAGGGCGGGAACGTGGGGACGCTTCTGGCATAGTTGCCTGCAAGGCGTTCGCGCGGAACCACGATGTCTGTTCTTCTTTCGAGAACCTGGCAGTTCGGGTTTGGCTCCGTCTGATCTCGCTAAACCAGATGGTGTCCCTTGAGCGAGTTCAGCAGTGTTTCCTTCGACCGGCGCAAATGCTTGAGGGCTGCGGCTTCGGATTTCTCGACGTTCCTGTCCAGCATGGCGTTGATCCAGTCGAGATGCTCTTCAATCGCAGCGGCGTTTCGTTCCAGCTCGTCCCGTTTATCCCACATGTAGTGATAGTGAAATATCAACGAGATGAGCTTCTGGGCTTCAACAACGAAGCGGTTTTTGACAACGCTGTTGACGGTCGCGTGGAACTTTCCGTCCAGCATCGAAAAGTCGTGATACCGACTCGCCAGTTCGGTTCTCAGTTCTTCGTGTTCCCGTTTCAGGTCCCGCAACTTGCCCCAGATCTCATGATCGTCCGGCAGGGCGAGGAGATGCTGGACGGCATTCATTTCCAGAACAAGTCGGAACTCCGACAATTCAACTGCAAAACCCGCGGTGAAACCGGACAGGATCCACCCGCCCTTCAACCGGCGCTCGACAAGACCGAAACGGCTGAGTCCTGAAAGAAACTCCTGCAGGCTGTGTGCCGGCACTCCGAACTGGCGCGAAAGCTGGGCGACGTTGAGCGATGTTCCGGCCGGAATGTCGAAGCGCAGGATCCATTCCAGGAATTGCTGCTCGAGTTCTTCGGTGGAAGGCGGGCTCTCGGCGGGTGTCAGGCGGTGCTTCGGCTCGGGTTTCCTGATGAGGGTTTTCCGGCGGCCTTCCCATTCAACGAGATTTTCGGAATCAAGCTTTTGCAAGGCGCCGCGGACGATGGTTCTGCTGACTTCCATCCGGTTCGCCAGAACTGTTTCGGCAGGCAATTGGTCTCCGACTTCCATATTGCCGCAGATATCGAGCAAGGTGTTGTAAGCGCTTCGGAATCGATCGTCAGTTCGTGCCATTCAAGAATCCTAACACATCCATTTGGCAGGACAATTCTAATTGTTTTTGTATTTTTAAATAAAAAACAATTGACGATAATCCTGCTGGAGAGTCATATTGTATTTAATAATTAAATTCAAAATTCCAGCCTGGGAGGTTATATGGCTGATTTTGATAGGGCAGCGGAGCCGGCATCCTGGACGCTAAAACTTTCAGCCGGTTCGTTTCACAAGCTTTCCGCTCTTTTGACGCTGGCTGTCCTGGTATTCGCCTTTTCCTTTGGCAATGACGCGTTCTTCACGGTCAACAATGGACTGACAGTCCTGCTGCAGACCTCGGTCATCGGTCTGCTTGGTATCGGCATGACCCTGGTCATTATCACCGGTGGCATTGACCTGAGTGTTGGTTCTGTACTCGCCCTTTCGGGAGTTGTAACCGGGCTAAGCGTCAAGGCAGGGCTGCCCATCGCTCCTGCAATGGCGGCCGGGGTTCTGGCCGGAGCTGCTTGTGGTCTGGTCAACGGCTTTGTCATCACCAAGATGCGCATCACACCGTTTGTCGCCACCCTTGGCATGATGCTGATTGCGCGTGGTCTGGCCCTTCAGTTGACTGGTGCTGCGCCAATCTCGCGCCTGGGGGAGGCCTTCGGATGGCTTGGCAATGGTTCCCTGTTCCGGATTGTCGAACAGACAGGCGGCATCTTTCCGAAAGTTGTTTTTCCCGGAATTCCCTATCCGGTGATCCTGCTGGCGATCATCGCTTGCCTGGCTGCCTATTTGTTGAACCGTCGTCAGGCAGGGCGTCACATATATGCAACCGGCTCCAACGAAGAAGCAGCTCGACTATCGGGGGTTCTCGTGGACCGGACCAAGATCTTCGCCTACACGCTGTCCGGCGCATTGGCAGGGCTTGCAGGCAATGTCCTGATGTCCCGTCTGGTGACCGTGCAGCCCAATGAGGGCGTCATGTACGAGCTCGATGCCATAGCGGCGGCCGTCATCGGTGGCGCATCGCTGATGGGCGGGGTCGGCAACATCTCGGGCACAATGATCGGCGCGTTCATTATCGGCGTGCTCCGGAACGGCCTCAACATGGCAGGCGTTTCCGCATTCATCCAGCAAATCGTGATCGGCGTCATCGTCATCCTGGCGGTCTATGTCGATCAGATCCGAAACCGGCGCTGACAAGCCGGACCAATCGAGAATGCATCTTCAATCGGAGGAGAACACAATGAAGAAGCTGATTACGACTGCAGTAATGGTGAGCGCTCTGGCGATCTCGGCGGCAGCCTCGCAGGCGGGGGAAATCGCGGTCATCGTAAAGACGACGAATTCGAACTTCTGGCAGAACGTAAACAAGGGAGCGAGCGCCGCGGTCGAAGGCCAGGAAGGGCATACGATGACCTTCAACGGCCCGGCTTCGGAATCCGCAATCGCTGACCAGGTGAGCCTGGTTGAAAACGCGGTGAACCGGGGTGTTGCGGGAATTGTGCTTGCACCTTCCGACCCGGAAGCTCTGGTGCCGGCAGTCAAGAAGGCCTTTGAGGCACAGATCCCGGTTGTGATCATCGACTCCGGATTGGCAGACAACGGCAAGCAATACTATCAGTCCTTCCTGTCGACCGATAACTGCGCGGCTGGCCAGCTCGTCGCAGACAAGATGATGTCCGAGGTCGGGACCAAGGGCAAAGTGGCGGTCATGTCCTATGTGGCCGGAGTTGGCTCTGAGGTCGGCCGGGTGGGCTGCTTCATCGAGCGCATCAATGCAAAGTCCGATATCGAGATCGTCGGTCCGTTCTACTCCCAGTCGCAAATGGCGACAGCTTTGAACCAGACCACGGATATCCTGGCGGCGAACGACGACCTGGTAGGCATCTTCGGTGCGAATGAGCCGACCGCGATCGGCATGGGTCGTGCCATCGTTCAGGCAGGCAAGGCGGGCAGCCTTACGGCGCTTGGGTTCGACGGAAACACCGACCTTCAGGACTTCGTGCGGGATGGAACCCTCGCAGGAACAGCCGTTCAGGGCTCTTTCCAGATGGGCGAACTTGGAGTGCAGACCATCATGAAGCTGTTGGGCGGAGAAGAAGTTCCGAACTTCATCGACACGGGCGTGGTGCTGGCCACGAAGGACAATATTGATCATCCGTCGGTGCAGAACGTCCTTTACTAACTCTTTCCAACTTGACCGGAAGCCTCTCCACCTCGGGCTTCCGGTTCTTTTTGATCCCTCATAGGACTCGAAAATGACCCCGCAAACTCAGTCTGCTCCACCATTGGTGCAGATGACAGACATAGAAAAACACTTCGGCGGTATCCGGGCCGTCAACGGTGTCTCACTGGACCTGCATCCAGGTGAAGTGGTTGGCGTTCTGGGACACAATGGTGCCGGCAAATCCTGTTTGATGCGCATCCTGTCTGGAGCGATGATCCCTAACGAGGGCACGATCAAGGTCAATGGAGAGACCGCCGAGATTCAAAACCCGCATGATGCGCGAGACCTCGGTATCGAGACAATTTATCAGACGCTTGCGCTCGCCGATCATCTAAATGCACCTTCCAACCTGTTTCTGGGCCGCGAACTGAAAACGCGGTTCGGCAATCTGGACGACACAAAGATGATGGCCGAGACCGTCCGTGTGTTGAAAAAGCTCAATCCGAATTTCAAGAACCTGAACGACCCGGTCGCAAGTCTTTCCGGAGGGCAGCGTCAGGTCATCGCCATCGCCCGGGCCATCTATTTTGATGTGAAGATCCTGATCATGGACGAGCCGACCGCGGCGCTGGGTCCATCGGAAACGGCCATGGTTGGTGAACTCATCAAGAAACTGCGTTCTGAAGGGATAGGAATTCTTCTCGTAAGTCACGACATGCATGACGTTTTTGAACTCTGTGATCGGGTCGTGGTGATGAACAAGGGCAAGAATGTGGGATCACACAACATCGAGGATGTAACGAAGGACGACGTTCTCAGTCTGATTATCAAGGGTGAGCTGCCGCACGACTGGGTGCCGCGCAGCCAGGAAAATTTCAAATGAACTTTGAACAGTCGAAGCGCACTTCATCCACTGCGGCAATGCCATGCGGCGTCGTGGCCGAGCCGGGTGTCTTCAGGCTGGAGACACGTGAATTGCCGGTCGAAACACCGGAAGGCTGGGTTCTGGTCGATATCGAGGCGGTCGGCATCTGCGGGACTGACTATCACATCTTCGAGGGTAAACATCCGTTTCTGGAATATCCAAGAATTATCGGACACGAGCTCAGTGGCAGAGTTGCTGTGAGCACCCAGGATTGGACGGCCGGAGAACTTGTGGTCATCAATCCCTATTTTTCCTGCAGCGAATGCCGGGCATGCAGAAAAGGCAAGCCGAACTGCTGCAGTAAGATCGAGGTCTTGGGCGTGCATCGCGATGGTGGCCTTTGTTCGAGGATCGCGGTTCCCGCGCAGAACCTTTATCGGGCAACGGGCTTGAGCGAAATTCAGGCTGCAATGGTCGAGTTTCTGGCAATCGGAGCTCACGCAGTTCGCAGGGCCGGTTCATTGCGCGGGGAACGAGTTCTCGTGACAGGCGCCGGTCCGATCGGTCTGGGTGTTGCATTATTTGCGAGGCTGGAAGGAGCAGACGTTCATCTTCTCGATCTGAGCGAGGCGAGACTTGCCCAGGCAAAAGAGAAGTTCGGTTTCGACGATGTTCATCTCGCCGGTTCCGATTTGCTTTCAGGCCCGTTATCCGACGGTTTTGATGTGATCTTTGATGCCACGGGGAATGTTCGAGCGATCGAGGCAGGGTTTCCGCTGCTGGCTCATGGCAGCCGATATGTTCTGGTCAGCGTGGTCAAGGAGCAGATCAGCTTCGAAGACCCGGAATTTCACAAGAGAGAGACCCAGATCATCGGTAGCCGCAACGCAACGCGGCAGGATTTCGAGACGGTGATGAAGGCTATCCGGGATGGATCGATCGATACGGATGCGCTTTGCTCAACAAAAATTCCATTTGCAAATTTTCAGGTCGCCTTTGGCGAATTGGCGAATGATCGCGAGACCCTGATCAAGGCAGTCGTGACGCTTTAAGGACTTTCAGACCAATCGGAAAACGAAGGAGTCTTCTTCGCTTTCCGATCTTCTCAGATGCGAGTTTGATTCAACCAAGGCTGTAATCTTTCCAGAGCCTCGCCAAGCTGCGACGGTGTTTGGGCAAAGCACAGCCGGAACCATCCGGGTTCTTTCATTAGAAAGGCTTCTCCCGGCGCCAATCCGACTTTGGCGTTTGCGATCAGGTCGCGTGCAAGAGAAACAGAATCCTCCACGCCATTCAGTTTGAAAAACGCGTAAAAAGCGCTGTTTGGAACAGGAAAGGTCACTTGAGGGTGGCATGCAAAGTTTTCCTCGATCATGTCGAGCGCCAGCCGATACTTGGCAATGGTTTCAGCGATAAAGGGTTCGCCTTCAGCCAAAGCCGTTACCGCAGCTCTTTGCGCGAATGGAGGGGCGCAGGCGACTGAAAACTCGGCGATCTTCTCGATGACTGGTGTCAACGAAGGAGGAAGCGTCAGCCAACCCAGACGCCAACCGGTCATTGCCCAGGATTTCGAAAACGAGTTGACCACAATGAGGCGGTCTTCGGGCTCGGATACGTCAAGAAAGGAAGGGGCAACGATGCGATCGAACACGATGCGGGCGTAGACTTCGTCGGAAATCAGCCATGTCCCGCGTTGGCGCAAGACCTGCATGATGTGATGCATTTCGTCTGGCTCGAGCATGAAACCCGTCGGGTTCGACGGAGAGTTGATCAACACCGCCTTGGCAGGCTTGGCAGCTTCCAGAAATGCATCGACATCCAGACGCCAGCGGCCCTCGTGGATGTCCATTGGGTGGGTGATCAACCGGGCACCCTGGAGGCGTGGGATGGCCAGAAGGTTCGGAAAGGCAGGTGTGATGGTGGCGACGGCATCACCTTCTTCCAGCACTGATTGGAAGGCCAGGTTGAGGGCATTGCCGCCCGAGACGGTGACAGCAATCCGCTCCGCTCCGATTTGCCGCCCATAGAGATTGGTCATGTAGTCGGCAATGGCATGTCGCAGGAAGGGACGTCCCAATCCTTCGGCATAGAATGTTTCGCCGTCCGCAAGTGCCTGGGTGGCGGTGTCGCAGATGAATTTCGGAGTTGGTTCGTTGGGTTCGCCAAACCAGAGGGGGATCAGGCCTTCTGTCCCCATTGCCGCGTTGGCCAGTTCACGTGTGATCGAGGGAGCGGCGTCCACCGCGCGGCTTTTCAGCCCATCAACTGCCTGTGTCATACATCGTTCTCAATAGGTAGCTCTTCCACCGGAAAGATCGAAAACCGCGCCGGAATTAAAGGAGCAGTCTTCGGAAGACAGCCACATCACCATGCGGGCTGCTTCTTCGATTGAGCCAAGCCTTTTCATGGGGGATTTGTCGATCATGATCTTTACGAACTCTGGGGCCATTTGATCAAGTATTGCGGTCTGGATCGCGGCAGGCGCAATACAGTTTACCCGGATGCCGGTCTGCGCCAGTTCCTTGGCCAGTGACTTGGTGAAGCCGATCACGCCTGCCTTGGCAGCAGAATAAGCCGAGGCGTTGGGCGTGCCTTCCTTGCCAGCGAGTGACGCCATGTTGATGATCCTGCCGCTGTCTTTTTCCAGCATCACCGGCACGATAGCGTGGGCGAGACGAAACGTGCCGGTGAGGTTTACGTCGATGACCCGTGCCCAGGTGGCTGGATCACATTCGATTACAGGCAGGGTAGGGCCGGAAAAACCTGCATTGTGAGACAGGAAGTCTATGCTGCCGAATGCGTTTATTGTTGTTTCGAGGGCGTGTGCGATCTGGTCCGGCTGGCTGATGTCCACCTTGCAGAATTCTACCCCTTCTGGCCCTGATGATGGCGTGTTTGCGTCCCAGATCATGACTTTGGCACCGGCGTCCGCATAGTGCCGCGCGACTTCCGCACCGATCCCTGCAGCACCTCCGGTGACAATGGCAGTTCGGCCGGAGAAATCGTAACTTACGTTGGTCATGGGGTCACCGGATGAATGTCTTCACATAGTCCGCACCAAGGCCGACATTCTCAAAATGAGCTCGACACATGTCGATCTTTGTAAATACATCCTCGTAACCCAGATGGTTGCCGTCGGGATCGACGTAATACATCACGCCGTTCACCTGGAAATAGGTGATCATCTCTTCGACGTCGTCAGGCACCACAAGCGTGTGGGTTTCACCCGGTGGTTCGAAGACATAGCCGCCCTCGCGCGCTTCCCAATCATGTTCCAGATAGTGCCACCGACCTTTCAGCACAAAACCGTGTACGGCGTTCGGGTGCCGGTGGCGTGACAGCACACCGGATTTGGTAACCTTCAACAGGTTCATCCAGTAACCCTGGCTGACATTCAGGCACAAGGGGCGGAAGAATACATGCTCTGCCTGCTGCACCCACATGCGTGGGTCGTCTTCGGACAGAGCATTCGGGATCACGATCTCCGGCAGTGCGTCGGGCGGCATCGGATGTTTGTATGCGACGCGAGGGTTTTCATCTTCACTGACGAGAGGCATTGGCTTCCTGCATGGTTGCTAGCTTGAGTTTTTCAGACTGCGGCGTAGCCGCCGTCAACATTGAGAATGGTGCCTGTCACAAATCCGGCAGCGCTGGAGGCCAGAAAAAGAGCCGGTCCCACTAGATCTTCAGGCTTGCCCCAGCGCGCCATGGGCGTGCGTGACAAAATTGCATTGCTGCGTTCGGGATCCTCTTGAAGATTGCGGGTTAGAGGTGTCGCGATCCAGCCGGGAGCAAGTGCATTCACCCGGATACCGTCTGGCGCGTAGGCAATCGCCAGGGATTTGGTCAGCTGCGCGATGCCGCCCTTGGATGAGGCGTATCCCGGGACGAGGCCGCCGCCGAAATAGCTGAGCATCGACGCGATATTGATTATCGAGCCTCGATTTGCGGCAAGCTGCGTGCGCGCCGCGGAACAGACCCGCATTGTCCCGTTCAGGTTGATGTTCACGACCTCGGCAAAGACGTCCGGGTCGAGTTCCTCGCCACGCCGTATGACGCCGGCAGCATTCACGACTACCTGGAGAGACTCGCACTCTGCCAGAGCGTCCTCAATGGTTCTGGATTCCGTTACATCAAGGTGCCGATATGTCAGATCGGGCTTGTTGTCAGGAAACGGTCCGAGCCCGGCGGCGATCACATTGTAACCCTGGTGCGAAAAACCCTGGGCGATGGATTGACCCAGACCGCTCGTGCCACCGGTCACCAAAACGTCTTTCTTGGAATTGGTCATTGCGTCCCAACTATAATGTCCATATAGTGGACATTCGTTCTATATATGGACATTATTGCGATCGCTCGTATCGATGTCAATCGAGGCGATTGGCAGTCGGCGGAAATGACATGGCAAAACACGTTCAAGGCACTCAGAGCCTCTCACGCAGCATTGGGCTCTTGGAACATATTGGGGCGCGCTCCGAACCGCCGCGTCTGCAGGATCTTCTTGCGGAGTGCGAGTTTACTCGCCCGACTCTCTATCGGCTGCTCGCCGGTCTGGAGGCCGAAGGGTTGATCGTTCAGACGCCCGACCGTCGCTATCTTCCCGGATTGAGGCTGGTTTCTCTGGCTCGCAGGGCACTGGCGCGTAATGACATTCGTGATCTCGCGCGCGCGCACCTGGAAAAACTGCGTGACCAGACGGGTGAAACGGTTCATCTGGCAATCCCCAGTGGCTCCGGACTCGTTTACATCGACAAGATTGAAAGCCATGAAACCGTGAGAATGAGCTCAACGATCGGAACGTCAGTGCCGTTTCACTCCAGCGGTGTCGGCAAGGCTTACCTTGCCGCATTGCCGGACGCTGAATGTGCAAGCCTGATCAAGGCCACGAAACTTGAAGCTGTCACTCCCTACACAACCACGGACCCTGACGTTCTGGCCGGGCAGATCGCAAATTGTCAGTCACAGGGTTTCATTTTCGATGATCAGGAAAACGAGACCGGTATCGTGTGCTTTGGAGCTGCGATCCTGGAGGAGAATGACAGTCCTGCAGCTGCCGTCAGCGTTTCTGTCCCGCTTTTCCGACTGCGAGACGACCGCAGCAGCTACTCCGAACCTTTGCTGGATTGCGTCAAAGACATATCGAGACAGCTTGGAAATGCCGGTTGAAAAGGCCATGCAGCAGCAATTGGGGGAACTGCCAGCTTTTCATAATGGGGGTAGTGCCTGTATAGAGGGCGCAACCGGTCGAAGACCGACCTGGAATGCACACTCGCACACTCGGCGTTTCCCGAAGAAGCAGAACAAATCCGATGAATGATTTTCTTGTTGCCGCCCTTTATATGTTCACGACGCTGGACGACTTTGAAGCGATGCGCGATCCGCTTAAGTCCTATTGCAAGGAGCGGGACGTCAGAGGAAGCATTCTTCTGGCCTCCGAGGGCATCAACGGTACGATTTGTGGACCAGAGGCAGGTGTGAGGGACGTTCTCGCCCATTTGCGTTCCGACCCGCGCCTGAAGGCATTGACACACAAGGAAGCATGGACGCATCGTCACATCTTCAAGCGGATGAAGGTGCGTCTTAAACAGGAAATTGTGCGTCTTGCGGTTGATAACATCGATCCAAACGAGGTCGTCGGTGAATACGTCAAGCCGGAAGACTGGAATGCGCTAATCTCTGATCCCGATGTGATCGTGATCGACACACGCAATGACTATGAGTTTGCATTTGGTACTTTCGAGCATGCTCTCAACCCAGAAACCCAGTCCTTCCGCGAGTTTCCCGATTGGGTTGAAGGGCGAGAAGACCTTCAGAAGAAGCCGAAAGTTGCCATGTTCTGCACAGGGGGTATCCGTTGCGAGAAGGCAACCGCGTGGATGCTGAAGAACGGCTTTGAAGAGGTTTATCACCTTGAAGGCGGCATCCTGAACTACCTGGAAAATGTTCCGGAGAAAGACAGTCTCTGGAAAGGCGAATGCTTTGTATTCGATGACCGGGTCTCGGTAGACCATCAGCTGCAGCCTCGCTGGGGGGAATGGGTTCCGGAAGAGGCACGCCACATCATCAACGCGGATACGGATTACGAAAAGGGGCCGATGCAGGTGCAGGAGGCCGATGAGAAGCAGGATCCTGTTTCTTAACGAGCGTTAACTTTTTCGCTTTAACTTATTGAAAAACTTCCCTAAGGTTAGGTTGTGGGTATTTTCTCCACACCAGACTGGGGGGAAGTATTATGCGTCGCAGTTTCTGGAGTGCGCCTCTGGCGCTGATTTTAAGTCCTTTCCTTGCCTCATCCGTTTTCGCCGGAGGCAAGGCTATTTCTTGCTACCAGCAGGCGACTGTTCCGGCCGTTTACAAAACGGTGCAACAGCAGGTTCTCGTTCACCCGGCCTCGTCCCATGTGGTCAAGAAGCCGGCGGTTTACGGCTATCAGAAACGAAAGGTTCTGGTTCAACCGGAGAGCGTTTCGTATCGGACAACGCCGGCGGTTTACCAGACACGGCAAAGCCGGGTTCAGGTGCAGCCTGCCAGCATCGGCTGGGAGTACCGCATGATCAAGGGGGTGAAGACCCTCTGCAAGGTCAAGCATCCTGCGGTGTACAAGTCAGTCAGCCGTCAGGTTCTGGTCCAGCCGGCTTCAAAAGTCGCCATTCGGCAACCGGCAGTCTATAGCACCGTCAAGGAAAAGGTGATCGTGCAACCCGCGAGCAGCTATGTGGTGAAAAATCCGGCTGTCTATAAGACCGTCAGCCGCAAAGTTCTTGTTCAACCGGCACGCACGGTCTGGCAACCTGTGAAGATACGCGGCTGCAAGTATTAATCGGCGGACCGTACGGTCGCGAACAGCAGGCACCCGCCGGAAAGCGGGTGTCGGTCTAATTCTGCGCTGACCGAAAAGGGGCAGACCAAAGGGAGAGGGGACATGAACAGACTTCTTGTTGCCGGTATCTTCACGGTGTTTTCTGCCTTGCCGGTCTTGGCCGAAGAACCTTTTTCCTGGACTGGCAGCTATGACGGCTTCGTTGTCTGTGACCATGTGGAGGCCGGTGTGCCGTCGACGTTTGGCCGGGCTTTGGAGCTTCACTTCGTGCAGGAAGGAGATGTCCTTCATATTGCAACAGGTATTGATGATCCAACCATCGGCACTGGAACGTCTCTGTATCATGGGCTGGTGATGTCCAGCCCGGCGGGTGACTTCACCAGTGGCTTCATCCAGTCCTGCAAGTCGCGCTTTCCCTACAAGGAATTGATCCGTATCTTCCCGGCCGGCACCCAGACGGAGAAATTCGGCTTTTCAGCCAGCACTGTTTTCGTCAGTGACAGTCTGCCGGGATCGGAAGGAGCGTTGGTGGTAGAAAGCTGCAGATGGTCCGCCACGCGCATCTCCACCGACGAACCGAAAATTCAGCGATGCGATACGCTGCCATCAGCCAGGTAGGCGGATTTTCATGCTGTGTCGAACGATTTTCGACCGTTGAGGTGCGTGCCGGTGGAGCTTAGCCTGAAGCGGGTTTGGAAAAGAAGAGCGCGTCACCATTCATTGCTTTTTGCAGCCATTTCTACTGCCAGGAAATCGACGAACGCCCTGACCTTTGGTGCCAGATTGCGCTTCGAGTTGAACACGGCATGCACACCAATCTCGAAGGTGTTGAATTTGCTCAGCACAGGCACCAATGCGCCTGACCTTATTTCTTCGTGAACTGTATAGCCCGGACAAAGGGCAAGGCCGGCACCCGCCAGGACAAATTCCTTCACGGCTCTGGCGCTGTTGACCGAAAGCGCACCATTGATGGGGACGGAGAATTTTTCACCGTTCTCGCGAAATGGCCAGGACGTACCGCTCTTGAAATTGGTGTCGACAATGCACTGGTGATTTGTCAGGTCTCTGGGATGCTCCGGAAAGCCGCTTCGCGCAAGATAGTCCGGTGTTGCGCAGACATGGACCGAGGTCGGCGCCAGTTTTCGTGCGATCAGCGAAGAACTCGGCAGGTCGGCAACGCGCACGGCGACATCAAATCCCTCTTCGACAAGATCCACGTGACGGTCTGTCAGGCTCAAATCGACTGAGACTTCCGGAAAACGTCGTCTGAATTCCGGCATGCACGGTGCCAGGTACATTTCTCCGAACGTTGTCGGCGCCGTCACCGAAAGACGACCGCGGGGCTTTGCCACCTGGTTTTGAATGAGACCTTCCAACTCGTCCAGATCGTCGAGAAGCTGCACGCACCTGTCGTGATAGATCCGGCCGGATTCCGTCAGGCTCACGCTTCGTGTCGTGCGATGAAGCAGCCGCGTGCCCAGGTGGTTTTCCAGAGCCTGGACTTTCTTGCTCGCAAGGGTCTTGGACGTATCCAGTCTTTCTCCTGCCTTGGTGAAAGAGCCGGTTTCAACAACCGCCGCGAAGGCCTTCATGCATTCAACGAGATTCATATTGTCTCCAAAATGGATACAAACTGTGAAATTTAGATTGGTTTATACAATATTCTTCGTCAATTATTTTTGCAGGGCAACACGAATTCGATCCAGGGAGAATGACATGATCGATTCAAAGACCGCCCCTTACGCAGCACTCCTTCTGCGAGTGTCCCTTGGAGCACTTTTCCTGGCGCATGCCGGTCTGAAACTGTTCGTATTCACTCCGGCAGGAACAGTCGGGTTTTTCCAGTCACTCGGACTGCCGGGCGCACTTGCCTATGTCACGATCGCGCTTGAGGTGATCGGAGCATTGTTGCTGATCTCAGGGCTGTTTGTCCGCCTTGTCAGTCTTGCTCTCATTCCTGTTCTTCTGGGAGCCATCGTCTTTGTTCACGGCCAGAATGGTTGGCTGTTTTCAAACGAGAATGGCGGTTGGGAGTTCCCCGCCTTCTGGGCAGTGGCTCTGTTGGTGCAGGCATTACTTGGAAGTGGGACAGGTTCGCTTTTTCCGCAGATTGGAAAGCTCGGGATTGGTCAACAGACCACTCATTGATGTGACTTCAGGACAACTCATCAGATTGCGAGGGCTATGAGATGCTGCAGAATGGCAAGTGGAGCGGCGAATGGCACCCCTACCAGAAAAGCGATCAGTCAGGCCGCTTCGTGCGGCAGGTTTCCAGTTTTCGCAATTGGATAACCGCCGATGGTAGCGCCGGACCGGAGGGGCAGGAGGCTTTCAAAGCTGAAGCCGGGCGTTTCCATCTTTATGTGAACTATATCTGCCCGTGGGCAGGGCGAACGCTGATCGCCCGAAAACTCAAGAAACTCGATGAAATCGTCTCCGTGTCTGTTCTGGAGCCGGTCATGAGTGCGGAGGGATGGCGATTCGGCGACTTCCCAGGCTGCACCGGTACGGATCCGGAGATCGGGGCGACCTACATGCATCAGATCTACACGGCTGCCGATCCTGTCTTTTCGGGTCGCGCCTCTGTTCCCGTCCTGTGGGACCGCCACCGGAAAACCATCGTCAACAATGAGTCCGCCGACATTCTTCGGATCTTTGATACCGCATTTCAAGCGATAACCGGAGAAGCTCCAAGCCTCAGACCGGCTGCAAAGCAGGCGGATATCCAGGCCTTGAACCAATCGCTTTACGACCGGCTCAACAATGGGGTCTACAAGGCGGGATTTGCCAAGAGCCAGGAAGCCTATGAGGAAGCCGTCGCAGATGTGTTCGCGATGCTTGATGCCTTGGAGGAGAGGCTTTCAGATGGCAGGCCTTTCCTGACCGGAGACGACGTCGTTGAAAGCGACATCCGTCTGTATGTCACGCTTGTGCGTTTCGATCCGGCGTATGAAGGCCTGTTCAAGTGCAACCTGAAAATGATCCGAGAATACGCAAAGCTGAGTTCGTACCTGAAACGGTTGTTTCAGATACCCGCATTTGCAGATGTGACCAGGATCGATCACATCAAGGCCGGATATTATTCGGTCAAGGCACTCAATCCTTCGGGGATCGTGCCTGCCGGACCCGACCTTTCTTATCTTCAAGGTCGTGACGAGAATGTCAGACTGCGTGAAGCGTCAGCGGTCTGATATCCTGAACCGGTTGCTCTTCAATCCTGTCTGGCCGTGGCCTTCCACAAGGAACAGGCCACCGGATAGTGTGTCTGGTTCAATGGCAGTCGGGTCTGTCGGCTGCTTGATGCTGGTGACGATCAGGTGGTCGAGATCGGGGCCACAGAAGCACGGCATGGTGGGCTTGTCGACCGGCATCTTGATTGCATGCAAAAGGTTGCCGTCCGGAGCGAAGCAGTTCAGCAAACCCGCTGAAACACCGGCGCTCCAGTAATTCCCGTTGGCGTCCACGGTGGCGCCGTCGGGGCGGCCGGTTTCGTTGGTCTGCTGGGCAAAAAGCATCTTGGAGCCAAGGGCGCCTGTTGCCGGATCAAATGCATAACCTTCGATCCAGCCTGGGGAGGAATCGGAGTGGTACATGAAAGTGCCGTCCGCAGACCAGGCAAGACCGTTTGAACATTGCAGTTCGTCCCGGATCTCCTCAACGCGTCCCTTTGCATCCACCCGGAAGAGGCCGGCAATCGGCTCGCGGGGTGAATTGGTGTCCATGGTACCGACCCAGAAGGCGCCATCTGGTCCGATTTTGCCGTCATTCAGGCGTGTGCTTGAAACGTCGGTTTGAACTTCCGCCAGAATTTCGCTTGTTTCGCTCTGTGGGTCGAACAGAAGGATCTTGTCCCAGACGCCAACGATCAACCGGTCGTCATCAGTCAGGCCGAAGGAGCCGACTTCATTGTCGAAGTGAAAGGTCTTGATGTCCCGGGTTTCCCAATCCATTGACTGGATGGTACGGCCCTGGATGTCCGTCCAAAGCAGGCGGTTGTGTCTGTCATCCCAGGTCGGGCATTCCGCGAGTTGGTAAGTTGTGTCGAGAAAACGGGTTATCGTGTGGGACACCGTGGCGGGTTCCTTGAAAGGCCAAATAAGCGAATGGAAGCGGACTATAGCGGTCACGGCATTCGCCGTCGAGAGTGCAGAGTGCCGACGGTAAAACTTTGGCTTTCAAGCCTCATTGCCGAAAGGAGCAAGCGTATCCCGTCTCGTTTTTCCTCGTCCTTCAATAATCTCCTTCCAGCGGAATGGCCGTTCGTTTGACGATCGGCCGGATCGCAAATGAAGACTTCATGCGCAGGACACCGGGCAGCTGTGCCAGATGATCCCTGTGGATGCGTTCGAAGTCGACGGGATCTTCCGCCGTCAGTCGCAGGATATAGTCGGCATCTCCGGCCATGAGGAAGCACTCCATGATTTCCTCCGAGCGCGCGACAGCCCGTTCGAAGTTCTCCAGGGTTTCCTTGGACTGGCCGGTGAGTGAGATTTCGACAAAAACATCCATGCGCCTGCCCAGCTTGCGCTGATCCAGCAGGGCCACATAGTTTTCGATGATGCCCGCCTCTTCCAGAGTGCGCACGCGGCGCAGGCACGCTGATGCCGACAATCCGACCACTTCGGCCAGATCCGCATTGGCAATTCGACCATCCTTTTGCAGGACGTCTAGGATTTTACGATCCAGTCGATCCAGTTTCATTTTTGCTGCACCGCATATATTGCAGGTTTGTAATGTCGTGTTCGCAGTATATTCGAAAAAATCCAGATTTCACGCAACAAGATTGTTTTGGGTGTGGGTTTGAAACGACGGAACGCAAGCACATTCGACGAAATGAGGCGTAGAATTAAGTCAATCTAATCGCTTCTGGAGGAGTAGTCGTTATGCGCATTGGTGTGCCGAAGGAAATCAAGAACCACGAGTACCGGGTCGGACTGACACCGGACAGTGTTCACGAGATGATCGCCCACGGACATGAAGTGGTTGTCGAGACGAACGCAGGTGTTGGCATTGGTGCCAGCGATGCGGACTATGAAGCGGCCGGTGCAAAGATCCTGCCGACTGCAAAAGACGTATTCGACGCAGCCCAGATGATCGTTAAAGTGAAAGAGCCGCAGGCGGTCGAACGCGCCATGCTGCGTCCGGATCATATCCTGTTCACGTATCTTCACCTGGCTCCGGATGCAGAGCAGACTGCTGATCTGGTGAAGTCCGGCGCGACCTGCATTGCTTACGAAACTGTTGTCGATGACAAGGGCGGCCTGCCGCTTCTGGTACCGATGTCCCAGGTTGCCGGTCGTTTGTCCGTTATTGCCGGTGCCAAGGCTCTGGAAAAAGCACACGGTGGTTCCGGCACTCTGGTCGGCGGCGTTCCGGGCGTAGAGCCTGCAAAGGTTGTTGTTATCGGTGGCGGCGTTGTTGGCTCTCACGCCATCACAATGGCAATCGGTCTTGGTGCGGACGTAACGGTTCTGGACCGCAACACGGCGGTTCTCGGCCAACTGTCCCAGGCATTCGGTCCGGCCCTGAAAACGGTCTATTCGACCAAATCAGCCCTGGAAAAGCATGTGCTTGAAGCAGACATGGTCGTTGGTGCCGTGCTGGTTGCCGGCGCAGCGGCGCCGAAGCTTGTTTCCGCAGACCTCGTGAGCCGGATGAAGCCGGGCTCGGTGCTGGTTGACGTTGCGATCGATCAGGGTGGCTGCTTTGAAACGTCCAAGGCAACAACGCACTCCGATCCGACCTACATCGTTGATGAAGTCGTGCACTACTGCGTTGCCAACATGCCGGGCGCCGTGCCGAAGACATCCACCTACGCACTTAACAACGCAACCCTGCCGTTCGCGCTGGCCCTTGCCAACAAAGGTGCCAAGAAGGCGCTTCTGGATGACGCGAACTTCCTGCCGGGCCTCAACGTGATCAGCGGGCAGGTGACCTGTGAAGCCGTCGCCGAAGCACTCGGCTATGACTATGTCGATCCGGCAACCGCTCTGGAACAGGCAGACGCCAGCCAGGCAGCCTGACAAATAATACTTCTGCGGCGAGTAATGTCACTTACTCGCCGCTGATCTGCGCTTCAAAGCCAGCCTTCAGGCTGGCTTTTTTATGTCTATGGCAACTTCATATTGCATCAGGCGTTTCTGACGACGATCACGGAGCGGTCGTCCGCAAACTCCTTCGAGGTCGATCCTTTGACGCTCGGAAAGCTTTTGGTCTTGTGAAAATCAATTGTCTCGGAAGCGTCGAAGGCCTTTTCCCAAGCGGAAACAGAAACTTCGCTCGGAATGTCAAAGTAGCCATCGGTAAAGAATTCGAGCGTCTCGACCTCTGCAGCCGGTTTGGCGACATCGATCACGTCGTTCATCAGGATCGGGTCGCAGTTCAAGGACGAGTAGCCCAAGGGATGGTCGGGCCGATTGGCGTACATGTATTGGCATCTGATACCGGTACGCAGAAAGGCTTCGGTCTGCTCAGGGGCAACGATATCGGCGTATCTTTCCGAAACCAGGGAACAGATCTGGGTCGCGTCGTCTTTTGTCAGAACGCCTTCATTGACGCCGCAGTCCAGACCCTGGAACGATATCCTACGCGTTTGGGCTTCGACTTCGTCGTCGTCGGAACCACCGCATTCCTTAAGCAGGTTGAAAACCTCGATCCGTGCAGTCGTTGAAAGATCATCGACAGGTTTCAGCCGCCGGAAGATCTGGTCACCGTTGATACGGATGCCACTGTCGCCAACAACAAGAAGCCGAACGGTGTCAGCACCAAAAAACGCCACTGCCATTGTGGTTGAGGCCCGGAAGGTGTTGCCAAGGAGCCTTTCCGTTCGGCTGATCTTGTCTCGGATGGCGGAAAATATCTCCGAGGCAGGAATGTCCGTCATGGACCTTGTTGCGGCAAACTCACCAAGGACGGACGCGGCTGCACGGGAGGCGGCCTGTCCGGGGGAAATTCCGGCCCCGGCCGCACCGCTTGACGCCCCGTCGAACACTCCGCAGATGCCTGGCAAGATCAGAAGACTGTCGTCTCCGGCCTGGCGGCTTGTGCGGTCTCTTGGGAAGGTGAGCGATGATATTTGCATTGGTGCGCCGGTACTAAGCTGATGAGTGTTAAACAAATGACGATTCCCGATCATCCGCGAGGAGGAACACCGCATAGACACAGAGTCCGGAGCAGACGAGAAGGATCGTGGACAAGGCCGCTGCCAACCCGAATTCGCCGTCCAGCACGGAGATGTAGATCTTTACCGGCATGGTCACTGTCTTGGAGTTGTAGAGGATCAGGGTGGACGAGAGCTCGTTGATTGCGGTGATGAAACTCATCAAGGAGCCGACAATCAGTCCTGGCAGGATGAGAGGCACGGTGACCGAAACGAACGCTCGCAGGGGAGAAGCTCCAAGATTGATCGCAGCTTCCTCAAGAGACGGTTTGATTTGTCGAAGGTTTGTCGTCGTCGAGCGGACGCCGTATGGCAGGCGGCGGATAAACAGGATCATTACGATGATCAACCCGGTGCCTGTCAGGTCATACCAGCCGGAACGGAATGTTGTGACGAAACCGATTGCCATGACGACACCCGGAACGAGATACGGCACCATCATGAGGACGTCGATTGCACCGGAGACCGCGTTTTCCCGCCGGACAATCAGGTAGGAGATCAAGCCGGAGAATATGGCAATCACGGCAACGGCGGTGAGGGAGAACCTGAAGCTGTTGTAGATCGCTTCCGGAGCATCCAGCAAAACTCTTCTGTAGCTTGAAAGACCGTATTCGCCTGTGAAGACCGGCCCGTTGGTCTCCAGGAATGACGTGTAGATGACCACGAATGTTGGCAGCATCGCGATGATGACGACCGCATAGCAGAAGGTATGTGCCCCCAGATTGCGCAGTCCGGACAGCTGATGAATGACCGGACGGTTCGTCAGCGCGGAAGCATAACGCCGCTTTGCAAGAAACCGGCGCTGGACGAAAAGAGCCAGGATGGAGATTGCCATCATGACCAGGGAGACCGTGACAGCCATTGTTGGTTTGCCGCCAAGCTCGGACGTGTAGGCGGAATATGCGATCGTCGACAGAGTTCGGAACCCCCGGCCCAGGATTGCGGGCGTGCCGAAGTCTGCAATCGACAGGACGAAGCAGATGATTGCACCGGTGCTGACTGCGGGGAAAACCAGAGGAAGCGTTACGTAGAAGAACCGTTGCAGAGCGTTGCAGCCAAGGTTTTCGGCGGCATCTTCAAACGACTTGTTGACTGAACCGAGCGCGGTTTTTGTCATCAGGAACACGAAGGGGAAGAACTTGAGCGTAAAGACCAGGATGATCCCGTGTGCGCCATAGATGGTGGGCAGATTGATGCCTAAGCCCTTGAAGAAGTTTGTCACGAAGCCGTTGGCGCCGAGCATCATGATCCAGGCATATGCCCCGATAAAGGGAGGAGCGACCAGCACCAGAATGGCGAGCGTCGAGATCAGGGCCTTGCCGCGGATCCTGAACCTTGCAGTGAAAAAGGCGAGGGGAACACCGATCAGACAGGCGCCGAGCGTGCCCAAAAGACCCACGGTGAGCGTGTTTCGCAAGCCCTTCACATAGTAGTTCCGGGTAAAAACCTCCACGTAGTTCGCAAGCGTAAAGGCACCTGTGTCCTCGTCGATGAAACTGACGAGAAAGACGCTGGCGATTGGCAATATCAGAAGAACGACCAGCACGGTCACGACGAGAAGCGTCATTACTGTCCAGAAATCGAAACGTATGGGACTGAACACGGAAACAGGTTTCAAAGGTGGATTTGAGGAGGTGATCGTCATGACAACCTCCGGCCTGTTTCTCCGTTTTCGAACAGGATCGCCTGATCGCGGCTGAATGCGAAGGTGACCGGGTCCCCTTCGGCAAGACCGAGGAGTTCGGATGTGGGGCGCAGGATGGCGCGAACATCATCGCCAAGTTCAGTCTTGCCGTGCACTTCAAGTTCGCGCCCTATGAAGCTGATTTGACGAATGTTTCCGTCAAAGGTGAGCATGTCTTCACCGGCGGTATTGCCATTCAGGGAGACATTCACAGCTTCGGGGCGGACGGAGACCGCGATATCGGTGTCGGACGCGCTGTCGGCGATTGAGCGGACTTTCAGACCTGACGTTGTCAGGATCGCATCGCCGGCGGGATCGATACTTCCGGCGAGGAAATTGTTTGCACCGACAAAGTTGGCGACAAATCGGTTCGCCGGATTGCGATAGATTTCAAAAGGCGAGGCTGCCTGTTGAATGATGCCGCCAAACATGACGCAGACAACGTCAGACATGGCGAGGGCCTCTTCCTGGTCATGGGTCACATAGATCGTCGTCATGCCCATGTCTTTCTGGATGCGGCGCAGCTCTCCCCTGAGATCCACGCGAAGTTTGGCATCCAGATTTGAAAGGGGTTCATCCATAAGCAGAACTGTAGGGTCCACTGCAATGGCTCTGGCCAGGCCGACACGTTGCTGCTGCCCACCGCTCAACTCGTGGGGCATCCGGTGCGCGAACTCTTCCAGCTGCACGATCCTCAGCGCTTCGGCCACCTTCGGCTTGATCTGGGAAGAAGGAAACTTCTTCCGCTTCAGTCCGAAAGCGACGTTGTCGCTAACGCTCAGATGCGGGAAGACAGCATAGTCCTGGAATACCATTCCCACGCCACGCTTGTGGGCCGGCATGTTTTGTATTTCCCGGCCGTTGATCAGGATCGTGCCTGAGTCCTGAAAATGAAATCCCGCAATTGTTCGCAACAGCGTGGTTTTTCCGCAGCCACTTGGGCCGAGCAACGTAAAGAACGCTCCGGATTCAATCTGAATATCGATGTCTGACAGAGCCAGGACCGGTCCGTAAGATTTTCTGATATTGACGATATCAACGGATGCCATTGCCGTTACCCCTCCCAAATTGGCTGTCGGATGAACGGCCGGGTGTCCCGGCCGTGTCGCTTGTTCACTGGTGGTCGAGAACGGCTTCACCCCAGGCTTCCACCAGGCGTTTGCGCTCCTTGGCCGCCCACTGGAAGTCGTAGTCGACAGCATTGATATCGCTTAGCGGGACAAGGCTTTCATTGGAGGCAACGTCGGTGCGAACCGGACGACGCCCTTGGTCGGCAACGACCTTCTGCGCTTCCGCCGACAGGATGAAGTCAATGAACTCCTTGCCGGCATCAGCATTCGGAGCGCCCGCAACCAGTGCAATTGCATCCGGTGAAATCGCGGTCCCTTCTGCAGGGTAGACGATCTCGACAGGTCCTCCGCCTTCCTTGTAGCGAAGTGCTGCGTCCTCGAGCGTGATACCGATCGGCAGCTCGCCATCATTCACGAACCGGGGCACGGCGCCGGAGCTGTCGGACAGGACGAAGTTTGAAAGCATGCCATTGTAGACATCCCAACCAGCCTTCTCGTCACCGAAGGCCTGCAGAACAGTGGCGAACTGGATATAGGCGGAGCCTGACTTGTCTGCACGTGCCGATGAGACCAGGTCGTCATATTCCGGTTTGGCAAGATCGGCCCAGCTTGACGGCGCGGGCGTATCTCCAAGGGCGTCCTTGTTCACGGCAAATGCCATGACAACGGCGGTGAAGGGAGACCAGAGTTCGCTCTTCACCAGGGACGGATTGACGGACGCCTGTTCCGGGGACACATACGCCGTAAACAGATCCGGGTTGAAGTCCACCACAGTTCCGTCGACGCTCCAAAGCACATCGGCGATAGGGGAAGCGGACTCGGCGGTCAGACGGTTCAGAAGCTCACCGGAACCGGCCTTGATGATTTCGACTTTCGTGCCGGATGCCTCCTCAAACATCGGCACGAGTTCATCGACAAAATTCTGAGGTGCCGCCGTATAGACGGTGACTGTGCCTTCCGCGAAGGCCAACGTGGCCGACAGCGATGCGGTTAAGGCAACACTGAGTTTCAGCAAAGTTTTTTTCGGGTTCATCTGTTCCTCCCTGACAAGGTCATGCCCGGCGGAGACGCTGGACAATTAATAAATTGCGCCGCGCAAATTAAAAAATCAAGGTTTATTTGCGAGGTGCAATTTATTAGGGTGCGGGAAGATCAGGAGCTTGAATTGAACACACTGCAGAAGCCGAGTGCGCGACGCCTAATCCAGTTGCTGCGTTCCCAAGGGCCGGTTTCCAGATTGAAGTTGGCTGACTTGCTGGATGTGCAGCCATCGACGGTGACCCGGATCGTCAATCAACTGTTGGATGATGGCCTTGTCGTCGAAGAGGTCGACCCGAACCGCGCCGGCCGTCGTGGGTTTCCGTCCAAACTGCTTCAACTTCGTCCGATGGGGTTGTTGTCGGTTGGAGTGTTCATCGATCCCGAGAGATACTACACCTGTATCGTCAATGCGTTAGGTGATGTTGTTTCGGAAGAAACATCAGCGATCACCGATCGTGGGTTTTCTCAACTCATGGAGCGGATCGGTGCATCCGTCGATCGGCAGATCAGACAGCTTGGACTGCAGTCGGACCGCTTCATTGGATGCGGAATTAGCTACCCGGGGCAACATACCAGCAGGCCCGGCATCGTGCGGCAGACGCAGTACTTTTCCGAGTGGCCCGAGATTGATGCGAGCAAGGATTTTGCTCCTTATTTTGATATGCCGGTTCACCAGCTGAATGATGCAAAATGTGCCTGTCTTGCCGAGCTTCTGTTTGGCAGCTGCCGTTCCGTCCGCAACTTCAATTACATCTGGTTGTCGCATGGCATTGGTGGAGCCGCGGTAATAGACCAAGCCCTCTATCTCGGGAAAAGTTCATCGGCCGCCGAGTTCGGAGGTCTGTTTCCCAAGTCCCAACCGCGACCTTCGGGATCGGACCTGCTTGCAACCATGAAAGAGGCGGGGTTTGACGTCGACCATCTGGAGCAGATCAGTGAGGATGACCTTCATCATCAGTGTATCCTGGACTGGATTGATCGGGTCGAGGAGCAGCTCAGATGGTTGAGCCTGATCATCACCCGGACAATGTCTCCCGACGCGATTGTGCTGGGTGGTCGATTGCCGGATGCGATTTTCGCGGAATTGATTGAGAGACTATCTGCAAGCAATTCGCTGGGAGAAGATCACTTCGGCCCACATCCGACCTTCATTCGCGCAGAAGCAGACAAGAAACCCCACTTGGGAGCGGCGGCGTTGCCACTCTACCTGACAACAAATCCGAACGTTGGATAAGAGGGCAGGATCGTCACCCTACGGGCAACGGACCTTGTAGGGCGTGCCGTATTCGTCATGGGCAATGCAGTTGCGGGGAGTGGTCACCACGCCGACAAGTCCACCGCCAATTGCACCCAGGGCAGCGCCTGCAATGGAAGCGTTCACAGTTGAGCCTGCGACCGCGCCGATCGTGGCGCCCGTTGCCGCGCCCAGGCCGGCGCCGATCAGCATTCTGTCACGCTGACTTTCAGTATTGGCGCAGCCGGCGAGTAAAAGGCCAAATGCTGCTGCCGCAAGGATGGGTTTCATCCGGAATTCCTTGGCGAAAGTGAACCTTCCGCCAAGGTTGGGGATCTATGGTTAACAGAACCTTACCGAAGCAAGGTTATCCAAGATCAAGATGTTACGGGCAGGCGACCCGGTAAGGGTTGCCGTACCGGTCATAGGCAACGCAGTTTTTCGGCGTTGTGGCCGCTCCGACAATCGCACCACCGGCTGCGCCAATGGCCGCGCCGGCAAGGGCAGGACCTGCACCGTTACCGGCTGCTGCGCCGATAATCGCACCAGTTGCAGCACCAAGGCCACCACCGACGAGCGCACGGTCAGTCTGGCTGTCAGATTGGCAGCCAGCCAGAAAAGCAGCTGCAGCGGCAAGCAAAAGAATTTTCTTCATCATTTCCTTCCAAGCGGTCTCAGTGCCGAGCCTATGTGGTCAGACTTGCCTTACGGGCAAGCGACCCGGTACGGGTTGCCGTATCTGTCGTAGGCAACACAGTTCTTCGGAGTGGTCGCTCCGCCGACGATCGCACCGCCGGCACCGCCGATTGCCGCGCCGACCAGTGCGCCGCCAACATCGCCAGTAGCCGCAGCACCAATTGCCGCGCCGGTGGCCGCGCCCAGACCGCCGCCGACGAGGGCGCGGTCACGCTGGCTGTCGGACTGGCATCCCGCCAGAGCAATGCCAACAGCTGCAAGCAATACAAACTTCTTCATCAAAGCTATCTCCCTTCCGGGCCGTTTGAGACGGCGCGTTAAAATAAAGCGACCCAGAATCCGTTATAGGGATTCTTGGACATTGAAAATCTCACCGAAGGTAAGCCGGATTGCGTTTTGGGGCAATCTCTCATTGTCGCAACCTTCCGGTGTCGACCAAGAAACCTGTCCAGAGTTCTTCAACGATGTGAAACAGATAGCGGCCCGTAGGGCAGAAATATGGCGGAAGCGTCGAGTTTGACAAGGCTCCCGCCAATGTTGCCTCCAGTGCGGGTGTCAGCCGGTCAGTGCAACCAGCAAACCCTTGGTCGAGGCGTCCTTGTCGTCGGCCGATGCTTCGCCCTTGACCATCGGCAGCAGCGCTGTCGCCAGCTCCTTGCCCAGTTCTACACCCCATTGATCAAAGGAGTTGATTCCCCAGATGACACCTTCGACGAACACACGGTGTTCATAAAGCGCGATCAACCGCCCAAGGGAGTACGGGGTCAGTTGATCATAGGCGAGTGTCAGGGAAGGGCGATTGCCGGGGAAAACCTTGTGAGGGGCGAGGTGATCGACCTCGACAGCGTCCAAGCCGGACGCTGCGAGCAGTGATTTTGCCTCTTCAAGCGTTCTGCCAAGCATCAGGGCTTCGGACTGGGCAAGGCAATTTGCAATGAGGAGGTCATGGTGATTCTTGAGGTCGTCCTCGTGGCCATTCGCCGCGATCAGAAACTCGCAGGGAATCACGGTCGTGCCCTGGTGCAGCAGTTGGTAAAAGGCATGCTGACCGTTGGTGCCGGGTTCGCCCCAGACAAGCGGACCTGTTTCTTCATCGACAGGGCTGCCGTCCAATTTGACGCGCTTGCCGTTTGATTCCATGTCGAGCTGCTGCAAATAAGCGGGCAACCGCGCAAGACGCTGGTCGTAAGGCAACACGGCGCGAGCCGAGTATCCAAGGACATCACGGTTCCAGACACCGATCAGGGCCATCAGCACCGGCAGATTTTCCTGCAAGGGCGCTATCCTGAAATGGTTGTCGAGTGCGTGAGCCCCCTCCAGGAAATCGTTGAACGCATCGGGGCCGATCGCGATCATCAAGGGAAGGCCGATCGCGGACCAAATCGAGTAGCGACCGCCGACCCAGTCCCAGAAACCGAAGACACGGCTTTGATCGATCCCGAAGGCAGAAACTTTATCGAGGGCGGTGGAAACTGCGGCGAAATGATCTCCGACCGCTTCTTCACCCAGCGCATCCGCGATCCACTTACGCGCCGTCTGGGCGTTGGTCATGGTCTCGATGGTGGTAAAGGTCTTGGAGGCGACAATGAAGAGCGTGGTCTCCGGGTCGAGCCTTTCCAACGTGTCGGCGATATGTGCCCCGTCGACATTCGAAACGTAGTGGAGCTCGGGTCCGTCATGGTAGGGAGCAAGCGCAAGTGTGGTCATGACCGGGCCAAGGTCGGATCCGCCGATGCCGATATTGACTACATCCGTAAAGGGAGCTCCGGAAGAAGAGGTCAATTCGCCGGACCGGATCGCCTCTGAAAAGTCGGCCATCGCATCAAGCACCGACAGCACATCCGGCATCACATCCTTGCCATCAACGAAGACCGGTTCCCCAGAACGGTTGCGAAGGGCCGTATGCAGGACCGCCCGATTTTCGGTCGTGTTGATTTTTTCGCCAGCGAACATGGCGTCTCGTTTGCCTTCGACATTCGCGGCTTTGGCAAGTTCAATCAACAAATCCAGGGCCTCGGCATCGATTCTGGATTTTGAATAGTCAAGCAGAAGGTCGTCCGTGCGCGCTGTAAATCTGTCGAACCGGTTCGGGTCCGTCGAAAACAGATTTCGAAGAGTGGTCGAATTCAGTTGCTCGGCCTTCTGGCTGAGAGAAACAAAGGCTGCTTCAAGAGCCATTAAATGCCCCCTTAAATCGATTTAACTTACCAGATTCCGCCCCTTCGGACGCGGACCTCAGATAGCACAGCAAAATTGCGAGGGGGAGAAAAATCTGGCTGTCGGCGCTCATTGTGTATGTGCCTCAGATCATCTTGTTCGAAGAAAAGCGAGGAAAGGTTGCTGGTTGAAGGAACGGTTGAGGAGAAATTAGGAGTTTTGTGAGAAGGTGCTTAAAATTACGGCAATTTGAAGGGGATTTGCCAAGTTCTTGGGCGGGCAAAAAATTGCTTTGAGTGAGCTCGGTTATGGGTACGGAAGACACAAAACACGCATTTTCACATCTTCAGGATCAACCGGACGTTCAGGAAGACGTTCTGGTGGTCGATTTCGATAATCTGTCTGCGATCAACGCCGTTCTTTCGAACGTGAGCGAATGGGGATGTCGTCTGACCTCGGATGACATCAAGTCGATTTACAAGACAATCGGCATCAAGGGACGCGACGCCAACAAACTTGTTAAGGCACAGGTCACTTCGGTGAAAGGCAATGATGCTGCCGTGGTGTTTGCCAAGAACGAAAAGACCGTTGCCGACAAACGCCGTGAAAAACGCAACAGCGTCAATATTCCGGTCAAGATTGCTGACCTGGAAGGTATCACGGAAATCAGCGGAACAATTGTGGATGCCGCCAACAATGGGTGCAGGGTGAAGGCACAGGGACTGACGGCGCTTCCGGAAGAAGTCTTGCTGACGATGAAGAAGTTCTCCAAGCCGGTCGTTGCCGAATTTGCCTGGCGAAATGAGACTTCCGCAGGAATGCGGCTTCTGTGGAACAGAACCCTGGAAGAAGGGGCGGACGACGACGACGATGATGTCGCCGATCAGGTTGACCTGGAAGTTGAGGGCATCTGATCCCCAACTTCGTTTCTTACCTACGAAACGACCGGAATTCCTGAAATTTTCCGTCTGGCCTGCCGGGCAAATAAGCTTGTTCGCAGCAATCGGCGTCCTTGCAATTAAACCATGAAAGCAAAAGAGGCTTGATCTGCAGGCCCGTCGGACTCATGCTTTGACATTGAAAGTGAAAGCGACAAAGCCTGCGGATGCACTCAGCAGAGCCTGAGCAAACGACAACGGTGCAAGTGACCAGGACCGCAGGCCGGCAAACCCTTGTGAACCAGGGAGCGGCTTCATGGATCTTGCGATCATCGGTGCGACAGGCAGTTGCGGCAGGCAACTTGCCGTCCAGCTTCTCGACGAACGTGTCATGCTACCTTCTGCGCGTCTGCAGCTGGTCGGTCATCACGGAGGGCGCAGTGAAAGCGAACTCTGGGGTTTCCGGGCAGATCTGCGGGATGCCTTTGTTGATGATGCGCCTACCATTGAGTTGATCAGCGACCCGGATCAGGTTGACGCAGATATTGTGGTGATGCTTGCCGGAGCCACCGTGTCCACCGATCCGGACGAGACCTTCGACAGGGCAGCTTTGGCAAGAGAGAATTATCGGCTCTTTTCCGTATATGCCGAAAGTCTGGCGCGTCGGGCGGAACCGTCTCCAATCGTTATCGTTCAGTCCAATCCGATCGAAGTTGGAGTACACGCCTTCGCAAAACGTCTGGGCCGTCACCGTGTTCTCGGCGCAGGGGCCTGGTCGGACACCTTGCGGTTCCGGGGGGAAATTGCATCGGAACTGGGGATCGGCAGACGGCAAGTGCATGCTTATGTGCTTGGTCAGCACGGTCTTCACTTGGTGCCGACCTGGAGCCATTTGCAGGTGAAGGGGGTCGATGACAAGTTTGTCGATGCTCTTGTGCAGCGTATCCGCGCTGAGCGCGCCATGTCCGACTATCCCCGTGAGCTTCAGAACGAGATGGAGCGGTTGATCGAGTTCGTTCGCAAGGGCGACGTGAAAGAGGCTTACACTTTTGTCCGTTCATTGCCGGCAGATCTCAGAATGGCGGTGAAACCATTTTTCATCCACTACACCTCCGGCCGCACAACGGAAGTTGCGACGGCTCATGCAGTTGCCGATATCGCCTCACATCTGATCAGAGGAGAGCAGCGGATCTTCCCCGCTCAGGTCGCGCTGGAAGGGGAATGGTTGAACATCCATGGTGTCATCGCGGCTCCCGTGCTGCTCGGTCTCGACGGCTGGGAAACGGTTCACCCCATCGCGTTGGCGGAAGACGAAGAGGCAGCGGTACTCGACGCGGCGGAAACCGTCGCGACTGTGATTGAAGGTCTCGCCTAAGCTTCAGAAGACAAAAAACCGGGCTCCAGGCCCGGTTTTTCAGATTTGAAATTAGTGGCAGCAACGCCGGATTGAAACGAACTGACGGCGAGCGTTTTTATCTAGTCGTTCAGTCCTGCTGCAGCACGGGCGCGTTCTTCGATGCCCGCCCAATCCTCAGCGGCAATCGCCTTGGCGTCCGCGATCCAGGAGCCACCAACGCACAGAACGTTCGGCAGTTTCAAATAGTCCGCCGCGTTGTTCAGGCTGACGCCGCCGGTCGGGCAGAACTTGGCTGCTGCCAGCGGGGACGATAGGGCTTTCAGATACGCGGATCCCCCGGCCTGTTCGGCAGGGAAGAACTTCAGTCGTTCATAGCCGCGTTCCAGAAGGAACATGACTTCCGAAGCCGTGGCCGCACCGGGTAGGAGCGGGACACTATGTTCGTCAGCCGCGTCCAGAAGGTTGCTGGTTGCCCCTGGAGACACGATAAAGCGCGCTCCGGCGGAGACGGCCGCATCGTATTGTCTACCGTTCAAAACGGTGCCGGCGCCGACGATTGCGCCTTCCACATGCTCGTTCACTGCGTCGATAGCTTCAAGTGCATGAGCCGTCCGAAGAGTGATTTCAATGGCGGGCAGACCACCGCGTACCAAAGCCTCGGCCATCGGCACAGCTTTTTTCGGGTCTTCGATAACCAGAACCGGGATGACCGGTGCGGCGCACATTACCCTTTCAATTTTTTCAATGTCTTGCGCCATGAAACTCTCCTAATTCTTCATTTCTCAATTCAAGCACCAAAAACATGAGCACCAGTGTCCGGTGTGCCGACATTGGCCCGGAATGCTGCAAAAAGATCGCGGCCGACGCCGAATTGATGGTCGCTCAAGTCCGCCTTGGCCAATGAGCGCGCACTGAACTCGGCCTCGTCCACCAATACCGTCAACTCACCAGTGACCGCATCGACGCGGATCATATCACCGTCTCTGACTTTGGCGATGGGGCCACCATCGGCCGCTTCGGGAGTGACATGGATAGCGGCCGGAACCTTGCCCGAAGCGCCGGACATGCGGCCATCGGTGATCAAAGCAACCTTGTAACCGCGATCCTGCAATATTCCGAGACAGGGGGTTAGCTTGTGTAACTCCGGCATGCCCATGGCCTTCGGTCCCTGGAAGCGGACGACGGCGGCAACATCACCGGTAAATTCCTTGTTGTTGAACGCGGAGAGGAAATCATCCTGAGATTGGAAAACCCGTGCCGGAGCTTCGATGACATGGCGTTCCTTGGCGACCGCGGAAATTTTGATGACCGCCTTGCCCATGTTGCCCTCGAGCATCTTCAAACCGCCTGTCGGCTGGAAGGCCTGGGACACGGGAGCCAGGACGGTTTCGTCGCCGGACTTTTCAGGGGCGGCTTCGCGCTGGACGTTTCCGTACGCGTCCAGCTTGGCCTCGACCGTGTAACCGGCAAGATCGGTGCCATAAACCGTCTTGACGTCCTGGTGGAGGTAACCGTCTCCAAGAAGTTCGCGAATGAGGAAGGCGAGGCCTCCCGCAGCCTGGAAGTGGTTCACATCCGCTTTGCCGTTCGGATAAACGCGTGCAAGCAGCGGCACCACGTCGGAAAGATCGGAGATATCGTCCCAGGTCAGCTTGATACCGGCGGCCGAAGCTATGGCGACCAGGTGCATCGTATGATTGGTGGATCCGCCAGTTGCGTGCAGGCCAACGACCCCGTTTACGATTGCCTTTTCATCAATGACTTCACCGGCAGGGGTGAATTCGTTTCCGAGTGCGGAGATCGCAAGCGCCCGCTTCGCAGCCTCTTTGGTCAGCGCATCGCGCAGCGGCGTGCCCGGATTGACGAAGGAAGAGCCTGGCATATGCAGACCCATGATCTCCATCAGCATCTGATTTGAATTGGCGGTGCCGTAGAAAGTGCAGGTGCCCGGAGAGTGATACGCCTTGGATTCGCTTTCCAGCAGCGCATCGCGGCCTACCTTGCCTTCAGCATAGAGCTGACGGATCTTGGCCTTCTCGTCATTGGAAATGCCGGTCGTCATCGGGCCAGCCGGAACGAACACAGCGGGCAGATGGCCGAAGGAGAGGGCGGCAATAGCAAGGCCTGGAACGATCTTGTCGCAGATGCCGAGAAAGACCGCAGCATCAAACATCTGGTGTGAGAGGCCAACGGCAGCGGCCATGGCGATTACGTCGCGGGAAAAGAGCGACAGCTCCATTCCGTCCTGGCCCTGGGTGACACCGTCACACATCGCCGGTACGCCACCTGCAACCTGGGCCACTGCACCGACTTCATGAGCAGCATCGCGGATCAGCGTCGGATAGGTTTCATAGGGCTGGTGGGCCGAGAGCATGTCGTTGTAAGAGGTGATAATGCCCAGATTGGGCAAAACATCGCCGGAGAGCGCGCGTTTGTCGGAGATGCCACAGGCAGCAAAGCCGTGGGCAAGATTGCCGCAGGAGAGACGCGAACGTTGAGGTCCCTTTTCCGCTGCCTTGCCGATTCGCTCCAGATAGGTTGAACGGCTGTCGTGGCTTCGTTTGACAATCCGCTCGGTGACTTCGCCGACACGATCCTGGATGGTCATACCTTCAAGTCCTTTCCTGGCCAAAAATGGCTGGGTCGCTTTTGTTTGCAGATAGGGCGATGCCGCCCTGATTCACTATTTAATCGATTTAAATGACAGAAAACTCACAGGATTCGATCCTGTGAGTGATTGTCAGTCGCTGTCGTCTTCCGACCAGGTCCGGCCGTCTCGCTCTACCAGAGCGATGGACGCAGAAGGTCCCCAGGTGCCTGCTGTGTAGCCCTTTGGGGTGTCCTTGGAGGTTGTCCATGCGGTCAGGATCGGGTCGATCCAAGCCCATGCGGCGTCCACTTCGTCGCGGCGCATGAAGAGGGTCTGGTTGCCACGGATCACATCCATGATCAGGCGTTCGTATGCGTCCGGATTGCGAACCTTGAAAGCGTCCGCAAAGCTCATGTCGAGGGGAACCTGGCGCAGGCGCATGCCGCCTGGGCCCGGATCCTTAATCATCACTTGCATCTGCACGCCTTCATCCGGCTGAAGACGGATGATCAGACGGTTCGCAGTGATGGTTCCGGCCTCTGCGTCGAAGATCGAGTGCGGGATCGGACGGAACTGAACCACGATTTCCGAGACGCGCTGGGCGAGGCGCTTGCCCGTGCGCAGGTAGAACGGGACACCGGCCCACCGCCAATTGGCAATTTCCGCCTTGAGGGCCACAAATGTTTCAGTGCGGCTCTCATTGTTGCCAAGCTCTTCCAGATAACCCGGCACTGCACCGCCTGAAGAGGCACCGGCCCGGTATTGGCCACGAACGGTGAGCTTGTCAGCGTTTTGCGCATCAATAGGAGAGAGCGCTTTCAAGACCTTCAGCTTTTCGTCCCGCACGCTGTCAGCGTTCATCGACTCCGGCGGCTCCATTGCTACAAGACAGAGAAGCTGCAGCATATGGTTCTGAACCATATCGCGAAGAGCACCGGCAGTGTCGTAATAGCCGGCGCGTCCACCGACACCGAGGGACTCGGCCACGGTTATCTGGACATGGTCGATATGGGCCGCATTCCAGAGTGGTTCAAACAGGGCATTGGCAAACCGCAGAGCCATGAGGTTCTGCACCGTTTCCTTGCCGAGATAGTGGTCGATACGGAAGATCTGATCTTCGCTGAAAACCGCCCCAACAGTGTCGTTCAGCGTCTTTGCAGATTTGCCGTCCTTGCCGATCGGCTTTTCCATGACCACGCGTGAGCGTTCATTAACGACGCCGATCTTGCCGAGATTCTCGCAGATCGTGCCGAAGAGGTCCGGACCGACCGCAAGATAAAAGGCGCGAGTGGTGTCAGGGCGTTCATCCAGGACAGACTTGAGATCTTCGAAGCCTGCGCCCGAGGCGATGTCGATCTTCACATAGCAAATGCGTTTGAGGAACTGGTCGAGGGCCTCATCTTCAAGATCCTTGACGTGTTCCTGAAGTGCCTTGCGGGCGTAGTCGCGGTAATCGTCGTCGGAATAATCGCGTCGTGCGCTGCAGACGATGCGCGCACTTTCCGGCATCTGGCCATCAGCCGCCCGGTGATAAAGCGCTGGCAGAAGCTTGCGATGGGCAAGGTCTCCGGACGCTCCAAACACCACCAGATCGAATTCTTCAACTTCAATGACGCGTACCGCCATAAACAAAATCCCTTCCAAACAGCATGTCTGCCCAACGGGTCGCCGATGTCTCGATCGGTTTCGATGGGGTTTTTAAATCGATTTAATTCCTTTGTCAGCCCCTCATTTCAAGGCTGACCATTCTTTTTCAAGTTCCTGCCTGTATGGCAGATCCGCGCCGCGCCGCGAACAGGTGACCGCTGCCGCCCTGATGGCAAACTCAAGAAGACGGCTCAATCGATTTTCGTCAAGAGTATCAAGCTCTTTTCTGCCCGTCACGCCCAGTTGGCGCAGGCCTGCCAGCAATGCGGCCTGAAAAGTGTCACCAGCACCGACCGTATCTTCAACCTTGACCTTCACGCCTTCACCGTGAACCTCAGTTCCGGGCGCATAGGCAGATGCGCCGTCTGCTCCCTTGGTCACAATGACCAGGCCAGCTCCCAGATTCAGCCAGGACCGTGCAATGTCCTGATAGGCTTCGCCAGGTGCGATTAATGCAAGATCTTCATCGCTCACCTTGATCACATCTGCCTGAGGAACGAGTTCCTCGGTGTTGGTTCGCCACAACGACATGTCGGAAACGACGGTTGGCCTGATGTTCGGATCGAAGGAGATCAGCGTGTGCTTTTTCTCCCGGGCGATGAGTTTTTTCAAGGCCGCCGCGATCGGGTCGACAAGCGCCGTGTAGGACCCGACATGGATGACGAGAGGAGGTGTGGTGAAATCCGGCAAGTCATCGGCAGTTACCATTCTGTCCGCAGCTTCGGTTCCATAGAACGTATAGGCCGGATGACCGTGATCGTCCTTTTGCACAAGACTGAGCGTTGTCAGGTAGTCGGTTCTCAGGATGAACTGCTCGGACACGCCTTCCTCGCGGAACTTCTGAACAAGCTTTTCTCCCAGCATGTCTTTTGAAATGCCTCCGAAGAAGCCGGCTTCTTCGCCCAGGCGGGCAAGACCCATGGCAACGTTGAATGGTGAGCCGCCAATGCGGGCGTCGAAGGAAAGGCTGTCATCGTTGCTTGCCTCACCAAAGAGGTCAAACAATGCTTCGCCGCAGATCAGGAACATCTGGTCTCCGTTATGTCAAATTGGATGCAAGGAGATCCGGCTTGGCCGAACCTCAAGTTAATACAGATCAGGCCGCGAGATTTTCAGGTGGCTCCATTGCCCCCGTCATGATCGCGACCGCGTCGGACATGGAAAAGTCAGCCGGCTTGATCACGCAGGCTCGCCGGCCCAGCCGGTGAATGTGGATCCGGTCTGCGACCTCGAACACGTGCGGCATGTTGTGACTGATCAGCACGATGGGCAGGCCGCGGGCCTTCACATCCTTGATCAGGTCCAGAACCCGGCGGCTTTCCTTGACGCCGAGCGCGGCTGTCGGTTCGTCCATGATTACCACCTTGGAGCCAAAAGCGGCTGCCCGCGCGACAGCTACCCCCTGGCGTTGGCCACCGGACAGCGTTTCCACCGCCTGGTTGATGTTCTGAATGGTGAGCAGGCCAAGCTCGCTCAGCTTGCTGCGAGCGATCTCTTCCATTTTCTTGCGGTCAAGCTGCCGCAACCACTTGCCGCGAAATCCCGGCTTGCGCAACTCACGGCCCATAAACATGTTGTCGGTGATGGACAGGGCAGGGGACATGGCCAATGTCTGATAGACCGTTTCGATGCCTGCTTCCCGGGCATCAATGGGCGAATGGAAATTCACCGGCTTGCCATCCAGCAGTATTTCGCCTTCGTCCGGCTGGACAGCCCCGCTGAGTGCCTTGATGAGGGTCGACTTTCCAGCACCGTTGTCGCCGATCACGGCCAGGATCTCGCCCGGATAAAGCTCGAACTGAGCATGGTCCATGGCGACAACGCGGCCATAGCGTTTGACCAGATTGCGTGCTTGCAGAACAGGTTCCATCACACCGATACCTTTCTGATCCATTGATCGACCGCGACAGCTGCGATGATGAGAAGACCGATGAGCAGGTAAGTCCATTGGGCGTCGGCCCCCAGCAGACGCAGCCCGAGTGTGAAAACACCGACGATCAGTGCTCCAAACAGACTGCCGAGAATGGAGCCGCGGCCACCGAACAGTGAAATGCCGCCAATCACAACAGCTGTGATGGACTCGATGTTGGCGAGCTGGCCGGAGGTTGGGGACACGGAACCGATCCGGCCGATCATGGCCCACCCGGCGAAAGCGCAGATCAGGCCGGAGAGCATGTAGACGGAGATCAGCGTTTTCTTGACCTGAACGCCGGAAAGCTGAGCCGCCTCCGGATCGTCCCCCACCGCGTAAACATGCCGGCCCCAGGCGGTCTGTCGCAAGGCATAGGCCAATACAAGAACAAGCAGCACCATGAATATGACGCCATAGGTGAAGATCGCTCCACCGATATTGACCTTGTTGCCGAAGAGTTGCAGCAGAGGCGCCGCTTTGGCGATCTCCTGAGAACGGATGGTTTCGTTGGCCGAATAGAGAAAGTTCGTCGCGAGTACGATCTGCCACATGCCGAGAGTGACGATGAAAGGGGGCAGCTTCACGACTGCTACGAGGAAGCCGTTCACATATCCGCAGAGCGTTCCGCAGATCAGTCCGCACAGGATCGAGATCTCGACCGGTAATCCGTAGCGGAACGTGAATTGCCCCATGACGACCGAGGACAGCACCATGATGGCTCCGACCGACAGATCAATTCCCGCTGTCAGGATGACGACGCTTTGAGCGGCGGCGACGATGCCGACAATCTGCACCTGTTGCAGGATGAGGGTCAGCGCAAAGGGAGAGAAAAACTTCGATCCGAGCAGCAGGCCGAAGACAATGATGGAAATCACCAGAACGATCAAAGGAACCAGCGAAGGTGTCTGGTGAAGTGTGTGCTGGATTTTGTGCCCCAGTCCGTGATGATGATCATCGAACGAGGCCACAGCCTGCGGGCCAGATGCCGCCGCAGATTCGTAGTCCGCGGGTCCGCCTGCTGTCTTGGTGTCTGAGCTCATGCCCGTATCCCTCTATGCGCCTTTCAAAAAGGGGCAAGGTTGCCCATGCCCCTTTTACAACGTTTTGGCCCGGGCCTTAGCCCCAGCAGAGATCCTTGCCCTTGGCGGTGTCGATGGATTCAACACCGTCCACCGGCTTGTCGGTCACAAGCGCTACACCGGTGTCGAAGAAGTCCTTGCCAGGTGTCGGCTCCGGTTTGGCGCCATTGTCCGCCCAGGTCTTGATTGCTTCGATGCCCAGAGAGGCCATCAGCAACGGATATTGCTGTGATGTCGCGCCGATCACACCGTCCTTGACGTTCTGCACGCCCGGACACCCGCCGTCGACGGAAACGATGAGCACGTCGTTTTCACGGCCGATGGACTTCAGCGCCTCATAGGCACCTGCAGCTGACGGTTCGTTGATCGTGTAGACGACGTTGATCATCGGATCCTTGGCAAGAAGATTTTCCATGGCGCGGCGGCCACCTTCCTCGTTGCCCTGGGTCACATCGTGACCAACGATGCGAGGATCGGTTTCGTCACCCCATTTGTTCGGGTCACCCAGCTCAATGCCGAAGCCCTGCAGGAAGCCCTGATCGCGCAACACGCCGACTGTCGGCTGGCTGATGGCCAGGTCAAGCAGGGCGATCTTGGCGTCCCCGGCAGCGTCTCCAAGGCTGGCGGCCGCCCACTGGCCGATCAGCTCTCCGGCCTTGAAGTTATCGGTCGCAAATGTCGCGTCAGCTGAATCGATCGGGTTCAGCGGGGTATCAAGCGCAATCACCAGTATGCCGGCGTCACGCGCTTGCTGCACCGCTGGAACAATGGAAGAGGTGTCGGAGGCCGTCAGCAGGATACCCTTTGCACCATCGGCAATGCAGGTTTCGATCGCGGCGACTTGAGTTTCATGATCGCCGTCGATCTTGCCGGCAAAGGACTTCAGCTCGATGCCGAGCTCATTTGCCTTGGCGGTCGCGCCTTCCTTCATTTTCACGAAGAACGGATTGGTGTCTGTCTTGGTGATCAGGCAGGCTGAAACATCAGCTGCGGCCGCGGGCGCAGCAGCCATGGCTGCGAGTACGGATGCTGTCGCGAGTAATTTGCGTATCATTATCGTAGTTCCTCCCTGGCCTATATCAATCGGGACGGTTGGGTGTGGCCAGATGTGACCCCAACCGCGCTGCCCGTGCTGGAAAACCGGCGTTATCTTCATTCCTCCCGGATCCAGCGGGTCCCGTATCTTTCCCTCCCGTGAGGATCGCTGCTCTGGGAGAGAAGTTGAAAAACTGAGGCAAACTGGCTGCACCAATCGCGCCGGCGTCCTGACCAAAACTGCCTAACTCGATGTCCGGTGATTGCCGCTTTTCCGGAGCTGCCGCTTCCACAACTGCAGTCAAGGCCTTGCGGAACTCTTCAGGAAACGGGCTTCCAAGGTCTCCGTCGATGATTACAAGCGGCATGTCCAGCATCGCATAGGCGGAGCGAAGGGCGAGGGCGATCGCCTCTGCACAGTCGGTCATCCATTCCTGGAACTGCCTGTCGCCACGCTCGACCGCTTCCTGCAGGTCCTTGCGCTTGAGCTTTTCGAAATCGTCAGGCGCCATATGGCGTGCAAGTGCTACCAGTGAAGCGCGCGTCAGCAACAGGTCCCATTTGTGGCGTGCCTCCGGCGCGGTCGACAGGCCGCTCGGCGGGACGGGCATCATCGCAACGTCGGCCGCATTGCCCGACACACCGCGCACCACGTCACCCTTCAGAACAAGACCGCCACCGATTGCCGGTCCGAGAAACAGATAAAGGAAATTGTCGTTCTGCCGTCCGAGCCCGTAAAAAAGCTCGGCTACGGCTGCCGCCGTTCCATCGTTTTCGCTGAAGACCGGCAGGCCTGTTGCGTCCTGCAGCGCGCTTGCAAGATCGTGGTCTTCCCATTTGGCGAAGTCGGCTTCCGGAAGACCCAGTTCATGCAGCCAGGCGCCCAGGTTGAACGGTTGAGCCAGACCGATGCCGGTGATGCGGTTTTGTTCATCTTGTGTCAGCGCTCCACGCAATTCCGCGAGGTCATCAGCAAGAATTTCAAGTGCGCGTTCGGGTGCCGGAAGGATCAGGTCGTGAAGACGGCGATCGATGATCTGTCCTGAAAAATCCATCAGGACCGTTTCCATATTGGTCCGGTCCAACCTGACACCGAAGGAAAACGCTCCGCGCGGCGCAAGCCGCAGGATGGTGGCCGGTTGCCCTCTGCTGCCGTCATGGCGCTTGCCGGCTTCATAAATGAAACCTTCTTCAATCAGGTCCTGAATGATGGCGCCAATGGCGGCATTGGTCAGCTGGACAGCCCGTGCCAGTTCCGCCTTGGAGGCTTCTCCGGCCCGTCGCAGGATCTGCAGAACAATGCGCTCGTTGTAGCGCCGCAGCTGCGCGGAATTCGATCCGCGTCCGCTTTTGCGAGTCTCCTCCACCGTCCTCGCTCCTCCCGGATACGTCCGTCATTGTTTTTGACGGCTTCATAATAATTAATTTTGATGAAATTATTCGACTCCTAACTCCCTCTGTCAATCGTATTTTGCTATTGCAGCGCGAACATTCAGCATTGTGCTGCGGTAAGCTGCTGACAGGAAAAGGGAAACCTGTTCGACTTTTTTGAATGCAAGTTACCCTTCGGGAACATGAGTCACCGGGGGACGACCGGCGTTCAGATCATCCGTCGGGAAAACTCTTCGAATGTTGCCACTCATTTGGCTCCAGTGGATGGGAAAAGTTTGATGGCAGCGGCAAGTTCCGTATTGTCGTTGGCAAAACAAGAATCGGAGAGAAGACGAATGCCGGTAAAACATGATGAGGCCTTTCTGGCGCGTGCAATTGCGGCGGGTGCCGGAGAAATTCCAGCGGATCTCGTGATAAAAAATGTTCGTCTTTTCAGTGTCATCGACGGGTCGACAGTGGAAACGGATATCGCGATCGTTGGAGACCGCATCGTTGGAACGCTTGATAGCTACACTGGTGACAAGACGATTGACGGAGCGGGCCTCACGGCGGTTCCCGGTTTCATCGACACGCATCTGCATGTCGAAAGCTCCTTAGTCACACCGTTCGAGTTTGACCGCTGCGTGTTGCCTCACGGGGTGACGACGGCCATCTGTGACCCGCATGAAATTGCCAATGTTCTTGGTGCGGAAGGCATACGATACTTCCTCGACAGCTCACTCGAAACGGTGATGGACCTGAGGGTCAATCTGTCGTCCTGTGTGCCGGCGACGGCCTTCGAAACCGCTGGAGCGTGTCTGGAAATCGAGGACTTGCTGCCATTCCTCGATCATCCGAAGGTCATCGGACTGGCGGAGTTCATGAATTTTCCGGGTGTTCTGGCGCGGGATCCCAAGGTGCTAGCGAAATTGGCCGCCTTTCAGGACGGTCATATAGATGGACATGCTCCGTTGTTGTCAGGACTTGGCCTCAACGGCTATCTCGCTGCCGGAATACGCACAGACCATGAGGCAACGACCGCAGAAGAAGCGCTGGAGAAGCTCTCCAAAGGCATGACAATCCTGATGCGGGAGGGGTCCGTTTCGAAGGACCTTGAAGCACTGGCACCGATTTTGACACCCGATGTTTCAGCGTTCATTGCTCTTTGCACGGATGACCGCAATCCGCTGGACATAGCGGAAGAGGGGCATCTGGACAGTATGATCCGGCGCCTGATTGCCAAGGGTATTCGCCCGCTCGATGCCTATAGGGCGGCAAGCTGGTCTGCTGCAAATGCATTCGGATTGAAGGATCGAGGTGTTATCGCTCCAGGCAAGCGGGCCGACATTGCATTGTTGAGCGATTTCGACGACTGCCGTGTCAGCCAGGTCATCTCCGGTGGCTTGGTCGCCAATGATGCAGCCTATTTAAAACGGGCTATCGTTGAACCGGTCGGTCTGGACAGTGTCAAAGTCGCGCCGGTTTCTGCTGATAAATTTGCTATTCCGGCGCGCAACAGCGAAGCAGACGTCATCGGCGTGGTTCCGGGGAAAATCATTACCGAGCACCTGAAGAAAACCCTTCCGGTTGCTGGAGGAAAAACGCTGGTCGATCTGGATCAGGACGTGCTCAAGGTAGCCGTTGTCGAGCGCCACAAAGGCACCGGCAATATCGGGCTTGGTTTCGTCAACGGTTTCGGCATGAAGCGAGGCGCCATCGCCTCGTCGGTCGGTCACGACAGCCACAACATTTGTGTCGTCGGGGCCGACGAGGACGCCATGGCCCACGCGGTCAACAGGGTGATTGCCATGAAGGGCGGATTTGCGGTTGCGGACGAAAACCGCGTTAAAGCCGAACTCGCCCTGCCGTTGGCTGGCCTGATGAGCCTTGAGCCGTTTGAGACAGTGAAAGAAGAACTGGAAGAATTGCGGGCTTCGGCCAAGGGCCTTGGCTGCACATTGGATGAACCGTTTCTTCAGGTCGCCTTTCTTCCACTGCCGGTCATTCCCCATCTGAAGATTACCGACTTAGGTGTCTTCGATGTCAACAAGTTCGAGTTGGTGGATCAGGGGAGCTGACACACTTCAGAAGCCGGAAAAATACGTCGGGACAGCCTGTTGACGGTTGGTCCTTGGGGCAAGTCAGTACCGGCGTATTTTATCCCTGAAACTTGCCCATTTCCGGATGCCACGGACTGCAAGAAGAAGAACCACAAGTCCGATTGCCAGTGTCCAGAACATGATTGTCCCATCGAGCGACAGGTTTGGCAGATAGTCCGTGGGATAAGCGATATTCGGATTGAGCGGAAGGTATGTGACGGGAAGTTGGTTGTTGCTCTCGCTTGTTCCTGGGGCGTATGGGAGGAGAAACAACAAAGTTCGCTGTGAAGAGTTGAGGGGATCGATCCTGACCTCAACCAGAAAGCCACTGATCCATTTATCTATGTTCTTGAGTGTGTTGCGTGGGCTCTCCTTGATCTTCTCGTTGTCCTCCGTCCAATCTTGACCGTTCGCTTTCACGCTTGTCACAGTTCCGGGTACTGTTTCTCCGAAGTTTTTCAGCAGGATATATTTAAGGCCACTGTCATGGTGAAAGTAGATGGAAATCAGCACTGCGCACGCGATGAAGAAAAGTATTGCAAGATTTAGCGCAAGGCTGTCTTCAGCCTCTTGTTTGGGATGAATCATTGTTTTCTCGCCAATAAGAGTATGTGGCGATCTTTTGCACTATATGGTTGCAATTCCGCAAGCCTAATGATGACGGTATCGATACTTCTCGAACTTATGTCGATTTTCAATTTTAAATTGTATGATAGTTATGTGTACTCTTAAGTTGAGTCGTTGCAAGCAGGCTAATATCTCTTCATTCGTTTGCGAAATCCCATCCATTTCTGCATCGACAGCAATCCGAGCCAGACAATGAACAAGCCCGCAACGAGCGACCAGAGCATAATCTTGCTGTCCAGTGCGAAATTGATCAGGTGGTCAGCTGGATAGGCAATTCGTGGATTGAGCGGGAGATAAGTAATGTCAAGAGCCGTCGATGTTTGCCTGCCGGTGAAACCGCCCGGCATTTTGAATGAGAGAATCTGAAGAGGTGCCTTTTCAGGTTTGAATTCGACAAAGACAGTACTGCCCGAGATGAGCGCATCAAAGTTTTTGAGCGAGTTTCTGCGGTTCTCGCGTGTCATCTTCTGAATGTCGGATAAGTTTCCCTGGCTTCGTTCGATGCCCAAAATGGTTCCCGGAACTGTTTTTCCAAATCCATTCAGCAGCCAGTACTTCAAAGCTGTATCGTGGTGGAAATATACCGAAATGAGCACAACAACTGATGCAAAGAAGAGAATTGCGAGATTTAATGCGTGACTGTCTTCTGCCGCTTCCCTCGGATTCAGCATGAGCCTAATTCTCTCGTTTGGACGAAGACAAGCATTATGCGCGATAAACGCGAAAAGCTCCAATTTCGGGATGGTCCGATTTCATGATCCTCACACTGGCTGTTTCCGGCTACCGATCACTTCGAGACATCGTGCTGCCGCTCGACAGGATTACGCTGGTGACTGGTGCCAATGGCAGCGGAAAGTCCAGCCTTTACAGGTCCATTCGACTGCTTGCCGAAGTCGCGCAGGGGCAGGCAATCGCCTCCCTGGCTGCAGAAGGTGGGTTGCAATCGACCTTGTGGGCCGGGCCTGAAGCCTTTTCACGATCCATGAAGCGCGGCGAAGTACCCGTTCAGGGCACGGTGCGCAAGAACGTGATCAGCCTGAAGCTTGGCTTTGCCGACGAAGATTACGGCTATGCGATCGATCTCGGACTTCCTGCAGATGCAGGAAGGTCGTTTTTTTCCATGGACCCGGAGATCAAGGTGGAAGCCCTTTGGGCTGGCGAAGCCCTGTCGCGATCCAACGAATTAGCAGGACGCAACGGACCGACGGTCAGGGTTTTGAATAGCCAGGGGCAACGCATGCCAGTGGTTCAGAATCTCGCTCGTTTCGACAGCATGATGACCCATGCGGCGGATCCCAAGGATGGCCTGGAACTCCTGGTTATGCGTGAACGCATGAGGGCCTGGCGGTTTTACGATCATCTCAGAACCGACCGGGATGCGCCCGCGCGCTTTCCAAAGATCGGAACTCGAACACCAGTTCTCAGCGCGGACGGCGGAGACCTGGCAGCTGCACTTCAGACGATCCTGGAAATCGGCGATGAAGTGGCACTTGCCGAAACCATCGATGATGCCTTTCCCGGTGCAAGCATCGAGATTACCGTCAACGACGGTTATTTCGAACTTCTGATGCAGCAGAAGGGACTTTTGCGGCCGCTGAGGGCGAGTGAACTGTCGGATGGGACACTGCGTTATCTTTTGCTGACAGCCGCGCTGCTGTCACCGCGCCCGGCTCCCCTGATCGTCCTGAACGAACCTGAGACAAGCCTGCACCCGGCTTTGCTGGAACCTCTTGCAAGATTGATCTGCAAGGCTGCGGAAAAGACGCAAGTGATTGTTGTGTCCCATGCCGACGATCTTGTCGCCTTTCTGGCGGAGCAACCCGGCTGTCTGCGCTTCGAACTGCGCAAGGATTTGGGTGAGACCGTCGTGGACGGGTCAGAACCGCCCCGTTGGGCGTGGCCAAAAAGGTAACAAGTCAGAACAATTGGGTGGCTGGGTTAAGTTTTTGATTTACTGTGGGTATTGCTAAACCTGTCGGCAAACTTATCTATTTCTTATGTTTCGCATCTGCAAAAAAATGAAGAGGTGTCGTTACGTCGCGAGTTGACGTGAACGGAAGGTTGCGTCATGTCAGAAGAGACCCAAAGAGGTGACGCTTTGATTGCGGTCCGAGCCAGGAGGGGGAGAATGTCTGGAGATTGCGTTGGGTCTTCCGGACAATTCGGGAAATTGGCGGACCGGGTATTCGAAGCGATAAATGTGCGTTGGAGAACGTTATGACGACTGCGGAGGAGTGGAGCGCGGCCTTTGAGCCCCGCCCTGTACACGAGTATCTCGAAACCACTGTTGCACAATTCGGCGACCGACCTGCTGCCGACTTCATGGGCAAGGTCTGGACCTATTCTGAGTTGGGCGAGCTGGTCGACAAGACCGCTGCCGGGCTTCAGGCTATGGGTGTCGGTCCGGGTGTCCATGTCGGACTGTGCCTGCCCAACACCCCATTTTACACGATCTTCTATTTCGCGATTTTGAAGATTGGCGGCACGGTCGCCAACTTCAATCCACTCTATGTCGAGCGCGAAATCGCCTTCCAGGCACGTGATGCGGATGTGCGTATCATGGTCACGATGGACCTGAAGGTGATCTACGACAAAGTTGAGGAAGTCCGGAAGGAGAAGATCCTCGACAAGATCATCGTTTGTCCGATGACCTTTTGCCTGCCGACCATCAAGAAGGTCCTGTTCAGCGTCTTCAAGCGCAAGGAAATTGCGGACATTCCGCATGATGACGCGCATATCCGTTTTGACAGCCTGCTCACCAGTGGCAACAAGCCGAAGCCTGTTGAAATTAATCCGGACGATGCGATTGCCGTCCTGCAATATACCGGTGGCACGACAGGGGTTCCCAAGGGAGCCATGCTGACGCACAAGAATCTTTCCGCCAACATCGAGCAGATGCGCTGCGTCTTCGAAAAGGCGCGGGCGGGTGAAGAGAAAATGCTGTGCGTGCTGCCGTTCTTCCATGTTTTTGCAATGACGGTGGCGCAAAACCTTTCCATCATCCTGGGTGCTGAAATGGTGTTGCAGCCGCGCTTTGAACTCAAAGCCCTGCTGGATGCGATCACCCGCAAGAAGGTCACTTTGTTCCCCGGTGTGCCGACCATTTACACCGCCATCAACAATTCACCGATGACAGCCAAATATGACCTGTCCAGTATCAACCTGTGCCTCTCGGGCGGCGCGCCGCTGCCGGTTGAGGTGAAGGAGAGTTTTGAAAAGCTCACCGGATGTATTCTGGTGGAAGGGTACGGCCTGACCGAGTCCTCGCCCGTTGCAGCCGTCAATCCGCTGGATGAAAACCGGCGTGCAGGCTCTATCGGCCGCCTGGTGCCCGGCACCAAGGCACGTTTTGTCAGCATCGAAGACAGAAAGACTGAAGTCACTCCAGGCGAAAAAGGCGAGCTGCTGCTTCATGGCCCGCAGGTGATGAAGGGCTACTGGAAACGTGACGATGCCACTGCCGATTCAATCACGCCAGAAGGATACCTGCACACCGGTGATGTCGGATATCAGGACGAGGAAGGGTTCATATACCTGGTTGACCGGATCAAGGACCTGATCCTGTGTTCGGGCTACAACGTCTATCCGCGCGTGATCGAAGAAGCGATCTATCAGAACGAAGCGGTGGATGAGACGATCGTCATTGCGATTCCAGACGAGTATCGCGGTCAATCACCAAAGGCCTTCATCAAGCTGAAGGAAGGCTATTCCAGCACTGCGGATGACATGCAGGCCTTCTTGAAAGACCACCTGTCGACGATTGAAATGCCGAGGGAGTTCGAATTCCGCGATGAGTTGCCGAAAACCATGGTCGGCAAGCTTTCCAAGAAGGAACTGGTTGAAGAAGAGGCCCAGAAACGGGCAGCTGCCCAGGCCAAGAGCGCCTGAGGTCACTCTTTCAAGATAGCTGTCCTCGTCATCCCGGTGAGGACAGTGCCTTCAGTTTGAATAACCGCGTCCATCAGCGGCGCGGGCCAGTTCTCGGCCACGCTTGGCTTCCCGGTGAACCGTATAAAGCGAGGCGGCTATCACAACGATGGCGCCTGCAAGTGTTTCCAGCCGGGGCCAGTGGCCGAAGACCAGTGCTCCGAATATCGTTGCATAGAGCAGTCTTGTGTAATCAAGCGAGGCGATCGCGGTTGCCTCACCCGACTTGAAAGCCTTGATGTTCGACAGCTGACCGGCCCATGAAATGATCCCGATGAGGACCAATAACGCCCATTGCTCCAGGGTTGGAGCTTGCCACGTCAGGATGGCCGGGATCAGCATGATCAATCCGACGCCGAAAGCCTGATAGGTCAGGATCGTGACCGGCGGGTCAGTCCGGGTGAGGATGCGCACGACAATCATCACCATGCCGGCGCAGGCTGCACTGGCAATCGCAAGCAGTGCATAAGGGTCGATGAGTGCTTCACCATCGGGGCGCAACATGAGGAGAACACCCAAAAAGCCGACAATTGTCGCGCCCCAGCGGTGCACGCCGACTGTTTCTCCCAGAAGCCAGATGGCGAATATCGTTATGAAGAAGGTTTTTGAGAAGCTGATCGCGGTTGCGTCTGCCAGGGGAAGTTCGATGACAGCCGTAAAGCCGCAAAGCATTGCGGTTGTCGCAAATAGAATGCGGGTGAGCTGGAGGCCGGGTCGCTTGGTCGTCAGAGAATGCGGAAGACTGCTCAGAATCTTCGGGGCGACGATCATCAGCATGACTGTCTGACGTACCACGAGGATTTGAAACACGCTGAGATCCTGCCCCAGATACTTGATCAGGGTCACCATGATGGAAAACAGGAAGGCAGCGAGCAGGATCCAAAGAGCACCTATGGTGTTGGCTGGCAGATGCGCGGTTCGCGCAGCCAGTTTCTGGCGGAAGCCGAGACCGGAAGCGGGGTCGGTCGCAGCAGACGCCTTGTCGGGCGCTGGCTCTTTGGGTGACATGTCCATGTTGTTTCCTGGACCAGACGGGAATGAAAAGCAGGGGCAAGGGAGCCGATGCGGGAAAACGCGTTTGGTCTGAATGTCGGTGGTAACTGGTGCAAGCTTAGCGCTTTTTCGGCGGAAGGGAAGTGGCAACTGCGAGGTTGGCCTTGATGCGCGAAAACGGTATATTCCGGCGTATATCGCTCTCGTCTCGAAAAACATGCAGGATGCCGTGTACTGGAAACGGCAGGTTTCGGGCGCTATGTATGAGCTAAAGCTTTGCTTTCGGTCTTCTGATTCCCGGGAAGTTCTTCCCAAAAATACAGGTCCAAATTCATGAACCAGATGGTCACTCCGAAATTCGGTGTTGGCGCGCCTTTACGTCGTAAGGAAGATGCGCCTCTCATTACGGGACAGGGGACATACACTGCCGACTATATGCCCGACGGCTGTCTGCATGGTTTTGTCGTTCGATCAGCAATGGCGCATGCGAAGATCCGCGTCGAAAACGCTGACGAGATCCGGAAGGTCGATGGCGTTCATCTCGTCCTGACCGGAGCCGAACTTGCCGGCAAGACCATGCCGATGATGGCAAAGCTCAAGCAGATAGACGGTACTCATTTCGATATCCCGCCGCATCCTGTGCTGTGCTCGGATGAGGTACGTTACGTTGGCGACGCCATTGCCTTCGTTGTCGCGGAAGATCACAACACAGCCAGAAATGCAGCTGAAATGCTGGAGGTCGACTACGAGCCACTGGATGTGGTGATCGGTATTGAAAATGCGACGGCACCCGAGGCGGTGAAGGTCTGGCCGGAATTCGACAGCAACGTGGCTTTCACGTTCGGACAGGGCTATCACGAAAAGACGGAAGAAGCCTTCGCTGCGGCGGATAAGGTTGTTTCCATCGACGTCGTCAACAATCGCATCGTTGCCAACTACATGGAACTGCGAGGCTGCGTCGCTGAGTTCAACAAAGACGACGAGCGCTTTAAGCTTACACTTGGCACACAGGGCGGCCACGGCATGCGGGACGTTTTGTGCAAGATTCTGGAGCTTGAAGCAGACAGGATCCAGGTCATCACTCCGGAAGTCGGTGGTGGCTTCGGCACAAAGATCTTCTGCTATCGCGAATACCCGCTGGCGATGATCGCCGCGAGAGACCTGGGCCGACCGGTGCGCTGGGCGGGTGAGCGCATGGAGCATTTTGTCACCGATGCTCATGGCCGGGACAATCTCACTCACGCGGAACTGGCCCTGGATGCGGACAGCAAGATCCTTGGCCTGAAGGTTCACGTAAAGGCAGCCATGGGTGCCTATCTGCACCAGTTCGGGCCGTTCATTCCCTGGGTCGGTGTTTCCATGTCCTCAGGTCTTTACGACATTCCAGCGGTGTTTGCGAAGGTCGAAGGGATTTACATGCACACTGTCCCGACCGATGCCTTTCGCGGCGCCGGTCGTCCGGAAGCGGCTTATCTGATCGAGCGATTGATCGACAAGGCGGGAGAAGAAACCGGACTGGGTCCGGTTGAAATTCGCAAGCGCAACTTCATCGCTAAGGAACAGCTGCCATATACGACGCAGACCGGTCGTCTCTACGATACCGGAGACTTCTCCGGGCATCTGGACAAGGCCATGCAAGTTGCCGATTGGGCCGGGTTCAAGGCAAGGCAGGAAGAAAGTGCCCGGTCCGGCAAGTATCGTGGCATTGGCATCAGTTCCTACATCGAGTGCTGCGCATTTCCTGGCAGTGAGGAAGCGACGCTGGAGCTGAGCGCGGAAGGCAATCTGACATTGCTTATCGGCACGCAGACGAACGGCCAGGGGCATGCGACAGCGTACAGCCAGGTGGTTGCCGAGAAGTTCGGCGTTTCCATCGAGGACGTCGAGGTGATTCAAGGAGATACGGACCTCGTCCGCAAGGGGGGAGGCACCGGAGGGTCCCGTTCCATCCCGCTCGGGCTTCCATCGGTTCGCGATGCCAGCAACACGCTGGTGAAAAAGATCAAGGAACTGGCAGCGGACCGTCTGGAGGCCGGGATCGAAGATCTGGAACTGGAAAGTGGTGTTGTTCGCGTTGTCGGAACCGACCAGCAAGTCACTCTTGCCGAGATCGCCGCTGGGGCAGATGAAACGCTGATGGCGCGTGAAGAGGTCAACCAGACAGAGGCGACCTATCCGAACGGTACCCATATCTGTGAAGTCGAAATCGATCCGGATACTGGTGATGTCGCGATTGAAAACTATGTCATTGTTGATGATTTCGGTGTCACGGTGAACCCGTTGCTCCTGGCGGGACAGGTTCACGGCGGGACGGCATCCGCACTCAGTCAGGCCCTGTGCGAGCACACAGTCTACGATGAAGACGGTCAGTTGCTGACCGCTTCGCTGCTCGACTATCGCATGCTCCGGGCAGCCGATCTGCCGGACATTCATTTCGAGACCCGGAATGTGCCTTCCACCACGAATGCCATGGGCATCAAGGGAGCGGGGGAGGCTGGTACGATCGGTGGCTGTGCATCGGTCATGAACGCCATCCAGCATGCGCTGAAGGACGGGGCAGGTGTGACCGAGATTGTCGACATGCCCGCGACCCCGCTGCGGGTTTGGGAGGCGATCCAGACAGCCAAGTAGAAAAGTTATCGGCTGCTCACAGCCAAATGCGAAAAAGGCGCCTCATATGGGCGCCTTTTTTGTTCTCAACTCGTGTACTCCAAACCGAGCTTCTTCACGCTTGCGAAAGCCGCGAAGGAGGGGAAGAGCCTACTCCGCAGGCATTGGGCGCGGTTCACCACCATTGCGCTCATATTCCCAGATGTGTTCCTCGAAGGCGCGGAGGCGCTTGTAGACTGACATCAGCTCAATAATCGTTCCCCACGAGTTCACCAGGAACTGGAAAGAGTTCTCAACCTGGCTGAAGGCAGAGCTGATGCGGGTCAGAATTCCGTAGGTGATTGCACCGGAAAGAATGGTTGGAGCGAGAACAACAAGAGGGATGAGAACAGCACCTTGCAGATAAACCCAGCGGGCGACATCAAAGTAGAGATAATGGAAAAATAGCCGGAAATAATTGCGTCTGACGTCGTTAAAGAGAGCATTGGCAGAATGGGGATCGGCGCGGTCGGGGTGATCTTCGCCGTAGACAAGCTCTTTTCGGTAAGCTGCCTCGACCTTCTGATTTTGAAACTCCAGGCCTGGCAGCTTTATACCGACCAGTGCGAGAAGGACCGTTCCGAATGCCGCGGAAATAAGAGCCGCGAACACCAATGCTCCATCGACCTTGCCCAGCAAGGGGAGCTCGGTGACATGTTGTGAAAGTTGCCAAAGGATAGGAAGGAAAGCGACAAGCGTCATGATGGAACGCATGAATGAAACACCGAGGCTTTCCATGATCCGTGCGAACCGCATGGTGTCTTCCTGAACACGCTGTGAAGCGCCCTCAATATGGCGGACGGCGTGCCAGTGCGACATGTAGTAATTGTTCATGGCAGTGCGCCAGCGGAAGATGAAATGCTTGATGAAAAACTCCAGCAGGACGGCAACGGTAATGAGCACCGTGGCGATTTCCGCGAAATCCAGAATACCTCGCCAATAGTCCTCTGCTTCAACACTTCCAGGTGTCTGGAGCGCTTTTTGGATCAGATCGTAAAAGACGCCGTACCATTCGTTGATCCTGACGGACTGTTGAACCTTGAACCAGGTCACACCCAGGATCAGCGCAGAGCCAACCCAAGCCCATAGGAACCAGCGGCGGCTTAAAAAATATGAACGGAACATTGCAAGTCGTCTCTCGAATCGGAGTTTCCAAGGTTATAAGTAGCTAGTGCACTTAGGGCAGAATACCGAGGGGTATTGAGACAGTTGTGAAGAGATTTTAGGACCCGGTCTTCTTCACACTTGCCTTCCCACAAGGGTGCATTGCTAGCAAAAAACGGCAAAACTGCGCCGCAATCAATTGCAATATTCTGCACATGGCGTGATACTGGCTCCCCCAACCCATCAAATTCCCGCCCAACTCCACTCCTATTGCGGTTTGGAAACCTTGTTTTTTCGGCTGTGTTATTCAGTCGCGGGTGGTCTTTCAGTGGCTTCTCTCGATCCTTCGGACCGGCGCGTCAGGGGAGTTACGTTACTGCGCCGGCCCCGGATGACATTCATGGCGTTCACCAGCCTCAAATCCCGTTTTGCCGGTCCGGCCGCAACTCCAGGCATGACCCGTCAGGCTCCGCTGCTTGGTATCTCCTTGAAGCTCGCTTCGACGATCATGTTCTTCGTGATGGCAACGGCGCTGAAGATCGCCGCCGAGACGGTGCCTATTGGCCAACTGGTGTTTGCCCGTAATTTTTTCGGGCTGTTTCCGGTTCTGTTGATGGTTGCCCTGCGCGGTGAGCTCGGCGTTGCCTTCAGGACCCGCAACCCCAAGAGGCATCTGACAAGGGCGACCGTCGGTCTTTCGGCCATGGTTTGCTCATTCACCGCGCTTTATCTGCTGCCGCTACCCGATGCCACTGCCATCGGCTTTGCGACGCCGCTGATTGTGGTCGTGCTGGCATTTTTCATCCTTGGTGAGCAAGTCAGGATTTACCGCTGGAGTGCTGTCGCGGTCGGATTTTTTGGAATTCTGGTGGTGCTTTCGCCCCATCTCGGCGAAGGGCAGCTGGATAGTACCGCAACGCTCGGAGCACTTGCAGGAGCTCTGGGAGCAGGGTTCGCGGCCCTTGCCATGATTACCGTCCGCAAACTGTGTGAAACCGAGCGCACCTCAACGATCGTAACCTGGTTTGCAGGCGCATCCACCCTGCTTTCGCTGCTTACCCTGCCGCTCGGATATGTTCTTCCGGGACACAGCTGGGTGGTCCCAGATCTTTCGACGGCAGGCCTGCTTGTCCTGATCGGACTTGCAGGTGGTGTAGGTCAGATCCTTCTGACGCAGAGCTACCGGTTCGCCGATGCCTCTACAATCGCGCCCTTTGACTATGTCAACATGCTGTGGGCGATCCTGGTCGGCTGGCTGGTGTTTTCCGAGGTTCCCGTTCCGGAAGTGGTCATCGGTGCGCTGATCGTGATCGCTGCCGGCGTCTTCGTCATCTACCGCGAACACCGGCTCGGCCTCGACCGCACCAAAGCGCGCCGCGCATCTTCGCCTTCGAAATCATGATGCCCGAAAGACTTCTTTCACCGGTCTACCGGCCTGGAAAGGAAGAAGTGGGTCTTCAGGGCTTGTAATGGAATGTCTCGACAGCGCTCTTGGTGCCGTCGGGAAAGACCAGCTGAACGGTGATTGAACTTGTCGAGCCAGCGGGCAGTTCAATGTATGGCTTTTCCTTCAAAACCGCGTTCGGGTTGTCCGGATCGCATGTATCCAGTTCCCACATCTGGTCCAAGGGGCCATCGTTCAGTCCGTAAAAGACATAATCGATTCCGCACTTCCAGGCTTCCAGGTGAGTGAAATAGATCAGTTGCTGACCTTCCCAGTCGCGAAAGGAAACCCAGCTTGCTTTGGTCACATCCAGGATCTGCTTGATCTGCTCAGGCGGCATGCCTTGTGCATTTGCCGAAGAAAGCGGGGCGAGAGAAAGGGCGCTAATGCCGATGGCAAGGGCTGAAACTTTCAAAAAATGCATGCTGGCCTCCATATTCTCCAGGTGTGGAGAGAGTGTCAGGCGGAAAATCAGAAAGCCTTGAATGTAATGATTGTCTTCGTGTCCTGAATGCCGTCAATCGGGTGGACCTTCTCGTTGACGAAGTGACCGATATCGGCATCGTCATCGACATAGAACTTTACCAGAAGGTCATAGTCGCCGCTGGTGGAATAGACTTCCGAGGCAATTTCCGCGTCGGCGATCGCGTTGGCAACCTGATAGGTCTTGCCCAACTGACACTTGATCATAACGAAAAACGGGGTCATGCGGTGCTCCGGAATTGAAATCGTTGCGGAATGATGCCCAAGGACATCGCCTATCTGCTGTCCTCAGTCAATCACTGATGCAACGTGCGACCAATGTACGGTCTTGCATTGACGTGTTCGCCTTGATAGCAGTGCAGATATCTCATGGGGGTGCCCGTCGAAACCGGATCGGGCTGAGAGGCGGAAGGCCAACTCCTTGAACCTGATCCGGGTGATGCCGGCGGAGGGATTGAGATGCAGATTGCCAGGGCATTCACAGCTCTCCCTCCTAATCAAATTTCCGGTTTATGGCCGGTGTCTTTCGGAGGAGACGTATGAATCTGTCCATTGCAGCTTCCACACAGAACCTGTCTGCGGAAACCGTCTTTGATGTGCTGATGAGGGTTCGGCAGAAGTCTCCTCGCATTCACGCGATTACCAACGCCGTGGCGCAAACGTTTACGGCCAACACGCTGCTGGCGCTCGGCGCCGTGCCTTCGATGACGATCGCCAAAGACGAAGTCGCGGGGTTTGCAGAAAGCGCGGATGCTCTTCTCGTCAATCTCGGAACACTGGATGAAAGCCGGCGGGAGGCAATTCCGGTTGCCATCAAGGCCGCGAAGGCGGCCGGACGTCCCGTCAGTATCGATCCGGTCTTCGTGAACCGGTCTCCGGTCCGTTGCGCTTTCGCGAGGAAATTGATGGCCTTCAACCCGGACCTGCTACGCCTGAACGAGGCAGAGATGGCTGCTCTGTTTCCGCATAGATCCGAAGTGGAAGAGACGATATCGTCCGGCACCGTGCTGGCCGTGACTGGGGTTGAAGACAAGATTGAGAGCCAGGGCGAGGATTTTCGCTTGCGCAATGGTCATCCTCTTATGGCTCGCGTAACGGCTACAGGATGCGCCGGTGGAGCCGTGCTCGCGGCCTTTGCCTGCGTTGAAGCGGACACCGCTCTGGCCGCGGCCTGCGGGCTGTCGGTCTTCAATATCGCTGGAGAAATGGCAGCGAGCCGTGCCGGTGGTCCGGGGAGCCTTGTGCCGGAACTTCTCGATGCCCTTTATTCGATCACGGCTAACGATATCGAAATGCGGTTGAAAACGGCCTGATTTCCTATCTTCCAAAAAATGGAGAGACACATGACCGCCATCGCGGTGACCATAGCAGGATCAGATTCCGGTGGCGGGGCCGGGATCCAGGCAGACCTCAAGTCGTTTTCGGCAAATGGCGTCTACGGCGCCAGCGTGCTGACCGCACTGACGGCGCAGAACACTCTCGGAGTAAGTGCCATACAGGACGTGCCGCCAAGTTTCGTGCGCGCCCAGATGGATGCCGTTTATTCGGACCTGAATGTCAACGCCACCAAGATCGGAATGCTTTCCAGCGTTGAGATCATTGAAGCCGTCGCTGGTGGATTGGAGGCGCATGTTACCGGTCCGGTGGTGCTGGATCCGGTGATGGTGGCAGCGTCCGGTGATCCGCTGCTTGCCGACAGCGCTGTTTCGAGCCTGATTTCGGTCCTCGTGCCGCTTGCCGATATCATTACGCCAAATCTGCATGAAGCTGCCCGGATGCTTGAAACCGAAGTTGCCACCAATGCAACGGAGATGCTCTCGCAAGCAGAAGATCTCCTGAGGCTGGGGTGCAAGTCGGTTCTGCTGAAGGGCGGACACGGAACCGGTGAAGAAAGTGCCGACCTGTTCTTCGATGCGGTCGGCAATGCCATCTGGCTGCATGCAGAACGTATCCAGACAAATAACACGCACGGAACCGGCTGCACGCTTTCATCAGCCATCGCGGCGGAGCTCGCGAAAGGCAACGACCTTGAAAGCGCAACAAGGGCTGCCAAGAAGTACATCCATGCCGCAATTGCGGCGGCTGACCAGCTCGAGATCGGAGCCGGCCACGGCCCCGTCCATCATTTTTATCGCTTCTGGAGCATGTGACATGTCAGATCAAACTCGCCTGCCGAAGAACATGATCAGCCGACGGTCGATTCTCGGAGGTTCAGTTGCCGCTGGCTCCATAGCGCTCGCTGCCCCGGCGGTTGCTGATGAAAGAGCCACGATCGAGTGGAAACTGGTGACTTCATGGCCGAAGAACCTTCCCGGGCCTGGTGTCACCGCTCAGCGGATCGTTGATCAGGTCGCCAAGATGTCTGGTGGACGCTTCAGGATAAGGCTTTATTCAGCGGGAGAGCTGGTTCCTGCTCTGGGGGTTTTTGACGCGGTCGCGGCAGGGACGGCGCAGATGGCGCATACAGCGTCATTCTTCTGGCAGGGCAAGATACCCGCTTCGGTCTATTTTACCGCGATACCCTTCGGTCTGCTGCCTCATGAACATATCACCTGGATTGAACAGGGTGGTGGACAGGCTCTCTGGGACGAGCTCTACGCGCCCTTCGGCCTGAAGCCCGTCATGGCGGGAAACACCGGTGTTCAGATGGGGGGCTGGTACAAAAAGGACATCAATAATCTGGATGACCTGAAAGGTCTGAAGATCCGCATGCCAGGGCTTGGCGGCGAAGTCATGCGCCGGCTTGGAGCAACGCCCGTCAGCTTGCCGCCTGGCGAGCTCTTCCAGGCGCTTCAAAGCGGTGTATTGGACGCAACAGAGTTTCTGGGACCATGGTCGGATCGGGCCATGGGTTTTCAGAAGGTGGCCAAGAACTACTACTCTCCCGGTTTTCACGAACCAAACGGGACCGGCGAAGCGATCTTCAATCAGGTTGCGCTGGATGGCTTGCCGGAAGAACTGAGGGCCATTGTGCTGGAAGCTTGCAGGGCAGAAAACGGGCGAGCCCTCGCTGAGAGCGATTGGGAAAATGCCGGCAGCCTGCAGCTTCTTCAGGAAGAAGACGGTGTGACCGTCAAGCCTTATCCGGACGAAGTCTTGAGGGCGTTACGCGAAACAGCAACACTCGTGCTTGCCGAAACGGGCGAGCGGGATCCGCTCAGCAAACGGATTTACGAGAGTCATACCGCCGCCCGGCAACGGCTCGCTCCGTGGAGTGATGTGGCCATGCGCCGCTTCATGGCCGCCCGTGACGGCAGCAGCTGACACTGTCTGTCGCGGTGGCTTTCACCGCGGCAAACACTCGCTGCGCAAAATCTCACGGGTCCAGGCTCCGAAGCACACCTCTTCGATGAGGGGCTTTTCGTGCAATTGAATTGGTGTTCCGGACGTATCGTCAAATGGGTTCCGCGACCTCGTTGTTTCCACGCCCGGGATGATGCATTGGCTTTTAAGTATAGTTTAAAGAGCGATTTTTTCCCCCATCGCCGATGAAAAGTTATTTTAGAACCTGTCTGAAATACCTAGGAAACGCCTGGATTTGTCCCACAATGTGTCCACATTCCCTTAGGAAACGTGTGGCAAAGCCGCAACGTTGCAGGATTTAATTACGTAAGCGGAAACTTGCAAATTGGCTGCCTATTTTTTAGGCAAATGAACTGATGCGTGTTGGACTGGTGACGAACGGTGCCGGAACTCGAGGTTTTTTTGCGTTTTATCGAGATGAATTTACTAGAAACACCAGTTTTACATAATATTTTGCGCCGCAGCATATGAATTGATCAAGCATTTTTAGTATTTGAGAGAGTTGAAACAAAATGCGTTCTTCGGAAGTCTGTTGTCAGAGTTCATGATTCCTCCGGTGGGAGGGGGACGGGAGAAAACGCATGGTCTGGGCCAAGAATAAAACACTTCTAATAACGACTTCGGCAATCGCTCTATCCTTGGTTGCGCACGCTGCACATGCAGGTGGGTTCGCACTGCGTGAGCAAAGTGCCTACTATCAGGGAACGTCATTTGCGGGAAATGGAACAACCGGAGACTCGATCTCCTCGATGTTCTGGAACCCGGCTACGCTGACAGCGGCCGGACACGGGCTGACCGTTGAATCCCACAGTTCCTTTATTGTTCCTCAGTCTGACATAGACGGAACATTTACGCCGCAGGGGCTTGTGAATGCACTGACAGGTGGCTTTGGAGGGAGCAGCGCACCAAGTGGTGACATCGCTTCCGACGCCTGGATCCCATCGACTTACGTAAGCTACGGGCTTAACGACGACTGGTATTTCGGCTTTGCAATCAACACGCCATTCGGTTTGTCGACGAAGCCCGACCAAACCTGGGCCGGCCAGTATTATTCGCGTTCCTCGGAAGTTTTTTCCGTGAACGCCAATCCGACGGTCGCCTACAAGTTCAACGACATGTTCTCGGCGGCTCTCGGTCTTCAGGTTGAATACCTTCAGGTGCGCCTGAAATCAGCCTATCCGTTTGCTGCTTCCGTAACCTCTACTGTCCCGTCTACCGAAGTGAAGGGCGGCAGCGTGGGCTTTGGTGCAACAGCCGGTGTCACCATCAAGCCGATCGAAGGCACGGAAATCGGCGTCGGCTTCCGGTCTGCGGTCTTCCATGAGCTCGAGGGTCATTTCATCAATCCGAATGCACCGGCAGTTGGAGTCACATCGAGCCGCGCCGGGATCAAGGCAAACATCATCACGCCGGAAATGGTCACGCTTTCGGCCAAACAGCGCATCACCGACAAGATCCGGTTGCTGGGTACGGTCGAATGGACCAACTGGAGCCGTCTGGGTACTGTAAAGCTCAAGGGGACTGACGGAACCACAACAAACCCGACTGGCCTGCCGGACCTGCATTTCAACTATGAAGATGGTTGGTTCTTCTCAGTCGGCGGTGAATACGACTGGAACGAGCAGGTTACCCTGCGCGCGGGTGTCGGCTACGAGCTGTCTCCGATTGACGAGGACATTCGTTCTACCCGCCTGCCGGACAATGATCGCCTGTGGCTGTCTGCCGGTATGTCCTGGAAGCCGTCCGAAAAGCTCGCCTTCGATCTTGGCTACTCACATCTGATCCCGGCAGATACGAAGATCAACATTGGCCCGGGACATCAGGACTATAATGCCAACATCGGGACCTACACGGCGTCGGTTGACAGCCAGGTGAACATTTTCTCTGCGTCGCTTCGCTACAAATTCTGATTACTCTTCAGGGAGTGAAAAAAGGCCGGGGCAAAACCCCGGCCTTTTGTTTTTCCAAAGATGTGATGATCTTAGAAAGCTGCAGGATAGAGACCACCATCCATCAGAATGTTCTGGCCGGTGATATATCCTGCATGCCGCGAGCAAAGGAACGCACAGGTCTGACCGAATTCTTCCGCGTTGCCGAAGCGTCGCGCGGGAATTTCGGCGGCTTGAGCTGCGCGGATAGCCTCGACGCTCTTTCCGGACTGCTGTGCTGAGCGTTCAAATCCGCCCTTCAGGCGATCGGTATCCATCTTGCCTGGGAGCAAGTTGTTGATGGTGATGCCGTGTGGAGCAAGCTGGCGGCACACACCGGCCAGAAACGCGGTAAGACCGGCCCGGGCTCCGCTGGATAAGTCCAGTCCTTCTATGGGCATCTTCACGGACAGGGAAGTTATGTTGACGACCCTGCCGAAACCGCGATCCTTCATGCCCGGAACAACAGCCTGGATAAGCTCAATCGGCGTGACAAAGTTCTGCACGGCCCCTTCCAGCAAGGCTTCGCGATCAAGCTCGGTATAGTCGCGCCGGGGAGGGCCACCATTGTTGTTGACCAGGATGTCCGGATCCGGACATGCGGCCAGCAGGGCTGACTGACCTTCCTTTGTGGAGACGTCCGCCGCAACGCTGGTAACGTTGACGCCATGGGCTTCTTCCAATGCCGCTTTCGTGGCGGCCAGAACAGCCTCGTTCCGGCCGTTCAGGACGATATCGCAACCGGCTTCCGCCAAGGCCTCGGCACAGCCTTTGCCCAGTCCGCGACTTGAAGCGCAGATGATCGCCTTCTTTCCCTGGAGGCCCAAGTCCATGATGTTTCTCCCTGATAGGCTGGGTCCGGCACATTGGCGCCAGAATGCTTTATGAATGGAGTGACGTTTTCGGAAGTATGTATCACGCGGTAGAAGGGCAAGAGTAAAGTAATTTGAAAACAGGCACTTTTCATGCGGTTCTGTCAGATTTGTTGACGTTAACCAAATGGTGCGTAAATAGATCCAGCCCGGCATTGAGCGTGATCTGTCATAATAATGATACCTGAATCGCGTCTATAGCGCTCCAACAGGAATTTGGAGAAATGCTATGTCTACCGCAGAGGCATCGCGACATTACCGAGCCTTGTTTATTTCAGATGTTCATCTTGGAACCCGCGGATGCCAGGCCGAGATGCTGCTTGATTTTCTGAAGGATAACGACGCCGAGACCATATACCTCGTAGGTGATATCGCCGATGGCTGGAGGCTGAAACGCTCCTGGTACTGGCCGCAGCTGCACAATGACGTCGTTCAGAAGATTTTGCGAAAAGGCCGCAAGGGAGCTCGCATTATCTATATTCCGGGCAACCACGATGAGTTTCTGAGAAACTTCCTTGGAACGCATTTCGGCGGTGTCGAGGTGACGGACAGCATTATTCATGAAGCGGCAAACGGTAAACGCTATCTCGTCATCCATGGCGATCAGTTCGATGTCGTTATTCGGCATGCCAAATGGCTGGCGTTTTTCGGTGACAAGGCCTACGTGACCGCGCTTGCAGTCAACACCTGGCTGAATGTCGCCCGCCGGCGTCTGGGACTCACTTACTGGTCACTGTCCGCGTGGGCCAAGCTGAAGGTGAAAAACGCCGTGAGCTTCATCGGGCGGTTCGAAGATGCGCTTTCTGACGAGGCGCGCCGCCAGGGTGTCGACGGTGTCATCTGCGGCCACATTCATCACGCTGCAAATCGAGACATGAATGGCATACATTACATCAACACCGGCGACTGGGTAGAGAGTTGCACCGCCGTTGCGGAACATCACGATGGTACATTCGAGGTGATCAAATGGGTGGATCAGACCCAAGCGGGGATCGTGCCGGCCAAGTCCAAGGAAGCGCCGGTCGCAGCATGAGTTCTATTCTGATTGTAACGGATGCCTGGCATCCCCAGATCAACGGCGTTGTGCGTTCCCTGGAACGGACTGCAGAAGAGCTCGAAGCCAATGGAACGCGTGTCGAGTTTCTGACGCCGCAGATCTTCAAGACGCTTCCATGCCCGACCTATCCGGAAATCCGTCTGTCGTTGACACATCGCGGCATTGTCCGAAGGAAAATCGAAGAGTTCGATTGCGATCATCTGCATATTGCAACGGAAGGGCCTCTCGGTTTGCTGGCGGCAAGCACCGCGCAGAAGGCAGGGCAACCGTTTACGACCAGCTATCACACCCGCTTCCCGGAATACGTTTCGGCGCGCCTTCCAATTCCTCTTTCCTGGTCCTACAGCTGGTTGCGCAGGTTCCACAACTCAGGCAACGGCTGCATGGTGGCCACGCGATCACTGGAACAGGACCTGCGCGAAAGGGGGTTCAACAACCTGATGCGCTGGTCGCGCGGTGTCGATGAAGAATTGTTCAAACCTTACGAAGGCAGAGTGCTGCCGGACAATCTGCCAAGGCCCATTTTCATGTATGTCGGCAGAGTTGCGGTTGAAAAGAACATCAAGGCTTTTCTCGACCTGCAGCTTCCGGGCACAAAAGTGGTCGTTGGCGGAGGTCCGCAATTGGAAACCCTGCGCCGGGAGTATTCAGACGCCCACTTCACCGGAGCAAAGGTCGGCGAAGATCTTGCCCGGCACTACTCGGACGCCGATGTCTTCGTGTTTCCGTCTTTGACAGATACGTTCGGCAATGTGTTGCTGGAGGCTCTTGCATGCGGTGTTCCGGTCGCCGCGTTCCCGGTCATGGGCCCCGTCGATGTCATCGGCGATACCGGTGCGGGTGTCTTGTCGGAGGACCTTCGAGAAGCTGCTGAAGCGGCTCTCGATATCCCGCGCGATCATTGCCGGAAGATCGCGATGAATTACACATGGGCCGCGAGTGCACAGCAGTTTCTGGACAATTGCATTGCTGCGAGAGACCTGCAAAACGCACAGGCTATTGGCGCCAAGGCCGCCGAATAACAATTGACACCGTCACAATGTTTGCGCGCCCGGAACATTGAGTTGGGAGCTGTTTCTCTTTAGTCATCAGTGCATAAGTCAATTCTCCAGGGTGTGCATCGATGACAGGTGTTGAGTTCCGGCCGGATCAGAACGAAGCAAAGGCCTATTCAGGCAAAGTGGTTTCCATCGAAGATATCGAGGCAGCGGCAAACCGCATTAAAGGCGAAGCCGTCGTAACACCGCTTCTGCGTCATCCAGCGCTGGATCAACGTGCAGGTGCGCAGGTCTTTATCAAACCGGAATGTCTCCAGCGCAGTGGATCGTTCAAGTTTCGCGGGGCTTTCAACTGCCTGAGCCAGATTGCCGATTCTGAGCGTTCGCACGGAGTGGTAGCTTGTTCTTCCGGCAACCATGCCCAAGGGGTTGCAGCAAGTGCGCAGTTGCTCGGCATGCCCGCGACCATCGTGATGCCTGCCGACGCACCGGTTATCAAGCTGGAGCGAACACGTGCATTCGGCGCCGAAGTCGTGACCTATGATCGGGAAACCGAGGACAGGGAAGCGATTGCAGCAAAGCTGTGCAAGGAAACCGGCGCTACCTTTGTACATCCGTTTAATGATCCGGCTGTCATTGCAGGGCAGGGGACCGTTGGTCTGGAGATGGCGCGTCAGGCAGAAGAGCAGGGCGCGCAGCTTGACGACGTCTTGGCATGTACGGGCGGTGGAGGCCTGTCGAGCGGGATAGCGCTGGCACTCGCGTTCAAATCGCCCTCCACAAGCTTTCATACCGTCGAGCCGCAACAGTTTGACGACTACAAACGTTCCCTGGCAGCCGGCGCGCTGTTGTCGAATGCGGCAAAGTCCGGTTCGATCTGCGATGCGCTGCTATCCGAAACTCCAGGCGAAATCGGTTTTTCCATTCTGCGTCAACTTGCCGCTGAAGGGCTGACCGTTTCGGATGAAGAGGTGCTGGACGCAGTCGCATTTGCCTTCACCGAACTGAAGCTGGTCGTGGAGCCGGGCGGCGCTGCCGCGCTTGCGGCGGTACTTTCCGGAAAACTGCCTGTGAAGAACAAAACCATCGGCCTGGTGCTGACGGGAGGCAATATCGATCCACAGATGTTGCTAAAGGCGCTTGCTCGTTAACTCACCATTAGCACCACTGCGATTACTGCGGTCGTCAAGACATGAAACGTCCCTTTGGAAGTCACTTTCCTCTTAAAGGGGTAAATTTCATGTCTTTGTACTTGAAGAGTAAGTTGAAGACATACCTGTTGGAAATACTTAGAGGATTGCCCTTATTGGCGGTCGTATTTTTGACGGTACGTTGCGTCAGATTTGCTCCTGGGCGGCAAGTATAGTGCGGATGGCAGGTGTATATTCATGCGTCTAAGAACAAAAGAATGTTGATGCAGGTTGTGTGCTTGTTGTTCTTCAATTGATGTGCATTTCATTGGAGTTATGGGCTGAAATGCAAAATAACAATTTGAATGAGCGACTGAAGTTCTTACGGCTCTCGGAAGATGACCGTGCCATGGCCAGATCTTTGTGGCCGGCGATCGAGAAGGAGCTGCCAGAAATTCTCAAGGCTTTCTACGCTCATGTTGATACGGTACCGCACTTGGCGGCACTTGTCGGTGAGCAGCAGTCTCGTCTGGTCAAAGCCCAATTGGCGCATTGGAAGACGCTCTTCTTCGAAGGCACCAGCAGAAACTACCTCGAGCGGTCCGAGCGGATCGGTCTTGCTCACGTCAGGATCGGCCTGGATCCGAGCTGGTACATTGGTGGATATTCCTTTGCGCTGACGCATCTGACGCATGTCCTCATGAAGAAACGCTTCATGTCCAAGGGTAAACGTACAGATGCCATCAATGTCGTGACCAAGCTGGTTATGCTCGACATGGATCTTGCAATCTCAACGTACCACGAAAAAATGGTTGCCGATGCCGTTGAGCGGGAAGAGCAGTTGAAAGAGGCGATTGCGAATTTTGAAGATGCGCTTGGAGGTGCTGTCGGGGCTCTTGGGACCGCTTCGGAAGATCTCGAAATATCATCGAGCAGCCTGAGGCAGGAAACCGTGGCCATCGGTGAACGTATGTTCAAGATGGATTCGTCGTCTGCGGAAACCGCGAGCGGTGTTCAGTCTAGCGCGACAGCGACCGAAGAAATGTCTGCCTCCATCACTGAGATCGGACGCCAGGCAGGACAGTCCCGTGAAATGGCTCAAAAGGCCGTCGAAGGCGCTCAAAGCACCAATGAGTCGGTTACCAAGCTGGCCGGGTTCGCCGACCAGGTCGGCTCTGTGATCGGGCTGATTTCGGATATTGCCGAACAGACCAACCTGTTGGCACTCAACGCTACGATCGAAGCAGCACGTGCGGGTGAAATGGGCAAGGGTTTTGCTGTCGTGGCCGCAGAGGTCAAGGAGTTGGCCAGCCAAACAACCAAGGCTACGGAAGAAATCACCGATCAGATCGCCAGCATCCAGCAGGCCACCCGTGAATCCGTGCATGAAATCGAGGGTATCACCTCAACCATCGGAGCCTTGTCGGAAATCGCAACAAGCATCGCTTCTGCGGTCGAACAGCAGTCTTCGGCCACCGCGGAGATTTCCTCAAACGTCCAGATTGCGGCGCAGGGAACTCAAGCCTTTACGGACGAGATCTCTGCCGTTCGTGGGTCGGTGGACAGCGTGGAGGGCACTGTCGGCACAATTCAGGACATGTCCAGTTCACTGAAAGACCAGGCTGCGCGGCTGGGAGACGAAGCGGACCGGTTTTTCCGCAAGATCAGCGCCGGTTCCTAGAACCCGGGAAACCTATCGGTTCGGGACTGTTGCTGATCTTGCAGTGACGGTTGTTAGTCGTCCTTTGCGGAAGTTCTAGACCGGAAAGGACCGAATTGGCGGGGCGACGCTACTTGGTGTCGACCCGCCCCAAGCTGCTTGCATGGTTCTTGAGTGCCGCGCAGGCTGCCGGCCAGGCCGCATTGCTTTCGTAGAGGGCAGACTGCAAATAGGCCCAGGACAAATGCTGCGTAACAGCCAGACGATCCGGATCCTCGTCATCTGTTTCCTTGGCGTCGTAGCCTGCGATGCCGCCTAGGCCGTGTTTGGCTCCAAAGAGCGTTAGCAGGTTGTCAGCACCAGGACTGAAGTGAAACGGATCTGCGTGCCAGTCGGAACCGCGAACGGTCAGGTGTGGATTGACGTCGCTATCGCCAAACACCACGAGGCAACGTGTTGTCATGTGCGCGTAGTCCGGGTTCAGAGCCGAGTAGTTTTCGGCTGCAAATTCACTGAGGTCTTCGCCACCATTTCCCGGTGCTGCCAGAAGGATGCCTGCCTTGATGCGAGGTTCCTTCATGTTCACATCAGTTGCGGCCTTGTCTTTCGGATCGGTCAACCTCGTGCCAAGCAGCATGCCGACCGTATGTGCGCCCATCGAATGACCAACGGCTGCAATCCTGTTCCTGTCGAAACGGCCGGTAATGGCTGGAACCATCTCCTCGATAGCGTCCAACTGGTCGAGAATCAGCTTCATTTCCTCTACGCGCTCACGCCAGAACAGGGGGGCTCCCGGAGCATCTTTGGGAAATCCCGCAACCTTGGAATTTGCGTGTGTCGGCTGGATTACGATGAAGCCACGTTCGGCGTAGAAATTCACCAGCGGGGCGTAGCCATCCTTTGATGGCAGATAGAGTGAAGGACCATGACCGTGCGACAGCAGGATCACAGGTAGTGCATCCCCTGTTACAGGCGCGGTAATGCGCAGTTCCAGCGGCACATCACGGTCAGGACGGATCACTTTTACGGGGCTGACGGAAATGGTTGTCTGAGGCTCGATCTTTGGCAGATGATGCGCTGCGTCAATGAGATTGTTCATTTGGAAATTCCCTTGAATTCGGTGGTTTGCAGTAGAAGGATCGGGTACATGAGGAGATGCGGATCATTGATCCGGTAATAATCGGAACAATGTTCCGTTTAATGTGTGTGTTATACGGAACGATGATCCGCTTTTCAAGTCGTGCGATTTGAAATGAGGATTTCTCGCGAATGGAGGCGTGTTTTCCGGTGAGACGGGAGGACGAAAGCCGAACCGAAATCAGGCCTAAACGGCGCATGCGCGCTGATGCCGTACGCAATGAAGATGCGGTGATTGAAGCCGCGAAAGCGGTTTTTACTTCTTCGGGTGTCGATGCACCTGTCAGGGAAATCGCAGCCAGGGCAGGTGTCGGGGTCGGCACGCTTTATCGCCGGTTTCCGTCCCGCTCCGATCTGGTCGCGGCCGTATTTCGCCATGAAGTGGATGCCTGTGCTGCGGAAGGCAAATTACTTGCCGCGAAATATCCGCCTGACGAAGCGCTTGAGCATTGGTTGCTGCGGTACACTGAATTCCTGACGACCAAGAAGGGGCTCGCCGCGGCCTTGCACTCTGGAGATCCGGCGTTCGATGCGTTGCCCGACTATTTTCGCGCTAATTTCGAACCTGTGCTTGCGTCTCTTCTGGAAGCGGCGGCAATGGCGGGCGAGGTGCGCAAGGGTATCGAGCCTTATGATCTCTTGCGTGCAATAGGCAATCTTTCTTCAGCCAGCGGTGAGGATGGGCCGGCTCACGTCAAACGGATGCTCTCGCTGTTGATCGATGGGCTGAGATATCAGCGAGAAAGAGACTGATGGCTGGCAACTACCTATCAATGAAAAAGGGCGCTGCCATCGGCACCGCCCTTGAACTTTTCGGTTGATCAGAGTGATCAGTTGAAGAGAGCCTGACGCTCTGCTTCGGACAGTTGCTGAAGTGGGTCCGCGCCTTCTTCAACTGCTGTTTCCTCGGTCATTTCCCATTCAACGTCAGCATCTGCTTCTTCCGCCACCGCATCGACTTCGTTGTCGAAAAGCTTTTCAATGGCAGCCTCATCCAGGGTCGAGTCGGGATCCGCTGCAGCGAAGTCGTCTTCCTGGACCGGTTCTTCAGCTGAAGCGGCTTCCTCGATTTCGTTCGATGGTGCGGAGGCAAACATATCGTCGATGGCAGCAGCGTCCATCGGTTCATCACCACCGGCCATGATCGAGTCAACATCGGCATCGCTTGCCATTATGGCATCGACATCGGCTTCACTCGCCTGCACCACCGGTTCTGCCTGTGCAATCGAATCGAATGAAGTATCACCACCGGTTTGTTCCAGGGCGGCATCGAAGACGTCGCCGCTGACGGACATCAGTTCATCAACACTGTTCTGGGAAACTCCGCCACCTTCCAGCTGCGGCCCGTTCAGGAGATGTGCATCCGGACGGCTGTCGACGGGACCAGCCGTGTCGTCGGCGTCCATTTCCTCGATGCCCCAGATGTTTATCATCAGATTGATACGGCTTTCGAGATAACGCAGCACCTGGACAACCTTGTTGGTGCGCTGGCCGGTGAGGTCCTGGAAGGAGCAGGCCATGAAGATCTCGGTTGCCTTCGCGTCGATATCGTCGCAAGCGGCATCATCGGCACCATTCTCGCGCAGGACCCAGGCTTTCTCCTGAATCTGTTCTGCAGCTTCGAGAATGGACTGAGTTGCCCCTTCGGTCTGCGTCACGATGGCATCGAGTTCGTGCGAGGCATCCATGAAGCGATTGCTTTCATCGCCCTCAGCCTTGATGTTGGCAATTTCAGCCTTTGTTCGCTCGATGGCCTCGTGCATGTCCGCGATGTCGAGGCGGATTTTGTCGAGATCGGGCACCTTGCGTTGCCGCGTAACGACTTTTTCCAACCGATGAATCGCAGTCAGAATTTCCGTTGTTTCAGGAGTCTGGTGGCGATTCAGGAACTCTTTCAGAAACCGACGCCCGCGGTCGGATTCCATCAGGGTCTGTTCGAGCGTCTGATATTCGACTTCGCCGATCAGTCCTGGCTCTTCCTGTACTGCTTCCGCTTTCATATGGACGCAAATCTCAACTTGCCTAAGGGTCGTTAGTTGCCGTAACACGAACAACTTCTCCTCAAGGGTAAGATCAAAATCGTTAACATTCCTTGAGGCCAATGCCTTGCCAAAGATCCAATGACAAAATTGTCTTCCAATCTCAGTTTCAGGGTGTCAGCACTCTTCGCCTGCCACTTTTTCGGCTTTGGCCTTTTTCTGCCGTTTTTCCCGGTGGTTCTGGAGACCCGTGGACTGACTGCCGCTGAAATAGGATTCATATTGGGGGCGGGGACAATTGCCCGGATCGCGGCCAGCCCGATCTTTTCAAACATTGCCGACCGAACCGGTCAACGCCGCTTGTGTATCCTCATCTATTCGTTGATAGGTGCGGCCTTCATCGCACTGTTCTCGCTGCCGGGCGGTCTTGCGATCGTCACCATTGCGGTGATCGGCTACATGGTTATCAAAGCGCCGGTATTGCCGCTCAGCGATGCTTACGCGCTGGATGTGAACCGAAATACCGGTGCCGACTATGCGCGGATGCGACTTTGGGGATCGGCCGGTTTCGTGGCAGCCAACCTGATTGGCGGTTCGATTGCCATCGCAACATCGTCCTGGATTATCCTCGTTCTAGTAGCGGCAGCAGCCGTGGCAACAGGTGCCGTGGCCATGTCTTTGCCGCGCCAGAAACGAGACGACGCGCAGTTGCAGACAGCTGCAGGGGAAGCAGACGTGCCGTTCAGGAGCATCTGGTTCTGGCCGGTGCTGGCCGTTCTAGGTCTTTTCCAGGCCACGCATGCCGCATTTTATGGTTTCGGCACCATCTACTGGCAGGCGATGGATGTCCCGGACTTCACCATTGGCGTGCTGTGGGCGACCGGAGTCGTCGCGGAAATCGCGCTTTTCACGATAGCGGGAAAACTGGCGTTGCGGTTTGATCCACCGGTATTCCTGATCGTTGCGGGGTTTGCCGCAATTGTCCGTTGGGGCCTGTTCCCATTCGCGGACACCTTTGTTGCCATGGCGGCGCTGCAGCTTCTGCACGCTCTGACCTTCGGTGCATCTCATTTGGGAGCTGTGGCAATCCTCGCGAAAGTTGTCCCAAGTCGATGGGCCGGAACAGGGCAGGGGCTGCTAGCCACGTCAATCGGCATTCAGATGGCAATTGGTCTGAGCATTTCCGGAGCTCTTTTCGAAAGCAACCCGAATGCTCCATTCTACCTTATGGCGGCGGCGTCGGTTGTCGGTGTCTTTGCGATGATTGCGCTGACGCCACTTGTGCGTCAACGCATGGATGCGGTTGCCTAGCCGAAGCCTGTCGACCAGAACGCTTTCAACCTAACCCCAGAGTGCAGGTTCCGGAGGAAACAGAAGGCTGCCCTCGAATTTCAATCCCGACGAACGATCCTCGGCGAGAAGGAGAGGACCATCGAGGTCGACATAATCGGCCTGTTGCGCAATCAGCACCGCCGGAGCCATCGCCAGCGACGTTCCCAGCATGCAGCCGACCATGACCTTGAAGTCGGCAGCGCGCGCCTCATTGAAGAGTTTCAGCGCTTCCGTGAGACCGCCGGCCTTATCCAGCTTGATGTTGACCGCGTCGTATTTTTTACCAAGCCCATCAAGGCTTTTTCCCGGGTGCAGGCTCTCATCCGCGCAAATTGTCACCGGGCATTCGATCTCAGCCAGAAGGCCGTCTGCGCTGGAGGGCAGGGGTTGTTCAATGAGTTCAACGCCCGCTGCCTTGCATGCTGCCATGTTCTTTTCAAAGCAGCTTTCGTCCCAGGCCTCGTTGGCATCAACAATCAATGTACTGTCGGGTGCCGACTGCCTAACCGCCGCAATCCGCTCGTCATCACCCGGACCTGCCAGCTTGACCTTGAGTAGAGGACGGTGAGCTGCTGCCCGTGTCTTGTCTGCCATGACCTCGGGCGTGCCGACGCTGATGGTGAACGCTGTTGTGACAGGCTTGAGTGTGCCAAGCCCGGCAATCTCCGCGGCTCGTTTTCCGGATTGCTTGGCCTCCAGATCCCAAAGCGCGCAATCAACCGCATTGCGAGCGGCGCCGGCCGGCATCGCTTCCAGAAGCGCTTGCCGAGACAGCCCCTCTTTCAGAAGGGGAGCGATTTCCTCGATCTGCGTTTGGACACTTTCCAGCGATTCGCCATAACGCGGGTAGGGGACGCACTCGCCTCTGGCCCGATGATTGGCATCGGCTATGGCGACGACAACGACCTGGGCGTGGGTTCTTGAACCACGAGAAATCGTAAATCCGCCGGCGATTTCGAATCGCTCGGAGGTGATGTCGACGGTGAGTGTCATGGTGCGCCGAACTCCGCGGAGACTTTATCAACAATTACATCCATCCCGTATCGAACAGGATCTGTCGCCGGCAAACCGTGTTTTTCACCGACCTTCGCCAGGTAGGCGAGCGCTTCATCGTCATCAAGCGCAGCCGTGTTGACGGCGATACCCACGCAGCGGATTTCAGGGTTGGTGAGCTTGCCGCACTCGATGGTCATGTCGATGACCTGCTGGATCGTCGGCAATGGGGTATCAACGCCGCGCATGGTTGTCCGCGTTGGTTCATGGCAGACGATGAAGCCATCGGGCTGGCACCCGTGCAGAAGTCCCAATGTGACCCCTGCGAAGGAGGGGTGAAACAGCGAGCCCTGGCCTTCGATGATCTGCCAGTGGTCGTCGTCCGTTGCCGGAGACAGCCATTCCGCAGCCCCGGAAATGAAGTCGGCAATCACTGCATCAAGCGCGACACCCCTGCCGGAAATGAAGACGCCTGTCTGACCAGTGGCACAAAATGAGCTCTTGTATCCGCGCTCATTCATGGACTTATCCATGGCTAGAGCCGTGTATTTCTTGCCGACAGAACAGTCGGTGCCAACTGCCAGAATGCGTTTGCCACTGCGCTTGGTGCCCTTGCCGGTGGCAAAGGTCATCGTGTTGTGACGAACGTCGTGAAGTTGCCGGCCGTGCCTTTCAGCTGCTTCCCGGATCTCCGGAAAGTCAGAAAGGCGGACATGAAGTCCCGAGGCGACATCAAGGCCAGCCTCAAGCGCCTCGACGATGGAGGCAATCCAGTGATCGGGCAATCGACCGCCTGCGTTCACAGCGCCGATGATCAGTGTCTTCGCACCGGCCGTTGCACCTTCTGAAATGGTCATGTCGGTGAGGCCTGTATCGGCCACGCAACCGGGAAGGCGAACCTGGCCGATACACCAGTCCTTACGCCAATCGACAATGCCGATTGCGGTTTTTGCAGCAAGGGCATCGGGAACGTCACCGAGGAACAAAAGATAAGGACGGGCTATTTCCATGGACAAAGCTTTCAAGTGGCTGCTGGACGTTAAACTTCTCCTTCAGGTATACGAGGGTTGTAGAACAAGCGGCAAGAGGGCAGCCATCCGGAATGGCATTCTTGGAAAAAAACATTGCACCGGAGATGCATCTGGAGACCGATGGTTCCAATCATCAGTTCCTCGCCCTCTCGGGAGACTGGACAGTCAGCACAATTGGCGATGCGGAAACCGAGATCGCCAATCTGAATCTCTCCAAGCAGGGGCTGACCTGCATTGACGTGTCCAAGATCGAACATCTGGACACCAGC
>JBCCVB010000016.1:0-71581 GCA_039195965.1 Pseudomonadota bacterium
GCTTCGAAGAAGCAGAACGGAATGAACAGCATTCCGGCTGAAACATCCCGGTCGGCACGCAGTGTAAGCGTGATGGCCCCTCTCCGTGTTTCGACAGTGACCTGCTGCCCTCCTTCCAGACCGGCAAGCTTGATATCGCGCGGGTTCATGGAGACGACCGGCTCCGGCTCGATAGCGTCCAGCACCGTCGCCCGGCGGGTCATTGCGCCAGTGTGCCAATGCTCCAGCATACGGCCCGTGGTCAAAACCAAGGGGAAGTCCTCGTCCGGCACCTCGTTGGGCGGCACCAGATTTGTCGGAACGATCTTGCCTCTGCCGTCGGCTGTCGGGAACGAATGTCCGAACAGGATCTCGTTGCCCGGCTTATCCGGGGCGTCCGCCGGATAGGTGACCGTGCCGTCTCTTTCCAACCGTTCCCAGGAAATGTTGTTGAGCGAGGCCATATGCGAACGCATTTCCTCGTAGATCGCAGGGACACCGTCATAGGACCAGTTCAGGCCCAGGCGGTTGGCCATTTCGATCATCAACTCCCAGTCGGCGCGCGCTTCACCCGGCATTGGCACACAAGGCCGTCCGATCTGCACCTGACGGTTGGTGTTTGTGTAGGTGCCAAGCTTTTCCGCATGGGCCGAGGCCGGAAGGATCACGTCCGCATGCCAGGCGGTTTCGGTGAGGAAAATATCCTGCACCACCAGATGCTTCAGGCTGGCCAAGGCCTTACGGGCGTGGTTCTGATCCGGATCGGACATTGCCGGGTTTTCGCCCTGCACATACATGGCTTCGATACCACCCGCCAGAATGTCGTCCATGATCTCAACGACAGTCAGGCCGCGGACAGGGTCAAGCGTGCGTCCCCAGGCATCTTCCGTCCTTGCGCGGATATCCGGGTTTTCAACGGATCTGTAGTCCGGGAAGAACATCGGGATAAGGCCGGCGTCAGACGCACCTTGCACGTTGTTCTGGCCACGCAGCGGATGCAAACCCGTGCCCGGACGACCGATCTGACCGGTCGTGAGTGCCATTGCAATCAGGCAGCGGACGTTATCCGTGCCGTGAACATGCTGTGAAACACCCATGCCCCAGAAGATGATGGATTTCTGGCTGGTTGCGTAGAGCCGGGCCACTTCGCGCAAGGTCTGGGCATCGATGCCGCAGACCGGTTCCATCGCTTCCGGGGTGAACTCCTTGATCGATTCCTTGAGAGCTTCAAATCCATCGACATGTGCAGCGATATACTGCCTGTCGTAAAGCTCCTCGGTGATGATCACGTTGAGGATGGCGTTCAGCATTGCGACGTCGGTGCCCGGCTTGAACACCAGGCCGTAATCCGCATAACGCATGAGACGTTGGCCACGCGGATCCATAACGATCAGCTTGGCGCCGTTCTTGACTGCCTGCTTGATGTAAGTTGCGGCAACCGGATGGTTCTGCTCCGGCCGCGCGCCGATCACAATCATGGTATCGGCATCTTCGGCCGCGTTGAACGGTGCCGTCACCGCACCGGAGCCGATGCCTTCGATCAGCGCCGCGACGGATGATGCGTGGCAAAGCCGGGTGCAGTGGTCGACATTGTTGGTCTGGAACCCCTGACGGATCAGCTTTTGGAACAGGTAGGCTTCTTCGTTCGAGCCCTTTGCCGACCCGAACCCGGCGATACCGGCACCACCTTTTGCGTCATGCACTGCCTTCAGACCACCGGCAGCCTTGTCGAGGGCCTCTTCCCATGTCGCTTCACGGAAGTAGTCGAGATAGTTCGACAGGTTCATGGAGATGTCACCGCGTTTGGGTGCATCATCCCGGCGGATCAGCGGCTTGGTCAGACGTTGCGGGCTTGAAACATAGTCGTAGCCGAAACGGCCTTTTACACAGAGCCTGTTTTCATTGGCCGGGCCGTCGCGGCCGTCAACCTTGACGATCTTGCCGTCTTTCACCGAAACTGTGGTAAGACAGCCAACACCGCAGAACGCGCACACACTGTCGACGGTTTCCTCGGCAAAGACTTCACGTTTCTTGGAAGCGTCGTCCAGTAGGCTCTTTTCCATGAGAGCGCCCGTCGGACAGGCCGAGACACATTCGCCGCAAGCCACACAAGTGGAAAGACCCATCGGGTCGGCCAGATCGAAGACCGGGACAGTATGAGACCCACGATCGGCCATGCCGATCACGTCGTTGACCTGAACTTCACGGCACGCACGCTCGCAAAGATTACAGGCAATACAAGCGTCGAGATTGACCGCGATCGCCGGATGAGAAATGTCCTGCGCAGGCTTGCCGCAAGCAGCAAAGCGGCTGTCGGTGACCCCAACCGCGTCCGACCACTTCCAGAAATCGCTCTCCGGGTCCGGATGCTCATCACGGCTCGGCTGGTCGGCAGCCAGCAGCTCAAAGACCATTTCCCGCGCCTTGCTGGCGCGCTCCGTTGCGGTCTTGACGATCATGCCTTCCGCAGGTGCCCGGATACAGGAAGCAGCCAATGTGCGCTCGCCCTCGATATCCACCATGCAGGCACGGCAATTGCCGTCCGAGCGGTATCCGGGCGAATCCTTGTGGCACAAGTGGGGAATGGCGACGCCTTCGCGCTTTGCGACCTGCCAGATGGTTTCGCCTTCCTGGGCGGTGACGTCTTTGCCGTCGAGAGAGAAAGTGATCTGGCTCATTTCTCGAACTCCTGCGGGAAGAATTTCAGGACAGAGGTCACCGGATTGCTTGCAGCCTGACCGAGGCCGCAAATGGAGGCCGAGCGCATGACCGCATCGAGATCGCCGATTTTAGTTTCGTCCCAATCCCGTTCGGACAAAAGCCGTTCCATCTTGTCGGTGCCGGATCGGCAAGGCGTACACTGCCCGCAACTTTCATGCTTGAAGAACTGCATGAGGTTGAGCGCAACGTCTCGCATGTCGTCCTGATCGGAAAAGACCACGATGGCGTGACTGCCGATAAAGCAGCCATGCTTGTCGAGTGTGCCGAAATCGAGCGGCTCATCGGCCAGCGATGACGGCAGAATGCCGCCGGAAGCGCCGCCAGGCAGATAGCCTTTGAAGGTGTGCCCTTCTTCCATGCCGCCGCAGAATTCTTCCAGGAGCTCGTTCATGGTGATCCCGGCGGGAGCAAGCTTCACGCCCGGTTCCTTCACCCGACCGGATACGGAGAAGGACCTGAAGCCCTTGTGATCGCGGCGCCCTTGCGAGGCGAACCAATCCGGGCCTTTCTCAATGATGTCGCGGATCCAGAACAGGGTTTCGACGTTGTGGTTCAGCGTCGGACGGCCGAAAAGACCCACTTGCGCAATGAAAGGCGGGCGATGCCGAGGCAGGCCGCGCTTGCCTTCGATCGATTCGATCATGGCGCTTTCTTCACCGCAGATATAGGCACCGGCACCGCGGCGCAGCTCGATATCGATATTGGTGATAATGCCAGCGGACCGCAGCGCTTCAATTTCGGTCCTCAGAATTTCCAGAACAGCCGGATATTCGTCGCGCATATAGAGATAGACACGGTTAACCGAAATCGCATGCGCTGCAATCAGCGCACCTTCCAGCAACCTGTGCGGATCGCGTTCCAGGTGATAGCGATCCTTGAATGTTCCAGGCTCGCCTTCGTCACCGTTGATCGTCAGATATTTCGGGCCAGGCAGATCGTTGACGATCTTCCATTTGGTACCGGTCGGAAACCCTGCTCCACCGAGACCGCGCAACCCTGCTTCCAATGCCTTGTCGGCGATGGCCGCTGCATCCAGCTCACCTGCGCGGACCCGCTCCAGCAGCTTGTAGCCACCATCCGCACGATAGGCATCCAGCTTGATGTAGTCGGGAACGACGGCATCTGATCTGCCCTCGAACAGGGCTGAACGAACGGAAACTTCGCTGGCATTGTCAATTGCGCGCTTGCCGACCTGAACGGCCGGAGCTCCGGCACAACGACCGATACAGGGTACTTTCTGAATACGGACCTTGGCAGGGTCGACGCCGTTCTCAAGCACGGCCGCCAGAGCATCAGCTCCCTTGATCGAACAGGCAACGCTGTCGCAAACCCTTACCGTGAGCGGAGCCGGTTTTGCATCGCCTTCGCGCACAATGTCAAAATGATGATAGAAGCTGGCGACTTCATAGACCTCGGCTTGCGAGATCTGCATTTCCTCGGACAAAGCCCGCAGGTGTCGAGCTTGCAAACATCCATACGCGTCCTGGATCTTGTGCAAGTGCTCGATGAGCAAATCGCGGCGTCGCGGTTCGTTGCCCAGGAGAGCCTGAACTTCGCTGAGAGCCGCGTCTTCCAATTGACGCCCTTTTGGCTGGGACGGCTTCCTCAAAAGCCCCTTGCCGAAAGACATTGGCGTTCCTCCCCAATTATCCTGAGCACACCCAATTTACATAGGGCGCTCTGGCAATCGTTTCCTCCGTTTCCGAAGCGTAGCGGGAATCCACCAGCATCGGAAACGCTCAATTGGGGCAGAATGTTATCTTCGGAATCCAGACCAGTCTGTTTGAAAAACGACAAAGGAACTTCAAATGCTGACGCATTGGCGATGACGATGTACCCATCGCCATCGCAGCAATCAGCCGGTCAGGTGAGAAAATGCAGCAACCACGCGCTCGTAAACCGGGCGTTTGAAGGGGACAATCAGATCAGGCAATCTGGCAGCATCCTCCCAGCGCCAGGCGCTGAATTCTGCAGAATGGCCGTCAGGCGGGGTGAGAATGTTGATCTCGTCGTCGCTGCCGTCAAACCGATAAGCAATCCAGCGCTGAGCCTGGCCGCGATATTTTCCCTTCCGGGACTTGCGAACCACCTCTTCCGGGTAATCGTAAGCGAACCACTCCGGCGCTTCCTCCAGAAGGGTCACCGAGTGGATGGATGTTTCTTCGTAAAGCTCCCGCCGCGCGGCGCTTTCAGGGTTCTCGCCCTTGTCGATCCCACCCTGCGGCATTTGCCATGAATATTCGTAATTGGAAGAACTACCACCATCGTCGCGGCTGCCGATCCAGACCTGACCGGTCTTGTTGATCAACGTGATGCCGACGCAAGGGCGATATGGCAGCCCCTCAACCGGCTCGGGAAACCCCGGCCCAAGTTCAAGCTTGGTCACTGATACACCTGTTCAAAAAAAGAAAATCTATCGGTCGATGGTTGCGCTGATCGGCACAAGCTGCAGTCCGCGCTGCTCCAGATCCTGTACCCACTTTTCCAGCTGGCGTATAGTCACAGGAAGTGCCGACCCGGAAGCAACAGCCACCCCTCTGGCTCTTGCAACACCTTCAAGCTGCAACAGCTTGGCATCGATATCGTCTTCCCTCGGGACCTCGTCGAGCACAACGTCGACGCCACTGAACGGAATTCGTGTCTGGGTCGAGATTTCCGCTGCGATGCTGCGTGACGACGATCCGTTGTCGACAAACATCAGTCCGCGGGACTTCAGCTTTTCCAGCAGATATTCCATGGAAGGCTTGGTAGAGGTGAAGCGGGCCCCCATCTCGGCAATGGTACCGACGTAATTCGTTGCCCGCGTCAGCAGGAAGGCGAGCCGGTCCAGCATTTCGTCAGGTCGCAGGCTAACCAGCAGCGTGTGAGGCCCCGGATCATTGTCCGGAAAATCAAATGGCTCCAGAGGCAGCTGCAACAGCAGTTCGTGGCCTTTCATCCTGGCCTGTTGCATCCACTGATCCAGATCTTCGCCGTATGGAGCCAGAGCAAAGGTTACATCCGACGGAAGACGGTTGATGGCATGTTGCGTGCCGGCCTCGCTCAGGCCGAGACCATTGACGATGACCGCAATTTTCGGAATGGACGTGAATTCGCGCACAATCGGCCTGGAATAGGCATCCAGTGGCCGAACACCTGCATCGCTGATTTTCGGCAGAAAACCGACGTCTGAGCGTTCACTGACACGCGTATCCGGGTTGACCGAAAGACTGGTAATGACGGCGCCCGGGCCGAGCCCGTCCGGCCTCATGATCATCTCATAGCGCGGCCCCATCAGGTCGCCGCTCGAACCGGGCCGCAGGTTCGGGCCCAGGTCGTCGCCGATACCCGGCCGTATCTCAACGACTTCAATATCCTGCGACGTAACACCCTCGACGATCGCATCCAGGGGCAGCACCGCCACCGGCTCACCGCCAAACGGATCGTCCACCACCGCAATCCAGACAAGGATGGTGGTGACCGCCACACTTATAATTCCGGCACCGATGAGGCCAAACGGCAGCCTTACCAGCCGCCGCTTGCCCATCCCTAGGGGAGCTGTGAGATCTTCGCTCGACATACCGTCCTGAGCCTTTTAACCGGCACATAGCCGGCGCAGTCATTGTTTTTGGGATACGCAGAACGAGAATGGAGCCTGCGCGCCGGGGCCCGGCGCGCAGTAGAGTGTTTAGTTTTTGACCGCAGCGCTGTCGGAGACAGGCGGGAAAGCGCTGTTGACCTGGACGCCGCGCAGGAGGTCCAGAGCGAGTTTCAGCTGCGTGTCGTCTTCAGGATCTGAAGGAACATAGGCCTGGCTGCCGGACTGTTCTTCACCGTCGGCTTCCAGGTGACCGCGCAGGCCAGCCTCGCCCTTGGTGTCGACGCGTCCGACAAGTTCCTCAGGCAGGTCCTGCAGAGCTTCGATATCCGGAACGATGCCCTTGGCCTGGATCGATGTACCGGACGGCGTGTAGTAGCGTGCGGTTGTCAGGCGGATCGCGCCATTGGCACCGAGAGGGATGATCGTCTGAACAGATCCCTTACCAAAGGAACGGGTGCCGAGAATGGTCGCCCGGCGATGATCCTGAAGGGCGCCGGCGACAATTTCCGAAGCGGACGCGGAGCCACCGTTTACAAGAACGATAACCGGCTTGCCGCTGGTCAGGTCACCTGCCCTGGCGTTGTAACGCTGGGTTTCTTCTGCTTCACGACCACGAGTGGATACGATCTCACCCCGATCCAGGAACGCGTCGGAAACCGCGATAGCCTGATCGAGCAGTCCGCCCGGGTTGTTGCGCAGATCGATGATGTAGCCCTTCAGCTTGTCCTCACCGATATTGGCAGTCATTTCTTCGATGCCGTTTTTCAGGCCGTCGAATGTCTGCTCGTTGAACTGCGTGACGCGGACATATCCGACATCATCTTCTTCCCGCCAGCGCACGGAACGGATGCGGATGATATCGCGGGTGATTGTGATGTCGAACGGTTCGGCCCGGCCCTTGCGACGGACGGTGACCACGATGTCCGTGTTGACCGGTCCGCGCATTTTTTCGACGGCTTCGTTCAAGGTGAGTCCCTGCACCTGTTCGCCATCAATGTAAGTGATCAGATCACCAGCAAGAACACCGGCCTTCGCAGCAGGTGTATCGTCAATCGGCGAAACAACCTTCACAAGGCCTTCTTCCATGGTGACTTCAATGCCCAGGCCGCCAAATTCACCGCGGGTCTGAACCTGCATGTCACGGAAACTCTTCGGCGACATGTAGCTGGAGTGCGGATCCAGCGACGTCAGCATGCCGTTGATGGCACTTTCGATCAACTGAGCATCGTCTGGAACTTCCACATAGTCTGAACGCACCCGTTCAAACACATCACCGAACAGATTCAGCTGCCGGTAAGTGTCCGTTGCTGCTGCGTTCGCCGCCGCCGAAACGTTGAGCGGCATCTGGGACAGTGTTGTAACCGCTGCAGCACCCATGAGGGCTCCCACCAGCAGCAAGGAAGTTTTCCGTATCATCCGCGAGCCTTTTCTTCTTCTGTGCGCGCCCACCAGGGTGTGGGATCGATCGCACGGCCGTCCTTCCGAAATTCTACATATAGGATCGGCTGGGTCGAGCCCAAGCCGAACGTTGATGCGCTTGCCCACTGGGTAGCGCCCATGACACCAACTGGTTCACCAGTAAGAACAAACTGCCCCAACTCTGCGTCTATCCGGTCCAGTCCGGCCAGGAGTACATGGTAGCCGTCGCCGGTGTTCAGGATCAAGAGCTGTCCGAAAGATCGGAACGGCCCTGAATAAACCACCCAGCCATCCGCAGGCGACGTTACATTAGAACCGGGCCTTGTGGCGATAGATTGTCCTTCCGTCACACCACCGAATTCATCTTCCTGACCAAAATCCTTCAGCATGGTTCCAACAACCGGTTGAGGTAATTGGCCCTTTGCCTCCTGAAAAGCGATGGCAGGCGCCAATCTTCCAGGATCAGAGAACGGATCAAACTTGCGCGAGGCTTTCCTTTTTGCCTCCAATGCCGCCTGTTTCGACTTCCTGGCGGCCTCGCGAGCGCTTTCGATCTCGGTTTCCAGGCTTGCAATCAGCTCCTGCAGGCTTCCCGCCTGCGCCGCCAATTCTGCCGCCCGTTTCTTCTCGTCCTCAAGTACCCTCACCGACTTTTGATGTTCCTGCCTTTTGGCACTGAGAAGAAGTTCCAATCTGGACTTTTCCTCCGCCAAACGCATGGCATCCCCACGCAGCCGGTTTTTTTCCTCCGCAATGACCGCCCGTAACCGGTTCAGTTCTTCCAGATCCGCCGCCAAGGCTTCGGTTTCAACCTTCAGCTCCGGCATGACCGCGTTCAGCAGGATAGCACTGCGAACAGCGGACAGTGCATCGCTCGGACGAACGGCAAGCGCCGGTGGCGGGCGTTTGCCGATGCGCTGAAGAGCTGCCAGGACTTCGGCAAGAATGTCCCTGCGCGAAATCAATGACAGTCTGACTGCATCCTCATTCTCACCAAGGCTTTTCAGCCGGCGTTCGGTGTCGGTCAGTTCGGTTTCGAGCCCCTTGATCGTATCGGATGTACCGATGATTTTGGCATTCAATGTTTCCCGGTCGCGGTCAAGCGCGCGGATTTCACGGGCTATTGCCGCCTGTCGATCTGTTGATACGTCAATGTCCTGCGAGAGCGCCGCCAGTTCTGCTTCACGCTCCTGCTTGCGTTTCAAAAACGACTTTATCTCCGGCGAAACCTCAATCTTTTCCCGCGGAGTCTCATCGAGGCTCTCGGATGCCTGGGCCGCGCCCAGGATCGCGCCCATGGCAAGCCAGCTCAAGAGCGATCCGGATATTAACCGCTGCCCGAGTCCTGGACGCACTGCCTTGATGCGATCCGGTGTCAAACTGCCTAAGCTCCCACAAGGTTTCGTCTAACTGCGATACACAAACTGCGTTAACGAACCGTTTACCTAAATGACCGGTTGCTTAACACTGCTCCCACTCGTGTTCCGCCGAACCTCTTTCTTTTGTCCATTCCGTTACGTGCCGAATGCGGCGACATACGGGCAGAACTATGTTTTCCCGCCATTTTGCCGGACGGGTGCGCTTTTCCAGTCACATGGCACTGCAAATGTCTCTTCCCGATCAAAAGGACCTGCGATGCCCGCATGTCACTGGAAACTGTGCCTGAATACCAGATCTTCAGGATCATTCCGAGGGGCCTTTGCATCCAATTTGGCTCCGAGACGTTCCGCCAGCTTGCACGAGCGCAAATTGTCGCGGTCAACGTAACTGACAAGCGTCTTCAACCCCATTTCACGGAAACCCCAGTCACGAAGAGTTTTGGCCGCTTCGAAGGCGACCCCCTTGCCTTCAGCGTGCGGGTAGACGTACCAGCCGATTTCATGCTCGGGAAAAAGCGGACCGTGGTTGATACCAACCTGTCCAAGGCATTCCCCGGAAACCTTGTCTTCGATCATCAAGGCTCCATGCCCCAAAAGCGCCCACAAAGCCACATCGTGGCAAAACATGCCCCAGGCTGCCTTTTGCGTCATCGGTCCGCCCATGTACTGCGCACGGTCAGACTGCATCAGTTCTGCATAAGCCGGCCAGTCTTCCATTTTCATGGGCCGAAGAATGAAGCGTTCAGTTTCAATCGTAGGTGCGTTCAAGGTTTAGCCTTTTGAAAAAGTAATTCGTTGAAAAGAAACGACTGCTCACGGAACCGAGTTCCGTCCTGGTCAACCGGTGCTTGCCGGAATGACTCAAACGCGGTGATAAGGGTGACCTGACTGGATGGTCATTGCGCGATAGATCTGCTCTGCCAGCAGTATCCGAGCGATCTGATGCGGCCAGGTCATGGCTCCCAGGGCAAGTTTCAGGTCTGCGCGACCGATGACATCCTGGCCGTGCCCGTCGGCACCGCCGATAGCAAACACGATTTCCGGAACACCTTCGTTCTTCCAGTTTTCCAGCTTCTGGCTGAAGGCCGGGCTCGTCAGGTTCTTGCCGTTTTCATCCAGCACGACAAGCCGGGCACCAGCCGAAACGTTCTGAAGGATTGCCTTTGCTTCTTCCGCTTTCCGGTCGTCTGCCCGTTGCGCCCGGCTTTCCGGCATTTCTGCCAAGGTGAGCCCGGTGATACCAAGGCCGCGGCCGGTCTTGCGCGCCCGATCGATGTACCGGTCGAACAAGTCTTTGTCCGCACCGGCTTTCATTTTGCCGATGCAGGATAGATTGAAGCGCATAAAGTCTCCGCCGGATCCCGATCCGGTCCGTTTCTCAGTCTGTCAGCTTATGAAGGCCCTAGCGAAAGGGCCTCAAAGCCGGGTCAGCCGATAAATTGCGGCGCGTCGTCCGTTTCCGGTGCCCACATCTTCTCAAGATTGTAGAAGCTGCGAACTTCCGGACGGAAAATGTGAATGATCACATCGCCCGCATCGATCAGTACCCAATCGCAAGTGGTCTGGCCCTCGACCGTTGCCGCACCGGCGCCGGCCGATTTCAAGTCCCTCAGCAGGTGGTCAGCTATCGCACCCACATGACGATGGGAACGACCGGACACGATCACCATGTGATCCGCCAGCGAGCTTTTGCCTGCGATGTCGAGAGTAACCAGGTCCTCAGCTTTGGAATCATCAAGACTGGTGAGAACCGTATCGAGGAGGTCTGCCGCAAGATCTGCGCTTACGGAAGCCTTCATAGGAGAGGACATGTTTGTCCGCCCACTTTCAAAGGTCATGGTCAGGTGTATTGCCTTTCGCCTTCTGTGCCGTCCTGTGCCCAACGTCGTCACGAACTGATAGTCCGACTTCGCACGTCACCCGTTTTGGATGCAGGACCGGTTGACCCTACCTCGGCCGCGCTCGTCGCGACCACGTTCATAATACCGCTTCCCGTTTGGCATTTTCAAGACAACCGATATATCTCGGTAAATTTGCCAATCACGGATGTTTGTAACGCCTCAGTTCCGTCGAGGATGCCGGATCGAGAGGCGAGTGTAAAAAAGTCCATGCAGGTGCTTTCATATCCGGCAGCAACACGGCATCTTCTTCTGGAAGTCTATATTTTTCATAGGCTTTTGCCATCGGAGCCGACATTACCGAAAGCGACGCACCCGGACGGTCAACAATTGCGATCGGAACCGTGTCGACGATTGCTTGCCAATTTTGCCACCTGTGAAAATCTGCCAAATTGTCAGCACCCATGACCCAAACGAATCGCGTCAGCGGACGTCTCGCCTGCAACGTCGTTATCGTCTTGGCCGTGTAGGGAGAGCCCAATACAGCTTCATAGGCCGTTACCTTCATGCGGGGGTGATCGGCAAGTGCGCTCGTCATGCGCAAACGCATTTCCAGGGGCGCAAGGTCCGAGTGGTTCTTGAGCGGATTGCCTGGCGTGACAAACCACCAGATCTGATCAAGTCCCAGTCTTTTCAGGGCTGTCGCAGCAACCAGCCGATGGCCGGAATGCGGCGGATTGAAAGACCCGCCGAATACTCCGATACGGTTTCCAGCTTCCGAATGCGGCAGCTTCAGCCAATCGCGATCAAGTGCAGGCCCGAGACCTATCTGATTCATGGACGCGTCTGACCCGTGCCGCGAACCTTGTATTTGAAGCTGGTTAGCTGTTCCACGCCAACCGGGCCCCGCGCATGCATGCGGCCCGTGGCAATACCGATTTCAGCGCCCATGCCGAACTCGCCGCCATCCGCAAATTGCGTCGACGCGTTGTGCAGCACGATGGCGGAATCAACTTCTGCCTGGAACCGATCCGCCGCGGCCTGATCTTCAGTCAAGATGCAATCGGTATGGTTGGACCCGAAAGTCGCGATATGCTCCATGGCGGCATCGAGGTCCGCAACGACCCGAACCGACAGGATCTTGTCCAGATACTCGGTCGACCAGTCATCTTCACTGGCCGGAACAATGTTCTCGCAGATGTCGCGCACTGTTGCATCGCCGCGAATTTCGCAGCCTTTGTCCTGCAACGCCTTGACGATAACCGGCAAGTGGCTGTGCGCCACACCTTCATGAACCAGCAAGGTCTCCAGCGCGCCGCAGATGCCTGTCCGGCGGAGTTTGGAATTCACCACCACATCGACGGATTTCTGAAGGTCTGCTTCCTTGTCGACAAAAATGTGCACGAGGCCTTCAAGATGCGCGAAAACCGGCACGCGGGCTTCGGTCTGGACCCGCTCAACCAGGCTGCGGCCACCGCGCGGCACGATGACATCAAGGTTGCCACCAAGGCCTTTCAGCATTTCACCGACGGCCGCCCTGTCGGTCACCGGCACAATCTGGATGGCGTCTTCCGGCAGACCGGCCGCGGCCAGACCCTTTTGCAAAGCTGCGTGAATTGCCCTGTTGGACTGAATAGTGTCGGAACCGCCCCGCAAAACGACGGCATTTCCGGCTTTCAGACAGAGAGCACCGGCATCGGCGGTTACATTGGGACGGCTTTCGTAAATAACGCCGATAACACCCAGCGGCGTGCGCACCCGCTCGATGTTGAGACCGTTGGGACGGTCCCAGGCAGCAATCACACTGCCGACAGGGTCTTCGAGGGCGACGATGTCTTCAAGCGCCTTGGCAATGGCTTCGATCCTGTCTTCACTCAAGGTTCCCCGATCGAGAAAGGCTGCCGTCTGACCGTTGGCAGTCATGGTCTCAACGTCAGTTCTGTTGCCAGCAAGAATGTCCGGTGTAGCCGCCCGCACGGCTTTCGCCATTTCCAGCAGCGCCTTGTTTTTCACCTCGGTTGGAGCGGTGGCGAGAACCCTGCCGGCAGCCCGGGCACGTTGCCCGATCTCAGCCATCAAAGTTTCAGTCGTGTTCGCCTCGACCATGTCCAGCATTCCAACCAACTCCTAACTAGCGGCTCCAAGAGCCAGAATTCCTGAAGTCTTTTAACGCGTTCCGTTCAAAAAGGCATCCTCGAGAACCAAATCGTCCCGGTGGATCATCTCCGCGCGGCCCGGATAGCCTACAATCGCCTCGATCTCGCGACTGTTGCGCCCGGCAATCAGCTTGGCTTCATCGATGTCGTAGGCGATCAGGCCACGACCGATCGTGCGCCCGTCCGGATTAAGCAGCACAACTGCATCGCCGCGTGAAAACCGTCCCGATACCGACGTTACCCCAGCCGGAAGCAGGCTTTTGCCCGACTTCATCGCCTTGACCGCGCCCTCGTCCAGCCTGATCTCGCCGCGGGGCTCAAGATGCCCGCCGATCCAGGCCTTTCGCGCGCTGGCAGGCGAGCTGAGCGCCGGGAACCATGTTCCACGGGCACCGTCGATCAGACGGGTCAGCGGATTGAGCTCCTTACCGGAAGTGATGACCATTGCGGTTCCGGCAGCGGTTGCGATCTTGCCCGCATCGATCTTGGTCTTCATGCCACCGCGCGACAGTTCCGATCCGGCGCTACCGGCCATTGCCTCGATTTCCGCCGTAATCCTGGGCACTTCCGGCAGGAAGACCGCATCCGGGTCTTGCGCGGGTGGCGCTGTGTAGAGCCCGTCGATATCCGACAGGAGCACCAGGCAGTCGGCACTGGCCATGGTGGCGACGCGCGCCGCCAGCCGGTCGTTGTCGCCATAACGGATTTCAGACGTCGCCACGGAATCGTTTTCATTGATGATCGGCACCGCGCCCATTTTCAGGAGTGTGCCGATTGTGGCGCGCGCATTCAGGTAACGGCGTCGTTCTTCCGTGTCTCCAAGCGTCAGCAGGATCTGGCCGGCTTTCTTGCCATGCGCGCCAAGCGCATCGGCATAGGCCTGCGCGAGCGCAATCTGACCAGCAGCAGCTGCCGCCTGGCTTTCCTCCAGCTTCAGCGGTCCTTTCGGCAATCCCAGAACGCCGCGCCCGAGCGCAATCGACCCGGATGATACGATCAGCATTTCCGCGCCGCCGTCGGCCAAAGACACCAGGTCGGAAACAAGCGCATCCAGCCAGGCACGCTTCAACTCACCCTGCTCGACCAGCAGCGCTGAACCGATCTTGATGACGATCCTGCTGTAGTTCTTGAGACTGCGCGTTTCCGACATCAGGGATGCCACCCCTCCTGTTCGGGAGCCGGCACCTGATTGGCTGCTTCTTCCTTGTCCTTGTCGATGGCACGCACGATCATTCGCAGTGCGCGGTCCACGTTGAGACCACTGGCCGATGACAGGATCAGAGGTTTCTGCCCACAGGCTGCCTCGAGGCTTGCTGATTTTTCAACGATCAGCTCATCAGTCAGGGCATCGCATTTGGACAGCGCAACAATCTCCGGCTTGTCGGTCAACCCTGCGCCATAAGCTTCCAGTTCGCCGCGTACGACCTTGTAGGCCTCACCGGGATCTTCAACTCCCGAACCGTCGACCAGATGCAGTAGAACGCGCGTGCGTTCAACGTGCCCAAGGAAGCGGTCGCCAAGACCCGTGCCCTCGTGAGCCCCCTCGATGAGGCCGGGAATATCGGCCATGGCAAAACTGTTGCCATCAATCTGCACGATGCCGAGATTGGGGTGGATGGTCGTGAACGGATAGTCCGCGATCTTGGGCTTGGCAGCTGACACGGTTGCCAGGAATGTGGATTTGCCGGCATTGGGCAAACCGACCAGACCGGCATCGGCAATCAGTTTCAGGCGCAGCCAGATCCACTTTTCCTCGCCTTCCAGTCCCGGGTTGGCGCGGCGCGGCGCCTGGTTCACGGAGGACTTGAAATGCGCGTTGCCAAAACCGCCGTTGCCCCCTTTCAAGAGCAACACTCTCTGACCAAGCTCGGTCAGGTCGGCAATGAGCGTTTCATTGTCTTCTTCAAAGATCTGCGTACCCACCGGCACTTTCAAGACCACGTCATTGCCATGCGCTCCGGTGCGGTTCCGGCCCATGCCGTGAATTCCGGTCTCGGCCTTGAAATGCTGCTTGTAGCGGTAATCGATCAACGTGTTGAGGCCATCAACACACTCGACGACAACATCGCCACCCTTACCGCCATCACCGCCGTCCGGGCCGCCGTATTCAATGTATTTTTCACGCCGGAAGGAAACGCAGCCCGCGCCGCCATTGCCGGATCGCACATAGATCTTGGCCTGATCGAGGAATTTCATTTTTCTTCTCTATTGTCCTGTTTTCAGGCCTCGATCTCGTCGGATCAATGACCGTTCATAAAATCCGCACGTTGCAGTTCCGTGCGGATTGCGTGCATCGTGCCGCCGCGCGACAAGCTGGTACAGCCAATTTCGCCAACCTCACGAAAACCGATTTTCTCCATCACCTTCAACGAGGCGGGGTTCTCAGTCATGACTTCGCTGGCGATGCGCGTGTGATGCGTATTTTGGAACAGCCAGGCGATCGCAGCCCCGACTGCTTCACTCATGAAACCCTTGCCCCAATAGGGACGCCCCAGCCAATACCCGATCTCCGGGGTCTCCCGCAACTCCTTGAAGCTCAGACCGCCGATCATTTGACCTTCATGGTCAATCAGAAAGACAAGCTCTTCGGCATCTTCGTGGTTCAACCAATTCTCTGCAGACCTGGAGAGATAGGACCTTCCAAGTTCCAGATCATAGGGATGAGGAACGCGCGCGAGCATCTTGGCGACTTCATAATCGCCAAGCAATTCCGCACAGCGCTCAAGGTCCTGGGTCTTCGGTGGACGCAGGACCAGGCGTTCGGTTGTCACCACGGCACCGCTCACTGGAGCTTTCCTTCACAAAACTCAAAAGCTTCGCGCGTCAGCATCATTCGCGTTGCGGGAAGGACCTCTCCCCGAGACTTGATTTTCAGCGCATAAGGCCCTGTTTCACTGAACCCGAGTTTCGACAGAACGTTCAGTGAGGCCCGGTTTTCGTCAAGCGCTCCGCTAACCAGCGCTGTATCCGGCATGTTTTCAAAATGCCAGGCAGCCGCTGCACGTCCGGCTTCCGTCATGAATCCGTTGCCCCAGTGATCCTTGCCGAGCCAATAGCCGAATTCCGGCTCGTCACCAGGTCGACCAACCGAGACAACGCCGATCAGGCATGCACCGTTATCGATTGCAAAAGCCCGTTCGCCACCGCTCCTGCAGACCGCGTTCTGTGCGAACCATTCGTTCACGTCTTCAGCAGCGTAAGGATGCGGAACGGATGACAACATCCGGGCAACCTTGAAGTCACCGATCTGCTGAACGATCGGAGCGAAATCTTCAGGACCAACCGGGCGCAGGAGCAGCCGCCCGGTTCTCAACTCAGGAAGGGTCATGCCAACTCTCGGCGTGCTTCGAAATCTGTTCTTTCCAAGCGAACGACGACGTTGGAAACCCTGCGATCCAGGGCTTTCGCGAATCTCTCTGTCAGGCTGTAGGGTTTGAAGCCCATCTTGCGCAACAGACCTCTCGACCTGGAATTGTCTTCAAACGCCCGGGCCGCGATCGCGTCAGCGTCATAAGTTTCAAACGCCCATTCCAGGACCGCCTCGACAGCTTCGGTCGCATAACCATGCCCCTGGAAAGCCCGGCCGATCCAGTAACCGACCGTCGGCAGGTCCGGCAGCTCCTCGAGATCGCCCGGTGCCTCAATTGCCGCAACGCCAATGAAGACCCCGCCGAGTGTCACCACAAACACCGCCTCTGTTTCCAACGGGTTGGTGCCGACGATCTTTTTGACGAAGTCCTCTGCTTCACCTTCGACATAGGGCCAGGACGCACCGGTCAACCAGCGAACGATCTCAAAATCACGCCCGCCAAGATCCGCAATCGCAGCCGCGTCATTTGCTTCAAGCGGTCGCAAAATCAGTCGCCGCGTTCTCAATTCCGGCAAATTTGTCATCGTCCTTGCCCCCAACCTTTCAATGACTTCCAGACAGCGCGCTCCAATGTGTACCGCTCGATCGGCACCGATCCACCAGCACCGACGGAACGAATCATTGCCTGATCCCGAAACTGGAATCCGGACTTGACCAGTACCCGGCGCGAAGCGGGGTTGGTCACCCGGCACGAGCCCTGCAATTCGTCGATATCGCTATAGGTAAATGCATGATCGACCAGCGAATGCACCGCTTCGGTCGCCAGACCCTGACCCCAGAAGGGCTCGCCCAGCCAATAGCCGATATGGACCGGCCCGCCCGGCTCAACATTCGCGTAGCGCGCGATCCCAATGAGCCTGCCGGTGCTCTTCAGGCGGATCGCAAACATCGCCGCATCGGAAAGGTCGAGATTGGCCTTGGCGATCATCGCCCGGCCGTCCTGTACAGAAAATGGGTGAGGCATGGTGGCAAGGTTCGCAGCCACCGTCTTGTTGTTGGCCAGAAACACCAGATCGGCCAAATCGTCCTTGCGCGGTTTGTCGAGCCGCACACGAACCGCTTCCTGCGGCAACGGGGCCGCACCCAAACTGCTTTCGTCTAACAAACCCTCGCTTTCAACAACCATCTTTTCCTCCAGCCAAAACAAATCAAGGGAGAGATGGCGTCCCATCTCCCCCTTGGATCTTCGACTGGTCTTTGGTTGCTGACCTGTCTCGAACTGCCGGGGTCTAACGGGACGCCGGCGTTTCGAAACTTCACGTCGGCTTTACTCCGCAGCTTCCGCTACCGGGACCACATTAATAAATGTTCGTTTGTTGGCTTTCGCCTGAAACTGAACCTTGCCTTCCACGGTCGCGAAAATGGTATGGTCTTTGCCCATGCCCACGCCGGTGCCCGGGTGCCACTGAGTGCCACGCTGACGAGCAATAATGTTGCCGGGAATCACAGCTTCCCCGCCGTATTTTTTGATACCAAGACGGCGGCCAGCTGAGTCGCGGCCGTTACGGGATGAACCGCCTGCCTTCTTATGTGCCATCGTTAGAACTCCTCGTTCTTCGAATTTCAGATCAGGTGTTAAAGAGCGGCGGCTTACTTGCCTGCCAGTTCCTTAGCCTGTTCAACCCAGTTTCCGCGTTCGAACTTGCCTTTCAAGCCAGCTTCTTCTTCAACGCGCGCGACGTCGTCAGCAGACATTGCTGCGATCTGAGCGAAGGTGGTGATACCTGCCTCGTTCAGTTTTTTCACAGCTGCCGGTCCGGCACCGTCCAGTTTCTTCAGGTCATCTCCGCCTTCTGCAGCTTCTGCAGCGGCCGGAGCCTCTTCCTTGGTTTCCTCAGCCTTCGGCGCAGCCTTCTTCGGCGCTGCCTTCTTGGCCGGCTTTGCACCACCGGTCAGGATGTCGGTCACCTTGACAAGGGTGAAGGACTGACGGTGGCCGTTGCGGCGGCGGGAATTCTGACGCCGGCGCTTCTTGAATACGATGATCTTGCGGCCACGGCCCTGTTCGACCACTTCCGCAACCACGCTGGCACCTTCAACTGTCGGTGCGCCAACGGTGGTGTCTGTGCCATTGCCAACTACAAGCACTTCGTCAAAGGTGACGGTGCTGCCGGCTTCGGCGTCGAGTTTTTCGACCTTCAGGAGGTCGTCAGCAGCAACAGTGTACTGTTTACCGCCGGTTTTGATCACTGCGAACATGTCTCGCACGTCCTTCTTTTCGTTTTTGAACCAACCAGACACCGACAATCCAATACCGGATAACTGGCAGCTTTCAGGTCGAACTTAAGGCGCCTGCCCCTCCAGGTCGAAACACCCGGTTGACAGGTCTTTATGTCGGGTTGCGCTTGAAGCTTGAAGCCCGCCAGGCCTTGATCGACTAAGAAAACCCGAAAAAGCGAACCTTTTCGAGCTCGCGCAATATAGTCGGAACGGGCGTGATGTCAAATGGAATTATAAGCTCTGCCGGATGTACCGACTTTCGGAAAACGCGGCGATGCGCACGTTCGACGCCACTACCGGCAATCCAGCGATCTGCCGTCCGCACAAGATCTGTCTGAACAGCAGACAAGCCAGTCCATTTACACGTTTTTTAGCCAGACAACCATTCCCGTTGAAGAATGAAAATCTATGCTTGCAGGCAGCGTCCTGCTTGTCTATGTTCCGCGCCACTTGAGACCCGTTTAGTCGAAAGTGCCGCGGAGAGGTGCCGGAGTGGTCGAACGGGGCGGTCTCGAAAACCGTTGAGCGCGCAAGCGTTCCGAGGGTTCGAATCCCTCTCTCTCCGCCATATCTTTTTCAGAAGACTGCTATTGCGTCTTGATTTCCCGTGAGGAAGTGGACGGGACAATTTCCGAGCGGTCGCAACGAGCGAATTCCGCCCAACCAATCCTGACTACGCGGCAAATGCTCTTTATCGTGGTTTTGTCTGAAATTGAGCGCCCTGGCCAGTCCGTTTCAGGAGAAGCTCACCATATCAGGTTTCACTCTGCCCCAAATCGCCGGCACGGCCGTTAGGCGAAAGGCCTCCGACTTCAATTGCTTCAATGCAATTATGAACTTCAGTGACGCTGAGATCGGCTGCATGTCTTCGATCGATCAAACCACCATTGACGCTGGACTAGAGATCGAATGACAGCTTGTAGATGCCGAGTCCTTTAAGGGACAGTTTGACCGACTGCCATAGGCTTTCGCTGTCATGCACGACCTTTGAGGTAACGTTGATCCCGAATAACAGGTTCTGCAGCGCCAGTGCAGTCGCCTGGCGGTTCTCAATGATCAGTTCGCCGTTTTCTTCCGCCAAAAGCAGCAGTCGCTCAAACCGGTCAAGACTTGCCCTCACCGCTTCTGTCAGAACACAACTCAGACCTTCGTCTTTTCCAACGAGTTCAGTCAGGCTGTTGACGGCAAGGCAACCACGATGATCCGGGTCGCCGGCGCGCACCTCACAAACGGTCTTGAACACCTGGCAGACTGCCCTCAGGACTTCATTGCCCTTTCCGATTTTCCCCAGAGCGCGGTCCGGGGATTGTTCCGAGTAGGTCTGCAGAACCTCTCGAAACAAATTCTCCCGCGATCCGAACGAGTTGTAGAAGCTTGACCTTGTAATGCCGAGTGTTTCTGAGAGCGCCTTCACCGAAGAAGCCTCATAGCCATTTAGCCAGATCTCGTTCATTGCGGTCCGCACCGCTTCCTTGCGATCAAACGCCTTGGGTCTGCCCATGTGGTTCCTCTTTTTTGCAAAATTTATTGTACAGGGGTGGACAAATCAAGCGCACACCCCATTTTGTTCATCATTGTACAAAACTGGAGACCCTGATGCTGAACCAGCAAATTCGAGACACCATCCAACAGTTTCGGGACAACCTTCCGGCGGAACTTGCAGCAAAGATCGAACAGGGCGCCGGAGAAATCAGCGCGCTGGATATCATCGGAAAGGCTCTAAACGTCGGGAATTCAGTTCCGGACTTCTCTCTCTCGAACCAGACTGGCGAACAACGAAATCTGGCAAATTATCTGCAGCAGGGGCCGCTGGTTCTGACGTTTTATCGCGGACTTTGGTGTCCGTTCTGCAACCTTCAACTCAAAGCCTATGATGAGCGCCTCGCCGAAATCGAAGCCACAGGTGCCACATTGGTGGCCGTGACGCCCGAACAACCGGATGCGCTGCGGATCCTGAAAGACGGCGGCGCTCCGGAAGACTTCACCGACATGGCCATCGAGAACCCGGACTTCGACGTTCTCTTCGACAAAGATGGCGACCTTTCTGAAAAATTCGGCCTGCAGTTCATCTTGCCGAAAGTGCACCAGGACTTGCTGCAATCCTTCAACATCGATGTGGAGGAGCTGACCGGCAACAACCGTTATGCCTTCCCGGATCCGGCAACCTACGTGATTGACCGGGATGGACAGATCACCTGGGCCTTTGTCCCAAACAACTACCGCAAACGAGCGGAAGTCGATGACATCCTTGCAGCGCTGAAAAAGCTCTCCTGATCGCAACGATCTCAAAAATCAAATCGCTATCGCCGGTCTTCAAGCGTCACGAGACCTAGCGAAAACAACTGTGTCCAAACAACGGAAACCCCCAATGAAAAACACACGCATCACACTCGCTCAACGTCCCCAGGGAATGATCAAGACCACCGACTTCGAACTCGTGAAAGAAGAGGTTTCGGACCCGAAGGTGGGCGAGGTGCTGGTCAGGCAGGTCTTCATGTCGCTGGATCCGGCAATGAGGGCATGGATGGACGACGACCGCGATAGTTACATCCCGCCAGTCGAGATTGGTGAAACGATGCGCAGCCTTGGCGTCGGCGTCATCGAGCAGTCGAAACACGACGGTTTCCCTGTTGGAACCAGGGTCAGCGGGTTCTTCGGATGGACCGAGTACAGCCTCTCGGATGGATCCGATCTGACGGTTCTTCCTGACGGCGTTCCGTTGGAACACTTCATAGGCGTACTGGGGTTGCCGGGTCTAACGGCCTACCATGGCCTGATGGAAGCTCTCGGCGCGCCCGAAGCGGGAAACACCGTTCTGATTTCAGGTGCAGCAGGAGCCGTCGGCTCTCTGGTTGGCCAGATTGCGAAAGCCGAAGGAATGCGGGTGATCGGCGTAACCGGATCCGATGAAAAACGCCGGTGGCTTCTCGATGAACTGGGCTTTGATGCCGTGGTCAACTACAAGACCGAGAACATTGCCGAGAAAGTCAGGGAATACGCGCCGAACGGCATAGATTTTCACTTTGAAAATGTCGGCGGCGAGATCCTGAAAGTGGCCCTCGACAACATCAATGAAAACGGCAAGATCGTTCTGTGCGGCCTTATCTCAACTTACAACAACGTCGGCGAAACGACCGGCCCCGACTTGATCCGGGTGATCAAGAAACGCGTCACCATCAAGGGCTTTGTCATCATTGATCAGATGCACCGCTTCAACGAGATCTTCGAGAAACTTGGAGGCTACCTGGAAAAAGGACAGCTGAAATACCGGCTGGACATCGTTGAGGGCCTGGAGCAGGCACCGGCCGCTATCAACAAGCTGTTTGACGGCTCCAATCAGGGCAAGCTGGTCATTCGCCTCTGATAAATATGAACAATTGCGGCCAACGGAGAAAAGTTACCGTTGGCTGCATGGTTACATACGCTTTGCCAACAGCACGTTCGAACCCCATTCAAAGTTTACTTTCAGAATTACTCCTTTCATGACCGAAGGATCTGAGCTAATTCCAGTCTCATTCGGGTGAGAGAGAGACATGAGGGCCCGATTGCAAAGCTGCTTGTCCGGTCCGGACGGGTGGTTTGGTCTTGCCTTGCAAACTGGAGCTCGAATTGTCTCACACTTCTTCAACCTATGTGTCCGTGCCAACCGCAAACCAGGCATTCGGCCAACTGATTGAACGTGCGAAAGAAAACGACGTCACGCTTGAGCAAACCGGTTCCGACAGCATCAAAATTCTAGTTGGAGAAAACTCGATTGATGTCGCAACCGACGGCAAGGGCCTCGCGATCAAGATAACTGCAACGTCGGAAAGCTCACTTTATTTCCTCAGAGAAGCAGCCGTTCATCGTCTTGCCGAGCTCAATGGCCAGATTGCCGAACGACTTGCATGGGACAATGATGAGAAAACCGATGCGCAAACCAGAGCGCCATCCAATTTTCATGTCCTGAATGTCCTGGGACGATCTGAACCCCTGCAAGGCCTGATACGCCTCCGGCTTACCGGAAACAGCGGGTTTCAGAACCTTGCCGGTCCCGGCATTCACGTAAAGCTTGCGTTGCCCGTGCACAGCGGACGGAGCCCGGTCTGGCCTATCGCGGCAAACAACGGAACGACAATCTGGCCGACCGGCGAGGATGAACTCCACGTTCGCTACTATACGATCAAGTCGTGCGACACCGACAAACAGGAACTGGAAATCGATATCGTACGGCACGAAGGTGGTTTCATTGCCGATTGGGCAGAAACAGCCCAGCATGGTGACGAAATCGGCCTGATGGGGCCTGGTGGAGGAGAACGCCCCACCGACACGCGGCGCCTTCTGATTGCAGGTGATCAAACGGCATTGCCCGCTCTGTGCCGAATGCTGGACGAACTGGCGCCAGATTGCACCGGATGCGTCATCGGCGCTGCGCGCTCATCCGAAGAGCTGAAAGCCTATCTGCCGAAGACTGATCTAGAGGTTTTCGCTCTGCCACCTGAACGTTTCCAGGTCGATGTCGTTGAGCAGGCAAAGCAGCTTGGTGTGAAAATCGAACCCGAATTCGCCTGGTTCGCAGGAGAGTACAAAAACGCTCAGGACATGCGAAAATTGTTCAAGTCGGAACTCGGCCTCGGCAAAGGCCGCCAGTTTTCCATTACCTATTGGCGCGCTGGCCAAATTTACGGCAGGGGGTAGCTGGAGCTAACAGCAAGTCCAAACAAGCTTCGCGAAAATGGTACGGATCTCACTCAATCTGGCTCCTGAACCCAAGAAGGGCCGGCCTGCCGTATCGCGAAGCGCGTTGGACTTTATGATGCGAGACCCGTCACGTTGATGCGCAATATTCCCTCGGTGTCGGGCCGTATGTCCGCGTTTATGCCGTAGAGATTTCGCAGCAGATCCGCGGAAAGTGCCACATGCGGAGCGCCGTCCGCCACGATCTCACCACCACTCAGTGCAATCAAACGATCTGCCCAGCGAGCCGCGAGGGAAAGATCATGCAAGACCACAACGACCGTTCTGCCGGATCGGGCGAAGTCTTTGATCAAGCCCATCACCTGCTCCTGCCGTCTGAGGTCAAGTGCATTCACCGGCTCGTCCAGCAACAGAACCGGAGGCAGATCCATAGCCATCTGTGCGAAGCCTGCCATCTGCCTTTGACCACCTGACAAACGTGAGAGAGGGGTCAGGGCGAAACTCAACATCTCGAGCTTTTGGAGCAAAACCAGTGCCATTTGCTCGACGTCCGCACGTGACTTGCTACCGCGAATAAGCGCACCATCAATGAGCGTTTCAAGCACGGTCATTTCGAGTTCGCCAATTGGCGTCTGAGGCAGATAGGTCAGAATGTCCGACCTTGCCTTTACCGGGAGAGATGAAAGCGCGTTGCTCCCATATTCCACGCTGCCCTGAGCTGGAATCAAGCCCGCTATCGCCCGCAATAGAGTTGTCTTGCCAGCACCATTCGGGCCGATGAGAATTGTGACGTCGCCAGGCCTGAAAGAGCTGATCGAAATGTCCCTTAAAACCACCTTGTCCTTGTAGCTCACGGACAGGTTCTTCACATCGAGACCGGAGGCATTCGCGCCAACGCCCGCTGGGAAGAAGTCGGCGTCGCCTGACTGAATCGTTTCAGGATGCGTCACTTTGAAGTCCTTGTAAGAATGACCGTGACGAAGACCGGCACCCCCACGATGGCTGTGACTATTCCAACGGGAATGGAAACGCCTGGTATCAGGATCTTGCTGACCACGGCTGCAGAACTCAAAAGCGCAGCGCCTGTAATCGCGCTGGCAGGCAACAATAATCGGTGGTTTTCCCCCAGAAGCATGCGGGCAATATGCGGACCAACCAACCCGACGAAAGCAATTGTCCCAGTCAGGGCCACTGCCAGCCCCGTAAGAAGGCTTATCCGGATCTGAGCCAACAGCCGGAGCCGGTTGACGTCCACACCGAGGCTCATTGCACGATCCGCCCCGAAACGCAGCGCTGTTAGCCGATTGGCCGACAGAAAAGACCAAGGAAAGATCAGAACGATCAGGATTGCCAGCAAAGAGACCTCAATCCATTCGGCTTGATCGACATTGCCCATGGTCCAGAACACGATCATCTGAGCCGCCTGCGCAGATGCAAAGAGCTGCATTAAGGACAGCAGTGCGCTGAAAGCGAACACCATGGCGATGCCAAAGAGCACCAGCGTCTGCGGCCCGCCCCCTTTCAACCTGTTGAGCACTTGCAGCAGCACAATGGCAAGCATCGCAAAAGCAAATGCATTTCCGGGCACGAGCCACTGAACGGGGAGAAAAGGGAAACCCAGTCCGGCAACGATTGCGACCGACGCGCCGAAAGCCGCCGCAGAAGAGATGCCCAGGGTAAAGGGTGAGGCCAGCGGATTGTCCAGAACGGTCTGGATTTCTACACCTGACACCGCGAGAGCGGCCCCTACCAGAAAGGCAAGACAGGCTGAAGGCAGACGCAACTCGAAGAGGATTACCTGCTCCACCGCAGACAGCGAGCCAGGTTCCCACAAACCGCCAACAAGCCTGGATGCGGATATGCTCGACGGACCGGCAAGGACGTTGGCAAACAGGCATGTCACGGCAAATGCCGCCAGAATGAAAAGCAACAGGACCTTACGCCTTTGCTTTGTCCTGTGATCCTTGAGAACCGTTGCCGCCACTGGCTGGAAGTCTCGTGTTTCTTGATCGAGCATGATTGGATAACAGTGATTAGAGGCTGACCGCAAAACACCCTTCCAGCGGAACCGACAGGAAATCGCGGTTCAACCGATCGAGAGTCAAGGCTTCGTCGTCATTTTCGAAGATGTCGGGATGCAGCCACTGCGCAAGTGTTTCCATGACCAGAATGTTGACGGGCATGACATGAAACAGATGCCAGATACCGTGGATCCGGTTCAAAGGCAGGGTTGCGGCGACCCGCGTAAGACTGGCAGAAGCTGCGATCGCCAGTTGCCGTTTCGCATCTTCCTGCGATACGCCAGGACCGATTTCCAGTCCCGAAGTACCACGCTGATAAGGACCGCCCGTTGCAACATAGACATCGGGAGCCGAAGTCAGGATGTGTTCCTGTTCTGCCTTCAGCCAAGCACGCCCGGGTGCAAGCTCGGTTCCGAGATTGTGGCCACCTGCCAGCGTCACGAACTTGCCGAGCCCTTTTCCACCTGGCACCCAGCAACATCCCATTCCCTGCATTGCAGCGTTTGCTTCCAGCAACACCCTGGGTCTCGGTCGGCTTATCGCCTGACTGCGCTCGCGAATTGAAGCCACCCGACGTTCATGCAAGTCCGCATATTCAAATGCCCGGCTTTTCGCCGCTCCTCCGAACATCTTTCCCAAGAGACGCAAACTGTCAGCCGTGTTCGCCAGAGGGTCCTGATAAAAGTCTACATAGACGACGGGAATTCCTGCAGATTCGAAGCGCTTGCTCAGGTGCTCATCGGCCGGTCCAGGACCATATGCTCCCCCCAGAACCAGAACGTCCGGTTTCAGAGCAAGTGCGCGCTCAACGGAAAAGGTTGGGGCGGCAGCTTCGCCAAGCACCGGAATGTCAGCTAACTCAGGATGCCTCACTCTATAGGCATTGTAGAGTTCCGGACTGAGCTTCGGAACGTCTCCCTGCCAACCGGCGAGAACCGACACCGGATTGTCCAGCATCAACGAAAGCGCCACGATAAGATGACCGTCACCAAGGACGACCCTTGGCTGCTTTCCCGAAAGATCCGGCGCGTCCCGACTTACCAGGGAAACGTCAGACGGACTGGCTGAAAATGCCGGTTTCACGGCGAAAGGAGCCGCGCTGAAAAGCGCCGCTCCCGTTGCAAGTTTCAAGAGTTCCCGACGGGAACGGTCACCATTTGAAAGCAAGTGCCCCCCTGACCGTGCGTCCCGCGCCATAGTAGCAGGAATTCACGTCATTACATGTCGAGACATAGGTTTCATCGGTAAGATTTGCGGCGCTGATCGAGAGCGAAAGTCCTTCTAGCTCCGAGTTCCTTGCGCCGAAGTCAAACTCCAGGCCGGCATCCAGAAGCGTGTATGCATCCGTTTCAACCGAATTTGCCTGGTCCCCGAAACTTGCACCGTAATACCGGACACCGCCCAGCACGGTCAGTCCGTCGAATGCACCATCAAGCACACCATCAAACTTGTAGAAGACCTGTGCCGTCGCCTGATGTTCGGGAACGAATGGCAGCCTGTTGCCTATCTGAGCAGCCGAACCGCTGGTAATTTCTGAATCCATGTAGGCATAGGCGCCCAGCAGACCCAGACCGTTTTCCAGTTCTATCCGGCCTTCTATCTCAAGCCCGCGAACGCGGCTTTTGCCGATCTGAACATTCACCAGACCATTGCTGGCCAGCGTGTTCTTTTGTTCAAGATTGAATGCGGCGATCGTGAAAAGCGCGTTGAAGCCCGGAGGGGCATACTTGATACCTACCTCGAACTGTTCGCTTTCCGTCGGCTTGTAGGCCTCGCCGGTTGTGACGTCCACTCCGTTCAACGGTTCGAAGGAAGTCGCGTAACTTGCATATGGAGAAACGCCGTTTTCAAAGGCGTAAAGCAAACCTGTCCGCCAAGTCGCCTTGTTGCCATTGGTTGTGGTGCGAACATTGGTTGTGTTGTTCAGGGAAGACTGGTCGTACCAGTCGTTCCTGGCACTCACCACGAATTCCCAGTTGTTCCAGGAAATCTGGTCCTGAACATAAACGCCAAACTGTTTCAACGTGGATTTGTCGTCCGCAACGAAGAACACAGGATCGGTAACCGGAGCACCATAAACGGGATTATAGATGTCGAGCGGTGTCGTGAAACCGATGCCAAGGCTGTAGTCGGTGGACTGGTGGAGGTAATCAACCCCGGTCAAAAGGTTGTGCCGAACAGGACCGGTATCGATTTCCTTTGAAAGATTGGTATCGGTGTTCCAGTTTTCCGTGCGGTCATCAATATAGACACCGTTACGGCTCACAGTCGTGGTTGAACCGGGGAGAAAACCAAATGCCCGAACGGCCCGCAGATCATAATCGATAGACGAATAGCGCAGCTTGTTCGAAAACTTCAAACCATTGTCGAATTCGTGATCGAACAGGTAACCGATGGCGCGTTGTTCGAACGTGTAGTCATCGAAATCGGGTTCACCTGTGAACCGGTTCCTGGGTATTGGCCCGTTGGGGTTGCTGTAGACGGTCCCTAGCGCAGGAAGAAACTGAACGGCTTTTGAATCGTCGTGCTCAATATGCGCGAGCAGCGTGAGGTTCGTGCTGTCTGTCGGTTTGTAGCTGAATGCACCGGCAAGAGCCGCCCGGTTGTCGTCAACATAGTCAACCTGCGTATCGGCTTCACGCAAGACGCCGGTCAAGCGGTAGGAGAACTGACCGTTTTCATCGATCGGCCCTCCAATATCGGCTGACACCTGGCCACGGGCCGGAATACCGGTTTCCAGCCTGACCTCTCCGTGCGCCTCGTCTCTCGGCTTCTTGCTGACAAGATTGAGCAATCCACCCGGGGGCGTCTGGCCATACAGGCTGCCTGCCGGTCCACGCAATATCTCCATGCGTTCCAGAAAATAGGGATCAACACGGGGCCAAGCGTAGACACCACGGGCAAATTTTAGACCATCAAGATATTCTGGAGCATGGTAGCCGCGCACTCGGATCCAGTCCGACCTGGGATCAGCGCCATAAGGCTCCGATGCAACACCTGCCTGATAGCGAAGTGCTTCGGACGTGTTCTGTACGGCCCGTTGCCTCATTTCTTTCGACGTGACGACTGAAACGGTCTGCGGGGTACGAATGAGAGGTGTGTTGGATTTGGTCCCGGCACTGCTGCTCTTGGGAACTGTGCCCCTGGCGTTGGGATCTTCTTCCCAATCCGCTATCGCATCCAGCTCACCTTCAACCACACCGGCATTTTGTTCCAGGTCGGATTCAATGATAACGGGGTCTAGATCTTGGATCGTCTCCTGGGCTTGCAGGGCGCCAGGAATTGAAATCAGGATTACAGAACTGAGCAAACTTCTTCGCAGCAGTGTAGAACCACCAGCAAGGTGGTAATTGTCTCTCGCACACATCTGAGGGGTATTCGCTTTGCTTCGGAAAGAATTGTCTGGCTTGCCGCCTGGCCCATAGGCGGTTGCTGTCGAGAGGCACTATGCTTTCTTTATGTTTTCAGCTTCAATGGCGTTGACTTGCGCGAATGAAACAAACACTTGCGAAATTATGAGCGTGAGCTGATTTCAAACCTCGCCGCCCGTCAGAAGGCTTCTGGGCGAAATCTTGAAACGTTTGCGAAACAGGTTTGAAAAATGCGCCGGAGTGTATCCGACCAGATGAGCTGCCTCGCTGACCGACCCGGTCTTGACCGATAGAAGGCGCCAGCCTTCCTTGAGCCGCTCTTCCTGAAGCCAGGCGTGAGGCGTCATTCCGGTGACCGCAAGGAAATCCCGATTCAGCTTTGCGGTATTGGTACCCGTCATCTGAGCAAGCGCGCTGACACTTGGTGCCTTTGCGAAATCAGATCGCAACAACTCGCGGACATAGGCAATGCGGTCCATGTCTGTCAGCTTCAAAGGTGCTTGCCGTGTCTCTTCCTCGTTTGCCAACTGTGACAGCACGAAGGTTGCAAGACTGAGGCCCATACCCAGCCGAGCCATGTTGTTGGTTTGCCCTTCCGGGATGGACATCAGCTGCAGCCCAAGCGCCCGTATCGACGCGTCTGCCTCCTTCGCCCGAAGGGTCAACCGCGACCGCGTTGAATGGGCGAGAAGATCTTCGGGCTCCTTGCCGAATTCCTCACGAACAATCTGGCGGTCCAACGTGATTGCGATGTCCCAGCGCTCACGCCCTCTGAAGACGTGTTGCCTTCTTTCATTTTCACCATCACTCAGGATCGCGAATGCTACGGGCTTGCGAAACTCCTGCCTGTCGACGTTGCTGGCTTCCAGATCCATATTGATGCTGGAAACGATCAGTCTGAGACCATCTTCAATCGGCTGCTCATAGCGGGCATCCTCTTCAAGATCCCCACAGGCAGTAAATATGGACAACCTGCCACCAATATGCGTGGTGTATTTCCTCTGGGCGTTGATGGCGTTTTTTATCATCTTGAACACACTGCAAGTTGCCGATGAAGATCGGTTGCTTAATCCAGACTGCTGACAGTTAATACATGAGTATAATATTCAAGTTTATTTTTAAAGAGCTTTCTGGGAGAGGCGTTTCGGATCGGGACTTTTAGACGGATACGAAATAGGCGTTGAAGGTGTGTGCCAAACCGATCCGAACTTGAATTGGTTGGAAGCCGCTGGAAAGGTCATCCATAAGATCTGCATCGCTCAGGACGATTGCTTATTCGTCTATTCACAATCCTTAGTAGATCCCAAAGCATCTTTTGGATTTTATTATGAGTTTTTTACTCATGTTATATTGCGTCAAGTACCGCATCACTGATAATTGGATCTGATGTGAGGCAATTGAAGTGATATTGGCGTGAGCCCGGATTCCCTAATCGACAACACGAACGGCGGCAACCTGGCGGTAGAAGGCCAGGTCTCACGGGCGGCTTTGGATTCTGCAATCGAAGTCTATTACGACGATATCCGCAGGGCACTGTTGAAGCAGGGTGGCGGGCAAAGCCAGGCGACGGAAGTCGTGCATGACCTTTACATTCAGCTTTGCCGCAAACCGGAGAAGCTGCATGGCAAGAATTCGGTACGTGCCTTTCTTATCAGAGCAGCCCTCAATTTGGGGATCGACCGCGCAAGACGACGCGCATTTGAAATGAAGCTGTTTCAGGCTCTCGATGATCAGGCTTACGCCATTCCCGCAAGGATTGTCCCTGTCTACTCACGCCTGGACTTACCAAAGCGACTACAGGCGCTTCAACAAGCAATTTTCGCACTGCCGCCGCAATGCAGAAAGGTTTTCGTCGCCTATCGCATCGCGGGTCTTTCCAAGTACGAAATTGCAAACGATCTCGGCATCAAGCAGGACACCGTGGATCGCCACCTGCGTAAAGCGCTGCTCCATTGCATGGAGGCAATGGACACTTTCGAGACCGCAAATTCCTGAAAACCTTTCTACTTTCAAATCGGCCGCTCGATGTGCGTTTCTCTTCGGGGATTGGCGGGCATCAGAAAATTTTGAGATAAAGGTCCGAACCGGACCGTGTTATTCGTCTACATATTAAGACTAAATTCGAACCAAGACAGATAATGACGTCCATTGAAAATCCGGAACAGCTAAAGCGTATTCGCGAACAGGCTATCGATTGGGTCCTGACGCTGGACGGCAATGAGCCAACGCCTGCGGAACTGGACCAATTAGAGAATTGGCTGGCAGAAAGCAGCCGGCATGCAACAGCTTTTGCACAAGCGCGCCAGCTTTATGGAGAAGCCGGCGCCGCACTTACCATCGACCCGGACCGGACCAAGAAGCGTATTCGCACAAAGAGTTCCGGCGGCCTGGCAATATTGTCGGTGGTCGCCGGGTTTTTGATTGCCGCTCCATTCGTTCCCGATTGGCTTGTTTATTTGCAGGCTGACCTGATCTCCAAAACAAACCACATGCCTTCCCATACGCTGGCAGACGGTTCGCTGCTTCACATGAACGGTGATACGGCGCTTGTTGAGAACTTCACAAAGTCCGAGCGGGAGATGACCCTTTTGCAGGGCGAGGCGTTTTTCAACGTGGAAAGCGACAAGTCGAAACCCTTTGTCGTGCATTCCGGAAAAGGACGCATTGAAGTTCTGGGAACAGGCTTCAACGTCAACCGAGTTGGCGAACGGACGGAAGTTACTGTCACGGAAAGCGTCGTTCGCGTCAGCGCGGGGGAGACCGACGTTACCCTGACCGAAGGCATGCGTGTCAGCTACGACGATGCCGGCAACATGGGACAGGTTGAAATCGTGCCCGAGGGAACCGAAGTTCCCTGGCGGTCCGGGCTTTTGATTTTCGAAGACAGAAAGCTGTCCTGGGTAATGGAAGAAATTGATCGACACCTGCCCGGGACTGTCATCGTGACAACGCAAAAAACCGCCGACCGAGTTGTATCCGGTTCGTTCGACCTGTCCGATCCGGAACAGGCTTTGACCGGATTTGCGGAAGCGTTCGGCTTGAACATGTATCGCCTTGGACCGGTCGCGACGGTTGTTTATTAATTTTTTTAAATTTCGACATCCGAAATCGCTTCCCTCGTTCGTCTCCTTATCAAGCAACGTGTCAGCACCGCCTCAGGTGCTGATTTTCTTGGTGGGGTGTGCAACCTAAATGAATAAGAATTCCCGTTTTCAGATGCGTTCCGGACTGGTGTCCGGCGCACTGCTTATGTCTCTGGTGACAGGTACGGCGCTTTTGTCCGGCGGATTGGGTGCCGCCCACGCGCAGAGCCTGGAACAATCAGTATCAGTCAATATCTCGGCAGGCCGGCTTTCAACGGCCTTGAACCAGCTTGCGCGCCAGTCCGGACTGCAGATCGGTTACGACAGCACATTGGTTGCGGGCAAGACCACCGGTGGGCTGACAGGTCAATATACCCCTGAAGATGCGCTGAGAATTCTTCTCTCAGGCACCGGAATTGATTACCGCATCAGCAATTCGGGAACTATTTCGCTCGTTGCACCCGGCTCGACCGCAGCCGGTGAACCGGCCCTGGAAGACGGTGAAACCCTGCTGTCCACGATTACGATTTCAGGCGAGAAGCTGCCTCGGGATCTTTTCGAGACCTACACAAGCGTTGGTGTCGTCACCAGTGAAGACATTTCCGACTACGTCATCCAGACCCTGGATCAGTCACTCAACCGGATGGCAAACGTAAGAGCTCAGACAACGGGTGACGGCAACAACAGCTTTGCTATCCGTGGTCTTGATGCTGAAGGCGTTACACAGCCGACCCGCTCGACGCCAATCATTTCTGTAACGGTCGATGGAGCCTTGCAGGGCGTCGAGGCGACCCGGCGCGGCAGCCGCGGCATCTGGGATGTGGATCAGATCGAGGTTCTTCGCGGTCCGCAATCCACTATTCAGGGCAGAAACGCGCTTGGTGGTGCGGTGATCATCGAGACCAAGGATCCAACCTGGGAACCGGAGATCATTTTTGAAGGTGATGTCGCGACCGAGGATTTCAGGTCCGGCGCCTTCGCGGTCTCCACTCCGATCGTCCAGGATCAGCTTGCGGTGCGTATCGCCGGTCAGATGTTCCAGGAAACTGCCGACATTGACTATGTGGATCCTGCCCTTGAATCCCTCGGCAAGGATGAGTTTGAAGAAATCCGCGGAAAGGTTCTGTTAACTCCGGAAGCTCTTCCTGGTTTTACTGCACTGTTCTCGGTGAGCTATACACACGACAAGCCCGCATGGAATGCCGTGACCGGACCGGATTACTTCGATCGCAAATTCGATGATGCGACGAGCACGATCGCGGAATTCCGAGATACAACGGTTGACCGGTATGTAGCGGATCTTTCTTATGAACTGGCGCCAGGATGGGAGATTACGTCAATAACTGCGCTGACTGATACGGAAGTATCGATCAGGTCTCCTTCAACGTCGTCTTTTGACAGAAGCGATACCCGCGATGGCACGGACATTTCTCAAGATATCCGACTGACGTACGAAGCTGATGACAGCAACTGGTCCGGTGTATTTGGTTTGTTTGCCGGAAAATTCACCAATGACGTCGAATCGTTGATCACGACCGATGCGTTTGCTCCCTTCATACCCGTTTTGACAATTCAGGAACTGGACTCCAAACTTGAAACCACGTCGATCGCAGCTTACGCCGATCTGCGCTACAAGGTTTGGGATCGGGTTACGTTCATGGGAGGGGGACGCCTTCTTCAGGACAGGGTCTCAGCGGATTTCGATGGTGTTGTGCTGAATGACACTACGTTTGTGCTTGAAACGGTGGACGAAGACTCGTCGACAACAAACGTGGTTTTCCTGCCGAAAGTCGGTCTTGCGTTTGATATCACGGAAGACCAGACAATCAGTGCCTTTGTCAGCCAGGGCTACCGTGCAGGATTTGCCGAAGCCATTGCGGGGTCGTCCACGATCAACGAAGTTGAGCCCGAATATCTCTGGTCATACGAACTGGCTTATCGGTCCCGATGGATGGATGACCGGCTGGAGATCTTCGCCAACGCTTTCTACTACGACTACAAAGACCAGCAGATCGTCGTGGACAATCCAAACTTCCCGGGTCAGACGATTACTGAGAATGCCGGTAAGTCGCATGCCTACGGCGCAGAACTTGAAGCGCGTTATCGCCCCATCGATTCACTTCAACTGTTCTCATCCGTTGGCTTGCTGAAAACAGAGCTGGACGAAGCAAACACCTCAACTGGCAACTATTCAGGAAATGAGTTCCCGAATGCTCCTGCCTTTACCGCGACGCTCGGCGGGATCTGGCGTCATGATTCCGGTTTCTTTGCCGGTGCGGATGTTTCCCATACTTCCAGCTACTTCAGTTCTTCCGATCTGGCCAATACGACAGACCGGAAAATCGATGCCTACACGCTGGTAAACGCTCAGCTCGGTTACGAGATGGAGCATGCCACGATTACTGCTTACGCCAAGAACCTCTTCAATGAAGAGTACCTGACGGACATTTCTTCTGGTGGTGCAACTGCGACCATTGGAGACGGATTGTCTGTAGGGATTCGGGCAAGCGCCCGGTTCTAGCGCGAAATGAGACCGGCGAGATCCTGAGGGAAATTGCCGGTCCCGATGACCGCCACTAAGCCGGTGTGATTGATAGCCGTAGCGCGTTCGGCTTCAATCACGCCGGTTTTGTGCGTGTGAACTTGGGAATTTCCTGGCGGGCAAGTGCGCCGCTATTGAAGAACAACGATGGATAAAAAGAGATGTTGAGGCTTTTTCTGTTCCTGGTTTTCCTGCCTCTACTGTCTGCAAGCGGCCATGCTTGCGAGGGCAGGTTGATTGCCGGTGACGAATTGCTGAATTCTCCCGTATGCGTTCCTGCCGAACCAAAACGCATTGTTGTTCTGGACCCCACTTACAGTCTCGGTATGTCTCTGGAGTTGGGTGCACCAGTAGTCGGAGCGCCGCTCTACGGGATGAGCGATCATGCCCTTAAGGAAAAGGCCGAAAGCGCGGGAGTGACGAGCCTCGGCGCGTTCACCGAACCCAGCCTCGAAAAGCTGATCGCCTTGAAACCCGACCTCATAATCGGCAGCGCTTTGTTCGGCGAGAGCGTATACGACATTGCATCGCAGATAGCACCGACCGTTCTGATAACGGTCGCGGACTGGAAGCAATACTATCATGCGATTGGCCGTGTTACCGGACGCGAAGAGGCGGCGCAAACGGCGTTTCAAGCTTACGATGCTCGCATCAAGGAAATGCAGCGCCGCATTCCTGACAGGACGGTCTCAATCGTGAGGATCACACCCTGGGACTTTCAGGTCTATCTCGATGCGCCGGGAGCTTACGGACCATTCGATGTTCTTCGCGATCTCGGTGTCAGGCGCACCGAATATGAGATCTCCCAGTCCTCCGACCTCACCATAAAGCGACCCGATTGGGAGGACATGGCCAACCTGACGGGCGAGACGCTTCTTTACATCGTCGGTGGAGCCAACAATTCCGATACCAGCGGACGGCATGAGGAGGTTCTTGAAAACCCGCTCTGGAAGATGTTGCCCGCGGTCACCGCCAACCGTGTTCACAGGGTCGATGCCGGGACATGGATGGAGTTCAGCGGTCTGGAGTCTGCGTACCGGGTGCTTGAAGACGTTGAAAAATACATCATCAACGAGCAATGACTTCGCACGATAAATCGCTGGACCACAAAACGACCCACTCAAGGCTCCGCACAAGGAAGGTCGGAGCTCCTCATATCTGCGTCTTGCTGCTGGTCCTGTTCATCATCTCGCTCTGGGCGTTGACGATTGGTTCCAGTTCAATCGGGTTGGCTGAGGTGTTTGGAGCATTGACCGATTATGACGGTTCGCGCGAACACATCATCGCATTAAATGTTCGCTTGCCGCGCATAATTGCAGGGGTTCTGGTCGGCGCTTCGCTTGCTGTTTCGGGAGCTCTGATGCAGGCCGTTACCAACAATCCCCTCGCCTCGCCCGGGTTGCTCGGCGTCAATGCAGGTGCAGCCTTCGCCATTGTCTTGTCCTTGGTGTTGTTTGACCTGAGTTCCATGCAAACGCTGGTCTGGTTCGCTTTCGCAGGCGCCGGAATTTCAGCAGTGGTCGTCTACTGGGTCGGTTCGATCGGGTTTGGCGGAGCCACGCCATTGAAACTTGCCATTGCCGGTGCCATCACCTCGGCTTTTCTGGCTGCACTGACGACCACCATCCTGATTTTCGACAAGACGACACTCGATAACATTCGGCTTTGGACGGTTGGATCGCTCGCCAACCGAACACTGCCAACGATTGGGACGGTGCTTCCTTACCTTCTCATCGGGCTAGCGGCTGCAATTGCCTTTTCACGGCAGGTGACAACGCTCGGTCTGGGACCGGATGTCGCCAGAACCGTCGGCCAGAACCTCCTGATCTGGCGAAGCATCGTTTGCCTGATCGTCGTTCTGCTGGCGGGCAGCGCCGTTGCCCTTGCCGGACCGATCGGGTTTGTCGGACTCGTCGTGCCCCACATTGCCCGGTTTTTCTGTGGCTCCGACTACGGGCGTATTGTCCTGGTCAGCGCACTGACCGGTGCACTTCTCGTCGTGCTGGGTGACAACGTTCTGCGATTTGCTTTTCCCTCCAAGGACATTCCGGTGGGCGTGACCATGGCGATCCTCGGCGCTCCGTTCTTCATCTTTTTGGCACGCAACAGATTGAGAGGGGCAAATTGACCCGAACAATCGTGCTTCTGCTTCTGGCGATCGGTGCTGTCTTCATGGTTTCGCTGACGCAGGGCGAACAAACCATTCCACTGTTCAAAATTGCTCAGACGATATTCGATCCTCAATCTGCCGATTTCGCCTCACGGATGATCGTTCAGGAGATCCGTCTTCCGAGAGTGATCATGGCCATCCTGGTTGGCGCTGCGCTCGCCGTCGCTGGATTGATTTCGCAGACCGTTATGCGCAACCCGTTGGCCGAACCAGGACTGTTGGGTGTCAACAGCGGAGCTGCCCTGGCTGCACTCATCCTGATCGTCCATCTGCAATGGAGCTCACCATCCGCGATCTCGATTGCGGCCTTTGCCGGCGCGCTTGCGATGGCGAGCGCCATCTATGTTTTGTCCTGGCGGAATGGTGTTTCATCGATCCGGATCATACTCATCGGCATAGGGCTCAGTTCTCTTGCGGGAGCGGCAACCAGTTTCATTTCCGTGTTCGGAGACATTACGACGGTTCAGAAGGCACAAGTCTGGCTGGCGGGCAGTGTCTATAACGCACGCTGGAGCGAGATTCAGGTTCTGGCTACCTGTCTGCTTCCGGCATTCGTGGTAACCGGCATCGCGACCAGGCAACTCGATCTGATGTATTTTGACGATGTGACAGTCCAGGGACTTGGTGCTCGTGTTCAGCTGACACGCGGTTCCCTCGTTCTTGTTTGCACGCTCATTTCGGGTGCTGCCGTCGCCGCCGCCGGTGTCATTGCCTTTACTGGACTGATCGCACCTCATGTCGCTCGCAGGCTTGTCGGTTTCAGACACGCAAGATCGCTGCCTGTATCCGCGCTTGTCGGGGCGTTGCTTGTTTCGTCGGCGGATCTTCTGGGACGGACAGTGATTGCACCAGCGCAGCTGCCTGCCGGGTTGATGACGATCATGCTCGGCGCGCCATTCTTTGCCTTTTTGTTGTGGGAGCGGCGTCATGCGCGCATCTGATCAGGAAAGATCAATCTCATTGCGCACAGAGCGTGTCCGTGTCGGCTACGGCAAAGAGGACATTGTCAAAGATCTGTCGTTGGAAGTGCGCAACGGCACGTTCACGGTACTGGCGGGTCCGAACGGATGCGGAAAATCCACCCTGTTAAAGGCCCTCTCCGGCGTGTTGCCGACAAGTGGCGGTGCAATTTTTCTGGATGAACGTCCGATAAAGTCCCTTTCGGTCAAGGCTATTGCCCGCCGCATCGGCATTCTGGCGCAAAGCCCCAGCAATCCTGAAGGACTGACGGTTGAAGATCTGGTCAAACAGGGGCGTTACCCGCACAGGGGGCTTTTCAGTCATTGGAAGAAAGCCGATTCGGAAGCCTGCGAAGAAGCACTCGAACTGACAGGGTTGAGGCATCTTGCCTCACGCTCCCTGGCCTCGTTGTCAGGCGGACAAAGACAACGCGCCTGGATCGCCATGACGCTGGCACAAAAGACGGACATACTTCTGTTGGATGAGCCGACCACCTTTCTCGATATCGCCCATCAGGTAGAGGTTCTGGGTTTGCTGCGTAACCTGGTGGACAGCAGAGGGGCCACGATCGTCGCCGTCTTGCACGATATCAACCAGGCGGCACAATACGCCGACAGGGTCGTCTTGATGAAGGATGGACAGATCCAGTCGGAAGGCGCAACGCAAAGCGTCATCAATGCCGGATCGATGCGCTCGGTGTTTGGTGTCGAAGCGCAGGTTATCGCAAATCCGCTGGACGGCACCCCCCTGATGTTGCTGGAAGGTAGACACGGTTAGGTTTTTCGGAATACACCAATGACGACATTGAAGAGGTCGGTCGTAAATCTCTTCGGTTTCAACTTCAGATCTCGTATCGCCATGCATTCTTCACAAACGTCTTCAGCCACCGAGCCGGGCTCGTCTGGCATCATTCGTCAGTTCGCGTCCTACTATGCGCCCTACAAGTCCCTGTTTTTTCTCGACTTCGGCTGCGCCATCATCGTTGGACTGCTCGAGTTGGGCTTTCCGCTCGCCGTCAAGGTCTTTGTCGACAACCTGCTGCCGTCTCAGAACTGGTCCCTGATCCTGCTGGCAGCAGCCGGTCTCCTGGTTGTCTATGTGATCAACACCGTTTTGACCGCGGTCGTTGTCTACTGGGGGCACATGTTGGGCATCAATATCGAGACCAACATGCGCCGCAAGGCCTTTGAGCACTTGCAAAAGCTCTCGTTCCGCTTTTACGACAACAACAAGACCGGGCATCTGATTACCCGGGTCACCAAGGACCTTGAAGAAATCGGCGAAGTCGCGCATCACGGGCCTGAAGATCTGTTCATTGCCGTGATGACATTTATCGGCGCGATCATTCTGATGTTTTTCATCAGCACGCCGCTGGCATTGTTTACTCTGACATTCATCCCGTTCGTCATCTGGGTTGTCAGCCGCTATGGCCGTCGCATGACCAGCAACTGGCGTGCGCTTTACAGCCGAGTGGGCGATTTCAACGTCCGAGTTGAAGAAAATGTCGGCGGAATGCGTCTGGTTCAGGCTTTCGCCAACGAGCATCACGAACGAAACCTCTTCGCCCGCGACAATGCAAAATACCGTCAGACGAAGCTGGAGGCCTACAAGCTGATGGCCGCTTCCACTTCGCTGAACTACATGAGCATGCGGCTTATCCAGCTCGCGATCATGCTGGCCGGCAGCTACCTGGTGCTTGGCGGTTCCTTGTCCTATGGCGGTTTTGTCGGCTTTCTTTTGCTTCTCGGGGTGTTTTTCCGGCCGGTTGAGAAGATCAACGCGGTCATCGAGACCTATCCCAAGGGGATCGCAGGTTTCCGCAGATATCTTGAACTTCTGAACACGGAACCGGACATTCAGGACAAGCCGGATGCACTGCCGGCTCCTGCACTGTCGGGACATATCCGATTTGAAAACGTGGATTTCGGCTATTCAGACGATCAGGTCGCCCTGCAGAACATCAATCTGGATATCGCACCTGGCGAGACGATTGCATTTGTCGGTCACTCTGGTGCCGGCAAAACAACTCTCTGTTCCCTGCTGCCGCGTTTTTACGATGTCACTAGCGGCAGGATTTCCATCGACGGCATCGATATCAGATCGATGACTCTGGCCTCCTTGCGCAACCAGATCGGGATTGTGCAGCAGGACGTCTTTCTCTTCGGAGGCACGCTTCGGGAAAACATCGCCTATGGCCGTCTGGATGCAACGGACGAGGAAGTCATGGATGCGGTTCGTCACGCACGTCTCGACAAGGTGATCGACACGCTTCCCGATGGTCTCGACACGATGATCGGCGAACGCGGCGTGAAACTTTCTGGCGGTCAGAAGCAGCGCGTTGCCATTTCCAGGATCTTCCTCAAGGACCCACCGATCCTGATCCTGGACGAGGCGACTTCGGCACTGGATACGCAAACGGAATACGAGATTCAGAAGGCGCTGGACGATCTGTCCCTGCAGAGAACAACCCTGATTATTGCACACCGGCTGACAACCATTCGGAAGGCCGACAAGGTCGCCGTGCTCAGGGATGGCAAGATCATTGAATACGGCAACAATGCCGATCTGCTGGCCAGCGATTCCGAATATCGCCGCATGACGGAAGTTCACGCCAACTGACGCCACTTTCGGGCAAATGGCTGGTTGCGGAACGCTGTTTCAGGAAGGCGCGTTCCGCATCTTTCACGAATGCGGCAAACACCGAATTTCGTTCAGCCTTAAATGGCAAATGGCCGACGCTGGTTCTTTGATGGTGTCAGTCGGCTTCATCCGCGGACGCTGCATTGAGCAGGCCGTAGCGTTCCTCGCCAATCCTATCCAGTAAATCCAGCTGCGTTTCCAGAAAGTCGATATGACCTTCTTCGTCGGAAAGCAGTTCCTCGAACAGTGCCATGGAGACGTAGTCTTCCTCTTCACGGCAAACGTCACGCGACTTCAGATACGCGGATCGGGCGTCATACTCACCTGCAAGGTCGGACTCCAGCACTTCCTTGACATTCTGGCCAATCCGCAGAGGTGCCAGCTTCTGCATATTGGGAAGGCCTTCCAGGAAAATGATGCGGTCGGCCAACTTGTCGGCGTGATGCATTTCCTCGATGGATTCCTCGCGCTCCTTTTTCGCCAGGCGTGTAAAACCCCAGTCGTTCAAAAGACGGTAATGCAGCCAGAACTGATTGATGGCGCAAAGTTCGAGGAAGAGAGCCTCATTAAGGCATTTGATGACTTTCGCATTTCCTTTCATGACGAACCCTCCTACTGATACTTACGCTGCGTAATTTATAATAATTCTAATCTAGAATCTAGGCCGTTTACCGGAATTCAGAGAAATTCGGTCTGCATTATCGATGAAGAAGAGGTGTTCACTGGTACATTTTTCTCAACATTCTTCTGATTGCAGCCGGCGGAAACCGGCTTGGGATGCTGAGCTTCGAAGAAGAATAAGCCTCTGGTAAAAATGCAAAAATCCAGAACCTCTTCCGGCAACCTTTGCGGCACATCATTGCGTGTTGACGGGTAGAGCAATGAACTCTTCTGGTAGTCTCGAGCTTCCTCTGACAAAGCGTGTCTCATAGACAGCCCGGCGCAACGATCTTGCAGGTACACAATCGCGCCACCTACAGTGATGGGATTAATCGTGAGGATTGCTGACAGAGAACGAGGCATTACCCTCCCGCCGAGGAAGTGAAAATGACAAGTTACTCCGATGAGCTCTTGAACAACTGCAGATCCGTGTCAACTGCCACGCTGACCACGGTCATGTTCAAGATGGGTGTGGTCAACACCTGGATCCGAGGAGCTTTTCCGATATCCGGAAACGGGGAACGGGTCGCGGGTCCTGCCTTCACACTTCGTTTCATACCTGCACGTGAGGACCTTGCGACACCCGCATCCTGGTCTTCCTCAAAGTCAACACGCATGGCGGTTGAAGCAATGCCGGACGGTTGCATCGCGGTCGTGGGTGCGGACGCCTGTAGCGACGCCGGAATTTTTGGTGATATCCTGTGCCAGCGCATGAAATGCAGAAATGTGCTGGCGTTGGTTACTGACGGCGTCGTGCGTGATCTTGCAGGCATTGAAGAAACCCAATTGGGCGTGTGGGCAAACGGAGCTGCCTCTCCGGCTGCCGTTGCAAGCCTCACTTTCGCGAACTGGCAGGAACCGATCGGATGCGGCGGTGTTGCTATCTTTCCTGATGACCTGATCGTTGCAGACAGGGATGGTGCAGTCGTCGTGCCTCAGGCCATGGTCGACACTGTCATCGAGGCTGCGCTGGAGATGGAAGTGCGGGAAGAGTGGATCCTTGAGCAAGTCAAAAATGGCGCCGAGCTTCCGGGACTTTATCCGTTGAACGACGAAAATGAACGGCGCTTTGAAGAAGCAAGACGCCACGGATCGCTACCCGAAAGCCGATAGTTCAAGCCCTCAAAGTGCTTTCGCTTATAAACACTCCAAGAGATCCAAGTCCTTGCCACCGCTGTTCAGGAGACTGCTTCTGTCGCCGCCTCGTCCTGGGCATGTGACAACTGGCTGAACGCCACAGTCAGCAGGATTGCCAGCGGAACGCTCAGCGCCCAGAAGCCAAACAGCTTCATGGCAATGGAGCCTGCAAAACCACCGGCAGCGAAAGCCAGCATTGTCGAACCGGTGTTCAATGCGGCCGTGCGGGCTGTGCCGGTCGATGGGAATGTCTCCTTACCACCGAACCATCCATCGTAGAGACCGGCAACGAGCCGGTTTGTCTTTCCAGTCATGAAAGTGGTCGGTCCGTGACTACTTAAAAGCTCGGTCATGATGGTCGCCTGCAAAGACATTGCAGAGGTCGCAAGGCAGACGGAAATCAATGTTTGAAGAGCCGCAGGTCCGGAAAAGGGGACGGATAATCCGGCAAACAGCATGAACGCCGCGATAAGTGCAGCTTCGAGAACGAACAGGTTTCTGAGAGAAACAGCTCCACGTTGCTTCAGCCGGGAAATCAATGCGTACCAGACGAAGCTCATGAACAGGTAAGCGGTTATCACCGTGATATTGACCGGTAGATAGGACGGCCTGTCGACCATATTGACGAACAGCATCACGAAGGAACCAGTGATGACGGCTGTAAAGGTGTGAAACAGGCCCATGATGCAGATCAGTTCGACAAAACAGGCGCAAAAGGCGAGCGTTGCAGGCAAAAACCAGTGATCGGGATGAAAAACTCGCGCCAAACGATCCGTCGATGAAAAGACCTTCAATCCTGCCTCCGATTGTTGGCAACGTAGATGCCTCGAGCACACCCTGCCCCAGACGATTCAAACCAAAGTTGCCCGCTTGTTCGCAGGCTCCCAACCTGGCAACAGTTCTAATCGTCGTTGTTTGCGACGACCGCAGTCACATCCGGGTATTCCCAGCACTGGACAAACAGTGGGTCCGGAAGAGAAAAAAGCTCGGTGCCCTGCCAGGCACCAACGGCCAATGGTGTTTCCACGCAAGTGTAATTCTCCACTTCCGTGCCATCAGGCATCCGGGCTTTGATACGCGCTGCATGTTCGGCGTTTTCAAGCTTCAGCCCTGTTGGAGTCCCATGAGCTGAAGGATCAGCAAACTCTGGCACCTTGCCGGAGGATCTGTCGCCCAGCGGATAACCAGCGACGCGAAGTTCGTCAGGAAAGAGTGGATGACCGACCATGTCGTTATCGATCGTGATGTCGAGCTTGCTCCACGCTTTCGTAAAGCGCTTCTTTTCCTGGGCTTTTATCGTTTCCCATTCATCTGTGCTGTTGTGCGGATCTTGCCATTCCTTGCCAAATGGATTGACGCGATCGTAGTCGAAACTGTCCGAACTTTCGTTGTAGGCAACCGCGTTGTTCATATGATGGAAATTGCTGATCCGCTTCTTCTTGAAGATTGGATTTCGCACGTACCAGCTGTTGTGGATGACGTAATGCGGCCCGACATCCTCATGAGCGGAACCGAACTTGAAAATTCTGCCTGTCGATGGCTTGTCTTCATCCGGACCCGGCCGTTCGCGGCTCCATCCGAGATTTCCATAAATGTAGAAGTAACCGGAACGATCCGGTTCGATGGAAAACGTCGCGTAGCAATCGACGAACTTGTTATGCCGGACAGTCCAGTTGACTGCATAGTCTTCCGGTTCGACCGCATTGTCCCTGATACGCACAAACCAGTTGTCGCAAATCATCACATTGCGCGAGTAGCGGTCTTGAGCTTCTTTGGGCAACTGGTTGAAAAAATGAATGCCGTTGAAGGCATCCATGATGCAGTTGTTGCGCAGGATGACGTAGCCCGCAATTGTCCAGGCTCGGAAGAAATCGCCGTCATAGGCGCGGGCATCGTCAGGTCTCACATGTTTCTTCGTGCCGCCATATTCACCGTGAATTCGGTCCCAATCCGTTTGTCGCCACAAGTGGCAGGACTCAACGTCCTGAACATCCTTTAAGCGGCCCCGGTCGCGAATGGACCTGACCTGAGCATCGCCATGACAGGTGGTGTCCTGGATCCAGTCACAATTCTCAATCAGCAAATGGCGCGTGTCGATGCCTGTTGCGCCGATTGCAAAAGTGCCACCGCGAATGTGCACACCACGTATCGTGATGTGCTGACAGTTTTCGATATAAATCGCTGTTGGCCAGCAGTTCTCGAACGTCAGGTCTTCCAGAACAATCCATTGGCAGTCGCGCAGGATCAGTTGCGCATTGTCCGCCATAAAGTAGAGACCCGGAAAGCTGCCGCCGGCTTCATGCACTCTGGCGAGGTCGTTCGCCCGCTTGCTGAACTTGTCGAAAGTCGTTGCGGTGCCGAAAATGGTTGGAGACCGTTTGGCGGAGGTTCGATCTGGCGCCTCGGGCGGCAATCCACGAATGACAACCGGCTTGTCTTGGGAACCGCTGATTCCCGAGATGACGACCGGGTCGACAATGCACTCCTTGCCAAGTTGCAGCAAAGATCCCGGCTTCAGTTTTCTGACCGCACAATGAATATCCACGCCAAGCCCCCGGTTGAGTGTCCAGGGCTCATGCTACAACCAAAGACTGTTAAAGCGCTACGGACATCTGCCCGAATGACTGTCTGACTTGCGAGGTAGCCTCAAAGTGGGTTTTGGACGTGATCGGCGGACTACGGCTACTCCACACCTCTGCCGGCAAGATAACCTGGAAGGCTGCCGATGGATGGCAGGATTACGTCGGCATGACCGGTCAGCTGTTCTTCTGTTGCAGGTCCCGTAAGGACGGCAACACTCAATCCGACGTCGGCGTTTCGCGCGCAATCCATGTCATGTGTGCTGTCACCGACAAAGATTATCTCGTGTGGTTCAATATCCATACGCTCGCAGAACCCGTGAACCATTCCGGCTTCAGGCTTGCGGCCAAAGCCGCTGTCGGAACCGCAAACGAAATCGAACAATGTCATGGCCGAAGCTTCCTGAAGCTGGGTCACCGCACCAGCCTCATAGTCATTGGTTGCGACGCCCAGCTTCAATCCGAGGTCCCTGAGGTCCGTCATCACACCGGACAGGTCGCAAGTCGGAAACACCGGCAGACTTGCATAGACTTCGTGGTTCAGGCTGACGATTTCTTCCAGGCTCCGATCGGGAAGCAAATCCGACCAGGCTTCGTTCACCTCATCGGCACTGGCGTTTACGATCAACGACCCGGTCCTGAAGGTCCGGTTGGACCTGTCATACCCGCACACTTCCGCGAGGCGGTCTTTCAACTGCTCGTCTTCACCGGCCAGCGTGTCAAACATGAGATCGCAAAAATGACCCCAGGTTTCGTTGAAGTTGAAAAGAGTTCCGTCCTTGTCGAACAGGACCGCCTTAAATCCGTTAGTCGAATGCACTTTTGTCATAATCGATCCAGACCTTCCGCATCGCGCGGTCCTTATTCCGTTAAAGAAATGGCTCATCCGTCATGGATTGCGGAATTGGCACTCCCAACCGGTTCAAGATTGTCGGCGCCAATTGCGTCTGACGCAGCAGTGTATCCGCATCCGGTCCCTTTGCATCACCAAAGTAATATAGCGCAAAGTCCTGCTGTTCCTCGCTGCGTCCACCATGGTGCCCCCGATCATTCTGGCCATGATCGGCCGTCACGATCACCTCATACCCGGCGGACCGCCAGCGCGTGATGTAGGGTGCGAGTGTCTCGTCCATATGTGCACAGGCGTTATCCATTTCCTCGCAAGCATGCTTGAAGCGATGCCCCATGCTGTCGAGAGTGCATGTGTGCAGAATGCCGTAGTCCAGACCGAAGCGCTCACTCAGCATCGTGAGCGTGGCAAACAGGTCTGCGTCGGACGGCGTCATCTGATTGTTGTGACCGTAACCGGCCATCGTGTGGAAACGCCCGTGATTGATCGAAGCGCTGTCCGGTTCGTCGTATTCGATGTCACGGACCGGATCGAAGGGTGCGCGGTTGAAGAACTCCGACCAGAAAGAGTGCGTTACCGCACCGGTTCTGCCACCCGATTTGCGCACTTCCGAAAAGATGTCGGGTACGGAAACCCGGAACACATTAGCGTTGCCGGTCGATCCGTGAACGGCAGGTGTGACGCCGGTATGAATCGAGGCGTAGCAGGATGCTGATATGGAAGGCAGGACCGAGCGCATCCGCCAGACCCGTGCCTCGCCGCTGTCGACCCAACCTTCCAGGTTGCCGAACAGAGATCGCCAGTTACGCCATGGCACACCGTCAAGAATGATCAGAAGAAGCCGCGTGTCCATCAGTTGCCTGCACTGTCCATTTTACGAGTAGAAATAACGTCTTCGAGCCAACCCAGTTTCATTTCTGGGACGGAGGAGAGCAAAAGGTCCGTGTAGTCATCGAATGGCGGTTCGAGAACTTGCGACTTCGGGCCATAGCGAACGACATTGCCCTGGTACATGACCGCTATGGTGTCGGCGATCGCACGGACCGTTGCCAGGTCATGGGTGATGAAGAGATAACTGACGTGCTCGATCTCCTGAAGGTTCAAAAGCAGCTTCAGTATCCCGTCTGCCACAAGAGGATCGAGGGCACTGGTCACTTCGTCACAGATGATCAGCCGGGGCTTGGCGGCCAGGGCGCGCGCAATGCAGACCCTTTGCTTCTGTCCCCCGGACAATTCCGCCGGATAGCGCTTCAGGAAGCTCTCGCCGAGCTCGATCTCGTCAAGCAGTTCGATGACGCGCGCGCGCTTTTCAGCCCCTTGCATGCCGAAATAGAATTCCAAGGGTCTGCCGATAATGGTTTCGATGGTCTGGCGCGGGTTCATCGCCACATCCGCCATCTGATAGATCATCTGCAATTCGCGCAGCTGTTCCTTGCTGCGATCCTCCAGCGCCGCCGGCAATGTCTCACCATTGAAGGAGACCGTGCCCTGGCGAAGCGGCAAAAGCCCGGTCATCACACGAGCCAACGTCGATTTTCCGGATCCTGACTCGCCGACAACCGCCAATGTCTGGGAAGGATGTATTTCCAGCGTGACATCCTTGACCACGTCGAAATTCAGTCCCCGGTAACGAGCCGAGACATTGTCCAGCTTGAGAACCGGTTCGCCCCTGGACGGCGTTTCGTCGTGGATGGTTGATCGGATCGACACCAGCGCCCTGGTGTAATCCTTTTGCGGATTGTTGATGATCTGGTCCGTTGTGCCGTATTCGACCATCCGTCCGTGCTGCAGCACCATGATGTGGTCGGACACCTGCGCAACGACAGCGAGATCGTGCGTGATGTAAATGGCACCGACGCCTGTGTCCTGGATTGCTTCCTTGATGGAAGCCAGCACATCGATCTGCGTTGTCACGTCCAGGGCCGTTGTCGGCTCATCGAAAATCACCAGGTCCGGTTCCGGACAAAGTGCCATGGCCGTCATCGCACGCTGAAGCTGGCCACCTGAGACCTGATGCGGATACCGCATGCCGAAATTTTCAGGATCGGGAAGACCAAGTTTCCTGAAGAGCCTGACCGCGCGTTCCTCCGCTTCCTTGCGGGAGCACAGTTTGTGACTCAGGCAGGATTCGACCACCTGATCCATCAGCCTCTTTGACGGATTGAAACCGGCAGCCGCGGACTGGGACACGTATGTCACCTTTCGTCCGCGCAAGTCCCTCAATTCACCCATGCTGTTCTTGAGGATATCGACACCATTGATGAAGATTTCACCACCGGTAATCCGGATGCCGCCACGGCCATAAGCCAGCGTGGACAGACCAATGGTGGATTTTCCGGCACCCGATTCTCCGATCAGGCCCAGCACCTTTCCCTTTTCAAGATTGAGATCGACGCCGTGGACGATCTCGACATCCTTCGGTTTTTCGCCCGGGGTGAAGACCGTGGCACCGATTTTGAGGCCGCGTATCTCAACAAGGTTGTGCGTCACCGTATCACGCATTGCGACCTCCCTTCAGGCTTGTGGTCCTGTTGAGGACCCAGTCGGCGACCAGGTTGACCGATATCGCAAGCGTCGCGATCGCAACGGCCGGCGCCAGAGCGGCCGGAATGCCGTAAACAAGCCCTTCCTTGTTTTCCTTCACGATCGCACCCCAATCGGTATCGGGCGGCAAAACGCCGAGCCCGAGGAAGGACAGGGTTGAAATGAACAGAACCATGAAGATGAAGCGCAGACCCAGCTCGGCGACCAAGGGCGACAGGGCGTTGGGCAGGATTTCCCGCAGCACAATCCATCTGGTGCCTTCACCGCGCAGACGAGCCGCCTCGACGTAGTCCATGACGTTGATATCGACCGCAACCGCGCGCGCGAGACGATAGACACGCGTGGTATCGAGAAGTCCCATCAGGACTATCAGGATCAGGATGGATGTCGGCACGACCGACAGGACAACCAGTGCAAAAATCAGTGTCGGTATCGACATGATCAGGTCGATGAAGCGGGACAGCGCCATGTCGACCCAGCCACCAAGAACAACGGCGCCAAGCGCAAGCAGGGTTCCAAGAGTGAAGGAAAGCACGGTCGCCGCGGAGGCAATGAAGATCGTCGTTCTGGCGCCGTAGATCATGCGCGTCAGCAGATCCCTGCCGATATTGTCCGTGCCGAGCCAATGCTTGGCCGACATCGGTTCCCATACGTCACCAACCACTTCGCCGATCCCGTAGGGGGCGATGAGCGGGGCGAAAACGGCAAGACTGAAAAAGAAGACCATCATGGTCAGCCCGATGAGGGCGCTCACTGGAATTCGCATCGTCATGAGGGCCTCACTTGGGATGTCTCAGGCGGGGATTGGCAACAATGCCGATAATGTCTGCCGCCATGTTCAGAAGAATGTAGACACTCGCGAATATCAGTCCGGCCGCCTGCACCACAGGTATGTCACGCTTGGCCACGTGATCGACGAGGTACTGCCCCATGCCGGGATAGACGAAGATCACTTCCACGACGACGACACCCACAACGAGATAGGCCAGGTTGAGCATCACCACATTGACGATGGGCGCGACCGAATTCGGCAGCGCATGCTTCGTGATCACCGCGAAACGGGAGAGACCCTTGAGTTCCGCGGTTTCGATATAGGGCGACTCCATTACGTTGAGGATCGCCGCGCGCGTCATGCGCATCATGTGGGCGAGCACCACGAAGGTCAGCACGATGACCGGCAGGGCAATCGACTGAAGCTTCTGCATCAGGCTCATGGAATCGTTGATCATGGAAACCGACGGCACCCAGCGCAGCTTCACAGCAACGAAGAACATGAAGACGTAGCCGATGACGAACTCAGGAACCGAAATGGTTGCGAGCGACATCGCGGAGATCAGGCGGTCCGGCCAGCGGTTGCGGAAGCGGACCGCAATGAGACCAAGAAGGATCGCCAGGGGAACGGATATGACTGCCGCCCAGAAGGCCAGGAACAGCGTGTTGCCCAGACGCTTGGATATCGAAGTGCCGATGTCCGCACCATTGGTGAGCGCGGTGCCGAAATCGCCCTGCACGGCTCCGAAAAGCCATTTCAGGTAACGGGAAACGGCGGGTTCGTTGAGCCCCATCTCCGTGCGCAGGTTCGCTATGGCTTCCGGTGTCGCCGATTGTCCAAGCACGGCTTGCGCGACATCACCCGGCAGGATCTGGGTTCCCGCAAAGATGAGGACCGACGACGCCAGAAGGAGCAGGACACCCAGCGCCAAGCGCTGGATGACCAACAGGATCAGGTGCGAAGGCACGTTCGATCCGCCTTATTCGAACCAGGTCTTGACGGCGACGAAGCCGTTCATCATGTCGCCTTCAGGGTTGGTAGCCCATCCGTCAACATTGGTGGCCATGCCATCAATGTACTGGTTGAACATCGGATTGATCAGGCCGCCTTCTTCACGAACGAGGCGAGCCATCTTGCCGTAGGTTTCCTGACGCTTTTCAGGATCGAGCTCGGCGCGGGCCTCAAGAAGCATTGCGTCAAACTCGGCATTCTTGAACCGCGTGTCGTTCCAGTCGGCGGTGGACAGATATCCGACGGACCACATCTGGTCCTGCACCGGGCGACCGCCCCAATAAGATGCGGCAAACGGCTTCTTGTTCCAGACTTCCGACCAATATCCATCTGCCGGCTCCGGCTTCAGCTGAAGCGGAATGCCGGCTGCGTTCGCGCTCTGCTGGAACAGCTGTGCCGCATCCAGAGCACCGGCGAAGGCTGCGTCTGACACGTGCAGGATGATCGGAGATCCGTCGTGACCGGACTTCTCGTAGTATTCCTTCGCCTTATCAAGGTCGAAAGTCCGCTGCGGAACCGTGTTGTCGAACAATGGGTAGGCTTCGTTGATCGGCGTGTCATTGCCGACCTTGCCGTATCCGGCGAGCACCTTGTCGACAAGCTCTTCACGGTTCACGGCGTGCTTCAACGCCATGCGAAGGTCCTTGTTGTCGAACGGCGGCGTGTCGACATGCATGACGAAAATATAGTGGCCTTTGCCCGAAGTGGTTTCGATCTTGACGGCCGGATTGCGGGCCATGAGCTTCGCGGTCTTGGGCGAAACCAGGTTGATTGCATGGACAATACCGGACTGCAGCGCGTTTGCCCGTGCAGTGTCGTCATTGATGACGATGATCTCGACACTGTCATAGTGTCCGCGGCTATCGTCCCAGTAATCTTCGAACTTCTCGAATTTGTAACGCAGACCCGGCTCATCCGCTGTCACCTTGTAGGGCCCGGTCGCGATGCCTGCACCCGGATCGTCGAGGCCACCATTCGGCTGGATCACGAGGTGATAGTCCGACATGAGGAAAGGAAGGTCGGCATTCGGTGTCGACAGGTGAACCGTGAAGGTGTCGCCGTTGACTTCCATGGATTCGATGCCGCGCATGATGCCGAGAGCGCCGGACTTGGTGTTCTCGTCCGAATGGCGCTGCATGGTTTTCAGCACATCTTCCGCGGTCATCTCCTGACCGTTGTGGAACTTAACGCCCTTGCGTATCTGAAAGTCCCAGGACTTGCCGCCGTCGCGCGGCGAAAAGCTTTCCGCGAGGCGGGCGATCACTTCGCCGTCCGGGCTTACTTCAGTGAGCGTTTCACCATAAGTGCGCAGCGCTTTTGCGGTCACATGGCTGGTGGACAGTGCAGGGTCGAGTGAATTCGTGCTCTCGCCGCCCTTCAGACCCATAACGAAATCGCCACCTTTTTTCGGTTCGGCGGCAAAGCCTGAATCGACGGCGGAAAACCCGGCCACTGCAGCAAACATGGCCAGGGCGCTCGCACGGGCCAAAACACTTCGACGGCTAAGTTTTTTGCTGGTGAACTTCCAAACGTAATTGTGCAGCTTGTCAGACATCTATTCCTCCCAAATGCCACGAAAGATCGGTCAGCTGTTATCTTCGTGACAATACATGTTAGTTTAATGACATTCTGTTGTAAACTTTCTTACAAAAATTGTGTTTTTTGGATTCTTTTGTAATTTATCGGACAAATTTGGAACGTGGACATATGCGATGGATGCTGCTTTAAATATTTGCCGGAAAAGGGGAAATGCAGAATGACTGCTTCGGGAAAGCAACAGCGGCAATCCAGGCTTTTGGAGATTCTCAAGTCGTCCGGATATGAGAGAATCGAAGATCTTTCCCAAAAATTGTCAGTTTCCGAACAAACCATTCGTCGCGACATCAATATGCTGGATGTCGAAGGCCGCCTGCGCAGGACACATGGCGGCGCAGCATATGTCGGTGCGCTGAACAGCGAGGACTATCTGCTGCGGCGGCAGGAGTCGGCAGATGTGAAACAACGCATCGGCTACAAGGTTGCTTCGCTTGTGGAAGACGGTGCGTCTGTCTTCATCGACGCAGGTACAACCTGTGAAGCCGTTGCAAGCGCATTAAACCAAAGGCGCGACCTGAAGATCGTCACCTATTCTCTCGCAGCGGCCATGTTGTTGAAGGATCGCCGGGACTTCACGGTGGCAATTCCAGGTGGCTTTGTCCGGCATGTAGACGCTTCGGTATTCGGAGAACCGACTTCAGACTTCATCAGCCGGTTTCGCTTCGATATATCAATCATTTCGGTGAGTGGCATCGAACCGGACGGCGAAATGAGCGACGACGACCACTGGGAAGTGTCAAACGTGGAAAGCGCCATGAAGCGTTCCCGCAAAACGCTTTTGGCGGTCGATTCGTCGAAGTACCAGAAAGGCGGAATGGTAACGCTTGGCAATATCACTTCGATGGACGTCATGGTGAGCGACGCGCTGCCCGAAGAACCGCTTCGTCAGCTCATACTGGACAATCTTGAATTTCATCAAGCGTAAGACTTTTTCTGAGCCTCGTCACGCTGAACGCGGCTGCGTGCTGTAACTCTGCTCAAGCTCGATCAGCCGCTGCTTGCGCCACAAACCGCCGCCATATCCGGTCAGCGAGCCATCGGCTCCAAGCACCCGGTGACAGGGAACCACAATGGCGATCTGGTTCGCTCCGTTGGCCCTTGCGACCGCGCGAACGGCCTCAGGCTTGCCAAGCGTCCTGGCAAGATCTGAGTAGCTGCGTGTTTCACCGGCCGGGATTTTCAGAAGCTCCCGCCAGACATCGCGCGTGAAGACAGATCCATGCAGGGCCAATCTGGTTTCGAAAACACCGTTGCGCCCTTCAAAAAAGCGATCCAGCTCCACCTGGATCTGGTCCGTGACCTCGGTTCGCCCGAACCCTATCCGTCCCTTGGAAAAGGCCAGTAACTTCCTGAATTCGGTCGGAAGGGCCTTGCGGTCAAGAAACTCCAGAAGATGAAGCTGAGTGTTGTCGGTCACCGCAATCAAGGGTCCCAGCGGTGACGACACCCAGTCGGCCACAAGCAGCGGGTCCTGTGAAAAAGTGCCAGGAGCCTGACCGAGGATCTTTGCAAATGCTTCCCGAAACGCGCTTGGCGATTCAAATCCTGCCGTGATCTGCGCATCAATGACCTTGCCGCCATCGGCAAGGGTTGAAAACCCTTCCTGCAATCGCCTCTGCCGCGCCATCTCCAGAAATGTCATGCCGAAGTGACGCTTGAACGCGCGGCGAACGGTGGACGGATCAAGCCCCATGCGAACCAGATCCGGTTCTCCCCAGCGAAATCCCGGCCGTCTTTCAAGTGCCTCGATCAACGGTTTCACCACCGGATCGGCGCTTGCTTCCGGCGTGGTTGGTTTGCAACGCTTGCACGGGCGGAAACCGGCTTCGATGCATTCTCCCACCGTGTCGTAAAACGTACAGTTTTCCCGTTTCGGCTTTCGTGCCGGACAGGTCAGCCGACAGAAAATACCGGTCGTGGCCACACAGACGAAGGCGCGCCCGTCATAGGAGGGGTCGCGTACCATCAGCGCTTCATAGAGCGTGTCGAAACTTGGTCGGATCATCAACATGACCTGAGGCTAGTCAGATTCCCGAATGTGTGCAGCCGAAAATCGGGCGTTTATTTCATTACCCAACCTTGACGACAGGCTATCAGCGATAGACCTGCGCCTCGGCCGGGAAACTGCGATCCTTGACCTCATCGGCGTAAGCCTTGACAGCCGCCTCGATCTGTCCGCCGAGATTGCCGTAGACCTTGACGAATTTCGGCGGTGTCGGGTTGAGACCGAGCATATCTTCCAGAACCAGGATCTGGCCGTCGCATTCGGCCGATGCGCCGATGCCGATGGTCGGGATAGGAATTTCCTTTGTGATCTGCGCAGCCAACGGCTCGACCATGCCTTCCAGAACAACGGCAAAGGCTCCTGCCTCCGTTACGGCTGTCGCATCTTCGAAATGTTGATCCCAATCGTCCTCATGCCGCCCCTGCGTCTTGAACCCGCCCAACACGTGAACGGATTGCGGTGTCAGGCCGATATGGGCCATGACCGGAATACCGCGCTCGGTGAGAAAGCGAATGGTCTCCGCCATGCGGACACCACCTTCGAGTTTCACCGCGCCGCACTGGGTTTCCTTCATCACGCGTGCTGCATTGCGAAAGGCTTCCGACGGGCTTTCCTCGTAGGTGCCGAAAGGCATATCGACAACGACCAATGCCCGTTGCGTGCCGCGCACCACCGCTTTGCCGTGCATGATCATCAGGTCAAGCGAAACTCCCACGGTCGATTCCATGCCATGCATGACCATGCCGAGGCTATCGCCGACCAGAATGAAGTCTGCATACTTGTCGACAATCGCCGCCGTGTGCGCGTGATAGGATGTCAGCGAAACGATCGGGTCACCACCTTTTCGGTTGGCAATCTGAGGCGTGGTGATACGGCGGACAGGTTTCTGAGAGCTCATGCGGCGTCCTTTCGAAAGGGCTTGAAGCTGAGTGGAGTTAGCTGGCAGGCGCGACCACGCGCTGGTCGATCAGCAACACGTTGCCAAATCGGACAGCCAGCAGGATCACCGCCGGGCGGTCCAGCGCCCCGGATAGTTCGGCCAGTGTCGCGGCATCGCGGATGTCGACGCTCTTGACCTCCGCAGAGGCAGCCGTTGCAAGTGTATCGCGCACAAGCGCTTCGAGGTCGGCGATCGCCGGACCTGTCTTTGCCAGTTCGGCGGCAGCATCGAGCGATCTGTTCAGCACGATTGCCTCAGACCTGTGATCCGCGGAAAGCCTCACATTACGGGATGACATGGCGAGGCCATCAGCTTCGCGCACCGTCGGGTGACCGACGATTTCCAGCGGCATGTCCAGATCCCGCACCATCTGCTTGATCAAGGTGAGCTGCTGGTAGTCCTTCTCGCCGAACACCGCCAAATCAGGCGTGACGATATTGAAGAGCTTTGTGACCACCGTCGAAACACCGCGGAAATGCCCAGGGCGCAATGCGCCCTGCAATATGCCCGAAAGGCCGGGGACTTCGACATGTGCATCACCGCCAGCGCCGTACATTTCGTCAACATGGGGCATGAAAACCGCATGGACGCCTTCGGCTCTCAAAAGCGCAAGATCGCGCTCCTCGTCTCGCGGGTATGTCTCCAGATCCTCGTTGGGTCCGAATTGCGTCGGATTGACAAAGATGCTTGTGACCACCCGATCGGCCTTGTCACGAGCGAGGCGAACGAGCCCGAGATGGCCTTCATGCAGATATCCCATGGTCGGCACCAGACCAATGCTGGAGCCCTCGCGCTTCCAGCTGCGCACGGTTTCGCGCATCTCCGCCTTTGTTCGGCAGATTATCATTCTTGTCCCTCCCAGGCCTTCGGTCCCCGCCCAAGGCCAAGTTTACTTCGCAGGTGCAGCATAAGCACACAAGCGTGGAAGGTCCAGTCATCCAGTAGTAGACTAAAAGGTTCCGTCGTAAGCGCGCCGGGGTATACGGCAAGCAAGCACCGTGAAGCCGTCACGTTTCAAGGCTTCTTCCGCTTCCCTCGCAAGTTCATCGGAATTTTCAATCCACACCCCGTGACCGCCGTAAGCCTGGGCGACGGCAGGGAAATCGGTCTCGCCGAAATCAACTCCGACATTCGGCCGCTGACTGCCGCGCTGCTTGAGCTCAATCAGAGCCAGGCTGGTATCGACGAGTACGCAGATGATGACCGGAATCTTCAGATCCCTCAGGGTCGAAAGTTCTCCGAGGCACATTTCCAGACCGGCATCGCCGACAAACGCAATCACCGGTGACGGACCGTCGACCAGGCGGTGTCCCATGGCCAGCGGAACCGCACAGCCAATGGTGCAAAGCGCGGAAGACTGCAGCATCTGCCGAGGCATGGGACAGCGCCAGACCTGCGAAACGAGAATGCGGTGCGCGCCGCTGTCAGCCGTTGCCACGGTGTCCGCCGGCATAACGTCGCGCAGTGTATGAAATACGGTTCCCGGGCCCCATCCGGAGGTTTCCGGCTGAAAAGAGGTTTCCAATTCCTGTCTGACGCGCGCAGGTTCCTTGTCCGGCCATGTCGCCCTGCTGGCATCTCTTGCCTCGCTCAAGCGTTCAAGCACAGGCTCAACCGCACTGCGCAAGGTTGCTGTCACGCTATGCATGCCATGAGTTCGCAGAACCGGTGTCACATCGATCACCGAGGCGTCCGCATGCCAGGGATTGCGCCAGTTGATGCGCATTTCGATCGGGTCATAGCCGAGCAGAAGAATGCAGTCGGACTGGTTGATCAAAGGCAGCAGGAGTCCGTCGGCCTTGGGAGACAGGCCCGCTCCGCCCATGGCCAGGGCGTGGTTTTCGTCAAGCAGCCCCTTGCCCTTGTAGCTGGTCACAAGAGGTATCTGGAACTTCTCGCAGAATTCGGTGATTGCAGCCGAGGCGTTTTCATTGACCGCATCGACACCGGCAATTGCAATCGGCCGCTCAGCCGCAGCAAACAGTTCCAGCGCCGTCTCCAGGTCCTGTCCGGCGACGGGGGCTGTTGCGACCGGTGCCGACTGGAAGGTCTTTGACCAGGTTTCTGCCGTCTCGGTTTCCGCAACATTGATCGGTACGTCGATGTGAACCGGCCCGGGTTGGCCATCAAGCGCAATCGCCAGCGCTTTTTCCATCATCACGTCCAGCGCGCCGAGGCGAGCGGAAAAACTTGCCTTCACGATCGGGCGCAGCAATTGCTGGTGGTCGAACACCTGATGGGTATAGCTTTCCGCTTCGCCATGATCGACACAACCGGTCAGGAAGATCAGCGGGACCCGGTCCTGCCAGGCATTGGCCACCACATTGACGGCATTTGCCGCCCCAGGCCCAAGCGTTGCCAGCAAAATTCCCGGCGCGCCGTCGGCATGCCAGCCACCTTCGGCCATGAAGCCGCCGGCGTTTTCATGCTTTACCAGCACAAAATTCAATCCGGCCTGATCAAGCGCCTGCATCAGCGCCAGAACCTCTCCTCCGGGGATCCCGAAAGCATGGCGGCAGCCCGCAGCATGGAGTTTGCCTGCAATGATATCGGCACCGGTGGTCATGAGTCTGAGTTTCCTTTGTTACGGGCACCAGCGCCCAAGTCCACAATGCCTTTTTCAGCGAGATCAGCAAGGGTCGATGCACCCAGTCCAAGGTGGCGCGTCAGGACATCTTCCGTGTCCGCTCCAAGCAAGGGTGGCGCTTTGGCGTAGGTAACCGGTGTCTTTTCAAGATTGATCGGAGATCCGATCAGGTCGACCGAGCCACTCAAGGGGTGTGGCAGCGTGATCCGCATGTTCCTTTGAGCGATCTGGGGATCTGAAAAGACCTGGCCAAGATCGTTTACGGGACCACAGGGAACACCCGCCTCTTCCAGAAGTGAAATCCACGTTGCCGCCGTCTTTTCGATCGTCAAACGGCGGATCAGCGGGATCAGCTGCTTGCGGTTCCTGACCCGGTCGGCATTTTTCGCAAAAAGCGGATCCGAAGCCAGTTCCGGTGCTCCGGCAACCGCGCAGAATTTCTGAAACTGACTGTCGTTGCCGACCGCGATGATGAAAGACTGATCGGCGGCCGGGAAGGTTTCATAAGGAACGATCGTCGGATGGCCGTTGCCAAGGCGGCCCGGAACATCCCCGGACACAAGATATGCAACACCCTGGTTGATCAGCCAGGAGACCTGCGCGTCCAGGAGCGAGATGTCGACGTGCTGCCCTTCTCCTGTTTCATGACGATGATTGAGCGCGGCGAGGATTGATACTGTGGCGTACATTCCGCACATGACATCGGCAATGCCGACCCCGCATTTGGTTTCCGTTCCATTTTCGTCGTCCGGAAATCCTGTCAGGGACATGATGCCTCCCATGCCCTGGATGAGAAAGTCGTAGCCCGCCCGATGGGAGTAGGGACCGGTCTGACCGAACCCGGTCACCGAGCAATAGATCAGCTTTGGATTGAGAACCTTGAGTGTCTCGTAGTCCAGACCCCGGCGTTTCAGATCACCTACCTTGAAATTCTCGACCAGAATGTCCGCCTTTATGGCGAGTTCCTGGATCAGCTTCTGTCCTTCTTCGCTCGCCAGGTCGATGGCGACGGAGGATTTATTGCGGTTGGAGGACAGATAGTAGGCGCTTTCCTGGGTCTCGTTTCCATCGCCATCCTTCAGAAAGGGAGGTCCCCAGCCACGCGTGTCGTCCCCACGTCCGGGCCGTTCGATCTTTATGACTTCTGCGCCCAGATCTCCCAGGATCTGCGTACAGGTCGGACCGGCCAGAATGCGTGACAGATCAAGGACTACTAGACCGGCAAGAGAACCGGGCGCTGTGGGGGAATGGGACACGGGTCACCTAAGATCATGAACTCACGAATGCTTTTCGGAAAATGGCCATATAGCCCCCTTCCCGTCAACTCCGAGAAGTGGACGAGCCGGACACCAGATCTCACTTTCCTGTTAAAGCAGGGTGAGCTTCAGCTCTTTTCGTTCCAGCCTTTCATGGAACCCAGTTCCCGCCAGGCCCGCTCGATCCATTTTGCCTGAACGCTGTGGCCACCGTCGTGGAGGCAAAGCTCAAACAGCCCGCCCTCTGGCGTCCAGCGCTCGCATTCCAGATTGCCGTCTGTCAACTTCTGGGGCTTGGCGTCGGTCAAGCCGTTCTGGCGACGCCAGACGTCAAAACTCTCAAAAACGTCCCCTTGCTTCCACTGCCCGCCGCCAAGCCAGCGACCGGCCAGGGGAACGACGGTGTCGCTGGTTCCGTGGACATGAAACAGATACGGGTTCTCGGTCGGGCAATTTTCGGGAAGCGGTTCCCAGAATGCGCCGGCGATCGGTGCGTAACCGGAAAAGCGCCCGGAATCTTCGCACGCCAGATACCATGTCATGAAGCCGCCCGACGAAAACCCGGACAGCATGGTGCGATCCTTGTCGACGTCGAAACGGCTGGCCAGATCATCCAGCACTTCGTCGAAAAACCGGGACTCGTCGCGCAAGCTGCGCGGAGCGGTCGGAAAGGACCAGGTGCCGTTCACGCCCTGAACCGCTACAAAAGCAACTCCCAACTCATCCGCGATGCGCTGAAAGCCCTTGTTCCGGATTGCATTGACGGCTTTGCCGCGATGACCGTGAAGATAGAGGATAGCTCCGAGCGGTCCATCATCCTGCCGGGTTTCAGGCAGATGAATGTAGTATTGCCCGTTTTCGGTCTCGCAGGGCGCTTCCTCGCCGCAACTTGCATTCCCCTCAGCCAAGGCGGCGGTGGTGGAAAAGAGAGAAACCATGAGGGAGGCACAGGCCAGAGGTCTGGAAATCTTTGAAGGCAATACCGGCTCCTGTGACACGATCTGTAGCGGTCAACCATGAAGGACAAATACTTCCGCAAAGATTGGATTGAAGACCGGAATTGTCCAGCCCCGCGTGTTCACAAGTCAGCGAGAGCGCAGAGCACCCGGGATATCAGTCCCACACACCTTCGGTCGGAATGTTGAGCAGACGTCCGCAATGCTTGCAGTGGACGGCGTCAGTATCATGACGGCTCAATCCGCAATCCGGGCAGGAGACCTGAGCCTTGGCAGGCCGGAAAATCGTCTGCACCAGCCGAAGAAACAGGGCAACACCGAAGATCATGATCAGGACAGTCATAAACCGGCCCACGCTGTCGGTCATGGTGATGTCGCCATAACCGGTCGTTGTCAGCGTGGTGACTGTAAAATAGAGCGCATCCAGATAGGTGTTGATGTTCTCGTTGCGATCATCTTCCACCACGAAAACGATCGCCGTCACAACAAATATGAACACCACCAGATTGAGGGCGGACTGCAAAATTTCTTCGTTGCGCCGGAACCAGCCTGACGCCTCGCGCAGCTCCTTCAGCAAGTGATAGGAGCGCATCAGACGCAGCATCCTGACAACCCGAAGGAAACCGAAGTTCTCCAGGAAGGCCGGCGCTATCAGCGAAACGATGACCACGACATCCGCGAGCGAGGTGAAATTGAAGAAATAGCGGGTCGTGCTGACCGATGCGATCAGACGCGCCAGGTAATCCAAGGTAAGAACCGCAGCGATGGCGTAGTCCAGCTCGTGGTGCACGCGGTTAGGGTCCAACACCGACGAGACGATGAAATAGCCGATCGTGATCAGGTCGAATGCCAGCAAAACATACCGGAACGCGCGGGCCTTGGTTGAATGACCAAAATAGAGCTGACGGAAGAATGTCTGCAAAGCCGGTTTCTCGACCGCCATCAATTAAGCCCCATGCCCTTACACTTCGTTCTGCCGGTCACCCGACAAGAAGAGGATAGAAATGTCAATCCGTTGGGCTGCCGAGCAGTTCGACTTTTCAAGCATTCGTGTAATCGCTGCACGATAATCCTGCAAACAAGCTGTTTATTCTGTCTCCGTCTCACACTAAGTTCGCCCGACGATCAACAAGGGCCGAAGCGAATATTGACCCTGGCCTGAGTAAATGGGGACGCTAGATGTTTGATTTGTCGGGGCAAGTTGCCCTGGTTACCGGCGCAAGCCGAGGAATTGGCGAGGCCGGTGCACGCAGTCTTGCCAAATATGGTGCCACAGTGGTGCTGGCGGCACGTTCCAGCGATCACGTTGAGCGCATCGCTGCGGAAATCATGGAAGACGGCGGAACAGCCACAGCCATCAACTGCGATGTCGCGAACTACAAGGATCTCGAAAGGGCAGTCGAACTGTGTATCGACTTTCACGAAGGCATCGACATTCTGGTAAACAATGCCGGGGTAATCGAGCCTATCAGCCGGATTGAAACTTCCGATCCCGAGGCCTGGGGAAAGGTCATCGATATCAATGTGAAGGGCGTTTACCACGGTATCCGGGCCGTCGCGCCACACATGCTGAAAAAGGGGTCAGGCACAATTCTGAACATCAGCTCGGGAGCCGCTGTCGGTGCCCTGGAGGGGTGGAGCCAGTATTGTTCATCCAAGGCAGCAGCCCTCTCACTGACCCGATGTGCGGACAAGGAATTCGGTGAAAAGGGATTGCGCGTCATCGGGCTCAGCCCCGGTACCGTCGCAACGCAGATGCAGGTGGATATCAAAGCATCCGGCATCAATCCGGTCAGCCAACTCGATCCTGCGGTCCACATTCCGGCAGAATGGGTCGGCGAAGCGATTTCCTGGCTGTGTACCGAAGCCGGCGACACCTATCGCGGCATCGATTGCTCGCTGCGAGACGAAGATGTCCGCAAGGCCGTCGGGTTGATCTAAGTACAGTTCAACAAACAGAAAATGGCGGCCAGAAGCCGCCATTTTTATTCGCGATCTTTCGGTCTTACGAGAACATCGCATCGGTTTGCGGTCCGAGGTCCAGACCGACGATGACCGGGTCATGATCAGAAGCCGCAAAGGGATCATCGGAGTAGAAGTCGCCGTCGCGGTAATTGAACAGATCCGGCTCATCCGCATTGATATGCCACTCGGTCAGACCGGTGACCTGTTCCGTCATGCTTTCCGATGCAAGCGCCTGGTCGAGTGTGCCCTGCTGACCGTCGAAGACGAAGCTGTAGGCATCCTCCTGACCGATGAACTGGTCGATCAGATCCGTATAGCCGGCGCCGTCGCGAACGGACTGAACCGGGTCTTCTTCGGCATAGGCATTGAAATCGCCCATCAGAAGATAATCCGCATCCGTGATACCAAGGTCGCTAAGGTCACTTGCATAGGTGCTTTCCAGCCAGGCCGCCAGTTCCGTTGATGCATCTGCACGAACCTGGTTCCAGAAGCCCTGTCCGTTGCCCTGATCAAAGTTCGGATCAGCGCGCAGCGCGGTCAGAGCTGCTTCCACTTCAGCGACATCGTCCGCCGGAATGCTTCCTGCATCCAGGGCGGACTGAACAGCATCTGCGAGATCCTGCAGGTTGCTGTCACCCTTGGATTTGAAGTGGTTGGAGGCGACAGTAAAGACTTCGCCGTTCTCATCCTGGAATGTTGCCACCGTCGCCGGGCGGTTGCGCTGGAAATCACCAACACGATCACCGGAAGGCACGAAATCGTTCAGATACTCTGCGATCGCATAAGTATCTGCCGCCGATGCCTCTTCAAAGACCAGTGAATCCGCGTGAACCAGGGTTAGCTTGGTGGTGTCGTAGACCATGCCGGTCATGATGGCGTCGGAGCCAAGGAAACCTTCGGTACCCAAAGGATTGACGTAGGCATAGACCGCGCCTGTTTCCTGGGCTTGCGCCTCGGCATTCAACGCATCAACCAGGGTGGCAATAGCAGAAGCGTCGTCGAAACCATTGTTCTCGATTTCCTGAAGCGCGAAGACTTCCGCTTCGGTCTTGATCATGGCATCGACAATTTTCTCGGTCTGTCGATCGAACTGTTCCTGATTGCTCGCACCGCGAGGGTCCAGGTCACCATTCGGCCCGGTTCCGCCGGAGAAGGTCGTGAAGTAGTTCAGAACATTGAAGCTTGCGACCTGCAGGTCTCCGCCGACATCGGCAGGAGTGTCTTCGCGTGCCCCTGAATTGGTGCTTTCGTCCACGGACAAAGTACCGTCAACCAGAACCTTGTACTCGCCGAAATCATAGGTCAGAACACCTTCGACAGGAGCATTGAGTTCCGTTCCCAGACGAAGTGTTGGGCCGTCTTCACCAATAACGTCTCCACGGCTGAGAATACCGTCACCATTGTCGCCGTCCGTCGTGTTGGCGATGTAACCGTAACTGTCCGGGTTGCTTGCCGAAGAACCATCGGTGATGCCGAGACGGTTGTTCTGATTGGCCTCAATATGCGCGGATATTTCGTCCTGCTGGGTTTGCGCATCATAAAGCTGGGTGGCCTGCGTTTGTGTTCCGGCACTGATGGTGATGTCACCGAACCTGTCGAGATTGAAGTTTTCGATAACCGTCAGCTCTTCATCGGCAATGCCGCTGGTGACTGAAATCCGCATACCCTCATATTGCTCGAAGTTGGTCGCAATCTGTGACAGCTGGATGTTGGCCGCTGTCGGTAGCGTGGTGGTGGAACCTGTCTTGGTAACATCCGTCACGTTGCCGAGCTGCGTGAAACCGAAGAATTCGTCCACGGTTCCGGCAACGTCCACGACGTCACCGGCAACGACAGTCGGTGCGCTGCCGGTGAAGACGAAAATACCCTCAGACGACAGGGCATCCGCATCCGCGTCGGCATCCTCTTCCTGCAGGAAGAAACCGTTGCCGGTGGTGTAGGTGACGACTGCCGAAACCAGGACGTAGTCGCCGACCAGCATACTCGCCGAGCCAGTTCCCTGGATTTCGGAGATAAAACGCGCTGTCGGCTCCGGACCCGTGCCGCCGCCTTCATTTGCCGCACCTTTTGTTTCTGCCGCGGCGCTGTTCCAGGATCCATCATCCTTACGTTGCAGCGAGAAACCGACTTGCGTCGAGTTGCTTTCCGAAACACCGATGTCCGTGGAAGTAACCGTACCTTCAGCAAACTCGGCGTCGAAGCTGCCTTCGTAACTGATGAACTCTACGACCTGCTCGCCATTGAGCAGTGCAACGCCGTCCGGCGACCCGTTCTGAATGCCATTGGCCGGCAGGTCCCAGACATAGTAGTCGTAGGTGCCGTCCGACATTTTGGACAAAGTCGAAAGATCCGCACTGTTGTAGGCCGAGCCACCATTGCCGTTGATCAACTGAACCTGGACACCCGTGACATCCGCATTTGCGTTGACGCGGATTTCGACAAACTCGCCGGTATCGGAGCTTTCATTGTCGTAGTGCAACTCGTTGATCCGGGCTTCGGTGAGCGGAACCGTCGGGGTGCTGTTTTCAGCCCCCTTTGTCTCGGCAGCGGCCTCGTTCCAGAACCCGTCGGCATCGCGTTGCAGGGAAAATCCGACTTCGGTTCCGCTGCTTTCGGATACCCCTACATCCGTCGAGGTCACTTCAGTTCCTGCAATCTGCGTCGTGATCGTTCCCTCATAAGAGAGGAATTCAAGCACCTCACCCTCATTCACAAGCGCAATACCATCAGGCGCACCATTTTGAATGCCGTTGGAGGGCAGGTCCCAGACGTAATAGTCATATGTACCGTCAGTCGTCTTCATCATCGAAGCGACATCAGAGGAATTGTAGGCAGCTCCGCCGTTTCCGTTGATCAGCTGTACTTCCAGCCCGGAAACATCCGCTCCTGCATTGACGCGGATCTCCACGAATTCACCAGTGTCCGACCCGGCATTGTCATAGTGGAATTCGTTGATGCGTGCGCCCAGCTCCACAACAGGTTCGTTGGACGCGCCTTTGGTCTCTGCCGCAGCTTCGTTCCAGGAACCATCCTCATTGCGCTGAAGAGAAAACCCTACTTCCGTGCTGCTGCTTTCGGAAACGCCGATATCGGTTGAAGTGACCGTCTCGCCGCCAATGGTCGCGTCCATCGTTCCTTGGTAGCTCAGAAATTCCAGCACCGTTCCGCCATTGACCAGCGCGATGCCGTCCGGCGCACCGTTCTGAATTCCATTGCTTGGCAGGTCCCAGACATAGAAATCGTGGGTGCCATCGCTGGTTTTCTCCAGCGTGGAAACGTCAACCCTTCTGTATTCGGTGCCATTGCTGCCGTTGAACAGAATGATTTCAAGGAATGAGACATCGTCGCCAGCAGCCGCGCGGATTTCAACGAACTCCCCAACGTCTCCGCCGCTGTTGTCGTAATGAAACTCGTTGATACGCGCGTCCACCACCGGGATTTCGAGCACATCGGTTACATTAACGGTCAAAGACTGCTGACTTTCGGCCCCTTCGGCGTCGGTTGCCACGACGATCAACTGATAGGCGTTGTCCTGACCGTTATCGGCCGGCATCTCGAAGTCCGGCGCAGCCTTGAAGCGGATTTCGCCTGTTGTTTCATCAATCGTGAAGAGCGCTGCGTCGTCACCCTGCAGGGAAAAGGTCACGCTGTCGCTGTCGACGTCGCTTGCGCTGGCAACCGCGACAACCTGCGTATCGTTTTCGGCATAGTCGACACTGGATGCGACCTGAAGATCCGGAGCATCGTTCTTGCCGGTAATGGTTACGGAAACGGTTGCTGTCGTTGCGCCGCCTTTGCCGTCGTCAACGGTGTAGGAGAACGTGTCGGTAAGAGTTTCCCCTTCCTGCAGAGAGTCGAACTTGCCTGCCGGATTGTAGATGATCTGACCATTCACCAACGAGATCACCGCACCAAGCTCGCTCAGAACATCAACGCCGGTTATCGTCAGCGTATCGCCGTCAAAATCGGTGTCGTTGGCCAGAAGATCATCGGCGGACAGGGTCAGCGATGTGTCTTCATCCGTGGTTGCGGTGTCGTCGAGAGCCAGCACCTGATTGTTCCGCCCATCGATGTAGAGCGTGTAGTCCTCGTCCTCGAAATGAAGTGCCTCGACCTTCTTGAGGTAATCGACTTCAACGGCGCTTCCGTCGTCGCCGAAGCGCGTGACGATCGCCGTTGTCGAAAACCATCCTTTGCGAAGATTTACGTCGTAGTCGAATATCGAGCCGTCAAAGGCTGCAGTGTCGAAACCCCTGCCGCCGTCAATGACATCGTTGCCGGAACCGCCGCGGATCCAGTCATTACCTCGACCGGCAAAGACCGTGTCGTCGCCAGCACCCGCATCGACCCAATCTCGCCCACGTCCAGCTAAAATCCAGTCATTGCCGCCCCGGCCGTGAATTTCATCGGCGCCGCCGAATCCGAAAATAAAGTCTGACCAATTCGAACCTTGAAGAAAATTCGCGCGGTGATTGCCAAAAACGAACCCGAAACGGAAATGCCAAGTCATCGGAAATTTACCCCATCCTCCAGTGCGACACTGAGGCGGTTGGTAATCCATGCCTCGTGTCAGAGGCGTGTCAGTTTTCTGACATTTGACCGATTGGGCAAGAAAAAATTAGCCGTAAAAATAAACACTTAGACAGCTAATATGTAGAATTTCTCAATTATTGTTGTCGCAAACAACCTTGATACAACTTCGTAAGTTTTTGTTAAGAAAGTGCTTTTTCTTATTCGCAATTTTACGTAATTCTCAACTACTTTAGGTAACTTAAATTAATTTATGCAATCAAATTTTTTCCACTGGCTGAATTTTTTTTCAAAAAAGCCGGATTGAAAAACGAAAGAGGGCCGCAAAAGCGGCCCTCCCATGAGATCGACGCGACTAATTGTCCGGATCAGATCCCGATGAAACCGATCGACGCAAGAGGCTGCTCCAGCACCGCTCCATTCCACCCAGACAATTGGGCCACGTTCCGATACTCACTAGACATGGGCATACCTCCTTTCTGTTGTTGACGACGTTATTAATGTGGCGCTGAAAAAGCGCCATCACAAGACCCAAATGGCCTCGGAAGCCTCCACTCAACGAACATGTGAGAGTGTGTTACCGGGAGGACACAGCTTGTTCGGCGATCGTGATAAAGACGAGATCAAGCTCCGCAGCAAGCTCGGCAAGCGCTTCGCCACCCTCATTCATGTAAGGCGCGAAAACCAAGCTCGGCGTTTTCCAGGAGAGGGTTGCCGTCGCATCGCTGTTCTCCGTGACATAGAAACGTATCGGCGCTTCAATGCCGGCGGCGATCGAGGCGTCCAGCATCCTCAACGCATAATCATTGCGGTAAACGCCAATGATGCGATTGCCGGGGATCGTTATTCCCCGCCCCTTGGCGCCTGCAGAGGCACTGGCCTGGGTCACCAGCAGCATCTTCTCGGCTTTCACAGCCGCTTTCAGGTCTTCAACAAGGTCGCTGTAGCTCTTTGATGTCGGGATGACCCGCCATCCATTTCGTTCAGAAATGCTGTCTGCCCGGGCAATCGTACCGACCAGCGAACACAGAATGATCAAACAAGCTAAAACACGCATATAAGAATCTCCCGAGCCTGGAAATCAGGTAACCGGCAATCTATCGGGCTCAAACTCACGGATGCTTCACAATCCGGTGTGCCGGATGGCGGGTCAATCCATCCCGAAGCGCACCCGCAAGCGGGTGCCGGCAAGACTGCCGAGAAAGCCGAAGGTCAACCAAAGCCAACCATGAAGAGACCCAGATACCAAGCCGCCCAGATACGCGCCGATGTTGCAGCCGTAGGCAAGCCTTGCGCCATAGCCCATCAGCAATCCGCCGGCTATCGCGGTCAGCACGTCGCGGCGGCTCAGTTGCCAGACAGGCGCAAAGCGTCCCGCCAGTGCCGCGGCAACCATCGCGCCAATGATCACACCAAAATCCATCACGGAGGTCGTGTCGCGAAGAACCGAATTCTCCAGCGCGCTGCGCTGCCAGGTCCAGTAGGGCCAGGTGTCGACCGGGATGCCGATCGCGTGAAACAGCTTGCCTCCCCAAAGCGCAAAGGCCGACGTGATACCCCAGGGTCTGCCAACGACTACAAAGGTTGCGATCCCGACCACCGCGAGCATGACGGCACCGAGCATGGGAGACCAGGGACCTGCAAGAAAGGACTGGGTCGGGCGGGGAGCCGCGATTTCGCCATGTGCCTGCCGCTCGATGTGAAGTGTTGCCAGCGTCAGGCCTCCCAGAACCAGTGCGGTCAGCAGGAACGCGCCATGCGGACCGAATTCCCAGATCAGGGAGACAGCTGGGAGTTTCGGCAACCGCCCCCACAAGTGCAGATGAGCCGTTGCCGCAACGGAGCCGAGAACAAAGGCTGCGAGGGTGATCATCATGCGCGTCGATCCACCACCGGCAGTGAACAAGGTGCCGGACCCACAGCCTCCTCCGAGCTGCATGCCGACACCAAACATGAATGCGCCAAGGGCCGCTGCAATTCCGAATGGAAAGATAAAGCCGCCCGTCGGCCAGCCCAGCTGACTTCCCCAGGCAATCAACGGAAAGGAAACCGCGCTGGTCAAAAGGATCAGTACGAACTGCGCCCTGAGGCCTCCACCTCGTCTTTCAGTGACGATCCTTCGCCACGCAGCCGTGAAACCGAAGCTAGCGTGGTAGAGCGACAATCCGGCAACGCCACCGATCAGCGTTGCAACGGCCTGCCTCGGCCCCGCTTCCCCATAAGCACCCAGTGCTATCAAGAGCAGAAGAGCAATGCCGACACCAACGACGGCAGCTTGCGATCTTTGGACTGTCACAGCCATGAATTGACTTTCCTCGGGTGCAGCCGGACCTGTGAGACCGAGCTGCCGGATTCTTCAGGCACACCCTCGCATTAGAAGCCTTAATTTCGCAACGAAAGTGTCATTTTCTAGCCTACACATTGCCAACACCTTTTTGTGTTTTGCAGTTCATGTAAAGCCTGCGGAAGTTAAGCAGTGACTTTGCATTCGGCGGGACGTCTTCCGCGATCTTGTTTGGGATCGAATTTTGGGAAGCCCGGCACTGAAACTATAAAGGCCTGACATGCGTCTTAGTGATCAATTCGGATATGATCTTACAATTACTGACCGGGACGCCCTTGCGGCATGGAATGCGACTGTGCAGGCCTTTCTGGCCCATGGCAAAACAACACCGGAACATCTGGAAACCTGCTTGAGTCTTGCGCCGGATTTTGCACTCGCTCACGGCACACGCGGTCTCTTCTGTCTGCTGCTGGGACGCAAGGAACTCAATGCGACGGCCAGTGAATGCCTGGCGATCGCCCGAACCTCCGCACAGCACACGCCGATAACCGACCGCGAAACCGCAGTCCTCGACGCGCTTGGGGCCTGGCTCCAGGGTTTCCCGACGCGGTCGGCCGACATTCTGGATGCCATGCTGGTAAAGGTTCCTGAAGATGCCCTGATCATGAAGCTGGTGCATGCGATCAGGTTTGTGCTCGGCGATGCCACAGGCATGCGCCAGTCCATCGAGCGGATCCTGTCGTCCTATAATGAAAACCATCCCGCCTATGGTTATCTGCTCGGCTGCCGCGCCTTTGCACTTGAAGAGACCGGAGATTACCGGCTGGCTGAAGCTTCTGGCCGCAAGGGATTGGAATTTGCCCAGGACGACGCCTGGGGGCTTCATGCAGTTGCCCATGTTCATGACATGACGGGACGGTCGGAAGAAGGTGCTGGATGGCTTGAAAACCATCCAGGTGGCTGGGCTCACTGCAACAATTTCGGTTATCACGTCTGGTGGCACCTTGCGCTGATGTATCTGGATCAGGGCAATGCGGACAAAGCACTTGCGCTTTACGATTCCGAAGTACGCAAGGACAAGACGGACGATTATCGCGACATTTCCAATGGTGCGTCCCTTCTCGTCCGGCTGGAACTTGAAGGCGTCGACGTCGGCTCGCGTTGGGACGAACTTGCCCTTCTGTCCGACAAACGCGCCGAAGATGGCTGCAATGTCTTCGCCGACCTTCATTATCTGCTTGCGCTGTTGAACGGTGGCCGGCGTATGGGCACGGAAAGGCTGCTCAACGGCCTGAAGGAACGCTCCAAGAGCGAGACCGACCTCGGCCGCATCTCCGCTGAAGCAGGTTTACCCACCGGCCTCGGCCTTGAGCAGTACCGGAAGGGAAATTATGCCTCAGCCTTCACCCTGCTGACATCTACCAGGGACAATCTTTACATGGTCGGGGGCTCTCACGCCCAGCGCGACGTGTTCGAACGCATCACGATCGACGCCGCCTTGCGGGCCGGTTTCTCGACCGAAGCAGAGGTTCTGATCAAGAGCCGCAGCCGTAAACGCGGCGCTCTTGACCGGTTTGCCGAGCAACGTCTTGAAGTTTGCGATAAGATGCAACGTGCCGAGCAGGTTATGGAAGACGAAAGCCTCCGGGCAGCAGACTCTGTATAACGTCTTCTCTCCGCTCCAAAATTGACAGAAGTACTCTGGACTTGACGTGAACGTTCATTCTCAAACGAAGCGCCCGCGCGACCCGCGGTTGGATTTTTTCCGCGGGCTCGGCATGTTTATCATCTATGTCGCCCATGTCCCCTGGAACTGGTGGACACTCTGGATTCCTGCCCGTTTCGGCTTTTCCGATGCCACGGAGATCTTCGTGTTCTGCTCGGGAATGGCTTCAGCTCTGGCTTTCGGCAAGATTTTCGAAGTCCATGGCTGGGGAATAGGCGCAGCCCGCATCCTGCATCGCATGTGGCAGGTCTACTGGGCGCACATCGGCCAATTCCTTGTTATCGCGGTCGGATTGGTGATGGTCCATGAAAGTGGATTTCTGTCACAATGCTGCGATCTCACGCAGGATTATGTGGTCTCGCTGAACCTGTGGCACCTCTTCGACAATACCAAGGTCGCCCTTCCGGGCATTCTGACTTTGACCTGGGTGCCGAACTATTTCGACATCCTGCCGATGTATATCGTGATCCTGGCGTTGATACCGGTGATCATGCTGATCGCCCGCTATTCCGTTCCCGGCGCGTTTGCGTTTTCCATCGCGCTCTGGCTCGCCTCGCAGTTCGGTCTCCTCAGCCTTCCGGCAGAGCCCTGGTCGGACCGCGAGTGGTTCTTCAACCCGTTTGCATGGCAGATGCTGTTCTTTACCGGATTTGCCTTCATGCGCGGCTGGATACCTGCGCCTCCCGTCAATGCCAAACTGATTTGGTTCTGCAGTGCGATTGTCGTGATCACCATCCCGTTCGCCTATTTCCGCTTTTACGGCCAGAACAATTGGGACTTTGTCTGGGCCCGTGAAGTTCGCGAAGCCATCAGACCGCTTTGGATCAAGACCGAATTCGGCCTGTTCCGCTATCTCCATTTCCTGGCGCTTGCCTATCTGGGTTGGGTCGCGGCCGGAGAAGGCGGCAAGCATCTGCTCGGTCATGGCGTGTTGTGGGGACGGTTCGTACGGATCGTGCAGAAGGTCGGCCAGCAATCGCTTGCCGTTTTCATGGCCAGCCTCGTGATTGCGCAGGCCGCCGGTCTGTTGCGTGACATGGTCTGGGGGCGCGGCGAATGGATCCCGCAGATCCTGTCGAACCTGTTCGGTTTCCTGGCTCTGATCGCAGTTGCCTATGTTGTCGGCTGGTACAAGAGCGAACCCTGGCGCAAGCCGCCAAAGGTCTCTTCTCCAAGCACCTCGGACCGGCCCTCACCGACGCCGAAGGATACGATGCAAGAGGGGCAGCGCCCGTCCTCCAAGGCGAAGGAACCTGCCCTCACCTGAGATCCAGGATCGATCTGATACAAAAACACCGGCCAATCGGCCGGTGTTTTTTGTTCGGGCAATCAGATCGGGTGTGGCTGCTCAATGAAGAGATGCCATTTCCAGATCAGCCTCAAAGGCGTTGGCAACCGCTGCTTCACGGCTGTCGGCAAGAAGGATCGGCGTGCCGTCCGCGTTCAACAGCGCGTAAAGCGTCATGTTGTCATGCAGCGGCGGAACTTCCGGAAACATCTCGCGCAAGTCGCTTGCCTTGATCGCCTTGATGTAAGCGACATCACCTGTCCCAAGTTCCGTCAGCTCATCGACGGACATGAACTCGGACAGGTATCTATGGTCTGCCCAGGCAGGGCTCTTTGGGTCGTGCATCAGTATTCTCCATATGTTGGCTGACGAGGGTCTATTCGCCGCTGGAGATTTCTATTTTTCGTATGACACGTTCCGGTTCCGGGCGTGCCAGATCGATGGACAGAAGCCCATCTTTCAAATCAGCTCCGAGGATCTCGATCCCCTCAGCCAAGACGAACGCCCGTTGAAACTGCCGGGCCGCAATGCCGCGATGCAGGTATTGGCGAGATTTGTCATCAACCTGTCTGCCGCGTATCACCAGCTGACTCTCTTCAACGGAGACATCCAGCTGATCTCTGGTAAAGTATATGAAGTGACATACTTTTAACTTGACTCGTGTTAAGCTTTGTACACCAACACACATGTCTTCCAGCATGCCCATCTCATCACCTGAGGAAAAAAGGAGAAAATCAGCGTTGGATATGGCTGCTTGTACACCTCCACA
>JBCCVB010000017.1:0-69302 GCA_039195965.1 Pseudomonadota bacterium
CTACAGGGATGTCCGTTGACCAACGCTCTTCTCTATGTTCTCAGGCGATCTAGGTGATGGCTTGTAACATCCACATGCTTGCAACAGGATCAAGGGGCATCGGAAGCGTAATCTTTGGTCACATCGGTGACCGGTTTGGCCGCAAGCCGGCCTTAATGATTTCAGTCGCTGTTATGGGCTGTGCCACTTTGGCGATCGGCATTCTGCCGGGGCACGCCGAAATGGGCGTGGCCGCCAGCGTGCTTCTTATTGTGCTGCGCTCTGTTCAGGGTCTGTCTGTTGCCGGCGAATATGCAAGCTCCGCGACGCTGCTGGTGGAGCACGCACCTGCCGGGCGGAGGGGCCTGGTGGCGAGTTGGGTGGTGATGGGCTGTAATCTCGGCTTTCTACTGGGATCCGCGGTTGCTGCTCTTGTCAGCAACCTGATCGGAGAAGAGGCCATGATGGCCTGGGGATGGCGCATACCTTTCCTGTTTGGTGCCGCAATAGCGGTCTACGCGCTGTTGCTGCGTAGAAACATGTCCGAGTCACCGGCCATGAAGAGTGCGGTGGTCACACCGAATATGCCTGTTCTGGAAGTGATGAAGGACCATTGGCGAACAATCATTCACATCATCTGCCTGATCCTGCCAACCGGAGTGACCTATTTTCTGGTCTTTGTTTATGCCGTCTCCTACCTCACGGATCAGATGCATTTTTCGACTGCCAAGGCGCTGGACATTACAACTCTCGCCCTGGTCGTTCTGGTTGCCGTTACGCCGGTTGCCGGCCTCGTGGCAGACAGATATGGACGCCGTCCGGTGATGTTCTTTGTTTCCATTGCAAGCCTGAGTCTGACATGGCCACTTTGGTTCGCCCTGCATCAGCCGGCATTGGTCTGGATCCTCTTTGCCCAGTTGAGTTTCGCGCTCATCAACGGCATTGGCTGGGCGATGACTGTGCCGACCATGGTCGAACTTCTGCCCGCGCGGGTGCGCTGTAGCGGCGCGGGTATCAGCTACAACATCTGTCTGGGTTTTTTCGGAGGGATCACACCATGGTTGGCGACCTATCTGATCGCACGCACCTCTGATGACTATGCACCTGTTTATTACGTCATGGCGATCGCACTGATCTCTTTGATTGCCACGTGGAGGATGCCGGAAATGAAAGGCAGACCCTTAGGCTCATAGTCCTGATTATTTCAGATGCTCCAGGACCGACTTGGCTTCCGCGTGACACGGTTTGCTGACTTTGTTGGACCAGGCATAAAGACAAGCAAGCAGGCGGCCCTTGCCTGGTGGAACACTCCGGCAGCGGGACTTGATGTCGGCCGCGCAGACCTGTCTGAGTTTCGCTTCGCCGGGCGTATTTCTCATCTTCAGGACATCTGGAGGGATCATCCTTTCGAACATCCGGCTCGTCGTAACCTTCGTCAGCTCCGGTCTGCACGAAGTTGATATCTTGTTGTCATGAGCAAACAGGCAGGCGGATATCCGGCCACGGCCCTCTCGGACACCATTGCACAGAGAAGCGATATCTGCCGAGCAGGCCGACATCAGGCCGCTGGCGCGCGCCGGTTGAAACGGAGCAGTTGAGATCGGAAGCGCAAGAGTAATGGCAATCACTGTGTTTGAAAGAAAACCGGCCATTTGTTCTCACCTCGTCAATGCAGCAAGCCCCCGACATTCTGTGTGTGAACGGGAGAATTCTACCGCAAAGTGAGCTAGGGCGTAACCTGATGGAATGATCAGGGGTGATGATACCGTCCTTACTCCCGGTGATCTGCGCCGCAATAAAAGGCCTGGCTCAAGTCGAGCCGCTTGCCCGGTTCTTCAGACATTTTCACGACCGGACAAGCGATGGTGTTGACCGTCACAACCGCTTCGAAAGTGACTGTTAGCTGCTGACTGGCTGTTCGTCGCACCCAACCATCCAGTGGATGCCGAAACGGTCGGTCAGTGTTCCGAAGCCGGTGCTCCAGAATGTCGGCGCAAAGGCCATTGTGATCTCGCCGCCCTCGGCCAGCTTCTCAAATGCATTGCGAGCATCTTCAAGGGCTGGAAGGCTGAGCGTGACGGCACATCCGGACATCGCGACCGCGTCACCCATGATGTTGTCCGAAGCCATCAGCAGTCCGTCGCCGATCTTCAGCGAGCTGTGCATTATCCAGGTCTTGCGGTCATCGGGAACCGGAAACTCCGGCGGCATCTGCGAGGCGGGCATCATCTCGGGCGTGCCACCGAATATCTCGGCGTATCTGGCCATGGCCTGCGCGCAATTTCCGTTGAAGAAGATGTAGGGAATAGGTTGCATAGGTTTGCCTCTCTCTTTGGAGCAGCTCGGCAAATCCTATCACACTAAGGGCAGTTTGGCTGTGAAACACTCTCCGAATGACGCGGAGAGCCGCGGCCGTGCGTCTGCCTGGCGATATTCTTGCGTATCCAGCAAGCGCTCTTTCGGCACGTCATGCTGCGGAGACTTCATTGAGAAAATCGTCAATGCGCCGGTTCATCCTTGCATTGATGTCGTTGATTTCATCCGAAGCCTCATGAATGTCTTCAGCCGAGCGGCGAGCTTCCGATGCCGTGGACAGGAGCTCGGAAACGTTCTCCGCCATCTGTTGAGTGCGGTTGGCTGCCTCGTTGATGTTGTGGCTGATTTCGTTTGTTGCTGCAGTCTGTTCTTCCACGGCGCCGGCAATCATGGATGTACTGGTTTGAACATCCGTAATGATCCGGGAGATGTTGGCCATGGCATCCACGGTTGCGCGGCTGGAAGACTGAATGGCCTTGATCTGCGCGGAAATTTCTTCCGTGGCTGTCGCTGTCTGGTTGGCGAGCGATTTTACCTCGCTGGCGACAACAGAGAAGCCACGGCCGTGTTCACCGGCACGAGCCGCCTCGATGGTTGCGTTGAGGGCGAGCAGGTTGGTCTGTTCGGCAATCGCCTGGATGAGAGCTATGATTTCGTCGATTTTTGCACTCGCCCTGGCCAGCTGATCAACGTCCTCATTGGTTGTGCGAGCGCTTTCATTGACCAGACTTATCTGGTCCGAGGTCATGTTTACCTGTTCGGAAATCTCGTTGATCGAGCTGCTCAGTTGCTGGGTAGCCGAAGCGACGGTCTGAACGTTTTCTGATGACAGTCTGGAGGCGTCGTCGGCAGAAACAGCCTGCTCCGTGTTGCGGCTGTTGACGTTTTGCAGCGTTTCGGCGGTGCCTCGGGCTCGGGTGATAGTTCCGTCCGCGGTTTCCAGAAGTCCGACAATATCCTGCCGGAAGGCTGCGATTGTTCTTTCTATGTGCTGCTGACGCTCTGCCTTGACTGTGTTTTCCGTTTCGATTTCCGATTCAAGTTGACGTCGCGCACGTGCATTGTCCTGGAAGATCAACAAGGCGCGAGCCAGCTCACCGACTTCTGTCTTCACCTCTGTGAGTGGGATCTCGTGATCGATTTCTCCGCGTGCAAGATCGTTGGTCGCACCGGTAATGGCTCCCAGGTTGCGGGAAATACTGCGTGTGATCACGTAGCTGGCAATTGCGAGGACAAGAAACGTAATCAGAATAGCTGCGAGAATAAGCCCAGATATCAGGGATTTGGTATCCGCCAAATCGGTTCTGACGATACCCGCCTGCTTTGTCGTCGCCTGCAACTGAGTTGTCAGAGCCGTGTCCAGCTCGGCGTAACTGGCGTTTACTGCATCCTCAAAACCGGTCAGCATGTTTTCCGACTGCGCGAGCGTACTGATCCCGCTGCTCAAGTCCCGCAACTGGCCGGTCAAGGCTTCCGTAAAATCCGGATCAAGGTCGGGGTCCTCAAGACGCGTGATTAGCTGGGAAAGGCCGCTATCGATTGCCGGCAAGTAGGAGGTATCGGAAAGCGAGAGAAGTCTTTGAATGTCTCGCCGCGCTGTTTCGAATGCGAGGGCGGCCTGGAAAACAGCAGGCTGGTCGTCGAACTCCAACTCCTCGGATATTCGCGAAGACGTTCTAGTGATGGCATTGCTGACGTCAACGAGATGACCGGAGGGACTGTCGATGCCTGCCTGACCTTCTTCTCCGACTTCAACCGACAAGCGGTCCCGATAACCGATTTCCTTCAGGGCGGCACGGTACCCGTCAATTGCCTCGAGATATTGGTCATAAGCCTCGGCGACCGACGGGGGCACCGTGGCCTTGGAAAAGCTGGTCTCCGTCTGCAACAGCCTGTTGTCCAGTTCTGGGAGTGTGTCCGCTTCACGATCGGCCCGCATGGTTTGCTCAGCGACACGCAGCGCCAGCATCTGACGCTGGAAACCGGCAAATTCGGCGTAAGTTTCATTGATCGTCTGATATTTTGCCGTCGCTGTTTCGATCATCTTGTCGGAAACAAGATTTGCAATGCCGACAAATGATAGACCGGCAACGGCTCCCAGAGCCAGAACGACAACCCTGAGCTTCAGCGGCGTGCGATCAAGTACCTTCACCTTGTCCATAACTACTCCCATCGTTTGGAACAGGTCGGGTCAATTATGGTAATTTTTGACAGGAGGTATGAAGAACAGATTAAAACATATGAATTATTATATGAGTTTGTTGGAGGTAGAAAAATTAGCGATTTCACGAGAGTTCCAATGAATTGACGATCGCATTTGCTGAATGGCCTACCCGTCGGAGTGGGGGGAGAGAAACTGCTTCGTGAAAGGACTTTCAGCCGAACCATCGATACATGGCTGGGCAGAGGTTCTGTTCAACCCTTGTTTGTATCGTTACCTGCGCTTGCAGATATCAGAGACGGTGTTTGTTGTCGGAGGGCGCACGATCGAGTTACCTCTGCGCGGGAAGCCTGACCCTGACAATTTTGAGACTTGGAATTGAGTTCACAGACTGATTTGTAGCGGAGCTCGATTTGCCAATATTGTTGACAGTTTTCAAGGGCAGGTTATTTTCTGGTTATGTCTAAGGAAACATCAAAAAATTCCGCGCTGGAGCAAATCAGTCAGCGTCGGTCGAAGACCCTGAGTACGATTGTTTGTGAAGCGATCGAGGAAATGATCATTTCCGGTGAGCTTGAGGCTGGAGACAGAATAAACGAAAGCGCGCTTGCTGCTCGTCTGGGAGTGAGCAGGGGGCCGATCAGGGAAGCCTGCAGATCTCTGGAGCAGGCTGGACTTTTGGTCAGCGCGACCAATCACGGCATGTATGTGCGGGAAATGACCTTGGACGAGGCCCGCGATTTGTATGAGGTTCGCGGTGCCCTGGCAGGTCTCACAGGCCGCCTCATTGTTGAGCGGGCGAGCGACGAAACTCTTCAAAAAATGGCCGATCTGGTTGAGAAAATGGACGTCGCGGCGGGTGAAGAGAACCTGTCTCGGTACTATACGCTCAACCTTGATTTTCACGGTTTGCTGGTCACGGCGGCAGAGAATCCCGCCCTGCAACAAAGCTATCGCTGGATCGTCAACCAGCTTCACCTGTTTCGCCGGCGAGGACTTGTTCAAAAAGGGAACCTTGTCGTTTCCAACCAGGAACACCGCGCGATCATAGACGCACTTCTGGCTCGCGACAGCCAGGCGGCGGACGATGCCATGCGCCGGCATGTTGCCGGCGGTTGGGCTCGTTTGTCTGCACCTTCCTGAACTTCCTGCAAGCATTGAAACAAGCTTGACGCGGATCTTCGCGGACCGGGCGAGGTGCGTGTGATTTTTTCTAAAAATGAAAACTGTTGACAGTTTACAGTCGGCAATTTACCGTTTGAGCTCATTAACACGACGACGATCTTGTCGTGCGGGAGTTAATGGGAGGACCAAATGACTTTTCTGAAAACGGCAGCGATTGCTGCAACAACGCTTGCGCTCTCGGCCAATCTGGCCTTTGCAACTGACTTTCCTTCGCAGCCTGTTGAAGTCGTAACGCACGCCTCTGCGGGCGGTGGCACGGATACGACGGCACGCACCATGCTGATCCGGGCCCGTCGTGAGCTGGGTGTTGATGCATTTGTCCAGATCAAGAAAGGAGGCGGGGGCACCGTTGCCATGTCGTATGTTTCCGGTAAACCGGCTGATGGCCACACAGTGATGGCAATCACTCCAACTCACCTGATCACCATGGCGCGTGGTCGCGCGCCGATCACCATTGACGACATCAAGGGCGTGGTGCGCTCAACTGACGACCCCATCATCCTGGTTGTCGCCAAGAGCGCAGGAATTAAATCATTCGAAGACCTGAAAGGTGCAGCCAAACTGGCTCCGATCAAATGGGGTGGAACTCAAGCCGGTGGCATCGACCACATCGCGGCGATGACATTTTCCAAAAACTCCGGGGTCAAGGTCGCTTATGTCCCGTTCGATGGCGGAGGGGCCATGGTCACCAACCTGATGGGTGGCAACATCCAGGCGGCCGGGCTGAACTATGGGGAGGCGGTTGACGGCATTGAATCGGGTGACTTCATCCCGCTTGCCGTCATGGCGGACAAGCGTCTGACTGCTCTGCCGGATACGCCGACGCTCGCAGAACTTGGTGTTGAAGGTGTCAACTTTTCGACGGTACGCGGCATTGTCGTCATGGCAGACACGGATGCTGAGCGCGTCACCGCGCTTGAAGAAAAGCTCCTGAAAGCCATGGAGCATGGAACCTACCAGGCCTACCTGGAAGGTATCGGACTTGACCCGACCTCGATCGGCAACGCCGAAGAGTGGGATGCCCAGATCCGCTCCATGTACGCCAGCATCTACGACACGCTCGGCGAGCTGGGCCTGCGCGAATAATCAAACATTCTTTGGAAAGGCGCATGTTCCTGAATGTGCGCCTTCCTTACAAGGAGGAGCCGTCATGAGGTTGCCCAAAGATCTTGTGCCAGGCAGCGTCATTCTGATCCTGTGCGCGGTATTGTTTTTCGTTACCACAACATTCGACAGAGATCCCCTCGGGGCCGCGCAAGGCATGCCGGCGACCCATATGCCGCGTCTGGTGTTGGCCGTGATCGCAATGCTTACGCTCATCATGATCGCGCAAGGAGTTCGGTCGGGGGAAAAGAGCGCTCAAGAGAGTCCGCCGTGGCGGATGTGGGGCACAGCCGGATTGCTCGCGCTGACCGCGATTTCGTTTCCCATCATCGGCGTCCCACTCGCGTTCTTTGCGGTCTGTATCGCGCTGCCGCTGCTGTGGGGTGCGCGGAAGATCAAGATCGTCATCCCGTTCGCCATCGCTGTCCCCGTGGCGATTTACGTCGTGTTTCAAGTCCTGCTCGGTCTGCGTCTGCCGCTTGGACCGTTGTCATTCCTGAGCTGATGGAGGCCGACCATGGAAGTCCTTATCGGTGGCCTGTTTGAAATCCTGCAGCCACAAACTCTGTTGTTAATCTGCGCCGGTACCCTTGTCGGTGTTCTGGTCGGCGCACTGCCTGGCCTCTCAAGCTCCATGGCAGTGGCTTTGCTTCTGCCATTCACGATCTACCTTGATCCCATTCCGGCGATCGCCATGCTGGCGGCGCTCTACTGCGCCGGGACTTTTGGTGGCTCCATCACAGCTATCCTGATTAATGCGCCTGGTGCGCCACCGGCTGCGGCAACGGCTTTCGACGGCTACCCGCTGGCTAAAAACGGCCAGGCGGGGCGTGCGCTCGGCATGGCAGCGGCGTCAAGTGTTGCCGGCGGTATCTTCAGTCTGTTCGTGCTTATCTTTGCCGCCCCTTTCCTGGCGACCATCGCCTACAAGTTCGGGCCACCAGAATATTTCGCCCTGACCGTCTTCGGGCTGTCGATGCTTGCCTCGATCAGCGGAAAATCCGCGGTCAAGAACCTTATCGGAGGCGCTTTCGGCGTGCTTCTGGCAACGGTCGGTGTCGACCTGACAACAGGGGTGGAACGTTTCACCTTCGGCATACCGGAACTCTACGAGGGTATCAGCTTCATTCCGGTGTTGATCGGCCTGTTCGCGATGGCGGAGCTGCTCGATCAGGCGGGTCAGAAAGACCGGCCGCTGGAACGTTTTGCCATGTCGGCGCTCAAACTGCCGACGCTGGATGACTTCCGGCGTGTCTGGAAGACCATTTTACGGTCATCCGGCATCGGCACCTTCGTCGGCATTCTGCCGGCTGAAGGCAGCACGGTGGCTGCGATGATCGGTTACAATGAAGCCAAGCGCTGGTCCAGGAACAAGGACAATTTCGGCAAAGGTGAAATCGAGGGCGTTGCCGGTCCCGAGGCCGCCAACAATGCCGCTACCGGCGGAGCCATGGTGCCGACGCTGGCCCTCGGTATCCCGGGTTCGGCAACGGCAGCCGTCATTCTCGGTGGATTGCAGATTCATGGCCTGCGCCCGGGGCCCTACCTGTTCGAGAACCAGCCGAACCTGCTTTACGCGATCTTCTTTGCCATGCTTCTGGCCAACTTCGTCTTCCTCGGTTTCGGATTGGTCGGCGCACGCTACTTTTCGCGCATCTCGCTGATCCCGCGCCAGTTTCTGTGGCCTGCCGTGTTCTGTCTCTGTGTCGTCGGCGCATACGGTGTCGGGCAATCGCTAAACGATGTCTACATCATGCTGATTGCCGGATTTGTAGGCTACTTTTTGAACAGGGCCGGCTTCTCGCCAGCGCCAATCATCATGGGGCTGGTTCTCGGTCATCTGGTGGAGAATTCGCTCGCTCAGTCGATGATCCTGTTTGATCAGGATGCCTGGCGGTTCCTGACCAGACCGATCGCCGTCCTGTTCTTCGTACTTGCAGCTCTCAGCATTGTGTCGACGCCAATCGGCCGGTTGATCAAAACCCGCCGGCGCGAAGATGCAGATCGTCTTGCACATGGCAATGAGTGACCAGATCACGCCGCAATCAATTCCCAATTCAGTCCGTAAGGACCCAAGAGAAGGATCGAATTCCATGTCCGTTGCCCGAAACATTTACGCCGAGGTGCCCGAGCAATCCGACGCGACCGAGTCTGCAGCCAATTTTGTCGAGACGGTTCGCTACGAGGACTTGCCGGAAGAAGCCATTCGGATCGGTACCCGCTGCATACTTGATGGGCTTGGGCTTTTTGTTGCCGGATCAGACCACGAAATGGTTCAGATACTCGTGGAGGAAGCCCTTGAAACCGGAGGGAGGCCGGATGCGCAACTGCTGAACCTGCCTGATCAAGTACCGGCGCCTATGGCAGCACGTGTTCTTGGAACGTCGGGTCATGCCCATGACTGGGACGACAGCCAAGTCAGTGTCGATCCTGCTCATATTTACGGGCTTCTTACCCATCCGACGATCCCGCCACTGACGGCTTCTCTGATCATGGCTCAGAAACTCGGCAACGTTGACGGCAAACGGTTCATGCTCGCGTTTCTCACCGGGTTTGAGATTGAGTGCAAGATCTCGGAGTGGATGCTGCCGCAACACTATATGAGCGGTATGCATTCAAGCGGTACGGTTGGCACGTTTGGCGCTTATGCAGCAGCGGCCAAGCTGCTTGGCTTGAAGGGTGATCGGTTGCGCTGGGGATTTGGTATTGCTGCCAGCTTTGCTGCAGGTATTCGCTGTAATTTCGGCACGATGACCAAACCGCTTCATGTTGGCCGTGCCTGCGAGAACGGGATCACCGCCGCCCTCCTGGCGAGCCGTGGCTACACAGCGGATCCGAACGCACTTGATGGCCCCTGGGGGTTCTTTGCAGTGCAGGGTGGTGGCGTCAGTCCGGAGAAATTGAGCCAGGGATTTGGTCGGACCTGGACGATCCTGGAGCCCGGCGTTTCCATCAAACCCTATCCTTGCGGTGTGCTGACCCATCCGACCATCGACCTGATGCTGCGTCTTGTCAAAGACGCGGATATTTCTCCGGACGCGATTGAGAGCGTTACGGTGCATGCAGGTACCAACATTCTCAAACCGATCCGGTACCCGATTGCGGCCAACCACTTGCAGGCAAAATTCTCGCTTCCGGCGGCTCTGGCGATGATCGCGCTGGCGCGCAAGGCCGGAAAGCGGGAATTCTCGGATGAATTCGTTCAAAGCGATGCCATGCAGGCGATGCAGCGCCGCATCCGCACGGAACTTGATCAGGAGATCGAGGCGCAGGGCTTCGATGTCATGCGTTCACGGATCACCGTCCAGCTGAAGGATGGTAGCGAAGTCGCAGGTTGGGCGGATGAGCGCTACCGCGGTGGTCCCGAAAACCCGATGAGCAACGAGGAACTTGAAGCCAAGGTGCGTTCGTGTTGTGAGGGCCTATTGGATCATTCCGGTCAGGATCGACTGATCGAAACAGCCTGGAACATTGTGAAGCTCTCGGACGTTTCAGTTTTGGCAAAGCTCTTGAGAACCACGTAGTCCGGGCCTTTTCCCGCATCTACACGGTATAGTGCGCACAAACCGCGCAAACAGGGTGTTTCGGGCGGGTCTACTCGCCCGAAACGAGCTTCTCCATGGCGGAAAGTTCGCTGTTGATATCTTCGGCTTTGCGTTCAACCAGAATTTGCGCGTCCTGAAGACCCAGATTGTAGCAGTGATTTCCGGCAGTCTTGACGAGGAACTCCACCAGCTGTTCGGCATCCATATTGCCGATCTCGAGATCCAGCTCGTCGCGAACGAACCGCTGGACCTGGCGTCCGAGCGCCTCACGGTCCTGATGGGAGAGTTCAATATCCGTCATTTCAACCCCTAAATCCAAACCGGCAGAGCGGAGGACCCGTCTGCCGGCATGCTGAAAATGGCGGAAGCTTAGGGTCAGGCTGCCCGTTCGACAACGCTTTCAAACAGGAGGCGGCCGTCCAGTCCCCCATGCAGCGGTTCCACAAGGTTCTCCGGATGCGGCATCATGCCGAGAACGTTGCCCTTGTCGTTCATGATACCGGCAATGTCGTTGATCGAGCCGTTCGGGTTGGTTCCGTCCGCGTACCGGAAGACAACCTGTCCGTTCTCTTCAATCCGCTTCAACGTTTCGGCATCGGCGAAATAGTTGCCGTCGTGGTGGGCAACCGGGCAACGCCAGACCTGACCTTTCTCGAATTTCGAGGAGAAGCGGGTCGCGTTGTTGACTGTTTCCATCTTCACTTCCTTGCAGACGAAGTGAAGATCCGCATTCCGCATCAGGGCGCCGGGCAGGAGACCTGCTTCTGTCAGGATCTGGAAGCCGTTGCAGACGCCGAGCACGGATACACCGCTCTCAGCCTTGGCAACCAGGTCCTTGAGGATTGGAGAACGAGCGGCAATCGCGCCGGCACGCAGATAATCGCCATAAGAGAAACCGCCAGGGACAACAACCAGGTCCACGTCCGGCAGTGTGCTTTCCGTATGCCAGACGCTTTGTGGCCGGGCGCCGGTGATCTGTTCCAGCGCGTGGAACATGTCACGATCGCGATTGGAGCCTGGGAAAACGATGACGGCGGTTTTCATGGGGCTGGTTCCGTTGGTTCAAAGCAGAGTGAAAACGGCAATTACTGCCGCCAGTGCAGGCACCAGAATGAAGATGGCCGCCTTGACCGCCATGAAGGTTATGGCTTTGCGGGTGTCTTCATCCATCGCCGGCGATCCGAATTAGACGATTTCGATCGCGTAGTTCTCGATAACCGTGTTGGCCAGCAGCTTTTCGCACATCTGTTCCAGCTCGGCCTTCGCGGCATCCTGGTTCGAGCCATCGAGTTCAACGTCAAACACCTTGCCCTGACGGACCGAGCCGACATCGCCGAAGCCTAGGCCGCCTAGTGCGCCTTCAATGGCTTTTCCCTGAGGATCGAGAACGCCGTTTTTCAGGGTGACGATCACGCGTGCTTTCATGAGTCTTGTGTCTCCATCAACGTCTGGCAGGACAATTTGGGAGCGTCCATACACCAGCTTGTCCCGTTCTGAAAGGGAAGAAGGGGTTTGAAACGAAAAACCCCCGCCAATCTTTCAATTGCGGGGGCATTTGCTTCAGATTTACTGCACCAGTGTCGGGCCGGTCCCGGCTGGGCGCTCATTGGCGGACATGATGCCGAGGCGCTTGGCGACTTCCTGGTAGGCTTCCAGCATACCACCCATATCGCGGCGGAAGCGGTCCTTGTCCATCTTGTCGTTGGTCTCGATATCCCACAGGCGGCAGCTGTCCGGCGAGATTTCATCAGCAACCACGATGCGCATCAGGTCGCCTTCAAACAGGCGGCCGCACTCGATCTTGAAATCGACGAGACGGATACCGACGCCCAGGAACAGGCCGGACAGGAAGTCGTTGACGCGGATTGCCAGCGCCATCATGTCATCCAGCTCCTGTGGAGTTGCCCAACCGAAAGCGGTGACGTGTTCTTCAGCGACCATGGGATCGTCGAGTTCATCGTTCTTGTAATAGAACTCGATGATGGAGCGTGGCAGCTGAGTGCCTTCTTCGAGACCCAGACGTTTGGCGATCGAGCCGGCAGCGACGTTGCGAACCACGATTTCCAGCGGAATGATCTCAACTTCGCGGATCAGCTGTTCGCGCATGTTCATGCGGCGAATGAAGTGGGTCGGAATGCCGATTGCATTCAGGTTGTTGAAGATGAATTCGGAAATACGGTTGTTGAGCACACCCTTGCCGTCAACAATCTCGTGTTTCTTGTTGTTGAAGGCTGTCGCATCATCCTTGAAGTGCTGAACCAGAGTTCCCGGTTCCGGACCTTCGTAAAGAATCTTTGCTTTACCTTCATAAATGCGCCGGCGGCGGTTCATGGGCTATACCGTATCGTTTTTTAGAGAATCCTTCGGAAGGGTTCTTGCTTACCTTGTATGATTTCCACCGGGACTGTTCCATCAACCGGCGGGCGCCTTCAGGCTGCAAACCCTCTTTTGCGGCGCGGAACTTACCCGAAGAGAGAGAAAAGTACAATCTTATGTTTTCGCTGTTAATTGCAGACCTGTTATGCTTTTGGAGCAAGGATGCATGTACTGCGTTGATTTGCCGGGCCGGCGGGGATATGCAAGAGACCAAATAAGCCCCATATGGGGAGAAGTGCATTAGCGCAGTTCAGGAGACGATAAGTATGAGCACATTCGACAAGCGCGAACAGGGATTTGAAAACAAATTCGCGCATGACGAGGAGCTGCGGTTCAAGGCAACCGCACGGCGCAACAAATTGCTGGGACTTTGGGCTGCCGAACACCTGGGCTTCGAAGGGGACAAGGCAGAAGAATATGCCAAGGAAGTTGTCCGCGCCGATTTCGAAGAACCGGGTGACGAAGATGTCTTCCGTAAGATCCGTGAAGATTTTGACGCCAAAAATGTCGACCAGTCCGATCATCAGATTCGCCGCACCATGGACGAACTGATGCATACAGCAATCGAGCAGTTGCAGAACGAAGGCTGATCCCGGCCATTTCGTGAGAGTTGAAGAACGCCCGCCGGAAACGGCGGGCGTTTTTTGTTTCAGAATGAAAGCGCTTGAAGTGGTCGTTGCAGAACACTTTTTCTGAAATCAAGGCTTGCGGATATCAGAGGGCGCCGATTTGATGGCGTCCAATCAGGAGAACACCCGTGACACAGAAATCTTTTCTTGCCGACAAACTTCGTTCCGGAAAGCCGGTCATCACGGCATGGTCATTACTCTCGGCCCCTATGGTTCCGGAATTGCTCGCGCGTGCGGGCTACGAAGCCGTCACGCTGGATCTTCAACACGGCATGATTGGTTTCGATACGGCGGTGGAAACCTTCCCCCTGATCGCGCTCGCAGGCGCTCATCGAATCGCGCGTATTCCCGTCGGGGACAACGCACTTGCCGGACGACTGGTTGATATGGGGGCTGAGTGCATTATCGCGCCGATGATCAACTCGAAAAGAGAAGCAGAGGAATTTGCGCGCTCTATCAAGTACCCGCCGGTCGGTGAACGCAGCTGGTCCCCATTCAGGGCCGCAATGCTGAACGGGCAAACCAGCGATCAGTATCTGAAAAATGCCAATTCTCAGACGCTTTCCCTGGCCATGATCGAAACCCAGGATGCCATCGACGCACTGGACGACATCCTGTCGGTGCCCGAGCTGGATGGTATCTTTGTCGGACCGAGCGATCTCTCACTGTCCTTGTCGAATGGCGGTGCTTTGGACCCGAACGGGGCCGGTACGGCTGAGGTCTGTGCCCAAATTGCCGAAAAAGCCCGGGCAGCTGGAAAGCTTGCTGGCATTTTCTGCCTGAGCGGTGAGAAAGTGGAGGAAGCCGTCCAGCAGGGATACCAGCTGATGTCGCATGGTATCGACACGATCTTCCTGGATCACGCCGCCCGAGCAGCCTTGAAGGAGGTGAAAACTGTTGCGCCTTCTGAGAAGGGAACCAGGGCAGGGTACTGATCTCCGGCGTAATTTTTATTGTGGCGTCAGCTCTTTGAGTGGTTCCCAATATGGCTGTTGAAGGTCATATAGGCTTGCGAAATGGTCGATAAAGACCCGGATCTTTTTGGGAACCAGTCTTCTCGCGTTATGAACCGCATAGAGTGTCTTGGTCGCCATCTCATGCTGCGGAAGGAGTTGCTTCAATCTGCCAGAGGCGAAGTACGGCCCCGCGATAAAGGACGGGAGGCGCACCACTCCGAGGCCGCGCAATGCGGCTTCGCACAGTGCTTCGCTGTTGTTCACCTGAAAGTTGCCGGAAACTGCAATTGCCTCCCGGCCGAGCTCAGATTTGAACACCCAATCGTCCTTGTTGTCCGAATAGGAGAAAAGGATGCAATTGTGGCTGATCAGGTCTGCTGGAACGGTGATCGGTGGTGCCTGCTCAAGGTAGGCAGGAGCAGCGCAGACGACGCTGCCGAGCTGTGTCAGCTTCCTGCAGATCAGGCTTGATTCCGGAAGATCTCCCACTTGAAACGCCAGATCGCAGCCCAGATCGTGCGGGTTCAGTTTTCGGTCGTCCAAATGGAGGTCTACCGAAAGTCCGGGAAAGTCCGTCAAGAACCCTGGAACATGTGGCGCGACATGCAATTTTCCGAATGACATTGGGGCCAGTACCTTGAGCGTTCCAATGACCTGGTCACTGTGCAAGCGTGCTGATGCCTCCGCCTCTCTCATGTGTTCGAGAGCCAGCAGAGCATGTGCGAGGTAACGTTCTCCGGCTTCGGTCAGGCGAAGGTGCCGCGTTGTGCGCTCCAGGAGCCGCACGGACAATTTCTGCTCAAGCGCGCTGACGCGCCTGCTCACAGCAGACTTGGAAAGCCCAAGGCGCTCTGCAGCCTTGGAAAAACTGCCGGTTTCCGCAACTGCCGCAAACACTTCGACAGCGATAGGGGTGTCCATATTGTTGTGTTTCTCGCAACAAAGATTTGCATAGTGTCATGATTGTTGCGGCAGGTGAATAGGCATACCTGATGGTTCAAGGAATTTCTTTGACAACCATCAGGAGCCATAGATGCAAAATCCGACGCAAGGGCTTGGCGCGACCGGACGCGGGTTCAATGCCGCAAGGGCCAGTGTAATCACGGTTTCAATCGGGGCGTTGGTTGGCGGAAACTTTGCCTTGGCGAAGTTCCTGGTTCTGAAAGGAATTCCGCCATTTGCCGTGTTTTATTGGCAGATCGCCGGCGCAGCGATCCTTTTGTCCGGATTGGCGGTGTTTCAATCGGGTGGCCAGATTTCCAGGCAGTTTTCCGCAGCGCATTGGCGCTACTATGTTATTGGTGGGCTTCTAGGCATCAGCGTACCGCAAACCCTTGGGTACTTTGCGTTGCGGGAGATGCCGGCAGGGCTTTTCACCATGGCGGTGACGCTGTCTCCCTTGATGACGTTTCTCGCTGCTTCCCTTTATGAGCGTCAGCTGTTGCCACGTCGTCGTGTGCTTGGCCTCTTGGCAGGGCTTGCCGGAGTTCTTCTTGCCACTTTGCAGGGTATCAGCAGTGCGACTTTCTCTCTGTCGGCATGGACACTTGCCATGTGTGTGCCGTTGTTCCTGGCGGTTACGAATGTATTCCGCGACAAGGCTTATCCGGCAGGAGGGCAACCTTTAGTGCTCGCTGCCGGCACTCTGGCATCTCAGGCCGTACTATTGGTGCCGATTGCGTATATGTCGGGCGCGCTTTCTCTGCCATCGGAGACGATGTTTTCGTTGGGGCCTTATCTGATCACATTGATGATGATCACGGCATTCAGCTACATCCTGACCTTTGAACTATACCGTCATACCGACGGTGTGGGCTTCAGTCAGGTCGGTTACTTTGCGACGCTGTCAGGAGTAGGTGCGGGCGCTTTGTTCTTCGGCGAAAAAATCAGCGGATTGTTCGTTGTTTCCATTGTTCTGTTGTTCGGCGGTATGGCGCTTGCCAACAAGAGGCGCGAGCAGCGCAACAGTTCTGAATAGAAGAGCTCTTCAACGCCCGGTTATCCAACCAAGGGTGCGAAAAGTTGACTTTGGTCAATGCGCCAAGTTTCAAAAAGGTGCAACTAATAATTTATTGCAATTGCGACGGTTTTGGAGCCGAAGTGACAACTCGGTATCCGGACGGAAAGCCGCCGCTTTCCTGATGGGGGACCTTATGTGGAAATTGGCGACTATCCTGTTCATTATCGTCGGACCGACGCTTGCCGGAATAGGCGCTCTCGTGCCGCTCACCATGTTTGGCGTAGGTGATATCGATGCGTTGTTGCTGGTTGGCTGTGCTGCGGCCGGTGCTCTGGTTGCCTTGCCGGTCAGCTATTTCATCGCCACCAAGATTGGAGCGTTGATGGGGCCGAAACCATCGGCCCAGCACTGACGGCAGACGAAAACCGGTTTACCCCAGTCGTTTCATGAAATGGGCGAAGGACATCATGCCTTCCGGCCAGGGACCGTGCCCGCTTTCCAGGTTGATATGGCCGGCTTCACCGGCATCCTGGAAGGTGGCTCCCCAGGCCTTGGCAAGGTGTTCCGAGCGCTCATAAGTGCAATAGGGATCGTTCCGGCTCGCGACGACATGAGTTGGGAAGGGCAGCGGATCTGTCGGGATCGGCTTGAAATCGCCACCGTCAAATTCCTCGACGAGGCCCTCGCGGTCCCAGTCCGACGGGGCAACGAGGTAAGCGCCCTTGATCTTGTCTTTGAGCGCATGAGCGCCATGGGCAACCAGAACGCAGCCGAGCGAATGAGCTACCAGCACAACGGGCCGCTTTGCCGCTTCCACTTCGCCGACGAGTGTCTCCAGCCATTCTTTTTTGGACGGAGCATGCAGCTCGGTCTGTTTGACCACCTGCGCGGTCCCCATCTTGTCCCGCCAGCGCAGCAGCCAGTGACCTGGAAGGATCTGGCCATAACCTGGAATGAGCAGAATATCGGTCTCGGAAATTTTCATGGAAGAACCTTGGACTTTCTCGTTCGCGCAATCAGGAGAGGGGGCCGAAAAAACCGAGCCTCAATCCTGTTGCCCACATGGTGCGGCCGTGTTTTTCCGCCTCGCGGCTGGCGGCATTCCAGTCATATTCGATGATCTTGTCTTCAAATGTCCAGCTGCCATCCGCCTTGGTCATTATTGCATAGCGGGCGTGAGGGCTGCCGGTCACCATTTCTTTCCGGAGCGGATGGTTTTCGTCGTAAGAAGGAAAACCGACGCTACCCGGGTTGAGAATGGTTTGCCCTGTTGAGTTCAGTTTCACCACGCGCGGAATATGCGTATGTCCGCAGCAGATGATTGCAGCTTTTTCCCCCTTGAGTTCCACAAGCAGGGTTTCTTCGTCAGGCAAGTGGCCTTTGGGGCCTTCCACCTTCTCGGTCAGATATCGATCGTCATTGTCCGGTGTTCCGTGACACAGATAAATCTCGTCAGTCAGCCGGATATCCGCGCGCAGGGATTTGAGCCATTCGTGGCTCTCTGGCGACAGTGAGCGAGCGGCAAAGGCATCCGTCCAGCTCATTTTTTCAATCGGATCTTCGATCAGAAAGCGGTCGTGATTTCCTCGAACCGTCGGCCAGTTTGTTTCCCGCAGGAGAGCTGCCGTTTCTTCCGGCCAAAGAGGGCCTGAAACGCAGTCGCCCAGATTTACGACAATGTCCGGGCTTTCCTGCTTGATATCTGCAAGCACTGCTTCAAGTGCCAGCAGATTGCCGTGAATGTCGGAAACAACAGCAATTTTCACGGATCGTCTCCGATTTTTTCGGCTTGAGGTGTTCGTTCCAGTGATCACGCAGTTCAAGACCAAGCAGGAATACAGCGTACAATCGAACTGAGCGGTTACCCGCAGGGACCGCGAGTAACGGATCTGTGCCTGGGCAAGGGGAGGGTGTTTGGTTCACGGCCCAACCCCTGCACAACGTTAAGTGCCCGGTATCAGCTTTCGCCGAACACTCTCTGGAAGATCACATCGACATTCTTGGTGTGGTAGCCGAGGTCGAAGCGATCACGGATCTCCTCTTCGGAGAGATATTTGCGAACGTCTTCATCACCCAGCAACTCGCTCAGGAAGTCGACGGAGGCTGCGCCAGCAACCTGATAGCTGTCCCAGACCTTCATGGCATTGCGCTGAACGAGGCGGTAGGCATCTTCGCGAGAGGAGCCTGCCTGAGTAAGAGCAAGCAGGATGCGCTGAGAATGCACCAGACCTCCAAGACGATCCATGTTGCCGATCATCCGCTCCGGATAAACCATCAGCTTGTCGACAACGCCTGTGAGCCGCACGAGCGCAAAGTCGAGCGTAACTGTTGCGTCCGGTCCAATCATGCGTTCCACGGACGAATGTGAGATATCCCGTTCGTGCCACAGGGCGACGTTTTCCATAGCCGGAATGGAATAACCGCGAACGATACGCGCAAGGCCGGTCAGGTTCTCCGTCAGAACCGGGTTGCGCTTGTGCGGCATGGCGGAAGAACCCTTCTGGCCCTTGGAGAAGAATTCTTCTGCTTCCAGAACTTCCGTGCGCTGAAGGTGGCGGACTTCAGTGGCGACGCGCTCAATCGATGACGCAATCACGCCAAGGGTTGCGAAATACATCGCATGGCGGTCACGCGGGATCACCTGCGTCGAGACAGGCTCGGCCTGAAGACCCATGGCCTCGGCGACATGTTCTTCAACACGCGGGTCGATATTGGCAAACGTGCCGACAGCACCGGAGATGGCGCACGTGGCAATTTCCTCTCGTGCTGCCAGAAGGCGCGTCTTGCAGCGGTCGAACTCGGCATAGGCTTCGGCCATCTTGAGGCCGAAAGTCACCGGTTCGGCGTGAATGCCGTGTGACCGACCGATGCAGACCGTGTCCTTGTGTTCCATGGCGCGACGCTTCAGGGCGGCCAGAAGGGCATCCATGTCTGCCAGCAGCAGGTCGGTCGCTTTGACCAGCTGAACGTTGAAGCAGGTGTCGAGAACATCGGAAGACGTCATGCCCTGGTGGACGAAGCGGGCATCGGGCCCGACGATCTCTGCCAGATGGGTCAGGAATGCGATGACATCATGCTTTGTTTCACGCTCGATCTCATCGATCCGGTCGATGTCGAACGTGGCGCTGCCGCCTTTTTCCCAAATGGTCTTGGCTGCCTCTTTCGGAATGACGCCAAGTTCGGCCAGCGCATCACAGGCATGGGCCTCGATCTCGAACCAGATGCGGAATTTCGACTCCGGAGACCAGATGGAAACCATGTCAGGGCGGGAATAGCGCGGAATCATCGCGGGCAAGACCTCGTCTTTTAGGGAATTCTCGCTGCGGAATAGCAAATGGGGGCGGCACCTTCAATGGAAGGACGCCGATTTTGCTTGCGAGAGGCCGCACAATGTGAATTTTACAGCTCGTTGTTCGACTATCAGCACCTTCTGGAGAGCGTAATGACAATCTGGCGACCGGCAAACACGATCACGGTTAAGGCCCTTGCCCTGATCTGGCAGGACGACGCATTGCTGCTTTCAGAGGTGCAGGACGATGCCGGCAGGGTTACAGGCATGCGGCCGCTTGGCGGAACCGTGGAATTCGGGGAACCCTGGCGGGACGCGCTGCAACGGGAGTTTCTTGAAGAACTCGGGGCCAGGATTACGTTGCTCGACAATTATTTCGTCATGGAAAATCTCTATGAGCATCATGGCGTGACAGGTCATGAAATCGTGTTCCTGTGTCATGCTCATTTTGCCGACAGTCGATTTTATCAGAAAGACAGTTTCACTTATGATCTGAACGACGAGTCGACGGCTTTGGCGACCTGGATGAGTCTGGACGAACTTGCCGCCAAGCAACTGGAACTCTACCCGGTTGGCTTGAGCGAAAAACTGGCGAAACCGGTCACGATCAAATCCGGGCGCAGATACATCTGAACCGACGCGTACATTCATCGAAGGTCACAGATTGGTTTAACCTTTCTTCAGGATCGTTGTGCTGTCGTCCGGTCAGTTGAAGACCGCTTTTCAGCCGACAATTGGAGACAAGAATGTATTTCCGGCCGATGTGTTTATCGCTTGCTCTCATATTGATCGGCGAGTGGTCTCCAGCGAAGGCCGCCGACCCTGACTTTAAAGCCATTTTGTCGTCGCCTTCAGGTGCGGCCGGGCTCTCAGCAGCGATCTCCAGTCTCGGACGATGCGATACGAAGCCGGAATGGGCGATCAGCTACGACCCGGACATCGACAAAGAAAATCCGAACCATGTTTATGTCGGTTGTCAATTCGACCCGGATTGGGAAGAGGGCAATGATCTTTACGACAAGGGTGTGCTGGCCAAGTTTATCGAGGCGGATGGAGTGTATTACCTTGAAAGTCTGACCTCGCTTCCCTGATGATTACACGTGCGATTCCGCAGGGCAGCTTTTTGATTGGGCAGCTTTTTGGTTCGGTTCGAGTTTTCGGAGATCCTGTTTTGATCGGTTTCTGAATGCAGTGTCTTATCTTAAAGTTTTAAGTTATTTAGTTTCTATAACTAACTGAATAAAAGTATTTATTCTATATTTTAAAGTCTGTGCTTTCGACTGGTGCGTCCTCGGCCGAGTCATACTCGCCTATTTCTTCCAGCTCTTCCTCTGCCAGATAGAGGGCAAATTTGTCCTTATGCAGGCTCAGACGAATAGCGAGCACATAAACGCCGGTCGCGAGCAGACCAACGGCCAGAATGTCTGGGCCGACCGGGATAATATTGGCACCGCCACCAAACGACCCAAGATAGGAAAGGGTGACCAGTCCAACCAGATACGGTGCGAGCCACGATGCTTCGCGCCAGTCGAGACTGTCGAAACCGCCTTGAGTGCTTCGGATCAGGAGCAGGGCAAAGCCGATTGCGAGGCAAATGCCGAGGTGGATCATCGTGTCCCAGCCGCTCCAGTAGATGATCAGACTGGCGACCACAAAAGCCAGGCACCCTGTGACAGGGGCTGCTGGCAGGACGAAGGCTCTTGGTGTGTTGGGCAGTAAACGTCTGAAGGAAAGCACGGCAATCGGGCCGACGACAAAGGACAGGACGATTGAAGAAGTGTTGAGAGACAGAACCTGCTTGAACGGCAAGGCGATGAAGAAGATGGCTGCCACAACGAAATTCACCAGGAGTGCGAACAGCGGCACGCCACGTTCCGACAGTGTTTCCATGAATTTTGGAAAAAGACCGTTTTGAGCCATTGCGAGGCCAAGACGGGCATTAGAGCCAACCGAAACCAGTCCGGACGCAAAGCTGGAAATACGAGCGCTGGTATCGAGGATACTGACGATCCAGAGCGCTCCCACGGCTGTTGCCAGGGAAGCCATCGGGCCGAGTTCTCCGGCGAAATGCAGCGAGTGCCATCCTCTTTCCAACTGGGCATGATCGAGCGCTCCCAGGAAGGCCAACTGCAGACCTCCGTAAATCAAGAGACAGACCACCAGGCTCAACACCAGGGCGAGTGGAATGTTGACCTTGGGATTGCGCGCTTCCCCGGCCATATCAATCACGTGCCGGAAACCTATCAGTGCGAAGATGACACCGCCGGTGGAAATGGCTGAGAGAATGCCCTTCACCCCTTCAGGAGCAAATCCTCCATAGTCGCTGAAATTGGCGTAGCGAAACTCGGATGTCAGGATAACAGCCGCAAGCAGGGCCGGCACCAGGATCTTTACCCAGGTCAGGGCCGTATTGATGCGGGCAAAGAATTTGACGCCGAAGGCATTCAGGATTGTGAACGCAAGAAGCAGAAGGCAGGCGATGCCAAGACCGGCGGCCGACAGCTGTTCATCCGGCGTATAGAGCCATGGGGCGAGGCTCTTGGAGTATCGCAGGACAGCTTCCACCTCGATCGTGGCCGTCGTGTTGTAGCCGATCCAGGCAGTCCAGCCCATGGTCATGGAGACGACGGAACCATGTGAGAAATGCGGTACCCGGCCAATGCCGCCCGCAACAGGCAGAATGGTTGCGATCTCTGCAAAGGTGGCGGCCAGAAGCAACATTGCAAAACCGCCGATTACCCAGGCAATCATTGCCGAAGGGCCTGCCGCCTGAGCAGCCAGAAGCGGCGCAAACAGCCAGCCGGAACCCAGAATTCCGCTGATTGCGACAAATGTCAGGCTAAGCAGCCCAATGCTGCGTTTCATATGCGCCAAGACGATTCCCCCAAATCACTTTGACGACTGTAGCCGAGAGAACATCTTGGCGGGAAGCAGGTTGTGGAGGAAGTTGATGTAGCTTTTTTATGGATGGAAGGCCCGCGGAGGGACGGGCATCAAACCTTTTGTTCCAGTCGGAACCGGTTCACGCGACATGGTCGGGCTTTTTCGGCACAGGTTCGGATCGCGGAAACGATAGGTGATCCGCAATCAGGCTATGCGCCTTCATTCTCAAAGAGACTTACAACCAACGCTGACCTCTGTCTCAGCGATCCAGTCCAACGCCGCGAAAGCGTTTTTTCACCGTGAAATAAGCACCAATGTCCACCAGCGGACGAGGCGGGATCCACGTTGCCGGTGTTGAGGCCAGGCAGTCGCGGATCAGGTCGGTGTCGGTGCCACACGCGTAATCGGCCAATGCATGCCCGAAAGCGGTGCCCCGGCTGACGCCCGACCCATTGTAGCCACCGGCGATGAAGATGTTTTTCTCCGCCTTGCTGAAAAAATTGGTGCTGTTGCGGCTGATGCCTTCCACGCCGGACCAGGCAAACTCGAAGGGCACATGGGCCAGCTGTGGGAAGCGGCGCTCAAAGCTTTCGCGGTGGATTGCCTGCCGTTGTTTCAGCTGAGCAGCATCCAGCAGTTTGCCACCGTTGTATTCGGCGGTGTTGCGGAGGCTGATGCGTCCGTCGACGGTCAGGCGCACGGTTGCGCCACCGCCGTGCAGAGAAAGAACACCCCAGTCGGAAAGTGTTCCAAGGCTTGCGCGCTCGTCTTCAGACAAAACGCGTGTAAAGCTGCCGGTCAATGTGGAAGCACTGAGACGCCGGGCCAAGAAGCCGAGTTTTGGAGCCTCGAAATTGGTGGCCAAAAGCACATTATCGGCTGACAGGGTGCCATCGGACGTGATCAGCCGAACGGGTGTGCCGTGCTCGATGCGCAAGACGGGAGTGTTTTCGCAAAGCTGGATGTTGCCAGGAAGGGTGTCGGCCAGACCGCGCACCAGAGCTGCGGGTTGAACGAGCGCACCCTGGTGGACATGAACGCCGCTTTTATAGGCCAGTGTGCCGAGGCGATCAGTGAGCTCATCCGAGTTGAGAGGAGTGTGCTCGACTTCCAGCGCAGACAGATACTCAAGAAAATGACTGCATTCTGTCTCTGACCGACTGTCGGCGGCGGTATGATAGAACCCGCTCTCACGCCACTGACAGGCGACGCTGTTCGCCTCGATACGTTCCCGTAACAATGCCAGTCCGGCCTGATTGATCCGATTGACCCGGCGATATTCGTCAATCTTTTCACGGGAAAAACCGCCGCCGAAGTGACTGATGGCAACGGAGTAACCGGAGTTTCTTCCTGACGCCCCTTGTCCAACTTCGCGCGCGTCAAGGAGAACAATTTTCTGCCCGGGTCTGTTCTCGGCGAGCCTCCTCGCCGCAGCCAATCCCGTCACACCCGCGCCTACAACTGCCCAGTCGGCGTGGTGCTCACCTTTTAGTGGGCTGGTCGCCTGTCGTGAAGGCAGGAGCTCAGCCCATCCGTGTCGATCAGTTTCGAATATGCCGTTGTTCACCAAATTACATTCCTGGTTTTTCCTCAGCGACAGATCCACCACTTTGAACGTTGAAGCAGGGAGCCAAACGAAGCAGCGAGAGGGACGCTTGTGGAAGGGCTGTCGAACTTCGCTTCCGGGTTAAAGGCGCGGTTTTCACCATGCATCAGTCGACTTATCGGCTTCAGGCTTCCTGGGCCGACTGCCGGATTGCGGAAATGTTCGACGCATAGCTCTCAACCGTACCACCCTTGAAAACGGCGGATCCTGCAACCAGCACATTGGCACCGGCAGCTGCGACCAGTGGTGCGGTCTCAGGCGTTACGCCGCCGTCGATTTCCAGATCAATCGGGCGATCGCCGATCATTTCTCTGAGCCGCCGGGTTTTCTCGATCTGGGAGTGGATGAACTTTTGTCCTCCAAAGCCGGGGTTCACGGTCATCACCAGGATCAGATCCAGCCGGTCGAGCACATATTCCAGCACGCTTTCCGGAGTTGCCGGGTTCAGAGAAACACCTGCCTTCTTGCCGAGGTTGCGGATCGCCTGCAGGGAACGATCAAGGTGTGTTGTGGCTTCGGCATGAATGGTGATGATGTCGGAGCCGGCCTTGGCAAATGCTTCCAGGTAAGGGTCGACTGGCTCGATCATCAGATGAGTGTCGAAAACCTTGTCCGTGTGAGGGCGAAGCTTGGCAATCACATCCGGTCCGAAGGTGATATTCGGAACGAAATGACCGTCCATGACATCCAGGTGAATCCAGTCTGCACCGGCTTCCACCACGTCGCGGACCTCCTGGCCAAGTTTGGAAAAGTCAGAAGCGAGGATAGAAGGAGCGATGGTGATGTCGCGCGGCATTTTGGTCTCCCGGACTGGTCAATACGGCCGTTGTCGGACCGCTCAGACTTGATTGTGCCGCGCTAGCACTTCTGCCCTTGCAGGGCAAGGTGCGGACGGGCTTCTCAATCGGTTTAGGCAATCAAAGCCGACCCGTTATTGCCAGATATCTGCGATCAGGACCTTCGAAGCCGAAGCTTTCCATTTGGATCAACACTGCAAACACTGGCGGAGCATCTTTCGGAAAATGGGTGATGACGCGTTCGATACGGTAGGAAAGAGGGCAGCTGCGGCTTTTGGGAACGGATTTGTCGTTGTTGAGCGTTCGGGTCACGCCTTGATAGTTCATGGTCAATCGGAATCCCTTCGTCTCCGCGCCGTAGGTCGCACAGTCGCCGGAATTCATTGCAAATTCCGTGAGGGTGAGTTCCAGCGGTGTTTCCTCGATACGGAAACTATCCCGAGGAGCAACAAGCATCGTGTGAGGATCGGATGTGAGTTCCGTACGCGGATTAAACCCGACAGTCTTGCCCTTGCCGGCAATTGATTGGCTTTGAAGCAAGGGCTGGGCCGCGGCCCGGTTGTGGGCTCGTGTTGCATTCAACAGTGCATCGGGATCGTATCCGTTGCCATCGTCTGTATCGTCTCGATATCTGAAGGGTGATGGTTTTACCCAACTGTCCCCAATGACATCCAGCACAAAGATTTCCGAGTACGGGAACCCGGAGCCGTCCTGAATTCCATATTGCTCGAATGCAAAGAAATTTCCGTTTTTCGAGAAGCCGAGTACCTGGACTTCAGCGGTGTCGCCTGCATCAGCGGCAGGTGTGAATAACAAAAGGCCAATGAATGCCGTGAGTGTTGACAGGATAGATCGTGAACGTGGCGTCGCATTGGAACACAAGTTTGGCACCGGGCTCTCCTTTGACCTCAAGATATGTGAGGTGAGATAAGCACAGGATTTTCGGCAATTAGCCCTGCTGCGTCACAGTTTTTGCATTTTGGCGGCAGAATACCCGGACAAAGGGTTTCAGCAGCAATGGCAGCATGTAGATGGGGAACTGGCCAACAGCGAACCAGAGCCAGGTGAATTCCGGCAGAGTTCCACCAAAAGCGGCCACCATCAGGCCCATGTTTCGAGTTCCGCAAGTATGGGCAATTGAATAGGCGTCTTCGCGAGTGGCGGGCGCAAATATGATCAGGGACAGGCTTATCTGAATCAGCGCCAGACAGAAAGTCAGGGCGGTCAATCCAAGGGTGTAAAGCGGTTTGTTGGCAAAACTAGCAGCGACACCGTCCATGGCAGCAATCGCAAAAAACAGGAGGAGCAACACGTTCAACCCGCTGATATGCAGGGAACTGCGGGCAAGGCGTTCAGGACCTGCAAGTTTGCGAAAGATCGCCGAGAGAATGAATGCACCAGCAAGAAGCATTGACAGTTGGACGGCTAACCCGCCGACACTCAATGGCAACGAAGGCCCAAGCATGAGCTCACCGACAAACGGCGCGGTCAACGGTGTGACAATCAGGGCCGCGACCGAAAGCGCGAGGCTGAGCGTGCCGTCGAGGCCAAGCAGGTAGATAAAGGCAGGTGCTGCCATGACCGGCGGTGCTGCCGTGGAGATGTAAAGCGCCAGCACCACGTCAGGGCCTAGTTCGGCCAGTCCCGAAAACTCGATCACCAGATAGGTAAGCAGCGGCGCTCCGAGCATCATCCAGACGAGTGCGCCGACAAGAAGCATTGGCCGCCGCAGTCTTTGTCTGATCGCATTTTGATCAACGCGCAGGAAAGCAAGGGTCAAAAGGCTGAAAACGGCAACAGGCAGATAGGGACGCAGATAAGCAGACAGGGCAGGGACTGCCATCCCAATGAAGATGCTCACAGCCAGAGCCGCAGTTCCGTGGCGTCCGATCCAAGCCAAACCTGCCGCGAGCATTCGAATCATCTAAACTTGTCTCCTGAAACCGCGCAGTGTGGCAGGCACCTTGCGCCTCATAAAGGATCCGGCACCTGGACGCCAGATTAATCGAAATTTGGTCTCAGCCGGAATGGGCATGACAAAACAGGCACGGCAATCCAAAACCTTTGATGTCATGGTCCTCGGTGCAGGGATTGTGGGAGTATCCACCGCAATTCACCTTCACAGGCTAGGTCTCGATGTTGCGCTTGTCGACTGGAAACATCCGGGCGGTGAAGCGTCATTCGGGAATGCCGGTATCGTTCAGCGAAACGGATTTACGCCGCATGCTGTTCCCACCAACCCGCAGCAACTCCTTGGCATCTTTCTCAAGCAATCCAGCGCGGTTTCCTATGACCTGCCAACGCTGGTGCGTCTCTTCCCCTGGCTGCGCCGCTACCACCTGGCCAGCAGCGGCGGAAGTGTTGAGCATTATGCCAAGACGGTAGCACCCTTGAGGGCACTGGTTGTGCAGGAACATCTCGATCTTGCACGGTCCACAATCGCAGACAGGTTCTACCGCATGGGAGGCTGGCTTCACGTTTACCGAAGCAGGGGCTCCTTCAAGGAAAGCGAAATTGAAAGGTATTATGCCAGGGTTTTTGGGGTCGACTATGAAGAACTGGCTTTGGGAGATGTGAACAAACTTGAGCCGGGGCTGAAACTTCCTGATCTCAATGCGGTTCATTGGACCGAAAGCTGTTCCGTCTCGAACCCGGGGGCGGTGGTGGATGCTTTCTGGCGTGGATACGTCCAGGAAGGCGGGGCCTATTTTCGCGGAGATGCGCGTAAGTTGCAAAATCAGCGGGGAAGCTGGTCTCTTGAGTGCGAACGTGGAACCATCACAGCCAGGCACACCGTCATTGCGCTCGGGTCCTGGTCGATGGATGTGCTGAGCAAACTTGGCGAAACCTATCCACTGGCCGTGAAACGCGGCTACCACATGCATTTTCAGCCGCAGGCGGGGGTGTCCCTGTCCCGGCCGGTGGTGGATGTGGAGAACGGTTTTGCGATGACACCTACAGACAAGGGCATCCGTTTGACCACTGGTGTGGAACTCGCCGAAAGGGACGCACCACCCAATCCAAATGTCATCAAACTTGCCAGGCGCCGGGCAGAGGAACTCTATCCGTTGGGACGAGCCCTTCAGGACGAACCATGGCTTGGGTCGAGGCCCTGTTTGCCGGATTCGTTGCCGATTGTGGGAGCGTCACCGAAACACAAGGGACTGTGGTTCAATTTCGGCCATGCCCATGACGGCTTCACCTTTGGTCCTATCACCGGTCGCATATTGGCCGAACTCATCAGCAACAAGACGCCCGTCACTGATCCTTCCGGTCTCTCTCCTACCAGGTTTGCGGTCTAGGCGCCTTGAGATGGCACGATGTGCGAAACTCCCTTGATATTTTAATGACCTGTACGATTGTTAATTTGTAATCGTACAGGTCATTCCCACTTCGTTTCTCAAGTTCAACGGCAAAGCCGATGCAAATCTGGAGAAACAAAATGACCTCTGTCAGCCACCTTGCAAAAGCAGGTGTACTCGCCTCGACCGTATTCTTAAGCCTCAACGCAATTGCGTCGGCAGAGATCCGGCCTGGTGACAAGATCGGCCTCTCGGTTTCCGACATTGCCAGAAGTTTGGAAAACAGCGGCTACCTGATACGGGAAATCGAAGTCAAAACTGACCGCATCGAAGCTGAAGTGACGCTGGAAGGCGAAAAGCTGGAAATCAAGATCGACCCTCATTCCGGTCAAGTGACCCGGATCGAGGACGACTAGGCTTCTGCAAAAGAAGCAGCCTGGTAGTCTGACGGCGGCCTTGAGACGGCCCGATCATACGATGGTCGGACAAAAATGCGGCGTCAGACTTCCTGTTTCCTGCCCCTTAGTTCTCGCGCAGCGGCAGGGCGACCGTGTCCTTGACGGTATTGACGACAATGCGGGACTGCACGTCTGAGACAAGCGTATTGTCCAGAAGCTTCAAACGAAGAAAATTGTCGTAGGTTTTGATATCATCAGTGACGACCTTGATAAGGTAGTCAACTGCGCCGGTGATGCGTTCGCACGTAACAACTTCCGGCCAGTGATGAACCAGCTTGTCAAACGTTTCCATGTTGTCTCGGCTTGGAACGGCAAGTTTGACGAAGGAATAGGCGACAAAGCCAAGACCAACCGATTCCCGGTCGATAATGGCTGTTATCTGACGAATAATGCCCTGTTCCTTCAGGCGTTTGATCCTGCGCCAACACGGCGTCTGGCTCATTCCCGCTTCCTTTGCGACTTCCGCAATGGATAGCGAAGCGTCCCTTTGCAGAACGCGGAGCACGCGAATGTCAGAAGGGTCGAGAAGATATTTGTCGGTCATCGTCGGTTTTAGGAATTTTTATGCGGCCTCTGGGTGATTGCCCGTGACGATAGCACAGAAATTGCCCGTGAAAAGGATGATATTTATCTGAAGTGAGGTTGCAGGGGGAAGCAGCCGCTCAAATCGACGGTTGAGGAGAAAGTCGGATGAATGTGCATATGCCACCCGTGACCCTGGAAGACAAATATGTCGCGACTGAAGGACGGGTCTATCTGACTGGCATACAAGCGCTTGTCCGTCTGGTTCTGGACCGGGCCCGGCTGGATCACAAGGCGGGTTTGAAAACCGGTGGCTTCGTGTCTGGATATCGTGGATCTCCACTTGCCGGATACGACACGGAGTTGATGCGGGCCGAACGTCATCTGAAAGGCTATGACGTTATCTTCAAACCCGGCGTGAATGAGGAACTGGGCGCGACTGCGGTCTGGGGAAGTCAGAAGTTACGCGGTGAAGGAGGTTCCGGGCGGCCGACGGACTATGACGGTGTCTTTGGCGTCTGGTACGGCAAGGCGCCGGGTGTTGACCGGGCTGGCGACGTTCTGCGACAGGCAAATGCGTCGGGAACAGATCGGAACGGTGGTGTTTTGGCCCTTGCCGGTGACGATCACCTGGCAAAATCCTCGATCCTCCCTGCGCAGAGCGAGTTTTTCTTCGAACACGCGGAAATCCCGGTGCTCAATCCTTCGGACATTCAGGATGTGCTGGACTACGGACTTCATGGCCTGGAAATGTCCCGGTTCACCAGTCTTTGGACAGCACTGATCTGTATTGCCGATACAATGGATGCCTCGGCGACGATCAATGTTTCTCCGGACCGCTTGCGTCTTGTGCGGCCACTTGAGGGTGACCCTCGCAAGGATTACCGCCAGAACCGCGATCTGCTTCTTGGCAACCGCCTGGAGACCGAACGTCTGGTCCGGGATCTTCGGATACCGGCTGCACAGAACTATGTGCGCACAAACGGACTTGACCGCGTAACCTTCGGCACAAGGCGCAGGGTAAAGCTGGGCATCGTCGCATCCGGCAAGGCTTACCGGGATCTGCTTCAGGCATTGGAACTGATGGGCCTCTCCGAGGAAAAGGCCAAGGCGCTGGGCCTTGCCGTCTACAAGGTCGCGATGACCTGGCCACTCGAGCCGTTGGGACTACGGGATTTCGCCCGCGGCGCGGAGCGTTTGCTGGTGGTGGAACACAAGCGGGCCTTCATGGAGCCGCAGATCAAGAACATTTCCTATCACTGGGCCGAAATGAGCCGACCGGAGATCTGGGGCAAGCATCGACCCAACGGAACTCCGTTCCTGTCGGATGTGCTTGAAATATCCGTAGCGGAGCTCATTGAAGGCCTGATGACCTGGCTGCCTGACGAGGCGGTTTCGGAAAGAATGCGTTCCGTCGCGACCCGGATGACCAAACAGGCCATGTGGGCTCAAGGTCACGCAGAGCGCGCTTCCCGCATTCCCTACTTCTGCTCCGGCTGTCCGCATTCCACATCCACCAAGACACCGGAAGGTTCCCGGTCCATGCCCGGTATCGGCTGTCATGCGATGACCGAAATGGCGGGCCGTACGACCGAAGGCCAGATTGCCATGGGCGGTGAGGGTGTTCTCTGGGTCGGGCAACAGCCTTTCTCGGGCGACAGTCATGTGTTTGCAAATGTCGGAGACGGAACTTACTTTCACTCCGGAATTCTGGCGATCAGGCAGTCGCTCGCATCGAAAGTGCCGATTACCTACAAGATCCTCTACAATGACGCGGTTGCCATGACCGGCGGTCAGAAGGTTGATGGTCAGCTGACTGTCCCTCAGATCACACGGCAGCTGGAAGCTGAAGGTGTCGAGCGCATTGCGATCGTATCCGAAAACCCGGAAAACTATGGTTCCTGGACACCGATTGCCCCGGGTACAAAGGTTCATCACCGGGACGAGCTGATGGATGTCCAGGAAGAACTGCAGTCCTTCCCGGGTGTTTCGGTCATCGTCTACGACCAGACCTGCGCAGCGGAAAAACGTCGGCGGCGCAAGCGCGGTCAGTTTCCCGATCCGGACAAGCGGCTCTTTATCAACGATCGGGTATGTGAAGGCTGTGGTGACTGCTCCGTCCAGTCCAACTGCCTTTCGGTTGAGCCATTGCAAACCCCGTTTGGTGAAAAGCGGGTGATCAACCAGTCCAGCTGCAACAAGGACTTCTCCTGCATCAAGGGGTTCTGCCCGTCCTTTGTCGAGATCGACGGAGCGACTCTGAAGAAGCCGAAAAGAGCAGAGGTCGATATTGACGGCCTCGTTGAAGAATTGCCGCAGCCGGTGCTGCCGTCCCTTGAGCGTACCCGGAACGCCCTGGTTGCCGGCATTGGCGGCATGGGTGTGACCACCATCAGTGCTGTTCTGGCAATGGCTGCGCATGTGGATGGCAAGCAGGCGTCGACCCTCGATATGACCGGCCTTGCACAGAAGGGTGGACCGGTTACGTCTCACGTCCGGTTCGCCGCCAGTGACAGGTCCATTGAAGGTCCTCGTGTCCCGGCTGCAAGTCTTGACCTGTTGATCGCCAGCGACATGGTGGTTGCTACCAATGCGGATCAGCTTTCGTTGGCGCATCGCGGTCACACGCTGACCGTCGCCAATACAAAAGTGGCGCCAACTGCTGAATTCGTGTTGAAGCAGACACTGTCTTTTGACGAAAAGCGTATGGATGCCGCCTTGCGTGAAGCGTCCGGCACCTATCTTGCCATGAATGCTGCTGAAATTGCCGAAAAACTCCTGGGTGACGCTATCTACGCCAACATGCTGTTGGTGGGCATGGCCTACCAGGGAGGCGCTTTGCCTGTTTCCGATCATTCGATTGAAATGGCTCTGGAGCTGAACGGTGCTGCTGTCGCCAACAACATCAAGGCCTTCCGTGCCGGTCGGATCTTGGCTGCGCACCCGGAGAAGCTTCTGAAGGCGCTTCCGACCGAGGCAAAGCCGAAGTCGTTCACTTTGAATGAGAAGATCGCGTTCAACGCGAAAGAGCTGACGGCTTATCAGGATGCTGACTATGCTGCCCGTTACCGCGAGCTCATGGCGAAGGTAAAACTGGCAGATGAGGTTCACGGAACAGGAACGCTGCGGCTGACGCAGACCGTTGCCGATCTGCTCTACAAGGTGATGGCCTACAAGGATGAGTATGAAGTCGCGCGGCTTTACTCGGATCCGGCCTTCAAGGAGAAGATCGCACAACGTTTTGAAGATCCGAGGAAGCTCAAGGTTCATCTTGCGCCGCCGCTCCTTGCCAATCGCAAGGATCCCAAAACCGGCCGTCCCGAAAAGATCGCCTTTGGCCCCTGGGTGTTCAAGGCTTTCGATCTGCTTGCGAAATTCAAGAGCGCGCGCGGTAAATGGTATGATCCATTCGGCCGAACAGCTGAACGCAAGGCGGAACGTGCGTTGATCAGCCAATACGAAAGTGACGTTGCGGAGATACTGAAGAGATTGCCGAACGGCAACTATGGTTTGTTGGTGGAACTGGCACGTGTTCCGGACATGATCCGAGGGTTCGGTCCGGTCAAGGAGGTCAATCTGGAACAAGCCGCCGACAAACGTCAGCTATTGCTTGAGCAACTGAACAAGACCGATGATGGCGGCAGCGATGATGTCGAGCATTCAAAGGTTTTCCTGGAAGCTGCGGAATAAAGACTGGAGCTGGCAGGACAAAAAAGAAACCGGCGTTATCGGCGCCGGTTTTTCTTTTGGGCTCTTTCTGCAGAGCGGAAGATGCCTGTTCTTTGCTCACTCGAGTCCTGTGCCACTGACATAGGGGGCGACTTTTCGCGGTTCGCAAGGCCTCAGATCATTGTCTGAGAGAACATCGGAAAGCAGATCATGCGGCAAAGTGCTTCGGAGGATGTTTTTCCTGCGTGGATGCCGCCAGTTTGCAACCGCGTTGATCGTCGCTTGCACAAGAGCAAGGGCAGGGCTCGATGATTGGCGAGAAGGCACGATAAGAGGTGGATGTGTCGACATGTGCTCTCTCCAATTTCTAAACTAATCACATTTTCTATCTGGGTTCCGAACTCGTTCTGTCAATAAAGAAAGGAAAATATTTTTTTATTCAACTCGAAGTGTGCTTTACCGAAGCGGATCGCAGTTTCAGCATGCAACCCGAGTTGAACTGGGTCGCGTGCTCTCGCCTTCGATCGCCACAAAGCAACGAAGACGGAAGAGAAACCGGATCATGAACCGTGTGATTTTTGTGAAAAAAATCGAGCGGACAGTCTTTAACAAAGTCTGAAGGGTGGCGGCAGAACCAGGCCTGGAAAGTCGAAAAAAGTAGTTTTTTTTGGATTTTTTTTGATGTTTTTTTGCCTGGAATTGAGGCCAATTCAGAAGGCTTGCAAGGCGAAAAATCTATTTTTTTCAGTTGTTTGTAGTGTACGCATAAAATCCGATTAGAATTCTCGGAAAGATTTACAAAAAGACAATTACATTCGCCAAACTCACGTTTCTCTCTTCTTTAATTCTCAGCTTCATCTTTTGGTACCACCGCCGAAGAGGCATAAATTGAGAACTGGTATCGAAGTATGACTGAAGCGTTGAAAACAGAGCTGGTGAACTTTTCGGAGCTGACCGGTGAAGCTGGAAGCGCGCGGAGGGCGGAACTGGCCCGACATGTCGCAACACTGTTCGCTCTTACATCCGACCGTTGTTCGGATGAGCAGGTTGATATCTACGACTCGGTGCTCTTGCGTCTTGTTGACATGGTCGAATCCGAAGTTCGGCGTTATGTCGCGGAGCAGATGTCCAGCTTGCGCCGCGGACCGGAAGAAACGATCCGCCGTCTTGCAGACGATGATATCGAAGTCGCTGAACCGATCCTCGTCCGGTCGACTGTTCTCAGGGACACGGACCTGATCGAGATTGCCGAAAAGCGCGGCAGCACTCATTGCTTTGCCATTGCGCAAAGAGAAATCCTTTCCGAGAACGTGACCGACATTCTGGTGCGGCAGGGCGATCTTAAGGTGAAGCGGAAGATCGCCAGCAATGACGGGGCGTCCCTGTCGGATGCTTCCATCATGGCGTTGATCAGTGATGCTGCTTCCGATGCGACCCTGCAGCTCTCCTTGAGTGAGCGCGGCGATCTGGCTGAAACCCACATCGCAAGCCTTGTTGCCGTTGCGAGCGAAGAAGTTCGCAAGAAACTGCATGCAAGCGGCCGCAGTGAGGAAGCCGAGCAGCTGGATGAAGCAGCTGACATCGCGGCTCAGCGCATGTCCAACCAGTACTGGCTCGGGCGCTATGATTTTGAAACGGCGCGCAGCCGGGTACTGTTGCTCGCCAAGCGAGGCATGGTGAACGAAGCTGCATTGCGCCGTTTCGCTTCAGAAGACAGGTTTGCCGAGGCCGTCGCAACTTTTGCCTGGCTGGTGCGCTGTGGTGTCGAGGAAGTCAGCCACTGGATGGTTCGTCCAAATCCCGAACCCTTCGTTGTACTGGCAAAGGCGTCTGGCTTTTCCTCAATCACAATCGGGTCTTTGTTGACCATCGGTCCCTGGCGGCATCGATTGACACCTGAAGTTCGCAGCAACGCAATGGCCATGTACGAGCGCATGACAATCGCAGAAGCCAAGCGCAAGATCGCACACTGGAACGCCAACGTCCTGAACTGACGGATATGTCTTGAGGCAATTAGCGAAACGGCTCGATTTCAGGATCGGGCCGTTTCCTTTTTTGTTTCAAGGTTCGATTTCTTTCAAAAACCGCTGAACCGTGCTTAACAGAGAAGCAGATTTACATTGCGATTCATCGTGGGGCCGATATGCGCACTTTAAGCATTCTTTTTTATCGATTTGATGCCGACAGCATGTCGTCTTGGGTCAAAGCGTATCTTCTGGCTATCTTTCTGGCCTTTGCTTTCTCGGTGACCGGAGTATCGGGACAGGCGCAGGCGCAAGGCATCACCGGGGTTATCTCCGGAATGACGTCTTCCAGCGACACAGAGGCGCCGAAAGCGGAAAATCAGGTTGCAGAAGATGTTAAGGACGCCAACAGCGATCCTGACAGTGAAGCAGGGGAAGGGGCCGGAATTTTACAGGACGTCGATGAATTTGTTGACGAAGCTGTTGCCGCACGAGACGTCTTCAAGTCCATTCTGAAAGAGATCCCCACCATTCACGACACGATGTTGACCACCTTGCAGGCGGAAGGCGAGGATCGCGGTCTGAGCTGGATCCCGGAAGCGCTGCTAGACATTGTTGTTGCCGTTGTCCTGGGGCTGGCTGCATCGTCTCTTCTTGCCCGCTGGGGCAGGCGACAGTTTGCAAGCATGTATCGGGCCGATGTCTTCAGCAGGTCCGACAAGATCATCTATCTCTATCTCCGCGCGTTGCTGATGATCGTCGGGGTGGTTCTGTTCTTTGCGATCGCCGTCGTCGTCTATCTCATGATCGGAACCGGGCTTGAAGCCGCCAACAAGACTGCTCTTGTCGTTCTTGGCGTCGTCTCGGTGTTCATGTGTATACGGATTGTTTTCCTGAACCTGCTGGCGCCGGATGCGGAAAGTCATCGTCTCTTGAAGCTTTCCGATCAAGAGGCCAACAGTCTCTACAGGGCCTTGCTCGTTGGAACCGGCGTGTCGCTTGTCGCCATTGCCTTTTGCCTCTGGATGGAGCGGCTTGGTCTATCGGAAGAAGCGCACAAGATCGCTCTTATCGCAGCGTCTGCTTTGTCGATGCTCATCCTGATCGGTATCTCGATCATCTATCGCAAGGTGATTGCTCGTCTTATCAGGGGCGAAGACGGAAATGCCGCCCCGGTTTGGCGTAAGGTGTTGGCGAATATCTGGCACTTCATCGCAATCTTCTATTTCTTGGTCGCCTGGGGGATTTCCGCTGTCCGTATTCTGCTGGATCTGCCCGACGCGACGGGCCTTGTCGGAGCGCCGCTTCAAGTCATCCTGATGGCGGCAATCGCCTACGGTCTCCTGATTCTGCTTATCGATCGGGTATTGCTGCCCCGTCTGGACACGGCAGATGCGCAGGCAAAAATCGCCGAAGATATCCAGCGTCTGGAAGAGAGTGAAAGTGGTGGTGAAGAAGACCCTGAAAGCGCGATGGCGCAGGCTCGCGCCGAAGTAGCTGACCTGGAAGCGCAGCGGTCACCTTTCCGGGACCTGTTCGACCGAGGTGCGGCCATTCTGGTCCTGTTTGGGTCACTCGACTTTCTTGCTGCCTGGTGGGGGCTCCCGCTTGCCGGAAGCGGGTCGCTGATCGGCTCTTTTGTTGAAGTCCTTCTGGTGATGTTCCTCGGGTACATGGCTTACGAGGCGGTGAAGATCGTGATTGATCGTCAGATCGCCAAGGAAGCGCCGGCGGAGCAGGATGAGGAAGTTGAAGTTGGCGGAGCCGGTGAAAGCCGGATTGCAACGCTGCTCCCGATTTTCCGGAACTTCCTGCTTATTACCATCGTTGTAATCGCGGCGATGGTCGTGCTCTCGGAACTGGGAGTGAACATTGCTCCGCTCTTTGCCGGTGCCGGTGTGGTTGGTCTTGCAATCGGCTTCGGTGCGCAGACGCTTATCCGGGATATCTTCTCCGGTGCATTCTACCTGATCGACGATGCTTTCCGGAAAGGTGAGTACATCGATATCGGTAGTGCCAAGGGCGTGGTGGAGAAAATTTCGATCCGGTCGATGCAGCTTCGCCACCACAGAGGGGCTCTGACAACGGTTCCTTTTGGCGAAATTCAACAGGTCGAAAACTTCTCGCGCGATTGGGCGGTGATGAAGCTCGGCTTCCGCGTGACCTACGACACCGACGTGGAAAAGATGCGCAAGATCATCAAGAACTTCGGCAAGGAACTTCTTGAAGATGAGTATTACGGTCCGATGTTCCTGGCGCCGCTGAAATCCCAGGGTATCTTGTCGATGGAAGACTCGGCCATGATCGCGCGGGTCAAATTCACCACCAAACCCGGCAAACAGTTCGAGCTGCGCAAAGTCGTTTACGCAGGCTTGCGCGATCTTTTTGAGAAAAACGGTATCAAGTTCGCACACCGCCAGGTGACTGTTCGTGTCGCCGGAACTGATGAGGAAAACGGGCAGGTATCTCCTGAAACTGCCCGGGCAGCCGCTCAAGCGGCAGCGCAGGCTGCCGCTGCAGGCGCAGCGGCGGCGGGTGTTATCAGTGAAGAAGAACTCGATCCGAATGGTGGCGGTTCGGCAGACCAGATCTGACCCACTGTGCAGAGATGGGGGCGATCCGTATCGCCCTCATTCGATTTGCGTATTCCCATGGACCGCAGCCCTGAAATCCGTTATCGGTCCCGGCGAACCAAACTAGCGGTATTTGAATGCGGATCGGCTTTCAGGCCGGAGCCATAAACGAACGCGGCATGAGCGTTGCGCTTTATGACTATGCTCTCGGTGCTCAAAACATACTCGGTCACGAGGCTTTCGTCTTTTACAGCGAGAAGGGCAGCAATCCGGCCGTCGTTGAAAAATTCAGGAAATCGTTGAGCCTTGTTCCGCTTCCATTGGATCGCGACGCGCGGACCGTCAGCGAACCGTATAATTTGGACTTCTGTTACTTCATCCGCGACGGCAGGAAACGGTCGCTCGATATTACTGCTCACCGTTCGGGCGTCCACGCTGTTTTCCGTCATTTTGAACCGCATGGTGATGTTTATGCTTATGTGTCCGACTGGTTGGCGGAGTGGATGACGGGAGGAAGGGCGCCGGCCGTTCCGCATATTGTCGAGCTGCCGGATGCGGTTGGCGACCTGCGTGAAGAACTGGCCATTCCCCAAGACGCGTTTGTCGTTGGTCGTTATGGGGGCTTTGATCAGTTCAATGTCCCATTTGCGCACAAGGCAGTCAGTGAAGCGCTGGAGCGCCGCTCCAATCTGTATTTCCTGTTTGTGAATACTGAACAGTTTGTCGAACATCCGCGTGCGCTGTTCCTGCCTCCGGTCGTTCAGCCTGAGGAAAAGGTGCGCTTCATTGCCAGCTGCGATGCGGGCCTCAATGCCAAGAAGATCGGCGAAAGTTTCGGCCTTGCCATTGCCGAGTTCCTGATGTTCGGCAAACCGGTCTTCAGTTGGGCTGGCGGCATGGACCAGAACCATGTCTGCATGAGCCCGAAGCCGGATTGGGTTTACAGGACACACAAGGACCTGTTGCACCTTTTGACAAACTATAGGCCATCTGCGAGTGACGCCGACTTGGCACGTGCGTCTGTGGAATGTTATCGCCCGGCGGCAGTCATGAAACGGTTTGACGAAGTCTTTCTGTCTGGAAGCTATTCCACTGACGGACTTGAGTTGAGCACGGCATTCAAGCTAAAGCGCTTTCTGCAGGAAAAGGCGATGCGCGCGCAATTCAGGCTCTGGAAGAGCCTTTGAGGCAAAGGTTACATGAAGCTTTTCGATTGTTTTGTCTTTCACAACGAATTTGATCTGTTGGAGATCCGCCTGCGTGAAATGGGCGATCACGTAGACCATTTCGTTCTGGTGGAGGCAAATCAGACCCAAAGAGGCGGTACGAAGCCTTACTACTTCGATGAAAACCGCGAGCGGTTTGCCAAGTGGTCTGACAAAATCATCGATTTGCAGGTCGAGTTTCCTGACGAGTTGCCCCCTGCGCTGGGGGTCTACAAGAACCGGCGGAAAAAGGATTGGGAACGAGAGAACTTTCAGCGTAACTGCATTGCCCGTGCACTGGACACTTGCACTCCAAATGACCTGATCCTGCTATCCGACGTAGACGAAATTGTTCGCAAAACCGTTCTGGAAGATGTTCTGACCCGGCAGCTCTACAAGGGGAAGTTGCTGGTTTTCGAGCAAAGCCTGCACAAACACCATCTTAATCGGATTGTTCCTGAAAAGAGCTGGCTTCTTGGATCGCGGATGATCGAAAAGAAGTATCTCACCACGCCGCAACAGCTTCGACGAACCAAGGCGCGCATGACGAAAAAGTCCTATGTGCCGGGATTCGTGGCGCAGCCATTGCTGCGTATCCGGAACAACAACCTGTCGGGCATCAGCCGACCCGTGAAAATTGTTCCGAACGCGGGCTGGCACTTTTCTTCCATGGGAGGGCAGGAGGCTTTTCGAACGAAGCTTCAGTCCGTAGTGCATGGACAGACAGTCGATACCAGCGACATCCAAAGGCTCTATGAGCGCGAGTTGGTGGGAACTGAACTTGGGTCATTGGAAGATTTGCCTGATTGCGTGAAAACGGGTGATTTCGATCATATGCTTCAGCTGGAAGCGTCATAACCAGGGACCCGGCACGCGACAATTGTCGGGCGAGCCTCGATCGATTCTCTCATAATTTGTCCGAACGCCTTCAGGGAGGCGGCTGAGCGGGTGCGGCCTTTTCCAGCCGCTGCCCGAGAACTCATGTGACGTTTTTCACCAGCTTCAATTTGTAATCGCGCGCGCTTCCCACATTCCAAGCATGCTGTTTTTCAGTTTGGCTTTCCCAAACTCTGCTGTTTTGGGGACGGAAACTCATCAAATTGGCCGCGTTGGGCGAATTTGGACCATTCTGCGTCGGTTTTATTTCAGTCGCTTGCATCTGTTCGCAGATTGATATAAAGATATCTTTATATCGACATTGATGGCAACGCGCATGACTGATGAACCGACCCTGTCTGTAGATGATACCCTTGCCGCGCTTCGGGCTGTTGGCGAGGCGACGCGCTTGCGTCTGATCGCCCTGCTTGCGGAGAGCGAACTGACGGTCAAGGACGCCACAGCGATTCTTGGGCAGAGCCAGCCGCGCATCTCCCGTCATTTGAAGCTTCTGGCCGAAGCTGACCTGATACAGCGCTTCCCGGAAGGTAGCTGGGTTTATTACCGTCTGGCCGATGGACCTGAAGGTGAGTTGGCAAGAGGGCTCGTTGCACGGATTTCCAAGGAAGATCCGGTGCTTGCAGCTGACCAGGAGCGTTTTCAGGCAATTCGAAAGGCCAAGGCCGAAGAAGCAGCGGCTTTCTTCGCAGCAAGAGCTCTTACCTGGGACAGGGAGCGTTCACTTCACGTATCTGAAGAAGACGTTGAAACAGCGATGCGGACTGCATTGGGCGACAAGCCGTTCCAGTCGTTCCTGGATCTTGGAACCGGAACTGGCCGACTTCTTGAAGTCTTTGCCGACCAGTATGTCTCGGCACTCGGCATCGATGCTTCGCATGACATGCTTGCTGTTGCTCGCGCCAATCTCGCAAAAGCGGGGCTTACCAACGCCCAGGTGCGCCATGGTGACGTTTACGCCCTGAATGTTCCGCCTCGTTCTTTCGATGTGGTTTCGATTCACCAGGTTCTGCACTTCCTGGACGATCCGGCCCGGGCACTGGCCGAGGCGGCCCGCGCGTTGAGGCCCGGCGGCCGACTGATGATTATTGATTTTGCCCCACATGAGCTGGAATTTTTGCGCGACAAGCATGCGCATCGCCGGCTCGGCTTCGCTCATGACCAGATGGAGCGCTGGCTGGAGGCACTCGACCTTGATCTGGAGCAGGTCACGGACCTCGTTCCAGGTGATGAAACCAATTCCAATCTAACCGTTACGCTGTGGCTTGCTCGCGACCGACGTGTCGTTACCGACTGGCCAGCCCGAGACACGTCCCGAGAGGTCGCTTGATATGACAGACATTTCCTCCCGCCGGTCGCACCAGGCCGCACTCTCTCCGATCACGGCCTCCTTTGAGTTTTTCCCGCCTAAGTCCGACAAGATGGCCAATACTCTCTGGAACACCGTGCAGCGTCTTGCTCCGCTGAGCCCATCTTTCGTATCGGTCACCTATGGTGCTGGCGGATCGACACGGGAGCGGACCCACAAGACGGTTGAACGGATTTTGAAAGAAACCGATCTGGCGCCTGCGGCCCACTTGACCTGTGTAGGGGCTTCGCGCGACGAGGTCGACACGATCGTGAAAGACTACTGGGACCTCGGCGTGCGCAATCTGGTTGCGCTGCGTGGCGATCCGTTGGAAGGCATCGGCTCCCGCTATGTGCCGCATGAAGGTGGTTATGCCTATGCATCCGATCTTGTCGCCGGCATCAAAAAGATCGCGAATTTTGATATCTCCGTGTCCGGTTATCCGGAAAAGCACCCGGAGAGTGGTAACTGGCAGAGCGAGATTGACAACCTGAAGCGCAAGGTGGACGCCGGTGCGGACCGGATCATCACTCAGTACTTCTTCGACAACGATCTGTTTGACGCTTACCTGGACCGGATTGCTGCCGCCGGCATCAATGTCCCGGTGATTCCCGGTATTCTGCCGATCCAGAATTTCGAACAGACCATGGTCTTCTCCGCCAAGTGCGGCACCTCGATCCCTCAGTGGCTGGCGCGCCGGTTCTCCGGTCTCGCGAATGATCCGGAAACCCGCAAGCTGGTAGGTGTGTCTATTGCCTGCGAGCAGGTCATGGATCTGGTCGACCGTGGTCTCAACGACTTCCACTTCTACACGATGAATCGTGCCGATTTGACTTACGCGATTTGCCACATGCTCGGCATGGGGCAGGGCGCGCCGGAAAAGGCGGCGGCCTGAAAGCAAGAGCTGGGTCCATACTCGTTTGCTCTACCTCATTTCCAAGAGGTTGAAGGGCAAAAGTGAAGCATCATCAGGCTATTACGCGATGCCTGATGGTGCGGACCCCAGTTTCAAATCGCGAATTACAAAGGCAATTCGTGAATGCGGATCGCCTGACAAAAGATAACCGATAAAGATCATCCGGAAGGAAACACCAGTGATCAAGTCCGACGCTTTTGAGCGCCTTCGTGACCTCGCCAAGACCCGTATTCTCGTGCTTGACGGTGCGATGGGGACTGAGATTCAGCTGTTGAAACTGGATGAAGCCGATTACCGGGGTGAGCGGTTTGCCGATTGGCCAAGCGATGTCAAAGGCAACAATGACCTTCTCAGTCTTTCTCAGCCTGACGCGATCCGGAAGATCCACGTCGACTATCTGGAAGCGGGCGCTGATATTCTGGAGACCAACACCTTCTCTTCAACGACAATCGCGCAAGCCGATTACGGTATGGAAGAATTGGCCTATGAGCTCAACTTCGAAAGTGCGAAGCTGGCGCGCGAGGCATGTGATCTTGTTGCCTCCAAGGATCCGTCCCGGCCGCGCTTTGTTGCCGGAGCGCTCGGACCGACCAACCGGACAGCGTCGATCTCGCCGGATGTCAACAACCCGGGATATCGCGCGGTTTCTTTCGATGACCTGCGCATTGCCTATGGTGAAGCCGTTCGTGGTCTGATTGCCGGCGGGGCCGACATTCTGCTGGTCGAGACGATTTTCGATACGCTGAATGCCAAGGCCGCACTTTTTGCAATCGAGGAAGTGTTTGAAGAAACCGGCAAGATCCTGCCAATCATGATTTCCGGCACGATCACAGACCTTTCCGGCCGGACTTTGTCCGGTCAGACGCCGGAAGCTTTCTGGAACTCCGTTCGTCACACCGACCCGCTCACCATCGGCTTGAATTGCGCGCTTGGTGCCAAGGAAATGCGCGCCCACGTGGACGAGCTGGGCCGTGTCGCCGATACGCTGGTTTGTGCCTATCCCAACGCCGGTCTGCCGAACGAATTCGGCGAATACGATGAGAGCCCGGAGCATATGGCCGGACTGATCGAGGAGTTCGCCTCTGCAGGACTTGTGAATGTGGTTGGTGGATGTTGTGGAACCACACCGGCGCATATCAAGGCAATTGCCGAGGTGGTCGCGGACAAGAAACCGCGTGAAATCCCGGAAATCGACCGCCATATGCGTCTGTCCGGGCTTGAGCCCTTTGTGGTCACCGACGAAACCAATTTCGTCAACGTCGGTGAGCGCACCAACGTGACCGGATCGGCCCGCTTCCGCAAGCTCATCAAGGAAGGTGATTATTCGACTGCGCTTGATGTTGCCCGCCAGCAGGTGGAAAACGGCGCGCAGATCATCGATATCAACATGGACGAAGGCCTCCTGGACTCCGAAGAGGCGATGGTCACGTTCCTCAACCTGGTTGCAGCAGAGCCGGATATCGCCAAGGTTCCCGTGATGATCGACAGCTCCAAATGGAGTGTCATCGAAGCCGGTTTGAAATGCATTCAGGGCAAGGGGGTCGTCAACTCGATTTCGCTCAAGGAAGGCGAAGAAGCTTTCATTGAACAGGCGAAGCTTGTCCGCCGCTATGGGGCTGCCGTTGTGATCATGGCTTTCGACGAAGCCGGTCAGGCGGACACGTTCGAACGCAAGACCGAAATCTGCGCGCGCTCCTACAAGGTGTTGACGGAAAAGGTTGGCTTTCCGCCGGAAGATATCATTTTCGACCCGAATATTTTTGCGGTCGCTACCGGCATCGAAGAACACAACAACTACGGTATGGACTTCATCGAGGCGACCGGTTGGATCCGTGAGAACCTGCCGCATGCGCATGTCTCTGGCGGCGTGTCGAACCTTTCCTTCTCCTTCCGCGGCAATGAAGCCGTGCGTGAGGCGATGCATTCCGTGTTCCTCTACCACGCCATTCAGCGCGGCATGGATATGGGCATCGTCAATGCAGGGCAGCTGGCCGTTTACAACGACCTGGACGCGGATCTTCGCGAACATTGTGAAGACGTCGTTCTGAACCGCCGCGATGATGCGACAGACCGGATGCTGGAAGCCGCTGAACGCTGGAAAGGTGAAGGCGGCAAGAAGCGCGAAGCCGATCTGACCTGGCGTACCTGGGGTGTTGCCAAGCGTCTGGAGCATGCGCTGGTTCACGGCATTTCCGATTTCGTGGAAGAGGACACGGAGGAAGCCCGCCAGGCTTTCGATCGTCCGCTCCACGTGATCGAAGGTCCGCTGATGGACGGCATGAATGTGGTCGGCGACCTGTTCGGCTCCGGGCAGATGTTTCTGCCGCAAGTGGTCAAATCCGCTCGGGTGATGAAAAAGGCCGTCTCCTATCTGATGCCTTTCATGGAGAAGGAAAAGGAAGAACTTGGGCTGACCGGTCACTCTTCTGCTGGCAAGATCCTGATGGCGACAGTAAAGGGCGATGTCCACGACATCGGCAAGAACATCGTTGGCGTTGTGCTTCAGTGCAACAACTTTGAAGTGATTGATCTTGGCGTGATGGTGCCTGCGGCCAAGATCCTGGAAACCGCCAAGGAAGAGAAGGTCGACATGATCGGCCTGAGCGGTCTGATCACGCCTTCGCTTGATGAGATGTGCCATGTGGCTGCCGAGCTTGAGCGTGAAGGCCTGGACGTTCCGCTGTTGATCGGTGGGGCGACGACTTCAAAGATCCACACGGCAGTTAAGATCCACCCGAACTACGAGCGCGGACAGGCTATCTACGTCACGGACGCCGGCCGGGCTGTGGGCGTTGCGTCAAAGCTGATGAGCGAGGGCGGGCGAGAGCCGTATTATGCGGATGTGCGCGCTGAATATGCCGATGTCGCTGAAAGGCACGCCGCCAGCCGGGGTACGCAGAAACGGACGTCGATTGCCGCTGCCAGGGAAAATGCCTTCAAGCCGGACTTTTCGGGCAAGCCTCCGGTTGCGCCCAGAAAGCTTGGAACGACGGTGTTCGAGAACTTTCCGCTGGAAGAACTCGTGCCAATGATCGACTGGACGCCTTTCTTTTCGACATGGGAAATCAAGGGACGGTATCCGGCTGTTCTGACCGACAATCGATATGGTCCGGCAGCAAAAGCTCTTTATGATGACGCCCGCCGGATGCTGGATGAGATCGTTGAAAAGAAACTTCTGACCGCAAATGGTGTCGCCTGCCTTTGGCCTGCGAATGCGGTGGGGGACGACGTACGGCTCTTCACTGACGAAAGCCGGTCCGAGACCCTGGGCACATTTCATACTTTGCGTCAGCAGATGTCACGGACGGCCGGTGGCCGGGCCAATATTGCGTTGAGCGATTTCGTTGCGCCTGTGGATAGCGGCATAAAGGACTGGGTCGGTGGCTTTGCAGTGACGGCAGGGCACGGAGAAGACGATATTGCGGCCCGCTACGCACGGGAAGGGGACGACTACAACAAGATCCTTTCTCAGGCTCTTGCAGACCGGTTGGCTGAAGCCTTTGCCGAAAAACTCCACGAGATCGTGCGCAAGGACCTGTGGGGATATGGTGCGGATGAGAACCTTTCAACCGATGACATAATCGGTGAGAAGTACCAGGGAATCCGTCCGGCGGCAGGTTATCCGGCGCAACCCGATCACACCGAAAAGGACACTCTTTTCAGGCTGCTTGACGCTGAAAGGCTGACGGGTATCCAGCTGACCGAAAGCCGGGCGATGATGCCGGGATCTTCGGTGTCCGGGCTCTATTTCGGCCACGCTGACAGCCACTACTTTGGTGTCGGCAAGATCGAGAAAGATCAGGTGGAAGACTATGCCGCAAGGAAAGGGTGGGACATTGCCTATGCCGAGCGGTGGCTCGCCCCGATTTTGAACTACGACGCTGCGCGCATGGAAGCTGCCGAATAATCCGAAAGCGCTCACTGTTTATGTAACAATTTGACCTTCGCAGCATGAAGCTGCGGAGGTCTTTTATTTTCTGACCAAATTAATTGACGTAGGGAATATAAACAAAATTTAATAAAAAATGCACCGAGTGCGCTCTTGTAAAGTGCACAATGTGCGCTAATATGAGTCTCAACAGGTCGAAGCGTCGAAAAGGAAGCGCACGGCTGAAGGAGAACAATATGAATGTGCATACGGCAAAACTGATGCTGGTGAAGCATCGTCAGGATTACAATCGGGATCGCCTGCCATGGTTGCCGGCGCGGTTGTATCGTTCCTGGCGGGAAGCTTCTCCAAGTGTTCAGGAGTCTAAAAAGACTACCTGATGCCGGGCCAATTGTGACACGGCCCCAAAAACATAATGTAACGATGACCCCGCAAAACGTTTGAGATACCCAAACGTTTACCCACCTCCTGAAAAACCCGGCTCTGGCCGGGTTTTTTTCGTTCGCCTGGTGTCCGTCCTTTCAGACGAACAAGGATGGCCTTCAACATGGGCCAGTCTTAGTACTTGCTGGAGATTACACCGGTTCCGGTTGGAGGAGACTTGCAATCTTCTTTCGTGCAGCCTTGAAGCCAGCCTTCGCCTTGTCAGGTCCCATTGCCATGCCCATGGCGTAGACAAATTCAATCTCGGTTATTCCCATGTGTCCAAGTGCCATCTTGAGGTAGTCCGTCTGAAGATCTGCGGGAGTTCCCAGGAATTCACCGCCCTGTGCGATGACAACGATGGCCCTCTTTTCCGTCAGCAGCCCAACGGGTCCGGTTTCCGAAAAACGGAATGTTTCACCAGCGCGCGCGACATGGTCGATCCAGGCCTTCAATGTTGAGGGGACCATGAAGTTATACATTGGCGCACCGATCAGCAGCACGTCCGCCTGCTTGAGCTCGGAAATCAGTTGGTCGGAGAGCGCAAGTCCATCGGAAGCGGCCGTTACGACCGGACCTGAAAAACCCTGAAATGTGGCCTGATCCAGATGTGGAATGGGGTTTTCACAAAGATCCCGCTTGATGTGGTTCACTCCCGAGAACCGGCCGGAGATCGTCGCAGCGACCTCGTCGGCCAGAATTGAGCTTGTGGACTTGGGGCCATGAAGACCGGCATTGATTTGCAAGAGAGTAAGCATTTTCGATCCTGTTTCTTGCGCGTATCGACAGGTGTTGTGCGCAATCGCCGCTTGGTGCCAAACCAAGAGTGCGAGAGAAATAATTCGAAATACGGATAGAACTAAGTTAGTTTCTATTGAAATTATCAATAATAGGGAATGTGACCTGACCAGTCTGGAACAGCTCAGAATGTTTGTCGCGGCGGCCGAATCCGGCAGTTTTTCGGCCGCAGGAAGAACGTTGGGCAAGGGGCAATCCGCCGTCAGCCTTGGGATTTCAAATCTCGAAGTGGACTTGGGATTTGAACTTTTCGACCGCACAACACGAAAGCCCGGTTTGACAAAAGAAGGGCAAAGGCTGCTTGCATTCGCGCGGGCAGCTTTGGTGCAGGTCGAGGACTTTGACGCTGCGGCACAGGGCCTCTTTGCAGGAGAAGAAACGCGTATCCGGATTGCTATGGATGATGCAATCCTGCTGCCGTCTCTTTGTGACCACCTGATTGAATTCGGGAAAAAATTCTCCGCAACGGAAGTCGAATTCCTGTCAGCGGTCAGTCCGGAAATTCCTGAAATTATTTCCAGCGGCAACGCTGACATCGGCTTGATGTTTTCCGGAACAAAGGTGCAGAAGGGACTGGAACAGGCGTTTATCGGAAACCTTCCGTTTGTCTCCGTCAGCAGCCCAGGCTATCCGCTGGCGAAGGTCGCCTCCATCGGAGCCAGTGAACTTCTGCCGTTTCGCCAGCTCTTGTTACGCAGTCCGCAAGGAAGTGCGCTGGACCAGTTTCCAGCCTTGTCCGTGAACACTTGGTTCGCCACCAGTTTCCATGCCATTCGTGAATTGGTGCTGCAGGGAATAGGTTGGTCCTATCTGCCGGCTCATCTCGTCAGCGATGCGATCGCGTCAGGGCGGCTCACCAGATTGAACTTGCGTTTTGAGCACAGTCTCTGGAGCCCGCCAGTTGAATGCGTAACCCTCAAGAATACGCGCATTGGGCCGGTTCAAACCTGGCTTCTGGCAAGGGTGAAGAACATCCTCCAGACTGCTTCTGAGTGACTGTTCGACAAGTCTTGGCCGGGATTGCGCAGGTCTCGGTGCCGGTGTCTTGGCGGAACGGGAAATTCCAACTTCGATATATCTCTCGCAAGTTCTCGCCCGATCTGACGTTCAGTATTCCGCCGCAGTCAACTCTGGTGTCATGGCCCGCGTATTTGAGCGGATTCTCGATCGCCTGCCGACATCACATAGTGTTTGCTCGAGATGGAGGACAGCCAGGTAACGGGCACATGACCCGCACCTGAAAGGGCTTGCATTTTTTCCGGCAGGAGGTCTGTCAAGCTCCTGTTTGGGAACTGTGCGAGACAGCGAACTCACTTAGTTTCGTGGAAATTGAGATTCAACTTTCTTTGCCCGAAACGTCTGTTTGCACTGCTCCATCGATCATGTCTTACCCAAAACTATCCGTGCCGGTGGGCGCAATTCACCATTTCATTCGCCAGCTTCAGGGGTAAGTGAATGTTGTTGGTGGATTGGATCACTTTTGTGGTGACATACCTGATTGTTGCGGCAGTCCCTGGCCCGAGTGCCCTTTTCATAGTCGGGCAGGCGGCAATGCATGGCCGGCGCGAAGCATTGAAATGCGTTGTGTCCGCAAAAGCCGGCGATGCCTGTTTGTTGGCTGCCGCCTGTTTCTGCATTTTCTTCGCCGTTTCGTTGTCTCGTGACTTTCTTACTTATTTGAACTGGGTAGGCATTTTCCTGCTCGGATTGCTCGGTTTCGTGCTTATTTTCGGACTTAAACCTGGAGGGAAGGTCTGCGTACGCGAACGCACAGGAGCAGGAAAGACAGCTTTCGTGATCGGGCTGACCAATCCGAAAACACTGACACTCTACAGCTCGCTGCTTCCCGTTTTCCTTCATCCCGAAAGAGGGCTCTTGCTGCAGCTGATGATCATCTGCGTGACTGTGATGACGGTTGGAGTGGGGTGCCTCAGCGCATATGCGTGCCTGTCTTCAACCAGGCTCTTTCAAAAGCACACAGCGCGAGCGGGCAGACTTGCGTACCCGGCCTCAGGCCTCCTCATTCTGACAATGGCATTGTTTCTAGGTACCGGCAGTTGATGCCGGGCAGTGGAGCGGGAAGAGCTTTTCCGCCCCTGTCACAGTCAGTTTCAGTCAAGTGGGAACAGTTTCCTCAACTCGGTGTTGCCCCGTGCCGAAATGTGTACGACGCGACTGTCCTTTTCACGTCTCAGCCAACCTTCTTCCTGGAACCGAGTGAGAAAAGCAGCCCCAAGGCTCCCTGCAAGGTGATTTCTTCGCTCGCTCCAGTCCAGACAGGCACGGCAAAGCGGGCGTCTGCCTGAAGCCAGATGGTCGAGGTCAATCCCGAAATCTGTGACGAAGTTCTTACCGGCAACGGTGAGATCAAGTCCGCCCTTGTCCGAGGAGGTTTGAAGGAAATCACGCGATTGCAGGCTGTTGAAAATCCTCACCGCCATGTCTCCGGCCAGGTGGTCGTAACACACGCGAGCGGCTCTCATGGCAGGATCTTTCGGCCCCGTTCTGGTGCGCAGATGCCCTTTTCGCGCTGCAAGCCCCATGATCGCTTCAAGAGTTGCGCCGACCTCCGGTCCCGCGAGAGCAAAATAGCGGTGACGTCCCTGTTTTGCTTGTGTCAGCAGTCCGCCTTCCATCAGCTTTTTGAGATGGGAGCTTGCAGTTTGCCCGGTAATCCCGGCTTCAACGGCTAGCTCAGTCGCCGTTAAAGCCTTGCCGCTCATCAGCGCTCCGAGAATGTTTGCGCGCGCCGGGTCTCCGATGAGTGCGCCGATGCGTGCGATGTCTGGTCCGTCTTTCATGGTTCGATCCTTATCGAAGCATTGTTGTCGCAGAGCATGTCACACAGAAGGCAGCAACGCCATACGAAAAGGAACCGGCAATGATCACATGTTTCATCCGCTACCACATCGACCCGACAAAGAAATCAGCATTTGAAGAATATGCGCGAAACTGGGGGCAGGCGATCCCGCGTTGCGGCGCTGACCTCATCGGCTATTTCGCCCCCCACGAAGGGTCAACGACGCTGGCATATGGTGTTTATTCCATCGAGAACCTTGCTGCCTATGAAGACTATCGTGCTCGCCTGGCTGCGGATCCTCTCGGGCAATTGAACTATGAATTTGCCCAAAAGGAGAAATTCATCTTGCGGGAGGACCGCACCTTTCTAAAACTGGCGTCCGCGCCGCATGCCGAGGGAGGAAAGCAAGCATGATTGCCGTCATATTCGAAGTTATCCCGCATGCGGACAAAAAGCAGGACTATCTTGATGTAGCAGCTGAGTTGCGGCCTCTGATCGATGAGATCGACGGGTTCCACTCCGTCGAGCGCTTCCAAAGCCTGACCAATCCGGAAAAACTGCTTTCGGTGTCTTTCTTTCGCGATGAAGAGGCACTGAGGAAGTGGCGGCAATTGACCCAGCATCGCAAAGCACAAAGAGCCGGGCGATCCGGCTATTTCAAGGACTATCGTTTGCGGGTGGCAAGTGTTCTTCGCGATTACGGCATAGATGACAGGGCTGAAGCTCCTGAAGACAGCCGTGCCGTAAACGGTTAGTGGCTTGAGAATATGCAATCCCGTTCCATTGAATATGCTCTTTTGGGCTGTCTGGCGCTGCTTTGGGGCTCGTCCTACATGTGGATTGGCATCGCGTTGGACACCATTCCGCCGGCAACACTGATTGCTATCAGGGTCAGTCTTGCGTCGGTCATACTGATAGTGATCATGTCAATTCAGGGTATCCGGATGCCGCTCGATGCGCGGACTTGGCGGCTGTTCTTCGTCCAGTCGCTGATCAACAGCGCAGGACCCTGGCTGCTATTGGCCTGGGGGCAGCAATATGCCGGAACCGCGGTATCCAGCGTCCTGAATTCCACGTCTCCGCTATGGGTGTTTGCCTTGTCCTATGTGCTTTTGAACAGCGGACAAAGGCCCGGTGCCCGGCAACTGACAGGTGCCATGGCCGGTTTTGCAGGAATAGTTCTGATTGTCGGCGTCAGAGCCCTGGAGGATCTTGGCCAGAACCTTTTGCCGCAGCTTGCAGTGCTGTTCAGCGCGGTTCTTTATGGACTTGCGGCGCTGCGTGGGCGGCTGTTTGTGGGCATGCCGCCAATTGTACCGGCAGCCGGAACCCTCATTTGTGCTTCTGCGGTCCTTGTTCCCGCCAGCCTTGTTGTTGATCGACCCTGGAGCCTTTCCCCTGACGCTTCAAGCCTGACCGCGGCATTGATCCTTGGCGCTGCCTGCACGGCGCTTGCGTTTCTGATTTACTTCCGACTGCTTACAACGCTGGGGGCCATGGGAACGGCCAGCCAGGCCTATTTGCGGTCCGGGGTTGGTGTGGTTCTCGGCGTGGTCTTTCTTTCTGAAACGCTGGACATTGAAACCTTCGCCGGAATTTGCCTTGCCATCCTCGGCGTTGTTCTGATCAACTGGCCAGGTAACCGGAAATCGCAGACCGCCGTATCTGCCGGCAAGGAGGCGTCATGAGCATTCTGACCGTTTACGAGGCTGGGTCGCGGCCCACAAAACGGGCCAATCCGGAGTACTTTACCGGCACAGTCTGGCAGGATCCGGTCATTGAAGCGCCGGCGCCGGCAAGGGTCCGGGTTCTCCGGGTGACATTTGAACCGAGGTCGCGAACCAACTGGCACACCCATCCACTCGGGCAAACCCTGCAAATTCTGGATGGTGCCGGGTTTGTTCACCTTTGGGGACAGGAGAAGTTGTCGATCCTTCCGGGCGACGTCATCTGGATTCCGCCGGGCGTGAAGCACTGGCACGGAGCCGGACCGCACACCTCACTTGTCCATCTGGCCATCCAGGAGGAGCTGGATGGAAAGGTTGCCGAATGGCTGGAACCCGTGGACGATGCGACTTATGCAGGCGGGCTTGAAGCTCGGCGTTAGCCGGCCTCGCCTGATGTATCGGGCGTGTTTGGGAGGCTGCTTTTTTCTAGTGTTTCATCCAGCGCTTCAAAGGCGGCATATCCGATCGTCCGATAAAGCTCTTTCCTTGTCTGCATCCGGTCCAGTTGTCCGACGGTCGTCCCGCTTCGGGCCAGTTCTTGAAACAGATCTGTCATTGCACGTGCCGCGACGCGCAAAGAAGAAACTGGCCAGATGACAATCTTGTAGCCCAAGCGTTCAAAGTCGGCGGCCGTATGGTTCGGCGTTCTTCCGAACTCAGTCATGTTCGCCAGCAAGGGCTTTTCAATGGCCTTCGAAAATGCGGCAAACTCTTCATCAGATGAAAGCGCCTCCGGAAAAATGACGTCTGCTCCGGCCTCAGCGTAGCGCCTTGCGCGATCTAGGGCGTCTTCGATGTCGTTAGCTGCCGCGTCCGTGCGAGCGACGATCAGCAGGTTCCGGCTCGCTCTTTTTGCCGCTTGGATTTTACGAACCATTTCGTCGGCAGGAATTAGGTGTTTGCCGCTCAGGTGGCCACACTTTTTCGGCAGCACCTGATCTTCAATCTGCACCGCAGCAGCTCCTGCATCTTCCAACTCGCGGACAAGACGCATGACATTCAGTGTTTCGCCATAACCGGTGTCGCCATCAACAATCAGCGGCAGTCCGGTCGCCCGGAATATGCTTTTTGTTGCTGCGATCAGTTCTTCTTCGGTCAGGACACCAAGATCGGGCAATCCAAGGGAAGCGCTTAGTGCTGCTCCCGAGAGGTAAAGGCATTCGAAGCCGACATCCTTTGCCAATAACCCGGCCATCGCATCGTGAGCACCGGGAACGCTTACGATACCCGGTTCTTTCAATCTCTCCGAAAGGCGTACGCCTGCAGGGCGCACTGAATGCCAGGATGCCTCAAGCCATGAATGATCGCGTGTCAATCTGCCGACCTCCTCAAAATCGAGCCTGCTTCTGAACATTGCAGGTCAACACGTTATGCCTTGCCGGCTTCAGCTTCAAAGGGAATGGTGATTGTGCGGACTATCAGTCGTTGTAATGGAGTGCTGAAGTGAAGTTTGTGCAATGCCGGAGGAGCGAGGCTTCTGTTTAGAAATCAATGGGCCTGTATCCGGCCGATTGCGCATCCTTGGGACTGACCTTGAAGTGTTTTTTGAACTCACGGCTGAAATGTGCAGCGTTTTCGTATCCTACTTGACGGGCAGCTTCTGCAACGGGCAGGTTTTCAGCAAGGATCAGTCCTTTTGCCCGGTGTAGCCGTGTTGTCTTGAGATAACGGTGTGGCGATGCGCCGGTAATCGCCTTGAACGCTCTGTGGAACACAGGTTCGCTCATGCCTGCTTCGCGGGCAAGGTCCTCAATCCGGAGGGGAGTGGCATAATTCTGGCGAATGTCAGTAATCGTCTTGGCGATGCGCTCGAATTGGGAGTCTACCTGGGTGAGCGCTCTCAAGGCGGAGCCGTGCGGTCCCTGCAGGCAATGAAAGGCTATCTCTCGTAAAATGCCGGGTCCTAGCGCCTTGCTGGCGGCATCGGAGCACAACGCGTCGAGAAGGCGGCGGATAGCGTCTTTCATCGCTGCATCGAGTGGGGCGGGGCTGAGACCGAGTGACGTTGTCGTTTTGGATGGCGGTTCGATTTCCAGGAGCGGTACAAGTTCGTGAAGGTCTATGCGGTTGATGTCGATGAACAAACCGAGCATCGGATCTTCAAATGAAGCGAAGGTTGCGCAGTCGAACGGCAGAGCGACGCTCAGGACCAGATAGTGGTCCGTGTCGTAGTGAAAGATGCGGTCGCCGAGATAACCGATTTTCTGCCCCTGCAGTATGAGAACCAGGCCTGCGTTGTAGATGAGAGGGGCGCGCTCAACAGGCTCGGTCGACCAGAAAAATCGAACCGCGTCGAGATTGGTCTCCACATATCCCGCGCCAGGCTGAAAGCCGTATTTTTTCTTAAGTTGCGTCAGCGCCATCTTATCTCGCCTTGTAGTCACCTGACAGGAAACTGCATGAAATGCTGCGCAATTGAAACCTGACAGTGGCCATCTGATAGAAATGCGCAATTCTTTGACAGGAGCTGTCATTCCCTGAAATCGCGTCTTTGATCATCTTTCCGGACAGTTTCAATCCGAGTTGAAGGACGCATCAAATGACAGAGAATTCCAAACCACTCATCGTCATCACCGGGGCCAGCTCCGGCATTGGAGCGGCGATGGCCAAGCGGTTTTCTGCCGAAGGTCACCCACTACTGCTGCTGGCTCGCCGCGCAGAAAAGCTTGAGGCCCTGGGGCTGCCCGACACGCTTTGCCGAAAGGTGGATGTGACCGATACGGACGAGTTGAAGTCGGCAATCGCCGAAGCCGAGAAACAATACGGGCCGGTCGACTGCCTGATAAACAATGCCGGCCTTATGCTGCTCGGACAGATAGATAGTCAGGCTCCAAGCGAATGGCAGAAGATGTTTGACGTCAATGTCATGGCTCTACTGAACGGCATGCAGGTGGTGCTGGAAGGAATGAAGGCGCGTAATCACGGCACGATATTGAATGTCAGCTCCATCGCGGGGAAGAAGTCGTTTCCGAACCACGCCGCGTATGTCGGGACAAAATTTGCCGTTTCGGCAATCAGTGAGAATGTGCGTGAGGAAGTTGCCGATACGGGTGTCCGGGTCATGGCAATTTGCCCCGGGGCGGTAGAGACCGAACTTCTGGGTCATACAACTCGCCAGGACATCGTGGACGGCTACCAGGATTGGAAAGAGGCTATGGGAGGAGCGTTGCATGCGGACGATATCGCCCGCACAGCGGTCTTCATGTATTGCCAGCCTCAAGGTGTGAACATTCGAGACGTGGTCATCACAGCTACACGTCAGCAGCCTTGAAACAGATCACGGCCTCTACGTTCAATTCTTGTTTTGGAAACTGAGCTCAGCCCGTACCTAATTTGGTGCGGGCTGGCCTGTTTTTGTGTCGCAGGTTGTGAAAGTTGCAGCACGGATCACTTGCCAAGTGGCAGTCTGATCTCCGCTTCCAGTCCGGTTCCCGTACGGTTGGTGAGTTTGATCGTGCCACCGTGGGCATGAATGATCGATCGGGTGATCGCCAGCCCGAGACCGATGCCGCCGGTTTCCTCATTCCGGGATTCTTCCAGCCGCACAAATGGTTCGAACACATCCTTGAGGCGATCCTCGGGTATACCCGGACCGTGATCCAGAATTCGGATGACGGCTTCTCCTGCGCTTCGGGCAGCCTCGATGTCCACGGTGTCGCCATATCGGATACCGTTTTCAATGAGGTTTCTAAGTGCGCGTTTCAGTGCCACCGGGCGGCAGGAGAGCGTGATTTCATCCTGCATGCGGACCGAACATTTGTGACCGAGATCCTGTTGGTCGCCGGCAAGGCTCTCCAGCATTGCGCTCAAGTCAGCCTTTTCGGCATTTTCCGAATGGGCTTCATCGCGTGCAAACCGCAAGGTGGCTTCGGTCATCGCAGCCATCTCTTCAAGCGTCTCGATCATCTTTTCCCGGTTTTCGTCGTCCTCAATGAACTCCGCCCGAATGCGCAAGGAGGTGATCGGGGTTCTGAGATCATGACTGATAGCGGCCAGCATGCGCGTCCGGTCGCGCACAAAACGCGTGAGCCTGTCCTGCATGTCATTGAAGGACGAGGTGAGGGCCTGAACCTCGCTGGGGCCGCTGGGAGTGAGCGGTTCAAGTTCTTCGCCGCGGCCGAACTTTTCCGCTGAAACTGCCAGATCTTTCAGCGGGCGGGTTACGCGGCGGACGGCTATTCCTATGATCAGAACGGTCGCCAGTGCTGTCAGCGCAAGCTGCACGAGAAGTGGGATCAAGGCCCCCGGTGGCGGTTTGTAACTGGTCGCAACGTTCAGCCATCGCCCGTCGGTCATCTTGATCGACAAGGCCAGGTCTTCCGGCTTGTTCATGATCTTGCGCAGGTTATGCGGGCGTTCGTGCTTGGGAACCGCGCGCCAGCTCGGACCGTGGTCGTCGTCATCGTGATCGAATTTCCGATCACGCGGGCCGCGTTTTTCGTCAGCGTGAACGTTGATATTTGCCGTCTGTCCCGCATTCAGCTGCTTTCGAAGATATCCCTGCAGCCGCTCCTCGAATCTCGATGTGCCCGGTTCCGGTGCCAGTGGCGTGGTTCCGACCCAGAACACCGCGAACCGGCTACTGCTTGCTTCCAGAATACGGTCCTGGAGATCCTGTGGGGTGTCTTCTATCAGATCCGCAATGGACACGGCTCTCGAAAGAAGGTTGTCTCTGGCGGCTGCGACCATTGCGATGCGCCGCTCGTCCTGGAAGATCCAGATGCTCAGTGCCTGAGCCACGACAATGGCCGCCAGCAACAGAATGATCAGCTGCGACGCCAATGTCTTTGGCCAAAGAAATTCATAGGCCTTACGGGCGAGATTGGACAGTTTCATTCAATCCGGTCTTTCACATCGGCCGTGAACATATAGCCGCCGCCCCAGACGGTCTTGATCATTTTCGGTTCCTTGGGATCCGTTTCGATTTTCCGGCGCAGCCGCGAGACCTGATTGTCAATGGATCGGTCAAAAACGGCCGGCGTTCGTCCTGTCGTCAAATCCAGAAGCTGATCTCGGTTCAACACCATTTTGGGTCTCTTCAGGAACGCGCACAACAACTGGAACTCACCGCTGGAAAGGGCAACGGCACCGCCTGCGGGATCGGTCAGCTCTCTGCGGGACACATTGAGTGACCAGCCGTCAAAGTGCAGTTTTTCCTGCTCTATCGGATCGCGTTCCTTCGGTGCCAACGAGGTTCTTCTCAGGACAGCGCGAATGCGTGCCAGGAGTTCCCTCGGGTTGAACGGCTTCGTCACGTAGTCGTCTGCACCGATCTCCAAACCAATGACCCGGTCCGTGTCGTCGGCCATCGCGGTCAAAAGGATGACCGGCATCGATCCTGTCTCCACGAGGTGACGGCACAATGACAGGCCGTCTTCACCCGGCATCATGATATCCAGCACCACAAGGTCGATCGATGCGGCCTTGAGCGATTTGCGTGCATGGGCGGCATTTTCGGCCGTGGTTGCGCGCAGGCCGTTCTTTATAAGATAGCGCGCGAGGGTCTCGCGAATATCGCGATGATCATCAACCACCAGAATATGAGGGCTCGGGTCGCTCACGCTGTTCTCCATTCCTGCCGGCCGCATCAATATCAAGATTGACGCCAACCGATGAACTTCCTGTTTCCAAGGTCAAAATAATGACTGACGCGCAAGAGCGCGAGCGGACTTTGTAACAAAGTGTATCGTTGCGGCCCAGCGGGACAGATGGCGACACTTAAGCCCCCTTATGAGGGTATTCCTGCGACAATTGCCACCTACGTTCAGCTCATCAACGAACCAAGGAGTTGTTGGAATGAAACCGTTCAAGAAGATTGCAATTGCCGCTTTGGCTGCGAGCGTTGCCGGTACCGCGCTGACCGCGGGCATGAGTGCCTCGGCCCAGACAGCGGCTGCAACCGGGGACGGGGGCAAACAGATTCAACAGACCGAAGGCAAACGATTTGCGCATATGGGTGAGCGCGGCGGGCGCGGTGGCAAGTGGCATGGTCGCGGTGGTCATGAAAAACGTGCAGAACGTCTGTTTGAGCGTTTCGACGTCGATAAGGACGGCGTGATCACGCAAGCCGAAATCGACGAGGTTCGGGCACAGGACTTCGCAACCGCCGATGCTGACGGTAACGGTGAAATCAGTCTTGAGGAATTCAAGGCCGAATTCCTGAATCGCTCCAATGACCGGATGGTCAGGGCATTTCAGTTCCTTGACGCTGATGGCGACGGAGTGGTGACACAGGAAGAGGTCGATGTTGCGGCGAACCGCCTGTTCAACAGGCTTGACCGTGACGGTAACGGCACTGTTGAGCGGGTTCGCGGTCAACGCGGTGAGAATGCGGACAATGATGATCGCGGAGAGCGCCGTGAAGCCCGCGAACATCGCGGACGCGGTGGCCCGAAACATGGGCGAGGCGGTCCCGGCCGGATGTTCATGCAGGTCTTTGACACCAATGGCGACGGTTCCGTGACCCGCGAAGACTTCGATGCCCGCAAGGCGGAACTCTTCGCACTGGCCGATACGAACGGCAACGGTTCGTTCACGCTTGAGGAATTCGGCCCGCTGTGGCTGGCCATCAACGAAAACCGTATCGTGAACATGTTCCAGCGTGCGGACGCGGACGGCAGCCTGGGTATCACCGCCGAGGAACACGACAAGCGTCTGGATCGCCTGATGGAACGTGCTGACCGCAACAAGGACGGCGTCATCACCAAAGCCGATTTCAAGGGCGGCAAAAAAGGCAAGGGCAAAGGCCGAGGTCACGACAAGAAACACCGCGGTTGATGCCTGATACCGGGTTCCGGAACCAATCCTCCGGAACAGTTTCCTGAAGTTCAAGTTCCCGCCAGAGCCGAGGGAAACGCGAAGGGAGCCGACTACGGCTCCCTTTTTTGTTTCGAGGAGGCCGTTACAGGAATCTCAAGGATTTTCGTCCATGGTTGCCCCTGGATTTTTAGGGGGACCTTATGGCCAAACCGGGACTTGAAGACTTTGTGACCGCCAGGATCACCGGCGGTCAGGTTAGTGAAGATGATGTATTCACGCTGCGTCGCTACATTTACGGCGACATGGCAGTGTCCCTGGAAGAAGGAGCCGCACTGTTCAGGTTGAACGACGCCGGCTTGAACTTCGCCGGGACATGGTACGAACTTTTTCCCGAAGCTATCGGCGACATTCTGGTACATCAAGCCCAGCCGAAAGGCTACGTTTCCGCGGAAAATGCAGACTGGCTTATCAGTCAGATCACGGCTGATGGTCACCTGTGCACCAGGACGGAGTTGGACGCTGTTCTGCACGTTCTTGAAAAAGCAAGGGAAGCTCCTGCGCATCTTGAGCAGTTTGCGCTGCGGGCCGTAGCCGACTCCGTTGTTTCAGGGAAGGGCGCAACCCGTTCAGGTTCGGAACTAAAGCCGGGCGTCATCGCCGAAGGTGAGGTGGAGCTGCTGCGCCGGGTGCTTTATGCGGGTGCCGGTTGTGGTGGGGTCGCCATTTCCAAGGCAGAGGCCGAGGTCCTCTTTGATCTCAATGACGCAACGGCCGAGGCGGAAAACCATCCTGCATGGTCGGAGCTTTTCTCAAAAGCAGTCGCCAATCATCTGATGGCGATGTCCGGCTTTACACCACCACCTCGTGAAGTTGCTCTTGCTCGTGAGAACTGGCTGGAGCAGCCAGGTGGATTTGAAGGAGGCCTCGGAGGCTTCTTCAAGAAAATGATCTCAGGCGGTACAAGTGCCGTCAGGGATGCCTACTCGCAGACCGATAACCCGTATGCAGCCCGAAATGCTGCCATGCAGGCGGAGATTGCCGCGAATGAGGTGGTTACCCAGGATGAAGCCGGCTGGCTGGTGTCACGTATCGGCCGTGACGGCGAGTTGCATGAAAACGAAAAGGCTCTCCTGCGCTTCATCCGTGAGGAAAGTCCGAACATTCATCCGGCCCTGCAGCCCTTGATGGACAAGGTCGCCTAAGAGGTGGAGCTTTATTCCACCCGCATGGCTTCCGTTTCCAGGATCAACTGAACATCATCTCCGACGAAACCGTTCTCAACGGCATAGGTCATCCCGTAGGCACTGCGTTTCACAGTGCCGCGGGCACTTATGCCGAGCGTGAAACGACCGTGGCCGAAGGGGTACTTGGCCGCCTTGTTCAAGGTGACATCCAGTTTCAACGGATGAGATTGGCCAAGTAGGTTCAATTCACCTTCGACCGTTCCTGTCGTCTCTCCGGTCGCTGTGCCGCTCGTCGCGGTGAAAGTCATTACCGGAAATGCTTCAACATTGAGGAAATCCTTGCTGCGCACATGCCCGTCGCGCGCCTTGTTGAAACTCTCGACGCTGGCGGTCTGAACCGTGATGACCACGTCCGACAAGTCCTGGGTTTCCATATCGTAGGTGAAGGCACCTTCAAACGTCAGAAAGAGACCCAGAGTATCTGCATAGCCCAGGTGGTCCACCATGAAAGCAATAGTTGTGTGCTCCGGGTCGAGCTCATAACGATGAGGTTCGGCGAGGGCCGGAGATGCAATGAGCATCATTGCTGCTGCGCTTGCAGTATGTCGGATCATGATCTTCCTCGCGATAGTGGATTGCGCCCGGTACACATTGCGCCCGGTTCCGACTGCTCATGCAAGTTGTATCAGGCACTTGCGGTGAAGTTAGCGCGTTGCGAGCCTGAAACAATGGCGATTTTCATCACTGGAGAAAAACTAAGCGTGAGAACCGGCGTGTCGCTTGAGATCGACTGGCCGTCAACTCCGGTCATTCATCCATGAAGAAGTCGATATGGATGTGATTGCCGTCGGGATCCCAGACATTGATTGCAACTGTGTTAGTGGCCTCTATCACGCTTTTCCGATACTTCTCGCCCCGTTCGATCAACCTTTCTTCAAAGGCCTTTGCGCCGGTAGCCCGGAAAGCAAAATGCTCCAACTTCAATTCGACTTCCGAGCCGACGAGATCGGTGCCATTCTTGCCGACAAGATGAACATAAGCAGTGTCACCGACATAAAGCCAGGCACCGGGAAACGAGAAGGGGGGCCTGAAGCCTTCCTTCAGCCCAAGCACCTGCGTGTACCAATCTTTCAGCTCGTCGAGCCTGGTGGTTCGGATGTTGACGTGATCAAACTTCTGGATCTGCATATCGTTCCGCTGTCCTCAAGCTCTCCATTTGATTGAGCAGCCGATTGAAGGAACCTGTTCCTGCGGGCCCTGACCGGTCTCGGCAATCTGTTTCATTGCCTCAAACAGCTCGCGGCGCAGGTCTGCCGGGCTCTCATTCATGCGCGTTGCATCGAGTCGGCCACGATACTGCAGCCCGAGATCCTTGTTGAAGCCGAAGAAATCCGGGGTGCAGACAGCGTCATAGTCCCGGGCAACTGCCTGCTCCGCGTCATGCAGATAAGGGAAGGGGAAACCATGTTTCTCGGCCATAAGCTGCATGTTCTCAAAGCTGTCTTGAGGATAGGCAACATGATCGTTGGAACAGATTGCCACAACGCCGATCCCAAGCGCTTTCATGTCATGGGCATCACGGACGATCTTGTCCATGACCGCCAGAACAAACGGACAGTGGTTGCAGATAAACATCACCAGGGTGCTGTTGTCACCGGCAACATCCGTCAAGCTGTAATGTCTGCCGTCGGTACCTGGCAGAGTGAAGTGGGGCGCTTGCCAATCGAAATCGCAAACGGGCGGGTTCAGAGCGGCCATGACAAAGACTTTCTACAGGAGACGGTGAAAACCGGGCAGCCGGAAAACCGACTGCCCTTTTTTCGGATCAGTATCCTTCCAGGACAACTTTACCCTTTGCAGTCCCGGTTTCAATAAGTGCATGCGCCTTGCGCATGTTTTCCGCATTGATCGGGGTTAGAACGGTATCCAGCGTTGTGCGAATACGGCCGGCGTCGATTTCTTCGGAAACATAATTCAGCAAATTGTGTTGCTCGATCATATCCGGCGTTTGGTGCATTGCGCGGGCGAACATGAACTCCCAATGGAGGCTGGCCGCCTTCATTTTCATTACGTCCATCGGCATCGGTTGGTCCGTGTCGTCGATAGTGACGATGCCGCCTTCCGGGCGGATCAGCTCAACCGCCGCTGCCCAGTGGCGCATGTCGTTGAAGATCGCGATGTGATCCACAAACCTGTATCCGAGTGCCCGGACCTGGGCGACCATGTCCTCACGGTGATTGACGACTTCATCGGCTCCAAGCTCTCGTACCCATGAGCTTGTTTCCGGGCGGGACGCAGTCGCGATGACTTTCAGTCCGGCGGCCTTTGCAAGCTGAATGCCGATTGAGCCGACACCACCGCCCGCCCCGATGATAAAGATGCTTTCGCCCTTGTTGCCGCCATCACGGTCGATCCCGAGCCTGTCGAAGAAGGACTCGTATGCCGTTAGCGTGGTCAGCGGGAGGGCAGCGGCTTCGGCGAAACTCAGCGTCGATGGCTTTTTGCCGACGATGCGTTCGTCGACGAGCTGGAACTGAGAATTGGAACCTGAGCGGGTGATGTCACCTGCGTAGTAAACTTCGTCTCCAGGATTGAACAGGGTCACGTCCGGGCCGACTGCTTCCACCACGCCCGAAGCATCCCAACCAAGGACACGGGGCGCTTCCTCAACCTGGTCTTTGGGAGCGCGGACCTTGGTGTCGACCGGATTGACCGACACCGCCTTGACGGCAACCAGAATGTCGCGTCCTTGCGGCGTCGGCTTGGGTAGATCCACGTCCAGAAAGGAGTTCGGGTCGTCAATCGGCAGGTAATGGGTCAGTGCAACGGCTTTCATGGCCTTCTATTTCCTCTATTTGTCGCGAGCGCGGATTATTGAAGTGCTCAGCCGATGACGGTCATTTCGTTCAAGGTGAATTCGGCAACGGCACCTTCTGTCGCTTCCATGTAGGCTGCCAGGTGCGGCGCATTCATGTGGGTTTGCCACAGTTCGCGACTTTCCCAGTTTTCATAGAACATGAAATGTGCCGGGTTTTCGTTGTCCTGATGCAGATCGTAATTGATGCAGCCTTCTTCAGCGCGGGTGATATCGATCAGCTTTTGCAGCTCGGCTTTCACGAGCTCGATCTTGTCCGGGTTGGCCTTGATGTTGGCGACTATGGTGAGCTTTGCCATTGGTTGGTCTCCTTGAATTGCGGTGAGGCAAACGTAGTCACTTGAAAATCTCGAATAAACAGCCAGAATGCGAATGAACAATCCGGATTTTCCGTATAATGCTGCTCGACAACATTTCCCTGTTTTTGCTGATCGTAGAAAAAGGCAGCTTGGTAGCCGCCGGGCGGGAAGCTGGCCTGTCGCCGACAACGGTGTCCGAAAGGCTGGCGGCGCTTGAAGCCCATTATGGTGTTGTTCTGCTCAACCGGACCACGCGATCAATCAGTCTGACCGAAGAAGGCCGCACGCTGGTTGAGGGCGCCAAGCTGGTGCTGGGAGAGGTGGAAGACCTCGACGCCCGTATCCGCTTCGGGGCGGAGAAGCTGTCCGGTCCGATCCGGATCAGCACGCCCAAGGATCTTGGCCGCAACATCGTTTCCCATGCAATCGCAAGCTTTCTGGAGGACCATCCCGCGATTTCAATCGATCTTCATCTGTCGGACGGTTATGTCGACATCGTCGGGATGGGGATTGATCTGGCGGTGCGGTTTGGCCCGATCAATGACAGCACGTTGCGGGTCAGGCAATTGCCGTCAAAGCGCCGGATTCTCTGCGCCGCGCCAAGCTATCTGGAACGGCATGGCACACCAAAGACGCCGGCGGATCTGAAGGACCACAACTGCCTGGTGATGCGCTTTGGCCAGAACATCGACAATGTCTGGCGCTTCGGTGCGACGGTAGCCAAACAGATCGTCACGGTGCGCGGCAATCTCATTGCCAATGATGGCGCACTGGTTCGCCAATGGTGCCTGGAAGGGCGGGGGATCATATTGAAATCGGAATTCGATGTCGGCGAGGATATCCGTGCTGGACGTCTGGTTGAACTTCTTGCCGACCATGCATCGCCACCCGTGCCGTTACAGCTGCTCTTTCCCCCGAGCCGTGCCCAACCGAGACGGGTGGGTGCTTTTGCAGAGCATCTGTTTAGGGTCTTCGGGGAGTTTGGGTGAGCAGACTGGGTATTGAAAGCGGAGAGGGTCCCGTTCAGTTGCTGCTGCCGGATCGAAGGAGCTTTGCTTCATATTCCTCGACGAGTGACAATGGAAAGCGATAGAGCTCACCGATCCTGAAATGCGGAATTTCCCCTCTTTCGCACTTTTCGTGAAGCGAAGCGATCGTGCAGCCCCAGCGGCTGGCAAGCTGAACAAGCGTCAGGTCCATTTGTCCTTCGGAAGAAGACTTGCGGTTTCGGTCAAGGCTTGAAGCCAAACTCACCTCCCATCCAATTCTGGGCTGAACCACGTTCTGACGGTGACTGAACTTTTGATAAATTCGTCCCGCAAGCTGCCATAAAACAGAGTGCGGGACATCTGAAAATTTCTTATCAGCAACGGGCGAACTAAAGCACGTGACGTTGGGATAGGTAAATGGAATCCTAACATTAACGTTAAGGTTGCGACTTTTGGTGAAGCTTGCTCGGAGAGAACAAGCTTCAGAGCCTTGGGTTGGTCTTTCAGTCAGGAAAGTGGGCAGTGGGCTGCTCATTCTCCCGGATAGAGCTTTTTGAAAGGGCTCAATCGGGTCACGGTGACTGCAACCCCCACCTTAATTGCCAGGGCGAGGACACCCATCAGGGTAATCACCACAAACAGATAAACAGGCGGGAAGCTCAATGCCGACGCGAGTTCTGCCGCATATAGCGATAGAGCGCTCATTTTGAGCCCCTAGCTATCGTTCAAGGAAGCTTCGATCTGAGCAAAGATGGATTCCCGTCCCAGTTCGGGGGCGGGAGGATAAATCCACTTTGTGTTGATCTCCGACTTCATTGCCGCGCCTTCGGCGTTCTTCTTGTCGATCCGCCGATCCCATCCCGTTGTGAAAACCGCTCCTGCGGGTCCAAGATCGATGCAGGTGGCGTAAAATGGCTGCGCATATGGCCTCAGGTCATTTCCGCTGAGCGCCAGTACCGCGTTTTGCCCGGCGGCAGCTCCCATGGGCATTGCGTGCTGGCACGACATGAGAGTTGAGTTTTGTTCGTCGGTCTGCGCTCTGGCCACATCCCCGGCGGCAAAAAGATTTGTCTTACCCGGTACGCGAAGCATCTGGTCGACCGCAATTCGCCCGTCGCTCTCGACATTTCCCGATAGATGAGAAGCAAGCGGAGATGCAGTGATGCCTGTTGCAAAAACCACGGTCCGCGTCGCAATCTCAGACCCGTCGGACAGCACAACTCCTTCAGGAGTGACACGTTTCAGAGACGTTTCGGCAAGAAACTCTACATTGGCCACATCAAGCGCCGATCTGATTTCCCCGGTAAGGTTTGAACCGAGGTTCGCTCCCGGTTTTGCCTCGCGATCAACAAGGATCAGACGAACGTTTTCGCCCAAACGCATCCGCAGCCTGGTGACCAATTCAATCCCCGTGAAACTCGCGCCAACGACCATGATTGTTGTCGGGTCTTCGTCATTCTGTTCCAACGATCGCAGGTGGGCATCCAGTCTTTGTGTCTCGAAGTAATCGTCGATCGAAAATCCGAGTTTTTCGGCCCCTGGAATTTGTGGGAAGTACATTTGACTGCCCAGGCAGAACAGCATCGCATCGAAGGCGTAATTCCTGTTGTCCGCGACAACGCTGCTTTGTTGAATGTCACTCAACTTCGCATGTACGAACTGTACTCCAATGACATCCATCAATGGCTTGATGGGAACGAGTGCTTCGGCGAGGGCGCCTTCGTAGAGACGCGGTCGAATGCAGAGCGCATCGTCTCTGGATATGAGTGAAATCTCGACGTCGGCTCCGACCCGGTCACGGGTTGCTGCAGCGGCCATCGCCCCCCAGATACCGGCAAAACCACCACCAGCTATGACAAGTTGTTTCATTTCGACCTCTTTTCTGTGCGATCGAAACTGAAGATACTGATTGCGTTAGTGCGACTGAATATCTAATTTTGCGATTGATATTCCCGAAAATGGTAATCCTGTCATGCAATGGAATGACTACAGGTTGATGCTGGCCGTCGCGCGCACAAAGAAACTTCCCGATGCGGCGAAGGTGCTGGGACAAACGGTTTCGACGATGTTTCGGAGGCTGGAACGTATCGAGGTCGAAATGGAGGGGCCTGTCTTTCATCGAGAAAACGGAATTTACACTCCAAACGAAGTGGGAGCGGAACTGTGCCGTGCCGCGGAGCGCATGGAGCACGAAGCGATCGCGGCAGAAAGAAAAGTGCGAGGAACCAGCTCAACGCTTTCGGGAACGCTGACCGTTGCGGCCAGTGAGGTACTCGCCACGTTTTTTGTGGCCCGACACGTTTCCGATCTTAACCGGCTTTACCCTGAGCTCTCGGTAAACCTTCTATCGGGAAACGACGTACTCAGCCTGACAAACAGGGAAGCGGACGTTGCGCTACGCCCGGTCAGGCCGACGGACGAGGCGCTGTTCGGGCGGAAGCTGACGGACATTCATTGGGCGGTCTACGGAGACAAGTCCAGGAAGGACAGGCTGGGGGAGGCAGGCGATTTTCAGCAAGAAGCTTTTGTGGGATTGAGCGGAAACCCTCTGACCGAGCGTGCAATGAAGTCGCAGATGTCGGCGTTTTCTGGCGCCAACATACAGACATCCACCAACAGTCTCATTCTGACCGCCAGCAGTGCAGCACACGGAGTGGGACTTGCCCTGATACCGATGATACTGGGAGAGCAATGGCCGGGCCTGCACCGGATATCAGCCCCCATAGAATACGAGCACGGAGAACTCTGGATCGTATGTCACCGGGATATGCGATCGGCCGAACGGGTTCGGATGATATTCGAAGCCCTGATTGCGGGTGCCAAATCAGATTGTCATCTGTTTGTCGGATAGAGCGGAAGCGCTTGATTTCGTGATAAAAGCTGCTTCAAGGGCGCTGACTGCCAGAAGCGGAGAAAACCGGGCTTGCTTAATGAACGTGTAAGCGATCGTTTCAAGTTAGGGGCAATCCATATTCCAACATTGCCGTGAGGGAGGATCTTTTCGCTGCTGTCTCCCGCACCCGGCAGGTTTTCACCTTTCTCCGGAAGATCTGCGATCACCGCAATTCGGCTTGAGGCTTCGTGTTGGCGAATTGGTCACTTGTTCCGGTGGTTGGGAGAGCTGAAAATCGTTTCTATTGCCTCAAACATGGTGTTGTAGACACCGATTTCGTCCTTCGCGAAATCACCATGCGGCACCGCCTTTTTGGCTTCGTTGACCAGATCTGCCTTGATGGCATCGAGATCCACGCCCGTATCGGCAGCACGAATTGAAAGCTCCTGATGCAACCGCGCGGCAATACCGGCATAGGCAACAATCGCCGACACCATGTGTGTCGGTTCCTCAGGTATTTTGATCTTCATGCTTGCTGTTTCCGGTTCGTTAGAGCGTGCCAACTTTGGTTGCCTTTTCTCAGGTCGTTTGCAGCATATCAAATCAATTGAGGGTCAGGCGTAATTGTGCAAATTCATGAGGCTGCTCCTCTGGGTTGCATTTCCCGCCATGCTTTGATGCAATTGAAAGCAATCGATCGTGTTCGGTGTTGGGTGGCCATCATGAGATTTGGACTGGTTTCCGCTGCTTTGACCTTGCTGCTTCTGGCAGCATGCAACACCACTTCCACCGGTCCGGGAGTGTCTCCTTCTCCGGGGGATCAGGACCAGCCCGTCGAATATGGCATTGTTGGGGAATGGAGCCTCAAGGCGACTGACAGTGTCGTGTCATGCCGCATAAAGGTTTCCGGGAACAACGATGACCAGGAAGGCAATGCCACCGATTACGGATGTATCGGCTTTGATGATTTCTTCATGATCAGACGCTGGAAACGTGACCGCGGAACCATTGAGTTTTTCCGCTTGGCGGATGACACACCGGTGGCCAGCGTCTACCGGGTCAACCGTGATGAATTCCGGGGAGAGCTGTTGCCGAAAGGGCGGGAAATTGTCCTGACAAGACGGTAGTCGGATTGCCTTGGGGCAATGATCCCAGCCTTCAGTTCAAGAAGACCAGCCAGGGTCGCAGAGGATCGCGTCTGACAGCCTGCGCTGAATGTTGCAACACCTGTTGAGCAGGTCGGCAAGTTGCCTCTCGTTGGAAAAATGCGGCTTTGGATGTGTCAGATGCTCGCCGTCGACGCCTCGTTGCATCAGGCAATGGTTCGCCAGGGCGCTCCAGACATCGCCGCCGACGGCTTTTTGGCCTCGCCACTTCGCATACGTTATCAGCTCGGCCATTTGGTACGTGAGGGAAACATGAAAGAAGATTTCGCGATCACCCTCAACCCGCGTGTTGCGAAAGAACCGCTCCCCCTTGAAGTACTTGAAGTCCCAACCGGTGTCCGCCACGACACGTTTGATAACGTCCAGTGGAAGAGACGGCGCATTGGCGTCGTCGGGAAAGCCTTGGACCAGACCGTAATAGAGATTGCCGAGGTCGAGTTCGCAGGCGTGCTTGCTGACGATCTCACTTAGCACCAGATCTTCCGGCAAGGCTTTCCTCCGTTTTGCAAATACGAGCCTAACGCATCATCACCATTGGCGCAGCGTATACAAGCGCTGGAAAGCGCAGTGGTCGGCTCGTTTTCGAATGAGGGGCGAAAAAAGAGACGGACCAATGCCCCGCACAACTCTCCGAAGTCAGGTCAAAAAACGCGCGAAACCAAGTGCAAGGTGATCGAGGTTTCCACTAATCGTCACTGTTCAGAAGGCGAAAACCGGCTTGATATGGTGCTGGATGCTCATGACCAGCTGGCAGGCAACAAAGCTATGACCGGTGGTATAGGCAGACCTTCGAAAGAGAAGACACAGAAAGAGATTGAGCAAGCCAGGCTGATCTGGACAAGCACGCAATACGCAACTAACGAGGAAGCGTTTGCAGTGCTACAACGTGAAGGTTGGACCAAGTACCTTATGGACAAATACAAGATTGGACCATCGGGTAGGGCGGCTGGGAAGCCAAAGAAAAAATAGGTGATAAAGATTGGGAAAAATAGACGAAATTGCTAAAGGAATTGATTTCGCCGACCCTAAGGCAGTTGCCCGTGCTGCTGATAGAATGAGTTCGGTTACAGATTTGGAGATCAACCTGGCTCTTCTTCATGCAAGAGGAACAGGTACGATCAATGACACAACAAAAAGTGTCATTGCACTTGCCAGATTGGCGCGTGATCAGCGAGATGCTCAAGAGAGATTGCGGCTCGCGAGGAAGACCACTCTGTGGTCTGGGTTAACTGCGATCTTAGGGGCTGTCGTTGGAGCGTGTCTTACATACCTATTCGGAAACTTTGGTAGTTGATTGAGGAGCCTACAGTTTGTTGAAATTGGTGAAATTAGTACTTTCCAACGCGAGGGTTCCAACTTTCGTGTTGTTGGTCTCCTTGGCCAGCTGTCAATCAAATGATGATGGCACAAAAAGGCCAGCTGATGCTTGGAAATATTCAGCTCTGCAAAAAACGGAGAAAGAGATGATTGACCGAGCAGGTGCTGGAGAGTTTGGCCGGCCTAACGATGGTACATGGAGCGACACAAAGTTTCGGGCGGCTTGGAATCGTACGTTGGCGAACTATCGTTCGCAAGGATACAACTAGAAGCCGAAAAGTTAATGTCACTCATAAGGAGCGGTGGCGACTAGGGATGATACTAAAAATTTGGCTACCACTCACCGCATTAGCCACCTTACATCCGAGAAGATGCGCGGCATTTTTATCTGGGCCTATGGGGCATTGCTGTTCTGGTGTTGCTGCTGGCTACCCAGAGATTTCTTAGAAAAAGAAACCGTGACTAATAAGGAGCCTGAATCTTGAACGGTGCCGTTTTACTCGTATGTGCTTCACTGCTCGCAATCGATGGTGACACTATCCGATGCGACGGTGTGAACATGCGCGATATGGGTGATGGCTCTCCGAATGTATCTGGCTATGACGC
>JBCCVB010000018.1:0-66293 GCA_039195965.1 Pseudomonadota bacterium
ACCCAGGTGCTGAAGGGGGAAGGCAAGAAGATGCAGCTCTTCCACTTCCTGAAAGGTGCCGGGGGACAGGTGGCGGCCACGGTCGAGACGCTGCTGCTGCATGTGGATCTGAAGACCCGCTCCAGCTCGCTGCCGGGACAGGAGGTCGCCGACAGGCTCAAGGCCTTCGCAAACGACCACGCACGCCTTTCCTTGCCGGATGGCGCAGGTCGGTTTGTCGGGCAAAGGGCCCGCACACAAGTCGCAGCAGAGTGAGGGTGGGAGCATGACGTCAAACCGCCCCCTGTCACACATTCGCGTCCTGGACTTCGGACAGTATCTCGCCGGTCCGCTGGTCGGCATGATGCTTGCGGACATGGGTGCAGAAGTGATCCGGATCGATCCTCCCGGTGGGCCTCGCCTGTCGTCCCCTGCAGCTGACATGCTGTCACGTGGCAAGTCTTATCTGGAACTCGATCTGAAAACACCGATAGGGCAACGGGCTGCTCTGGAGCTCGTCAAGCGCGCCGACGTGGTGATCGAGAACTTCCGTCCCGGCGTGATGGATCGCCTCGGACTTGGCTGGGACGCAGTCCGGCAAGCGAACGATCAGCTCGTCTATTGCTCTCTGCCGGGTTTTGCCTCCGAAGATCCGGAATTTTCCGACTTGCCGGCCTGGGAAGCGGTTATTGCCGTCTGCACCGGCCAGTTCACCGATATGGGTCTCAATCGTCGCCTGATGGGCATCAATCCCTCGTTCACGCCGCTGGCTCTTGCTTCCGCCTATGGTGCTTCTTTCGGAGCGATGTCCGTTCTGTTCGCGCTTCAGGCGCGCCTACGAAATGGCGGTGAGTACATAGAGGTGCCACTCGCCTCGGCTCTTCTTGAAGGCCTGGTTTACAATTGCGAACAGATCGAGGATTACCCGGAACGATACAAATCCCCGCGTGAAGTCGAACTCGATCGCCGCGCGGCACAAGACCTTCCGATGGACCTGGACTTTTCGCAACTGTCCGAGTTCCTGGATCCCTTCTACAGAACCTACACTTGCGCGGATGGCCGAGGCTTCTACGTGGTTTCAGGAAGCGTCCGGTCTCATCCCAGGCGAGTCCTTGAAGTGCTTGGCCTTTCGGACCTGTTAAAAGACCTGCCGGATTTCAGCGCATATTTGGATACCAAGGAATGGCCTGCGGACTGGAGCCTGCGCAACTATCCGGTTGGGGCGAAGGACCGCGAGCGACTTTCGATTGCGATGAAAGAAGCCTTCCTGACGCGCCCCGCCAGCGAATGGGAGGACCTTTTCGGCGCCGCCAAAGCCCCCGCCACCGCGCAACGCTTCACCAGGGAATGGCTATCTGACCCTCATGCTCTGGCCTCCGGTCTGGTCCTTGAAATCGAGGATCCGCAGCATGGCCGAATGCGGCAGATGGGGAATGTCGCATGGCTGATGGGAGATAAAGACGCGGCTCAAAAGCAAGCTGCTCAGGCCGCCGACCTGGAACGGTTGATAAACAAGCCGCTTCGAACAGGTACGAGCATGACAAACGGTTCTGCCTGGCTGGACGGTCTGAAGGTTCTTGACCTGACCAACGTGATTGCCGGTCCGACCATCGGCTCGACACTTGCCCGCTTCGGCGCCGAGGTCACCCTTGTTCAGCCGGTAGAACCTTCGGTCGATCCCTGGAACACCGTTGTGTTCGGCATTCACGCGCAACGCGGCAAAAAGAGCATCCTTCTGGATCTTTCTTCGGCCGACGGACAAGAAGCATTCAGGAAACTGATCATCGAAGCCGACGTCATCACCATGAACGGCACGGATCAACAGCGCGACCGTCTTGGTCTGTCTCCTGAGCAGCTGGAGGCAATCGATCCACGCCTGATCCTGGTTCAGCTCGATGCTTTCGGCGGACCGGAGCGCGGTCCCAAATCCGATCATCTGGGCTATGACGATCTTGCCCAGGCCGCGACGGGAGTGATGGTTCGTTTTGGCGGCGGTATGAATACGCCGGAAGAACATGCGCATTTCGGCACGATCGATGTGCTGACTGGCTATTGCGCCTGTGTCGCCCTTGGTGGCGCCCTCTTGCGCCTTCAGGAAACGGGCCAGGGCGGTGTCGCACGGGCGTCTCTCGCAGCAGCCGGGAACCTGATCCAGGCCCCTTTCATGTACGACTTTGAAGGTCGTCAGCCATTTGACGAACCAAGCGGTCGTGACATGCTCGGTTGGGGGCCCTTCTATCATTGTTATGAAGCTTCGGACGGCTGGTTCTTTTTAGCCGCTCCACGCGAGCGGCAGGCGCTTCTGTCCCGTGTTCCAGCGCTGGCGGACCTGGCAGATCATCCCGAAGAACTCTTGCAAGAAGCGCTGGCACAGCGGTTTGTCACCAAACCTGTGGCTCATTGGAAGCAGGCGATCGGCAAGGGTACATCAGCCGCGGTTCGGCTTGCATCGCTGCATGAGACACGCGACGCGGCGCTTCAGCTTGAAAGCGGAGGTAACATAGACCTCAAGCGATCGACTTTCTGCGTCATCCGGCATGACAGGCACCCCATGGGGCGTTGGTGCGATCTCGTCGCGCCCAATGCGGTACGCCCGCAAAACAGCAAAATCATCATTCCCGAACCAATGCCGAAATACGGCGAACACACGAGAGAAATCCTGCAGCGGATCGGCTTCAGCCCCGAACGGGTCGAGGCAATGGTGGAAGCCGGTTCGGCCGGACTGCAGTGGTCGGAGAAATACTTGCCCGAGTAAAGCCGGCTTCGGCACCCGGCAGACAATGCACGTAACAAGGCGAGCATGAAGAAGTGGAGGAGAAAATGTCTGAAAATCACCCCAACGGCCACCTAGTGGCCAAGTCCGGTTTCTTTACCGGACTGCATCCCGGCATGGGCCTCGCCTCCAAGGCGATGATTGCCGCATTTGTTATCTTCACCGTGCTCAATGTGGATTTCGCAGGCAAAGTCTACGGCGCATTGCGCAGCTGGATCGAAAGCGGGCTGAGCTGGTACTACATCTCCGTTCTCGCCGCGATCATGTTCTTCTGCTTCTTCCTGATGTTTTCCAAGTGGGGCAGTCTGCGTCTCGGCGATGATGACAGCCGTCCGGAGTTCAGCAATTTTTCCTGGTTTGCGATGCTGTTTTCGGCCGGGATCGGCATTGGCATCCTGTTTTTCGGTGTTGCCGAACCGATCTTCTATTTCGACAATTCAGGGGCGTTCGGTTATCCGAACAATCCTCATGCCGAATTGAACGGTCATGCGGACATGAATATGCAGCGGGCGATCGACGCCATGCGTGTGACCTATTTCCACTGGGGCTTCCATGGGTGGGCGCTCTACGTGATCGTCGGTCTATGCCTTGCCTATTTCGGCTTCCGCAAGAAGCTGCCGCTGACCATTCGTTCTTCGCTCTATCCGCTGATCGGCGATCGCATTTACGGTCCGCTCGGTCACACTGTCGATCTTCTGGCCGTTTTCGGTTCGGTTTTCGGTATTGCGACCTCGCTTGGGCTCGGAAGCAGCCAGATCGCGACCGGCCTGAATGTGCTGTTCGGCATTGACCCGGGCATCACGACCCAAGTGGTCCTGATTATCCTCGTCTCGATCATCGCCACGCTTTCGACGGTTTCCGGCGTCGGCAAGGGTATCCGCATCATTTCGGAGTGGAACATCTGGCTGTCGATCCTGCTCCTGGCAACCTTTGTCGTTGTCGGCCCGTTCAAGTGGTTGATGGGCTTTTACATCACCACGCTAGGCGACTACATCTGGAACTTCATCCCAATGGGCTTCTGGACAGCAAGCACGGATGAGAACATTGCCTGGCAGGGTGGCTGGACCATCTTCTATTGGGGTTGGTGGATCGCATGGGCACCAATGGTCGGCATGTTCATTGCCCGGATCTCCCGCGGCCGTACAATCCGTGAATTCATGCTCGGCGTGTTCTTCGTGCCGACGGCCATCGCGTTCTTCTGGCTGTGCATGTTCGGCGGCAACGCGATCTGGCAGGAGCTGAACTCCGCCGCCGGTCCGGGCGTCGAGGGCGGAGCTGGTATCATCGAGCTGGTCCGCGCCTGGAACCTGCCTGCTGCTCTTTACGGCACAATCGGCAATCTGGGCACAACATCCTGGATGGGCGACATGGGCTGGTTGACCTGGCCCTTGTCCGCGCTGGCAACGCTTCTTCTGGTTTCCTGGTTCGTCACATCGGCGGACTCCGGAACCCTGGTGATCACTACCATGCTGTCGATGGGCGATGATCATCCGCCGAAGAAGTTCCGCATCATCTGGGGCATGGGCATCGGAGCCGTTGCAATGGTTCTGCTGCTGGCCGGAGGATTGAAAGCGCTACAGACGGCTTCGATTGCAGCGGCCTTCCCGATCTCCTTCGTGCTTCTGGCAATGACCTGGGGTCTTTACAAGTCGCTGAAGGAAGATCCCTCCGCATCCCCGATTGAAGCCGACGCCGTCGCACCTGACGGAACCAAGATCGGCCAGGAACTGCATGCCTGATCTCGTCTAACCGAGACGTCATTCAGCATCAAGCAGGCGGCCGGCACTTCTGGCCGCCTGACTTTTTCAGGTCAGAGCGTCAAGGCTTTCTGTTTTGGCATCTCGTTCACGTCAACAACCTGCATTCCGGCTTTTTGTGCAGCTTCAATCCCTTGCGGGCTGTCCTCGAAGACCAGACAGACAGCCGGGTCCACCCCCAATCGCCTGGCCGCTTCCAGAAACAGATCCGGAGCAGGTTTAGGATGTGAAACATCTTCCACCGTCACGACAGTATCGAACAGGTTGAGAAGATTCGTTGCCTCAAGTGAAGGCAATACCGCAGTCACCGGTCCGCCAGAGGCAACCGCAATGGGCTTTTGCCCCTTGTGCCTGCGGGCAATATCGCCAACAGCTGAAATTTCCTCGACATGGCCGATATTCCGCTGAACATACGAGCGGCAATCAGCGACCATCTGTTCTCTGTCCAGAGTTACGCCGAATTCATTTTCAAATGCTTCCATCAACACCTGTTCCGACAACCCTGCCCTTTCCAGATACCATTCGGGACGCATTTCCGCCCCGGCATTTCTGAACGCCTCCTGCCAGGCTTTCGCATAGAGCGCCGGCGTGTCGACCAGCGTACCGTCGCAATCGAAAATAAGGGCCTCCGCCTTCGAAATCAGAGTTTCCAGATCTTTCATCTCAATGACTTTCAACGAGGATTGCGCATAGGTCTTATGCGCAGGTTGGTAACAGTCCGGCTCCGGCGGCGATCGTGCTGCCTCCGGTTATCAAGAACGTCGACGTGAACGCATACGTTGGGAACAACTGCGGCATTGGCTGGCGGCAAGTGTCCTACACATGATCTGCCCTTATTCGATCCCGAGGCTCGACTGCCGCTCGATCAGTGCAACATCATAGCGCTTTTCGTCGGGTGGCCGCTTGCCTTCCACAATCCAGGCCAGCATCGCTTCTGCAGCGTTCTTGCCGAACAATGCCGTATCGCAGCGAATGGAACTGAGGCGAGGATAAACCAACGAACTTTCCTCGATGTCGTCGAAGCCGACAATTCTGAAGTCCTTGCCGACCTGAACGCCCGCTTCCGCGAACCCGCTGAGCATCCCGAGAGCAACCAGGTCGCTGAAGCAGATGGCAGCCTCCAGATCCCTGTGCCGTTCCACGATCTCCAGCGCTATTTCGCGGCCGTACATGCGAGATGGACGGTCATGGAAAGTCCTGGACGCAAGACTGTTGGACGCCATGACCCGGCTATAGCCTGACATTCTTTCAAGCGTGATCGGCCTGTCCTCCAGGCCACCGACGAAAGCTATGTTGCGACAGCCAAGGTCGATCAGGTGTTCAGTCGCAAGATCACCACCGACTGCATAATTGTGCGAAGCAAAGGGAAAGAGGTCGGTTCGCTCATCCTGCTGGCGGAGCACCTGCATCGTCGGAATGCCCGCGCGCTGAATGCGGTCGAACGCCCCATCGTCCGAAGTATAAGCAGGCGATACGACGAAAGCGGAAACACCATGCTCAATCATGGAGTCGATCACCTGTGCCTGAATGCCGGCATCCTCATCGGTATTGGCAATGACCGTTGAGTATCCCTTGCTTGCAAAGGTCATCTGGGCACTTGCCGCGAACTCTGTGAAGAACGGGTTGCGCAGGTCGTTGATGATCAGACCGATCAGACCGGACGCCGCGCCACGCAAACCAGCCGCAGATCGGTTATAGACATAACCAAGCTCTTCCATGGATCTGGTGACGTCTTCCCGGGTCGTTTCCTTGACCAACGTTGAATTCTGCAAAACGAGCGATACCGTCGACTTGGAGACGCCTGCGTGTTTTGCAACATCCAGAATTGTTGGCCGTTTCTTCATCGCTATCCGATACCGTGCAATTTCAACAATAATGTCATCCGCTCAACGGCGACATCCGGCTTTGACAACAAACGCGCCCCGTCTGCAAGGCGGAAGACTTCAGAATAGTGGGTTATTTCGCGCGAAGACTGGAATCCGCCGGGCATGATGAAGTGACTTTGAGCGCCATTCAGCCATGCAAGGAAGGCAATTCCGGCCTTGTAGAACCGTGTCGGGGCTTTGAAGATTTCTCGGCTGAGCGGGACAGTCGGCGCAAAAAGGGCGTGATAGGTGTCGCGATCCCCTTCCGAGAGCGCTTCCAGAGCCTGGCTCGCAACCGGGGCAATGGCCGCAAACGCGCCGAGCAATGCATGGGAATAATGCTTGCCATCCCCTTCGATCAGGTCGGCATAGTTGAAGTCATCCCCGGTATAAAGCCGCACGCCTTCCGGCAAACGCGCCCGGAAACCCTCCTCATGCGCTTGATCGAGAAGCGAAATCTTGATGCCGTCGACCTTGTCCTTGTGCTCTTCGATGATTGCCAACACGGCATCTGACGCTGCACCGACATCCTGCGATCCCCAGTAGCCCGTCAGTGCGGGGTCGAACATGTCACCGAGCCAGTGCAGGATAACCGGTGCTGCGGCCTGGTTCAGCAACTTGCCATAGACTTCGGCATAGTCTTCCGGTCCGGCATTGATCGCGGGAAAAGCGCGGGAGGCCATGATGATGACCTGTCCGTCCGCAGCTTCGATTGCTTCCATCTGCTCCGTGTAAGCAGCCAGAATGTCGTCCGTGGTCTTGAGATCGGAAAGCTCTTTCTGATCGGTCCCCGCCCCGCAGGCAACGCGCGGTTTCAGGGGATGCGCCCTGGCTTCGCGCATGGTCCGTTCGATCAGCTCCTTTGCCGTTGGCCAATCGACACCCATCATCCTTTGGGCCGTATCCATGGCCTCTGCCAGTCCAAGCCCCTGATCCCAGAGCCAATGCCTGAAACGCAGGGTATTGTCCCAGTCCACGGCAGGCGGTCCGATCCAGGGATCGCGTTCAGCGATAGGGTCGGAAACAACATGAGCGGCGGCAAAGGCCGTGCGTGTCAATGATACACGCGGTGCCCGCGGTGTCAGTGCGTTGCCGGTAAGGGAATACGCTTCCAGTCGGTTATCATAGGTCGGCAGGGTGAGCATCGACTACTCCAGAAATCAGATTTGACGCCAAGTCAGGACGTAACGGGAATGTCCAGGACGAGAATGCCGTCCAGACCGCCGACAGCATTGGCAACGAGTTTCGCACCAAGGGCTTTGTGATCAGGGTGGTTCTGATACGTTTCCAGCGCTTCCCAGCTTTCGAAATCCGCAACAAAACCATGCATGTAACCGCGCTCGATCTTTTCAGGGCTTACACTCCGCCCCGCCGTGATGCTCAAAATGCCGGGCACTTCCGACCTGATGTCGTTGAGCTCCTGAAACAGTTCATTGATCTTTTCCTCACCGACGCCGGCCTGGAATTTGATGAGAACGATATGGCGGATCATGACTGAGTCCCGTGATCTTGGCGGATCATGTCGGCGGCTTTTTCGCCGATCATGATGGCCGCTGCGTTGGTATTGGAAGAAACGACTGTCGGCATGATCGACGCATCGACCACCCGGAGACGTTCCAACCCGTTGAAACGGAGACGCACGTCGACAACGGCCTCCTTGTCCGGCCCCATACGGCACGTTCCGGCAGGGTGATGAGAGGTCTTGGAATGCTCGCAAATGAATTGGAAGTAATCGTCGTCTGACTTGACGCCCGGGCCAGGCAAGCGTTCTGCCTTGATGAACTTCCTGAGCGGTCCCTGGGCCAGGATGTCCTGTGTCAATTTCAAGCCTCGGATGGACATCTCGCGATCGCGTGGATCATCCAGGTAATTCGGATCGATCAACGGCGCGTCGTCCGGATTGGCACTTTGCAGCCGGACAGTTCCGCGCGAGCGCGGTCGCAGATAACAGGAATTCAATGTGACACCGCCATCCGGCATCGCGGCAACACCGGATTCGATACCCGTTCCAAGGCCGAGGTGGAACTGGAGATCCGGCGACCTCGCTTCAGGGTCGGCGTACCAGAACCCACCGGTCTCAAACAGGCTGGACGACACCGGTCCGCGCCTGGTGAAGAGGTACTGAAGCCCTGCGACAACCGACCAGTGCGGCTTGGCGTAACGGTCATAAGTGAAAGGACCATTCACCTCACAAATGCAGTAGAGATCCAGATGATCCTGAAGATTAGACCCGACACCGGGCTGGTCGTACTCTACGGAAATGCCAAGACTTCTAAGGTGATCCGCCGGGCCGATGCCTGAGAGCTGCAGCAAACGGGGAGAACCGATTGACCCTGATGACAAAATGACTTCTGAAGTCGCAGTCAGACGCGTCCCGTCGACAAGCTCAACACCCTTGGCAACCCCATTTTCAACAATAATCCTGCGGACTTGGGCGCCTGTTCTCACATGGAGGTTCGAGCGACCGCTGTTGGGCGCAAGGTATGCCATCGCTGCAGAAGAGCGACGGGCATTTTTTTGCGTCAGCTGGTAGTAGGCAACACCATCCTGTTTTTCGCCGGTGACGTCCTGATTGCGCGGTATTCCAAGTTCGCCTGCCGCATCGAAATAGGCTTCGCAAATGGGCAGCGGAGCACAGGGTTGAGAGACACCCAAGGGGCCGCCCTTGCCATGGTACCTGTTGTCATATGTGTCGTTGTCTTCGGCTTTTCGGTAGTAGGGTAAGACATCTTCATAGCTCCAACCCTCACAGCCCATCTGGCGCCATTCGTCGTAGTCCAGCGCATTGCCGCGCGTATAGATCTGGGCGTTGATGGCCGAGCCGCCGCCGATGACTTTAGCCTGGGTATATCGAAAGACGCGGTCCTGCATGTTCTTTTGCGGAACCGTGTGCCAGCCCCAGGAGCCGATCCCCTTCGTCATCTTCGCGAAACCCGCGGGCAGATGGTAGAACGGATGCCGGTCCTTGCCGCCGGCTTCAAGAAGCAGCACCTGCACATCCGGATCTTCGGTCAGGCGTGCTGCAACGACCGAACCCGCGCTGCCGCCACCTATGATGATGAAATCGTAGCCTTTTACCATGATCTTCTCTCAGGGAGTTCTATAGCTGCGGGATTGCGAGACCACCGTCCACATTGATGACAGAACCTGTTGCAAAAGCCATTTGGCCTTCTGCGATCGGAACCACGGTCGAACCGATATCGGCAGGCTGTCCCCATCGGGCCGCAGGAACGAGGCCGTCTTCGATACGGGCCGTGTATTTGTCCTTCACGCCTGCGGTCATGCCGGTTTCGATGATGCCGGGTCTTAGTTCGAAAACGCCGATGCCGTGGGGGGCCAGACGAACCGCGAACAGTTCGGTCATCATCGCAGCACCGGCCTTGGAGATGCAGTATTCAGCGCGCTCAATCGAAACCATCCTCGCACTGACGGAGGTCACGAACACCAGGGAGCGATAGGTTTCATCCGGCATTTTGAGCATGCGCCGCGCAGCTTCCTGCGCCAGAAAGAATGCCCCCCTCAGGTTGATGCCGAGAACCTGATCAAAACTGTCCGGATGGAGATCGAGCATGTCACCACGAACCCTGGCGGGAACTCCGGCATTCGAAACAAACGTCGATACCGCACCGAAGCGGTCTTCGACCTGATCGACCAGACTTTTGCAGTTTTCAATGCCCTGCAGGTCATGCGTGAAGTAGGCTGCCGCGCCCCCCAACCGGTCCAGCGCTTCGCCCACTTCGGGCGCATCAGATTTGACATTTGAGGCAAGAGCCACCTTGTAGCCTGCGCCGATCAATGCTTCCGCGATGCCCAGGCCGATGCCTCTCTGTCCCCCGGTCACAAGCGCAATCCTGGTCATTGCGTCAATTCCTGTCTGATTGTTTCCGCGGCCCTTAGCGACAGAGCGGCGACTGTAAGTGCCGGATTGACAGCCGCGGAAGTCGGCAATGCGGCAGCATCGGTGACGAACAGGTTCGGATGATCCCAGGACCGGCAGTTCGGATCGAGAACAGAAGTTTCAGGGTCTGTGCCCATGCGTGCCGTGCCGCACTGGTGAGAAGGCACCCGGCCGTCGAAAAGGCGCGATAAAACAATCGGGAACCCGGCTTTTTTCAGGGTCTTCTTCACCTTAGCCACGAGCTGATGATGCGCAGTCATGTTGCTGCGCCTCCAGATGAGCTGAACTTTCCCGTCTTTCAGCAGCACCCTGCTTTCCGGGTCAGGCAAGTCTTCGGAGATAAGATAGAGATCAAGCGCGTGCCCCGAGATCCAGCGGGCGGCGACCATGGGGAGTTGCGGCACCTGTATCTTTAGAATATCCGGCGTTACCCGCCCAAGCAGCTGAACGTTTCCGAGCGGCTTGCCGCCATTGCCATCGGAAAGATACCAGTCATTGATGCCGAATGTTTTTTGATAGATTGCATCATTGCGGAAACGCGGATCGACAGCGATCATCGCAGTCGCGTTATGGTTCATGAAACAGCGGCCGACCTGATCGGAACTGTTGGCAACTCCCGACTTCAACAGCAATGCAGCCGTTTGAACAGCTCCTGCGCAAAGGGCAACGGCTTTCGGTTGAAGGTGCGTTTGAGTTCCGTTCTTTACAAAGACAACTTCGTTGATGCGCCCTGTTTGGGGGTCCGCCTTGAGGGAGGTGACTTGCGCACCGGTCACAAGGTTTACATTGTCATGAGAGAGCGCTGCCGCGAGACCACAGGTTTCGGCATCCATCTTGCCGCAACGAAGGTCGGGATAACCGTCCCATCCTGTTTCTCCGGCTGACAGCCAGCGATCGACATCGACCCCAAGCGGCAGGCTGAACGGTTTGACCCCTGCCCCTTCCAGGCGATGTCGCGCAATCCGGATCGCATCTTCATCCGGCACCGGAGGAAACGGATAAGCTGCTGAATGGTTGGGCTCTGTCGGATCGGAAGAAACATCCCCCCTCACCTTGTAAAGACGTTCCGCGGCATCGTACCAGGGAGCCAGTTCCTCATAGGCAAACGGCCAGGCCGGCGATACTCCGTCATGGTGCTGAAGTTCGCCGAAGTCCTCTTCCCGGTAACGGATAAGGACCGCGCCATAAAGCTTGGAGTTGCCACCGACATTATAGTAATTGCCAGGCTCGAACGGCGTGCCGTTTTCATCCAGCCAGGTTTCGCGGGAACGGAATGCGCTATTGGCATAAATCCGCCAAGGGTCGCGCGCAGGGGCATCATCGGGGATCTGGTGTCCCCGCTCAAGGATTGTGATTTTTGCACCGGACGGCGCCAGACCGGCAGCGAGCGTTGCACCGCCCATGCCGCTGCCAATGATCACGATGTCCGGTGCGTTGCTCATGCCTCAGGCAATCCTGTTCTCGCTCTGAGGATCGAAGGCGACCGCCTTCTCCATATTGAAGGCAAAGGGGAAAACCTCACCCGCATTGACCGAGACATCCGCCCGGAACCGTCCGGTCACATCCTTGCCACCGATCTGGCTGACAACAAACGTGTCGGACCCTGCAGGCTCGGTAACTTCCACCGGCGCCTCCACCATGTGCACCGCCTGCGAGTTCCGGTCCGCGCCGTCCTTGTCCGTGATTGCCTCGGGCCGAATGCCGAGAACAATTTCCCGTCCGACACTGGATGAAAGGGTCTCATTGGCGAATGGAATTGCAGCGGTTTTGCCGTCCGCAAGACTGACTTCCGCTGCAGGCTTGCCCCCTGCATCAACGACTTTGGCCGGGAACAGATTCATGGAAGGAGAGCCCATGAACCCTGCAACAAACATGTTGGCCGGATTGTCGTAGATCTCTTTCGGCGTGCCGAGCTGCTGAACATAACCGCCAAACATGACCGCAATCCGTGTGGAAAGCGTCAGGGCCTCGATCTGGTCATGCGTGACGTAGACAATTGTGGTGCCAAGCTTTTGATGAAGTTTCTTAATCTCCGTACGCATGTCGACGCGCAGCTTCGCATCCAGGTTGGACAGCGGTTCGTCGAACAAAAACACATCCGGTTCACGCACTAGCGCCCGACCCATGGCAACGCGTTGACGCTGTCCTCCGGAGAGTTGGCCGGGTTTGCGGTCAAGGAGATGGCTGATCTGGAGAAGCTCAGCAACCTGGCCAATACGCTTTTCGCGTTCCGGCTTCGGAATGCCGTGCATTTCCATGCCAAAGGAGATGTTTCCGCCAACAGTCATGTTCGGATAGAGCGCATAAGACTGGAACACCATTGCGATGTTGCGATCCGCAGGCTTGATACCGTTCATGTTCCGGCCCCGGATCGCGATTTCGCCGGTGGTGATGTCCTCGAGGCCTGCGATCATGTTGAGCAGGGTCGACTTGCCGCAGCCGGACGGACCGACCAGCACCAGAAATTCACCCTCTTCAATCGAGATATTGGTCTCGTGAAGGACTTTGACGGAACCGTAGGACTTGGTTGCCTGCTTGATGTCGAGAAAGCCCATGGTCTTATCCTTTTACTGAGCCAGCCATCAGGCCGCGGACGAAGTACCGGCCCGCAACGATGTAGACGAGAAGAGTCGGCAGTGCGGCCATGATCGCACCGGCGAAATGGACGTTGTATTCCTTCACCCCGGTGGACGACTGGACCAGGTTGTTGAGCGCGACAGTCATCGGCTGGCTGTCGAAATCGGAGAAGGAAGCGCCGAACAGGAAGTCGTTCCAGATATTGGTGAACTGCCAGATGACGCAGACCACAGCAATCGGCCCGGAGGACGGCAACAGAATACGCCAGAATATCCGGAAGAAACCGGCTCCATCGATCTGGGCCGCCTTGACCAGCTCGGTCGGGAACGCCGCATAGTAGTTGCGGAAATAGAGTGTCGAAAAGCCGATGCCATAGACAAAGTGCACGAAGATCAGACCCGGCACGGACCCTGCAAGTCCCATCAGTCCGAGCATGCGGGCCATCGGGATCAGAACCATCTGGAACGGGATGAAACACCCGAACAGCAGCAGGCCGAACAGCACGGTTGCACCCCGGAAGGTCCACTTTGTCAGAACATAGCCGTTGAGGGCCCCGACAAGCGTCGAGAAGGCAACTGCTGGAACCACCATAATGATGGAGTTGAGGAAGTACGGGCGAAGTCCCGTGGCCTCGACCCCGACCTGAGCGGTCGACCAGGCGCTGCCCCACGGGGCGAGGGTCCATTCCTTCGGAAGAGCCATCATGCCACCGGCCGTGATTTCGGCGAGTGGCTTCAGCGAGTTCACCACCATCACGTAAAGCGGCAGCAGGTAATAGATGCAGAAGAAGACCAGCAGCAGGTAAAGGATGACACGGGCAGGTCTGATGGCCTGCCCGGATTTCTTCCGTGCACCAGTCAGCCCGGACGTGGCCATGGTTTCGGTATTGGGAGCGGTGCTCATCACTTTTTCTCCCTGAGTTCCGACCACAGATACGGCACGATGATGGCTGCGATCGTCATGAGCATGATGACGGCGGAGGCCGCGCCTATTCCCATCTGGTTTCTGGTGAAGGTGTAGGAATACATGAACGTCGCCGGCAATTCGGTTGCGGTGCCTGGACCGCCGCCGGTCAGCGCGATGACCAGGTCGTAGGACTTGATTGCCATGTGAGCGAGCACCACGAAAGCCGACATGAAGGCTGGGCGCAGTTGAGGGATCACGATCCGCCGATAGAGAGCGAAAGTCGAAGCGCCATCAATCTGAGCCGCCTTCAGCATCTCATTGTCGATGCCACGAAGCCCGGCAAGGAACATGGCCATGACAAAGCCGGAGGTCTGCCACACTGCCGCGATGACGATCGTATAGATCGCCATGCTACGGTCCTTGATCCAGTTGAATTCGAAACTTTTCCAGCCCCAACCCTGAACAACCGCTTCAAGTCCGATGCCCGGGTCCAGGAACCATTTCCAGGCGACACCGGTAACGATGAAGCTGAGAGCCATCGGATAGAGATAAACGGTGCGGATAAAGCCTTCAGCACGGATTTTCTGGTCAAGGAGGATCGCCAGAAGCAAACCCAGCACGCAGCAGATCACGATGTAGAGCAATCCAAACACGACAAGGTTTGAAACGGCGGTGTCCCAGGCCCTGATGCGGAACAGGTTCTCATAGTTTTGCCAGCCGACCCAACCGAAACTCGGCAGGATCCGACTGTCGGTAAACGACAAATAGAGCGTGAACACGATGAAGCCGTAGACGAAGATCGCAACAATCGCGACCGTCGGGCTCAGCACCAATTTGGGTAAAGCGTCACGCAGTCTGTCAACAACAGAACCACGCGGGTTCGCCGTTTCAGAGTAAGACATTTCAGATTCCCCGACTTAGAACGCGGCCGGCGTTGATGATGGCATCAATCGCACGCTCTAACTCCGTAATTTGCGATCGCAGGGAGTGCCCGCACTTCGCTTTAAGAGAGCGGTGACGGATCACCGCTCTCCTGCCGTCATCACTTGTTGATCTGAACGGCGGTCACGAGTTCTTCAACAGCAGTTTCGCTGTCATACTCGCCGTTGAAATGCGCTGTGATCACATCGTACATCGCATTCTTGATGGCTGCTGGGTTTGCGTGGCCATGGGCCATGGAGCCATAGAGATTGCCGCTGTCGGCAGCCTTCTTCAGGTCAGCCATGCCCTTCTTGCCACACGCGTCAAATGCTTCGTCGGAAACGTCTGTACGTGCCGGAACCGAGCCCTTGACCACGTTGAACGCGGACTGGAAGCTCGGAGACAGGATTGCCGTTGCAAGAGCAGCCTGTTCCTTGCCGACTTCCTTGCCCTGCGCAAACATGGCGAACTGGTCGGCGTTGAAAGTCACCTGATCCTGCGTGCCCGGGAAGCGGAAGCAGAGGAAGTCCTGATCCGGCTGCTTGCCGGCGTTGAGGAATTCACCCTTTGCCCAGTCTCCCATCATCTGGAAGGCTGCGTCACCATTGATGACCATGGCGGTTGCCAGGTTCCAATCACGGCCGGAGAAGTTGTCGTCCACGTAGGAGCGGATCACGCCCATGCGGTCGAAAGCTTCCTTCATCGTATCGGAACCAAGCGCTTCTTCGTCCAGGTCGATGAATGCTTTCTTGTAAAACTCAGGACCGCCGGTCGACATGGCTACAGCGTCGAATACGGTTGCGTCCTGCCAGGCTTGACCACCGTGAGCGATAGGGGTTTTGCCGGAGGCTTTCACCTTCTCAAGCGCAGCAACGAACTCGTCCCAGTTGGTCGGAACGGCAATGCCCAACTCGTCAAGAACCGCCTTGTTGGCCCAGACCCAGTTCGTTGAGTGAACGTTCACAGGAGCAGATACCCACTTGCCGTCATGCTTGGCAAAGTTCTGCAGGGCCGCAGGTACAACATCGTCCCAGCCCTCGAGGCCGGCCTGGATGTTGAGGTCAGCAAGAGCGCCTTCCTTGGCCCAGTCGAGAATGTCGAAACCGAGCATCTGAACGGCGGTTGGCGGGTTACCGGACGTTACGCGGGCACGTAGAACGGTCATCGCCTGAGAGCCGCCACCGCCGGCAACCGGCATATCCTGCCAGCCGATACCCTGACTTTCGAGGTCTTCCTTCAGGACGTTCAGAGCCGCGGCTTCACCGCCGGACGTCCACCAGTGAAGAACTTCTACGTCCTCCGCCTGAACACTTGTGCTGGCTGCCATCAGAGCGGCGGCAGCAGTCATCATAGTCAATTTACGCATAGTTTTCCTCCCATAGCGTGCCAGTAGTCGTCTCGGGCACCGGTTTCTGGCAACCCGGTTAAAACGCAACATCTATTGTAACGTTGCAAACTGGGTTCCTGTCAATGGTTTCGGTAAATTGTTTCGAAATAAGTTTTGTTGTTATTTTACCTTGCCTTACCTCGTTTTTTCGTGTTTTGCGACGCAGCATCTTTTTTTGTTGTAACGTTTTAAATTCCCGGATTAGACTTGACCGATCATCTGCGCTACAAGGCTTTTGTTGAGTTGAACCGGCATGTCGCGAAAAAAATTGGATTCCATCGAAGAAAGCACCTCTAAGCCGTCGTCGCGTCCCACATTGCGCACTGTCGCGGCCGAAGCCGGTGTCGCCGTGACCACGGTATCGCGCGCGCTCGCCGACGATCCCAGAATTGCCGAAGCCACCAGAAAGCGAATTGCGGAAGTCGCCCACACTCTTGGATATGTCCCCAACCGGGCAGCCCAAAGATTGCGCACGGGTCGGACAAAGGTCATCAGCCTTCTTCTGAACACCCGGCACGAGTTTCTCAGCTTCACCTCCGAGTTTCTCGGAGGCATGAGTGAAGAGCTTGCAGGAACGGGTTACGCAATCAACATTACCGCTGACAGTCTTGCAGATGATCGACTTGAGGCCATCCGGCACATTCGCCGGCACTCGCTTGCTGACGCGATCGTCTTTACCAGGACCGAATGTTTCGACGATCGGGTGCGTTATTTGCTCGAACACGACTTTCCGTTTGCCACGCACGGCCGAACGGATTTCATGACGCCCCACCCCTTTGTCGATTTCGACAATGAGGCCTTTGTGCGCATGGCGGTTGAGCGTCTCGTCCAAAAAGGCCGGAAACACATCTGTATCGTCATGCCGAACGAACGATACACGTTCGGACAGCACTTGCGCTTTGGCGCCCGGCAGGCTGCTATTTCTTCCGGCGTGAAGGTGACGATCCCCGAAGACGTCGATCTGGACAGCGAACCGGACGAGATCGCTGCGATGCTGCGAACGCTGCACGCGGGACCTGAGGCGCCGGACGGCTACATTTGTGTCGGTGAGGTTATGGCATTGATTACGCTTGCCTATCTCAACGATATGGGGTTGACGCCGGGCTGCGAAGTGGATGTGGTAGCCAAACGTGCGTCGCCGATTTCCAACCATTTCCGCCCGCGCATTGAAACCATCGATGAGGACCTTCGTGCCACGGGCAGAGCCATGGCCAAAGTGCTTCTGGCCCGAATTTCCGGCGCTCCCACCGATGAAATGCAGGTCTTGCTGAAGCCCGAAGGACCGTTCTCGGTTTCCGGTTAGGTCGCCCATCACGATACCCAGGGTGCGCGCGTGCGTCCGATACGCATCGTCACCGTCTTCACCTCGAGAAACTCTTCCAGGCCATACTTGCCCAGTTCACGGCCCTGCCCGCTTTCCTTCATGCCGCCGAAAGGCAATTCAGCGAAACCGTCCATCCAGGTATTGGTCCAGACGGTACCCGCACGGGCCTGGCGGGCAAATTCAAGGCAGGTGTGAATGTTGTCGCTCCACACGCCGGCAGACAGACCGTAGTCTGCGTCGTTCACAAGTTCGATCGCCTCCTCAAATGTCTTGAAGGTCAGAACCGAAAGGACCGGGCCAAAAACTTCCTCACGCGCGATTGCCATGTTGCCTTGCACATTTGCGATCACGGTCGGTTGGTAGAACTGCCCGCTAAGACCCGGCACGTCGAGCGCTTCTCCGCCAAGGTGAATATGTGCGCCCGACTGCTCAGCTTCTCGAACATATCCCTCGATCTTGCTCTGATGATCAGCTGTGATGATCGCGCCAACCTTGGTGGATGGGTCAAGCGGATCGCCGAACGGAACTTCGCGAGAAAGGGCAACAGTTCGCGCAATTACATCTTCCGCGATATCCTCGTGAACGATGATCCGGGATCCGGAATTGCAGCATTCCCCGGCGTTGAAATAGACGCCGAAGACAATGGCATCGATCGCGCTTTCCAGGTCTGCATCGGGAAAAATGACCTGCGGGTTCTTGCCGCCAAGTTCGAGCGACACTTTCTTCAATGTGCCGGACGCGGCACTGACAATGGCTTTTCCAACCCCTGTCGAGCCGGTAAAGGTCACCATGTCGACCCGCTTGTCCGTTGTCATTGCGGTTCCGACAGGGTTGCCATAGCCGAGCACGATGTTGACCACACCTGCCGGCACACCGGCTTCCATGCACAGTTCACCCAGAATGACCGTCGTTGCCGGCGTCATTTCGGAAGGCTTGATGACAGCGGTACATCCGGCCGCCAGCGCGAATGGCAGTTTCTGGGATACGATCAGGAATGGAAAGTTCCAGGGTGTGATCATCGACACGACACCGACCGGCTCTTTCAAGACCACGCCCAGCATCTCGCTTCCCAGAGAGTTGTGGCTGTCGCCATGCATCGTCCGGGCTAGGGATGCTGCGAAGCGCCATAAGTCGGAAGCGCCTTCGATTTCCGCCATTGCCTGGCTGATCGGCTTGCCCGACTCCAGTGTCTCGTGGAGCGCAATCCGTTCCCGTTCGCGATCAATCAGATCAGCGATCTTCAACAGCAGCGTCGCGCGTTCCTTGCCGCTCGTCCGGGACCAGCCGCCCTTGTCGAATGCCTGCCGAGCCGCGTGAACGGCTGCGTCGACATCCTTCGGACCGCCCTTGCTGGCTACCGTCACGACTCTGCCGTGTGAGGGTGACACCCGTTCGAAGGTCGCCCCGTCCGCACTTTCCTGCCATACGCCGTCGATCAGATGTCGGGCCAGGAAGGGCTCCGTCGGAAATTGCGCTTCGCTCAGGGAAACCACGTTCAGTTCGCTCATTGTCATCGTCCAGAAAAATTCGGTTTGCGCTTTTCGCGGAAGGCCGCAACGCCTTCCTTGCGATCTTCAGTCGGACTGATCATGCCGGCCCCGAGTGCCTCGATCATTGCGTTTCGGTCTTCACCCGCAGCGGCGTGGATCATGTATTTGGCAACTTCGATCGCATTACCGGACTTGCCGGAAACCTGCTCGGCCATCTCGAAGGCGGCCGTCTTTGGATCATCTGCAATTTCCGCGATAAAACCGGCTGCATAGGCGCGTTCGGCGGAGACGCGGCGGCCGAAAAGGGCCATTTCCTTGACCAAAGGCTCGCCCAACAAACGGATCAGTCGCTGAGTGCCCGACCATCCCGGGACTATTCCGACAGAAGCTTCCGGCAAGGCCAGGGTCGCGGTTGGTGACATGACACGAATGTCGGTCGTTGCGGCAAACTCGAGGCCGCCACCAAATGCATGGCCGTTTATTGCGGCGACTGTCGGCTTTGAAAGCCGCGCGAGGCGGTCGAATATCCGATGACCGTCGCGGACCCAGTGCCGGGCAAATTCCCATGGCTCCAGATCCGACCAGGCAATAATGTCTGCACCGGCGCAAAATGCCTTACTGTCTTCAGCTGAAATCACAACAGCACGAATGGAAGCATCGCGCTCCAGTTCCTCGCAATACGGCTCAATCGCGTTCAACATATCGACCGTGAAGGCGTTGAGTTTCGCCGGATTGTCGAGACGCAATTCGGCAACCGCACCATGGCGTATCAGATGCAGCGCGCTCACAAGCTCAACTCCATCGGCTTGTTCCGCAGCAATGTTTTCGGCATTTCCGTCAGATTGTTGGCAAGTCTGACCCGTCCCGCGGAAGCGTCGACAATATCTCTTCCGGGATCGATGCCGGGCATTATTTCAGTGGCGATCAACCCACTTTCGGTCAGCTGAATGACACAGCGCTCAGTGACGTAAAGAACGTCTTGTCCCAATTCGCGGGCGCGCCGTCCGGAGAATGTCACATGTTCGACTTCATCGACCATCTTTGTGAACTTTCCAGGCGATTTCACAGTCAAGGCATCGTCAGTCAGTTCGAGATCCGCTCCGGCCTCGAACAAACCGGAGAACACGATCTTGCGGGCGTTTGCCGTAATGTCGACGAAGCCACCACAACCGGCTGTCAGATATGGCTTTTTGCCAAGTTTCGAGACATTGACGTTACCTTCCTGGTCAATCTCCAGGAAAGACAGGAAAGAAACATCGAATCCACCGCCCTGAAAGTAAGTGAATTGCTGCGGGGACGGCATATAGGCATCGGCATTCGACGCGCAGCCGAAGGCGAACCCCGTCAGTGGCATACCACCGGTCGCCCCCTGCTCGATCGCCCAGGTCACCGCCTTTTCCTGACCCGCTTCCAGCAGAACCCGAGGTACCATCGCCGAAATGCCAAAACCGAGATTCGCTGTCTGGCCAGCCGTCAGCTCCATGGCTGCACGGCGCGCGACAACCTTTTCTATGCCATGTTCGGCGAGCGAAAAGCTGGACCAGGGACGCATGATCTCGCCGGAAATCGCCGGGTCATAGTCGGTCTCCGTGGTCTGGCGCTGCTCCGGATCCACAACGATCAGGTCAACCAGATGCCCGGGAACGCGTACATCGTGAGGGCGCAAAGAGCCGGAAGCCGTCACCCGTTTGACCTGTGCGATTACCAGACCGCCATGATTGCGTGCCGCGATGGCCTGTTCCAGGCCGCCGAGATAAGCTCCCTCATGCTCGTAGGTCAGGTTGCCGCTTTCATCAGCCGTCGTGGCGCGAATGATCGCAACGTCAGGTACAATATTCGGGAAGTGTAGCCAGGTTTCGCCGGCCATTTCGAGGCGGGAGACAATCGGTCTTGCCGATGCTGCGTCATTCATGGCGCAGCCTTGCCGAACCGGGTCGACGAACGTATCGAGACCAACCTTGGTCAGGACACCCGGCCGCCTTGCAGCAACATCCCGGTGCATGTCGAACATGATGCCTGAAGGGACGTTGTATGCCGCGACCCGGTTCTCAACCAGCATCCGCCAGATCTCCGGCATCGGCATGGAAGACGGCCCGGATGGATAAGACCCTGCGATGATGGTCGACAATAGACCGTCCTTCGCTATGTGGTCGATGCCCTTGATGCCGTACATGTCTCCGGCGGCAATCGGATGCAGCGTAGTAAGGTTCCTCGGATGCCCTTCACGGTCGAACCTTTGGCCAATGGCCTCCAGAATCTTGTCCGGACATCCGAGGCCGGAGGAAGAGGAAACTGTCACCACAGCGCCGTCGGCAATTCTTCCCGCTGCTTTTTCCATGGAAACAATCTTGGAGGTCATATTTCAAAACCCTCCATAATTGACGTGGACTGCACTACCTGACTGAGCCGCTTCGCGGACCGCAAGAGCAACTGCGAGAGATTTCACGCCGTCAGCACCATCAGCGGAAGGACGCCCGCTGCCCGCAACCGCGCCGCTGAACAATCCAAGTGACCGGTGATAAAGGTTGTGGCTGTCGAACGGGACGTTCTGCTCGCCATCAGCGGATACAAGGCGGATCTCGCCGACGGGCTCCTGGGTCATGACGTTTCTTGCAAAAACCGACCCCTCGGTTCCGTGAATTTCAATACCGGTTCCTGCGAACTGATGGGTGAAACTTTCATGCGCCTGAACCATCGCGCCGGACGGCATGGACCAGACGGACATGACGCTGTCCTCAACGCCCTGGCCCATTCCCGAGGTACCCGCTTTGGCGACGACATCTACCGGATCTTCCGCCAGATGAAAGCGGATCGTGTCGGCATCATGGACCGTAATGTCAGGTATGACGCCACCGCCTGCAGCTGCATCATTTATGCGCCAACCTCGCAGATGCTCAGGCAGGTTGACCGCATGGAAGACCCGCGCGCTCAGAACCTTGCCGAGGCGCCCCTCTTCGATGAGTGCCCGGATTGCCAGGTGCGAACCGGCATTGCGCAAATGATGGTTGGTTGCAAACACCACCCCTTTTTCGGCGGCGAGACGAACCATTCCGACCGCTTCTTCCACGTTCATGGCCAGAGGTTTTTCGCACAACACATGTTTACCGGCCTCAATCGCTGCGAGGGCCTGCGGGTAATGTTTCTCATTGGTTGTCGAGATGTACACCGCGTCGATGGCGTCATCTGCGAGCTGCCTATCGAGATCGGTGAAACTTTCCGGAATTTCGTGCTCACGCGCAAAGGCTGCACCACGCTCCGAATTGGAACTTAGAACGGACAGAATATCCGAACCTTCCTGCGCCCGAATTGCATCAATCATGTAGCTCGACGCTATCCGGCTCGCACCAATCAGAGCCCAACGCATGAAGTCCTCCCAACCAACTATTTGGAACGTTCCAATTTGTTGTTTGAGTTTTACTGGAACGTTCCAATTCTGTCAAGCCAAAATGAACCACCTGAAAATTGCGATCCCCTCAGCGGGATTGTCCTGCCGATACATGGTAAGCGGTAAATGATCGATGTTTCGACATGCACAGTTCAGCCAGGGATAAAGCGAACAATGCGTCCTGCCAAACCGCGCCCCTAACTTGGACCTTCACAGCTTTTGCGTTCGGATTTGCTCACCCGTCGCGTTACTCACCAAAACTCACATTCCAATGCGAAGTCACACGCAGACGTCGGCTAATTCCACCAAAGTTTGAACCCTCGCTTCCCGCACTCCGTTGGCCGGAGGGCCCCATTTTGCTGCGCTACAGGAAGTTTCAACTACCACCAATCGCCTAGCTGGCGGCACGATCATCCCGCCCCTCGGTGGTTTCGACAAACAGACTGATGAAGCGGTAAAGGCTGCCTCCACCAGTCCGAACCGCCACTCAACACCCGTAGAATTCCGAACTCGCCATCACTCAACCAGCCGCCAAACCGAACAGCGAGCGTGCCAAGGCTAGCTTGCCTTCCGCCGCCCGGTCGCAACATGCCCGGAAGTATCCGCCCGGAGAACTTATCTTGTTTGGATCCCGCAGCGCTTTTTCCGCAACTACCGCCAGAATTGCCGTTGCAGTCTGCCTTCCTAGTTTCCCGCATGCTTCCGAGTAAGCTGTTTCGCTTAAACCGATACCGAGCCTGAGCACCTCGGCCGCGGACAAAAGCTCCGGCCAGCTGCTAAAGGACAATCCGAAATCACTTTGGACAGCCGTACACGCGCTTTCCAGCAAAGATATCGAAACGCTGTCAAGAGTTCCCGAATGGTCGAAATTTCCGCCATTTGGGTGCTTCTGCTCGCGCTTTGGAGAGGTTTTAGACCCAACCCGCTCCGCTTGCTCCCTTTCAGGAGCTATTTCGTCGCCGTAGGCGGCGTTAGATTTTGGATAGTGTTCATTCGCGTTAGCGGATGGCCTTTTATTTAAACAAGAGTCTTGAGAGCTTGTATTAAATAAAGGGGTGACATCTGTGTCATTCTCGGATGACATATTTTCATTTTCAGACGATTGATCCTGATTTTCAGAGCTCTTGTTTAGGGCTTCAACAAGCAGATCATAGAGATCCTGCAGATCAGCGGCTTTCTTTTGAACCGGAAGCCCGCTATCCAGGATTGCTATCATCTGATCGTGGAAATCACTCAAGTCGACATCATCTGTCGCGTCGATTATGTCCACGATTGCTCTGGATATTCTGGTCACTGACCGTCTGGCTTCACGATCGGCATTGAGTTTTGCCTGCCATTCATCGGCCAGTTTCTTGATTTCATGATAGCGAACCCGTGCTGGCGTGAAATCAAGGCCGTATGCATAGGTGATTTCACCGGAATCGTTTCGATGTACCCAGCGCCGACCTGTAGAACTGTCGCGGTAAGCCAGGATCTGGGCCTCGACAAGTTGCTTTATGGCACGAATAACCGTCCGCTCGCTCCTTCCGACATAGGCTGCCAGCTTTTCGTTGGAAATCGCGACTACGGGCCGGTTTCCTCCCTTCCAGTCATCTGATTTTGACAATCCGAGCAGAATATCCAGGACGTGATAGGCCGTTGAGGCAAGTCCCAGAGGCTGGGCTGCTCGTTTCAAGGCGATTGCAACTTCGGATTTCCCAATCTCGGGAATGTCGTTGGACATTGCCAGTCGTTGGGACGCAAGCATCCCCGGCGTTATCTTCCTGAAGGAAGAAACGTTCGAAACAGTAGGCATAATAACCCCCGTTCACCAGCACGTTTCAACGTGCGGCGCTATTCAATTTGGGAGGTTCAACGGGAATTTATCGGCAGAAATCCACCGTTCGCACAAGACAGTTCTTGCACGTGATTCGGAATTAGCCTAAACAGAAGTGTGGCGAGGTTCCTGTTTGGGCTTTCCAAGTTGAACCGTGAATTAGAGACTGATCGGTTGCCGCCGTTTCGGTCTCTTTTCATTTTTGGTTTTATGTTCTCGTCGTCAAAATTCCTCTTCGCCCTGAATTGCCGTTCTTGCTTTCATCGATGATTGTGAGGCGGAAAATGGTGTTCCTCGTCAATCACCAGTCCGAAATGTGCTTCTCAAATCCGGACCTCATTCAATTGTTTCCACCGTTCGAGCCTGTGCGCCCGTTCAGAAAATTCTCGTGAAGGTCCGATAGGTTCTCGCTGAGCCAGGCAGCAAATTCCTTTTCGGACTTCGGAATGGAAAACGTTGTCGCCGACGCGGTTTTCTTCACCTTGGCAACAACACTCCCGTTGGACACGATTGCCGCAGTCACAGTGTCACCGGAAGGCGGCCTCGCCTCCCGTCCGCGCGCCGCAGTCGTCGCCATGGCCAGCTTTTCCTGAGCAGGCGCTTGCCGAAAGTCGTCGTTCTCAAGAATTTTCCTGATCCGTTTCTCCGATTTCGGATCGGCGAACAGTTTGGTAAATTCCATCCAGGCCGGGCGGCCGACATTCTTGGCCCGCCCAATTGAACGGATGATGTCCGGCGGAATGCCGTCGGCAACCTTCAGCATCAGCGAAATCACCGCCTGGCCCTGGCCGAGCAGCGGTTGCATTTCCCGCTGCTTGAGCCCTGCTTCGCGCAACTGAACCGCCCAGAGAGCCATTTCTGCGAAGGTCAGGTTCTCCCGCACTCCGTTCTCAAGCGATTGTTCCTTGATCAGCTCGGCATCCGTCAGCTTCCTGACATGAGCTTTGACCTTGACGCTCTCGGGCTTGGCCGCTTCTGACATCAAGGACTGAATGGCCAATAGACGCCGGTGCCCATAGGCAAGCTGGTATCTGTCTTTTTCAACCGGATGCGGGCGAACAAGTATGGGGATCTTCTGGCCTTCGTTTCCGATCGAAAGCTTCAATTCTTCAAGCGCAGCAGCAGCCTCTTCATCCGTTTCAAACCGGTCTGAATAAGGACTCGGGTCGATCTTCGAAGGATCCAGAGACACGATGCTGTCTTCGCGCATATGCGACAAAGCCCGTCCCATGGAATTCACGACCGGCGCTGTCACTCTCTGGTTCGCGGTCCCTTTGGTCGAATCCTTTTTCTGCGCGGCAGCGGCGGTTGCATCCGACATCATTTTTACGATTGATTTTTTCATCAGCGACCCTCCCTGCCCCAAACCTGTTTGATCATCTCCAGAATTTCAGCGTTCACCCTGTCCGCGCTTTCAAGTGCGCGTTTCAAGGTTTCGCGGCCGATTTCACCCGGTTCAATCTCATAGAGCGTTTTCTTTGCCACACCTGCCGATGCGATAGCCGTCGACTCGATCGCTTCAGCCACCAACACGTCGGTCCCGAACAGGTCGCGCATGGTTCCAGACATGATCTTCTGCGGCCCGTCATTCGGATTGACCCGGGTCAGGAGAAATTTCGTGAAGTCATGCTCGAACACGGCGCCGCCTTCAGAAAGCGTGTGTGTGACATCCGAAATCATCTTGAGGAACTGCGAGCACGAAGAAACGTCAAGCATGGCTGGATGGACGGTAATGATCAGACCCGTCGCGGCGTAAAGGGCCGCCATTGTCGTGTAGCCCAAGGACGGGGGCGTATCGAGTACGACAACGTCGTAGTTTTCTTCTACGGACTGGATCACTGCATCTAGCCGTTGGAAAAAGAGCCCCAGCTCATCGGTCGTGCGTTCGGCGAGCGCGGTTGGCGTATCGTATTCAAAGTCCATCAGGCGCAGATTTCCGCAAGCCAGATGGATGCCGGGGAAATAGGTTTCCCGGATTACCTCAGAAAAGGGAACGCGGTAATTGTCATACCGAAGGGCGTCATAGGTGGTGTCTGTCCGCTCGTCCTCGTCTTCGCCGGAGCGAAGGTCCCGGTCCGGTTGAATTCCGAACTTGGTTGTCATCGAAGCCTGCGGATCAAGATCGACGCAAAGAACACGATACCCCTGCAGTGCAAGGTAATGTGCCAGATGCACTGACGTCGTGGTTTTGGAGCTGCCGCCCTTGAAGTTGGCTGCTGCGATCACCTGAAGCTTCTCGCCCGGTCGGCGGTGCGGCAAAAGCCGGAGTGCATCGTCCGGGCGCAACTCCGCGAGGAACGCGCGCAACTCCCAAACCTGCTCGATTGTATAAATTCTACGATTGTTTTCTGAGCGATGCGGCTGTGGACCACGACCTTCCAGCGTCAGGGTGCGCAATGTGCTCTCAGGCACTCCAAGAAGGCGAACAAGATCCGTGGTTGAGAATGTGCGGCCATAGACTTTTTGCGCTTCCGGCGGATAAGCCATCTCACGCATGGTTTGCAACCGATCGGAGAGCCTCTGAGTGAAATCCTCGATCTTTGCAATAGTATCGCGTTCGCCGGTAAAATTCTCACTTAAAGCCATTGATGCTCTCTGACGGTTTGATATCCGTTTAGCTCAAACACTCCGTCATAGATGCCCAAATCCCATATTCCGCGCAAGGTATTTTAAGTTAACAAGATCTTAACAAGCCCTTGCCTGGCGAATGGTTCTGCATGTCAAAATCAGATTCCAATCAGGAGTCGTTGCAGAAAGTGCGAGCAACACCCTCCCGAACAGTTCCTCTACAAGTTACTTTTCGTTAATTTTTACAGCTGCTTGAAGCTTTTTCCGCACACATTTGTTTATCCCCGTCACACTCAAGCACGAATCCCATCGGCGAATGAGTTCGCTTGCAAAAAGAATCCCTTGGATGGAAAGGACGAATTCCTGAATTCATGGCTCCAGATAGGTCCAACCAAGGATCAGAAGCGAATCTGTCAGAAGCACTGACATTTCTGACAGAGTATCCCCACCTGGGATTCGCTACTTTGATTCCTTCCGAGAAGAGGCTAATTCTCGCTTCCGACTTTCAGAAACTGCCGGAGGCGGTCAAGAAGACATCACCTTTTGCTGATGTCTTACCGTTCTTGCAGCGCCAGCCGCGCTCCCAAAGCGCAATAGATGCTGCCGACCACTTTGCCTTGCCATTTCAGGACTGTCGGATTGCGACGCAGGAAATTTCCAAGACTTCCCGCACCTACTGCAAAGATCACCGTGCTCAAGAGGCCTAGCAGCACGAAAACCAACCCCAGAACGGTCAACTGGATCGCGACATGGCCGTTACCCGGCTGCACAAATTGCGGCAGGAACGCCAGAAAAAACAACGCAGTTTTCGGGTTCAGTACTTCAGCAAGGATCGCCTGATGAAAGGCTTGTCTTGCCGTGATCGGAAACGCACCACGTGCCAGGTCCGTAGGTGCCTTTTCCAGTATCGCGCGTATGCCGAGATATACGAGGTAAGCAGCGCCAGCATACTTGATGATGCTGAAGAGCAGTGCCGAAGTCGCGATCACGGCTGACAGCCCCACCACGGCCATCAATGTATGGAGCAGGTCTCCGGCCGCAATTCCTGCCCCTGTCGCAATTCCGACCTTCGTTCCTGAGCTCGTTGCCCGTGCTAAGGTCAGAAACGTTGCGGGCCCCGGAATGAAAACAAATCCGAGTACAATCGCCACATAGGTCACAAGCGTGGCTTGATCTATCACCGTTGATCCCTCCAGGTCATTTGCATCACAGCGAACCAAACACAGCTTTTCCGCAAAGACAATCGGGTTGTGCATCTTTGCGCTCACACCGTCAATTTCGGTCGCAAGTTTCCAAAGCTCGCTTCATCAGAGGGATTACCGTCGCGCTGCGTTCAGGCTAGCTGGATGAAAACCTGCCTCAAAAACTCGCGAACTTGTAATGCCGCACACAATTTCCCACGAAACGCAATGCTGCTATGCAATTTTAAGGGTGAGATTCTTGTTTTGACGCATTGAATTCTTAACTTGTGTCCTGTAGGTGTCGCGCCAAAATTAGGACACCATCATCCCGGCCGGTAACCGGGCATTGCAGGAGGTCGTGATGACCCGTGATGATCTCATTCGCGAATACAGAGAACACAGCGGCTCCTGGCCCGCTTTGGTTGGCGTATACGCGTTGATTGTTGGAGCTATGGTTTTGTCCGGCTATCTGATGGTCGGTTGACCTGGACCTTTTCGCAGGTCCACCGCTCCGGTTTCAAACACCCCCGGGATGAAAGTTCCGGGGGTGTTTGCGTTTGGCCTATCCTCAAATGTTTGCAGCCTCTCCAATCGCGTCGGTGCCCCGTTCTTCCAGCAATGTCGTCAGCCAGTTCGGGTCCATTTCCGGAACCGATGACAGCAGGAGATCGGTATAGGGATGATGAGGCGGCGTAAACATTTCATCCTTGGGTCCTTGTTCAACCACCTTGCCCTTCTGCATGACGACGACTTCGTCCGCAATCGAGCGAACTGTTGCTAGATCATGGGTGATGAACATATAAGCCAGATTGAACTCCTCCTGCAGACGGTCCAGCAGCTTCAGAATGCCTTCCGCGACAAGCTGATCGAGTGCACTTGTCACTTCGTCACAGATGATGAACGTCGGATCGGCGGCCAGGGCCCTCGCGATCCCCACCCTTTGCTTCTGGCCTCCTGAAAGCTCCGGCGGATATCGGTTGTAGAACTTGGCCGGATCGAGCTCGATCAGATCCAGAAGCTCATCGACACGGTTCTTGAGCTCCGTTCCGTGCAGACCTCCATAGAACTGAGCCGGGCGACCGATAATCTCGCTGATCCGTATTTTCGGGTTCAGAGCCGTATCCGCCATCTGGTAGATCATCTGGGCCTGGCGAAGCTGTGCTTTGCTCCGGTCCTGGTACCGCGCCGGCAGCGCTTCTCCGTTGAAAAGGATCTCACCCTTTGTCGGGGGCAACAGGCCAGTGATGCACCGGGCCGTCGTCGACTTGCCGGACCCCGATTCACCCACCACGGCAACCGTCATGCCCGGATAGATGTCAAACGAGACATCGTCGAGAACCTGGACCTTGCCGTAAGCCGCATCGACATTCTTTACTGAAACGATTGGCGTAGCGTCGGCCGGGCGCCGTTTTTGCGGGCGTTTGAAACTGCGTACCGCCCACAGGCTCTTGGTATAGTCCTCTTGCGGAGTGTCCAGCATCTGCTCGGTCGGAGCTTCTTCGACTTCTTCACCTTTCAAGAGAACCTTGATCGTATCCGCCATTTGCGCCACGACCGCGAGATCGTGGGTTATGTAGATGGCCGCCGTGTTGAACTGATCAACGATGTCCCGGATCGCGGCCAGCACTTCAATCTGGGTGGTCACGTCAAGCGCGGTTGTCGGCTCGTCAAAGATGATCAGATCAGGTCGGCAAGCCATGGCCATGGCGGTCATTGCCCGTTGCAACTGCCCACCGGACACCTGGTGCGGATAACGGAACCCGATCTCATCGGGATTGGGAAGACGCAGGCGATGATAAAGTTCCATCGCATCTTCCTGCGCTTCGACCCGCTTTTGAATGCGATACTGGATCGGAGCTTCCGTGTGTTGGTCAATGATCCGGTGCGCCGGGTTGAATGATGCTGCTGCGGATTGTGCAACATAGGCAATCCGGGATCCGCGCAGAGCCCTGAGGTCGCTCTGCGGGGTTGTCGTCAATTCCATGCCATCGAATTCGATCGTGCCACCGGATATCCGGCAGCCGTCGCGGGCAAATCCCATGGACGCAAGTCCGATGGTCGACTTTCCGGCACCGGATTCCCCGATGAGGCCGAGCACCTCGCCTTTATGCAGCGTGAGATCTACGCCATGGACGATCTCGACCCACTTTTCGTCCGAATACCCTTCGATACGAAGGTCCTTGATATCGAGCAGAATGTCTCTCTTGGGAACCATGCTCAAACCTCCTTCAATCCGGAGGACCGGAACAACATCCAGTCGACAACGAAATTCACCGATACCGTCAACAGGGCGATCGCCGCTGCGGGAATGAGCGGTGTCAACTCGCCAAAGGAAATCAGCGTTGCGTTCTCACGCACCATGGACCCCCAGTCCGCGGTCGGCGGCTGAATGCCGAGGCCCAGGAATGACAGCCCCGCGATCAACAGGAACACGAAACAGAACTCGAGGCCGAACTCCGCAATCAATGGCGCAGTTGAATTTGGCAGGATTTCACGGCGGATGAGGTACCAGGTGCCCTCGCCGCGCAGTTTTGCCGCCTCGATATAGTCCATCACCACGACATTGCCGGCGACGGCCCGGGTCAGTCGGAAGACCCGCGGTGAGTAGATCACCGCAACAACAACAACGATCACCGCCAGATTTGTACCAAAGATACTCAGCATCAGGAGCGCGAAGATCAGCGACGGCACGGACATGATGACATCGGCAACCCGTCCCATGAATTGGTCGAACCAGCCTCCCTTGGTCGCCGCAAGAAGGCCCGCCAGCGCTCCCATGATGAAGGCAAGCGCTGTCGCGATCAGGGCAAGGCCGACGGAATTGCGGGCGCCGTAAATGATGCGGCTGAACATGTCCCGGCCAAGCTGATCGGCACCAAGCAGCATGTTTTCGTCAGGAGGGGCAAAGGCGGAGGAAATAACCTCGGCCTCTCCAAAAGGTGCGATGATCGGTGCAAACGTCCCGGCGATCGCATAGGTGAAGATCACAAACATACCGAAGGCCGCGGTCAAGGGAGCCGTGCGCAACTCCTTGGCAACCCCTTCCGGCGTGATGATGATCAAGAACTCACGGAAGGCGAATGATGTTCCGGCCGCAAGTGCCAGCAGCCCCGCCGCGATGGTGATCGTTCTGAGCGCAGAGACCCCACCGATGATCCCTGTGACGAAGGAAATCAGTGTCAATGAGAAGATCAGAATGAATATCTGTCTCTTTTTGAAGTAGGCCGCCAGGCAGGACGCTCCGATGAGCAGCGCGTAATATCCGATAACAAATGTACTCATGCCGCTGCCCTCACTTCGGATGCCGCAAACGCGGGTTGGTCAGGATCGCTCCGACATCTGCTGCAAGATTGAGCAAGATGAAGGTGGCGGCGAAGATGAGACAGCAGGCCTGCACAATCGGAAAATCACGTTTGGCAACGGCGTCCACCAGCAACTGGCCGATACCCGGATAAACGAAGACCACCTCGACCAGAACAACACCGGTAATGAGATAGGCCAGGTTCAAAGCGACGACGTTGATGATGGGAGCCCAGGCATTTGGAAGAGCATGTCTGACGATCACTTTCCAGGGCGGCACCCCCTTGAGCCTGGCCATCTCGATATAGGGAGAGGCAAGAAGGTTGATGATCGCGGCACGCGTCATGCGCATCATGTGTGCCGTGACAACCAACACCAGCGTCAGAGCCGGCAGGAACGTGCGATGGAGCAGCTCGCCGAAGGTCATATTGGCGCTGAGGCTCGCAATCGCGGGGAAGTAGTTGGTTTTGACGGCCAGATAAAGGATCAGAATGTAACCGAGGAAAAACTCCGGTGAACTTATGGAGGTCAGAGTGACAACGTTGGCGACACGATCAAAAAGCGTGTTGCGCAGCAGGGCAACGATAATGCCCAATATGATCGAGATCGGAACCGCAATGACGGCGGCGTATGTTGCAAGGAACAAGGTATTTACGAAACGATCACTGATAGCCTCACTCACGCGTTCACCGGACACGAGCGATACCCCAAAGTCACCAGTCAACGCACCGGCCAGCCACTGAAAGTACCGAAAGATTGCGGGTTGATCGAGGCCAAGCTTTTCGCGAAGCGCCGCAACCGTTTCAGGTGTTGCACCCTGGCCCAAAACCGCCTGGGCAATATCGCCGGGCAATAGCTCGACGGCAAAAAAGATCAGGATTGAGACCACGAAAAGCGTGATCACTCCTAAGCCAAGTCTCTTCAGGACCAGCTGTAGGATGTCCCCCATATGTCCCTCCCAGATTTGTTTACCCGGTTCCCCTCGTTATTTGCCGGGCTTTTTTCGGGCGTTTATCTGCCGGAACATTAAACAGGCTTCGGCAGTCACCCGTCGTCAGCAAGCTGGAGTTCTCGAAACCGGAGAGCTCACAGCAATGAAGCGGCAGTTGCCCGCCGCTTCAAACTTCCAGGATCAGGATTCAAACCACCAGCGGCTTGCGGCGCGGGCTCCATCGTTTTCCCAACTTGCGGCAAGTTGCTCGGGCGTACCCACGCGAGCGCTGTTGGCGTAGACGAAATTATTGAAGAACGGGATGATTGTCCCACCATCGTCTTTCGCCAGGATTGCCATCTCGCGGTACATGTCCGCCCGGCGAACATCGTCCAGTTCAGCCTTTGCCTGCAGCAGCAGATTGTTGAACTGCTCGTTTTGCCAGAAGGATTCATTCCACGCCGCGTCGTTCTTGTAAGCCAGCGTGTACATGACATCCGGTGTTGGCCGTGCGCCCCAGGAAACGATGCAGAATGGCTTCTTCAGCCAGACATCGGTGTAATAACCGTCATTTGGTTCGCGCACCACGTTGATCGTGATGCCCGCATTCTTGGCCTGCTCGGCATAGAGAACCGCCATATCGACCGCACCGGCATAGATACTGTCAGCAGTGCTGAGGTTGATCGTAAGTCCTTCCGCACCGGCCTTTTTCAGCAGCGACTTCGCCTGGTCCGGATCGTAATCCCGCTGAACGAGATCATCCGGCCAATAGGGCTGTGCTGGCGAATGGTGGAAGTCATTGCCTTTTGTGGCCGCTCCGAAAGCAATCTTCTCGATGATTTCGTCGCGGTTCATCGCAAACTTCAAAGCATTGCGAACATCGACATTGTCGAACGGTGCCGCGTTGCAATGCATCGGCATTGTGATCGCACCGGCAGACGGGATGTTATGGATCTTGATATTCGGATTGCGCTGCAGGAGCGCCATCGTTTTCAACTCGATCAGCGACACGGTGTCGACATCACCGGTCATAAGAGCTGTCTGGCGGGCATTCGGGTCGTTCAACGTTATCAACTCGACATTGTCGAAGTAGGCGCCTTCCCGGTGCCAGCCGTCATGACGGCTGAGATTGAACTGAACACCAAATTCTCCGCTGTCGATCTTGTAAGGACCAGAACCATCACCGGACTCCCAATCGATGGTTCCATCGTCATTGGCCGGGCATATCGCCAGGTGGTAATCGGTCATCAGCCACGGGAAGTCGGCATTGCCGCCGGTAAGCTGAACAACAACGGTATAGTCGTCATCCTTCTTGATTTCGACAACGTCCAGCAAAAGGGATTTCGCCGCAGAAGTTGATGCTTCGCCGCGATGGTGGTTCAGGGATGCAATGACATCGTCTGCCGTAACTTTCTTGCCACCATGGAAGCTGGCCTGGTCGGTGAGCTTGAAAGTCCATTCGGAAGCATCGGGGCTTGCTTCCCAGCTATCCGCCAGATCCGGCCCAAGCGAACCGTCTCCCATGATCATCGTCAGATAGCTTCGGTGTGTGTGGGCCAGGTAGATCATCTGACGGGTCAGATAAGTTCCCGGATCGTGGGAGTCGTTGGTATTGCCGTCGTGCAATCCCCAGCGGAACGTTCCGCCGGCTTTCGGCTGCGCCTTTGCCTTGGTTGACCACAGGCCTGTCGCAGTGGTGGCCGTCAGACCGGCCAGCATGGAATAGCGGATAAATTCACGCTTGGTGATGCCGCCCGTGCGCGCCGCGCCCTCCAGCCGCTTGAGCAACTCACGATCATTGGAATCTGTCATTCTCTCTCCCCTTCTGGATTTTGTTTCTATTCGCCGGCGAGTTCCCAAATGCAGCATCCGAAGGTTTTGAGTTTTTTGCAAAGCTCTTATGCGACATGCCAGTAGCAAAATACGAACACTTACGGTCCGGCCGTCCAATCTTCGAAATTCAGCTCACTGCTATTCGGGTTGCTGCAGCGGATTCGATTTCGCACCGCAGCATAATTTTGACCGAATGTTTTAATTTTCGATTGCATCTTTGATCAGAAGCTACAAACGTCCTTACATTTATTGTACGTTATCTTATACTTTTCTTTGTGGATATCAGAAGTTAACATTTTTTAACGGTCGTTTTCTATTGTGGCGTTTAACTACGAGCAGTTCACGCGCCAATCCTCAAAAGGTCGTTTTCGCCGTGTACGAAGCGTGTTTCACCTCCCAGGGCGGCGTCCAGTCACCAGTTACTCGCAATTCAATTCCTGCCGCTTTCTCAATAAGTTTGCATACGGACATCTCCCCCGCGTCGCTGCCGTAGGTGTCCTCCGCTTCTTGAAACCGGGCATGACAGGCATCCGTCAGTTCAGAGCGCGTCCCGGTATCGTCCATCAGCTCCTTGATCAACTTGAGGTCTTTCAGACAAAGCTTCAGCGGAAATGAGGGATCGTAGTGACCGGCAAAAATGGAAGGAACGTCGTGCTGCATCACAAAGCTGTCGGCAGCACCACCTTTCATTACGTCCCACCAGACATCGGGCTCGATACCGGCTTTCTTGGCGCAAACCATCGCTTCGCCGATCGCAGCTGCGTGGATTTTCCAAAGCTGGTTGTTGACCAGTTTTGCAACATAGCCGTTGCCGTATTGTCCGACTTTGCGAACTTCCCCCATGGCTTCTATAACTGGCCGGGCTTCCTCCACATGGTCGTCATCACCGCCGACAAACATCGGCATGTCACCGCGTATGGCCGCATCGACGGATCCGGTTACCGGCGCATCGACCGGCTTTCCACCTTTCGCGACAAACCCGCGGATCAGATCCCGCATGAATTTCGGTGATGATGTTGTCAGGTCGACCCAGATCTTTCCGGAACAATCTCCATGAATGAGCCCGTCCTCGCCAAGAAGAATGGCCTCCAGGTTCGACGGTCCGAACACCATGGAAACAACACAATCGACCTTGTTGATCAGGTCCTTCGGACTTTCAGTCCACTGCGCACCCATTGCAAGGTGATCGGTGGCGGCTTCGCGGCGAAGGTCATGCACATAAGTCTCAAAACCTTTGCGGATGATGTTCTTGGCAGCATTGCCACCCATCATGCCAAGACCGATAAATCCTACTTTCATTCTGCGTCCTCACAATTTTCCGGAACGCTAGAACACGATACACAATCGGTAAAACAATATTGCCAAAAGAGTACTATTGGTATTTTCAATAGAGCATGACCGACATCGACACCAAACTTCTGCGTTCCTTTCTGTCTGTTGCTTCCGAGGGAAGTTTTTCAAGAGCGGCAGACCGCATGTCCTGTTCGCAAGCGACCATGTCTCAAAGAATTCGCTCCTTGGAAGACCAATTGGGTTCGGCGCTATTTGAGCGCTCGTACCATCAGGTGACCCTGACATCGGCCGGGCAAAACCTCATGCCTCACGCCCAGGCGCTGATTGACCGGCACGACGTTCTCCTCGACCAGCTTCAGCAGGGAACAATTTATGGAAGCGTTCGCCTCGGGATCGCAGAGGACTATGCGTTGCCAATGCTACCGCAACTTTTGCGGCAACTCCGTTTTCAGTTTCCCGGCATCGAGCTCAGCATCGTAAGTGCCATCAGCACGAATCTCCAGCAACAGGTAGAAGCACGAAATCTGGACCTGGCTATCGTCACACTGCCCTTTAAAGACAAATCCGCAACCACATTGGCAGAGCCCGCGTTGACCTGGGTTGCGGCACCGGATTTTGAAACACCGGAAAGTCACCCGTGGCCCCTCGCTTTTTATCCGGAGCCCTGTGTTTTCCGCAAAGCGGCTATTGAGACGCTCGTCAGGCAAGGCATTCCGTTTCGAGAAGCCCTGGAGAGCACGAGCGGTCAGGTCGTTCGATGCGCTGTCGCTGCGGGTATGGCGGTTACGGTCATGGCTGAAGGCACAATTCCGGAAGGTTTTGTGAAACTACCACCCGAAAACTCACTTCCGGAGCTGCCTCGCAGCCATATTCAGCTGGTCGAACGCAGCGAAGGTTTGAACAAGGCGGCACAACAGGTCAGGAAGCTTGTCGTTCGGGCCTATTGAGGGGCAACTTTGGTGTCGCGGCAGAACTTCGCGACAAGATGTCGGAAAATGCGTGCGGCGTTCGGATTAAGGCAGGCAGCCTGAATGAAAACCCCGCAATCTGGTCTCCAAGTTTACAAGCTTTGGAGAACTTCATGAGTGTCGCAACACGTAGCCGCAGCGGTGGACGTGCAGGTCGCAGAGCCATTCGCACAGCTCCCGATCACGCCATGCTACCGGGACTGACTCGAAAGCTCCCTTTGTGCGAACCGCTCGACGAAGATCAGATCCGCAAGATCGACGACGCCTCCATGTCGATCCTTGAAGAGGTCGGCATTGTGTTCCGTGACCCCATTGCGCTCGAAGACTGGAAAAAGGCCGGTGCGAAAGTCGATGGCGAAAAGGTCTACCTCGATCGCGAGCATGTGAGAGAGCTGATCAAAACGATCCCGTCCAGCTTCACCTATCACGCCCGAAACCCGAAGAAAAACGTTCCCCTCGGAGGTGATCGCTCAATTTTCGTCCCGATGACCGGAGCACCTTTCCTTCGGGATCTGGAAAATGAGCGCCGCAACCCGACGCTGGACGACCTGGCCATGTTCCACAAGCTGAGCCACATGCTGCCTGCGATCCACTCAAGCGCGCACCATATCGTAGAGCCTTACGACCATCCCATCAGTCATCGGCACCTGCGCATCACGTATTCGTCGATGAAGCACTCGGACAAGACGTTCATGGGCATGACGACGAGCCCGAAAAACGCTGAAGACGTGATGGACATGTGCGCGATCCTGTTCGGGGAGGATTACTTGGAGGACCATCCGGTCACGACCGGAAACTGCAACGGAAACTCTCCGCTGGTGTGGGACGAGACCATGCTTGGGGCCATGCGTGCGTTCAGCCGGCGGAACCAGCCGGTGCTCTGCTCTCCCTTCGTCCTGGGCGGGGCAAATACGCCGGCCTCTGTCGTTCCTGCTGTCGCGCAGCTGAATGCGGAAGCGCTGAGCGCGCTTGCCTATACTCAAATCATCCGCAAGGGCGCTCCGGCGATCTATGGTCACTATCTTTCGACGGTTTCGATGAAGTCCGGCGCGCCGATGGCAGGTACACCGGAAATCAGCCTGATGAACTTTCTCATCGGCCAGATGGCGCGTCATTACGACATACCTTGGAGGACTTCCGGCTCTCTGGGTGGAGCAAAGACCTTCGATGCTCAGGCCGGATATGAAAGCGCGACCACGCTGAACGCCGTTATGCACGCCGGGGCTAACTACATCTGGCATGCAGCAGGCTGGAACGAAGCCGGAATGCACTGTTCTGTCGCCAAATTTATCGTCGATGCTGAACAGTGCGCGATGGTTTACCGCATGGCGGAAGGTCCTCGCTGGGATGATTTTGATGAAGCTCTGGCCGCGGTACGCGACGTTGGACCTGGCGGGCATTATCTCGGACATCCGCATACCCAGGAAAACTTCCAGAGGGCTTTTTTCATGCCGGACATGTTCGACAACAATTCGATCGAGCAATGGAAAGCAGAAGGTGAAGTCGAAATCACCGAGCGTGCACTTACCCAGGCCAAAAAGCTTTTGTCCGAGTATCAGGAACCGAAACTGGACGAAGTGAAAAACGAAGAGCTTCTGGACTATATCGCGCGCCGAGAACGGGAAATCCCCGCAGAAGATGCCTTGAACCAGGACCACTGACGTTGCGCTGGGCGCGACGGTCCAGGTTCCGATTGCGTTTCGTATCCCGTGGATCTGCACATGAAAATCAAGTCGATCGAGCTCTTCAGGCATGAACTTCCGGTCCGAAACGGCCCTTACAAGATGGCCAATGCGGAAGTTTGGTCTCTGGAGACGACGCTGGTCAAAATTACTGCTGAAAACGGGCTTTCAGGATGGGGTGAAACCTGTCCTGTCGGTCCGACATATGCAGAGGCACACGCCCGCGGTGCACAGGCAGCACTCCAGCAGTTGGTCCCGGCACTTGTTGGCAAAAACATCAACACAGTCCTGCTCAACAGGGCCATGCATGGTCAGCTCAACGGCCATAGTTACGCAAAAGCAGCCATCGACATTGCTGTACACGACCTTCTCGGCAAACAATTCAATGTTCGGGTCGTCGATCTTTTGGGAGGCGCGGAGACCAGCCGGATTCCTTCCTACTACGCTACAGGTGTTGGTGCACCGGAAGAGATTGCCCGGACCGCCGCTGAAAAGTGTGCGGAAGGATACCGGCGTCTGCAGATCAAGATGGGTGGTCGACCGATTGAAATCGACATCGAGACAATACGCAGGGTCTGGGAGAAGATTGCAGGCACCGGCGTGAAACTCGCCGTTGATGGAAATCGGGGATGGACAACGCGCGATGCGCTGCGCGTCAGTCGCGAATGTCCTGAAATTCCTTTCGTGCTCGAACAACCCTGCAATCGCCTCGAAGATCTTGAGAAGATCCGACCGCAAATCCAGCATGCCATCTACATGGATGAAAATGGTGTCGATCTGGCGACGATCATTCGTGCGGCTGGGCGCGGCCTGGTCGATGGCTTCGGCATGAAGGTGACCCGTATTGGAGGTCTCCAGCAAATGGCAACGTTCAGAGACATTTGTGAAGCTACAAATCTGCCCCACACCTGTGATGATGCCTGGGGTGGCGACATCATTGCAGCTGCGTGCACACACATGGCCGCAACGGTGAGACCGGATCTTCTGGAAGGTGTCTGGCTTGCCGAACCAATGATCGAGCGAAACTACACGGATGGCGCTGCAATCCGGATCGAAGACGGCTGTATCAGGTTACCGGATGGGCCAGGCCTCGGTGTCCAACCGGATGAAGACTTGCTCAACTCACCATTTGCAACATTTTGATGGAGCTGAACGGATGCGCTTTGCAGGAAAACGAGCGCTTGTAACCGGTGCTGCGGGTGGCATCGGCCAGGTCATCGCCGATATGCTCAAAACGGAGGGTGCTGCGGTAGCAATTGCCGACCGGAACTGTGACGGATTTTCAGCCGATGCCAAACTGGCGGGAGACCTGTTGGATGCGCACTACACAGACGCATTGCCGATGGCTGCCGCGGAAGCGCTCGGTGGTCTGGATATCATCATCAACAACGCCGGCGTAATTACGCGCGGTCCGGTAACGGAGACCAGCGATACAGATTGGTCTCTTTCAATAGGGGTGAATGTTGAAGCTCCATTCCGTATATGCCGGGCAGGAATTCCGCTGCTAGCTGCATCCGGCGGTGGAGCGATCGTGAACCTGGCTTCGTGCTGGGGCGTTCATCCAGGTTCCAATCACGCTCTTTACTGCATGACCAAGGCAGCCATAGCGTCACTGACGCAATGCATGGGGCGCGACCATGCCCACCAAGGCGTTCGTATCAACGCTGTCTGCCCGAACGAGGTAGACACGCCGATGCTACGCTCGGGTTTCGAAAAACGTGGCTTCGATCCGCAAACCGCCATCGAAGACCTGAGCAGAACAGTGCCGCTGGGAAGGGTTGCCAAACCGGAAGACATTGCGGACGTGGTCCTGTTTCTCGCATCCGATGCCGCGCGCTACATGTGTGGTGCTTTGGTTGAGGTCAACGGCGGGAAACCGGTTTCATGAAACGCCTTGAAGGAAAGGTTGCCCTCGTCACCGGAGGCAGAAGCGGAATCGGCCGGGCCATCGCAGACAGATTCAAACACGAGGGAGCTCATGTCTTCACCGCTCAGCGCGGCACTGACCCCGTTTTTGACCATGTGCCTGCGGATTTTGCCGACGCTGATGCCCCCGCTCATGTCGTTGACGAAGTTTATAGCCGGGGTGGACGTTTGGATGTTCTGGTCAACAATGCGGGTGTCATGCAGGAAGCATCGGTGGAGAGCATGGATCTTGCCGACTGGCAGCGCACACTTGCGGTCAATCTGACTGCGCCGTTTCTCTTGATCAAACACGCCCTGCCTCATTTACGTGCTGCCCGCGGAAACATCGTGAATGTCGGATCGATTGAAGGGTTGGGCTCGAACCCGTTGCATGCAGCCTATTCGGCGTCCAAGGCGGGTCTTCATGGCCTGACCCGTGCAGTTGCAGTCGACCATGGCAAGGATGGCATACGCTGCAACGCTGTCGCGCCGGGCTGGATCGATACGGATCTCAATCAGGACTTTATCGGAAGCCAGCCTGACCCGGACGATTTTCGGCGGGAAGTAGGCTCGATCCATCCAATCGGGCGGACGGGAAAACCTGAGGAAGTTGCAGCCCTGGTTACATTCCTGGCGGCAGAAGAAAGTGGTTTCATTACAGGCCAAATCTACACAGTTGATGGCGGCCGTATGACCAGACTGAGTTTGCCCTGAACGGCCACGCAGTCTTATTCCGCTGCTGCCCGCCATTCCTTCCAGCGCAAGACCAGATTGGCTCCGATCTCACGGAACGGTTGGGGGGGAAGCTTTTGGGGACGTCCTTCTGCCCCGAAATGCTCCGTTATGTCACTTTTGACCCCACAAGCCAGTTCGGCTGCCCCAATTCCGGTAAGCGTTCCGCGGGCGGTCCCAAGTCCGTTTTGAACGCAGCCGGAAAAGACACCGTTTTCAAGTTCGCGCATCACCGCCACGGAATTCAAACTGAGGCACAGATGACCGGCCCATTGATATTCCATATCCATGCCCGCCAATTGGGGAAACCGCTGATCGAACTTCTTCTGCATGACCTTGGCGGCGCGGGTCAGGCCTTTTGCACTCGGGCGCATATTGGGCTTCAGCACGGCGCAAGTTCGCGTGACGATCCGGTTTCCACCCTGACCGGTATCGATCCGACGCATGGTTGTTCCCATCGGGTCTGAAGGCGTCACACCCCAACGCGACGCGCCTCCAAGTTTCGCTAAGGCGTCTTTGTCCAGCTCGGGCGTCATAACCGCATAGAGAAACAACTGCATCAGTCGATCGCGTTCGAAGCCGAAGCTTTCCAGATGCCCGTTGACGGTCAGGATGATCTTCTTCGAAGCGATGTAGCCATTTGGCGTCACGACTTTCCAGGCTGTACCCTGCCGCAAGAAGCGTTGGACCGGACTGTTTTCATAAATCCGAACACCTTGTTTTCGCAAACCTTCTGCAAGGCCACGTATGTATCCCGCCGGCTGCAACATGACAGTGCCCGGCGTATAAAGACCTGCCAGATAGTGGCGACTGCCGGTCAGCTCGGCCATGTTCTGCTGGTCGAGAATTTCGTATGTCTCGCTCAGGCTTTGAAGATGATGAGCATAGCTGTTGTTGTGGTCCACGGCCATTTGGCTGGCCGCGCCATTCACTTTCCCGGCCCGGTCAAAGTAGTTGCCATCGATGCCATAGTCTTCGACGGCATCGCCCGCAAAGGCGATTGCCCTGCGATTGAGCGCCGTTATCTTCTGGTCGTCACCAGCCCCGGCATAATCTTCCGAATTCAATTCGTGAGGCAGGTCGATCATGAAGCCGGAGTTCCGTCCAGCGGAACTTTCCGCGAGCCGGCAGGCATCCAGCACCACCACATCGAGATTGGGATCGATCTGGATCAGACGCCGGGCAGCCGACAGACCGGCAAACCCTGCGCCGACTACGACGACATCCGCCTTGATCGTATGATTCAGGACAGTCGACGCAGGCTGGTCCGGTAAAATTCTGTTCCAAGCAGCTGGTCCCTGGAGGTCAGGGAGCGTTTTGGCGGACCAGATACCGGTCATCCGACGGCCTCATCCTCGTCATCGGACAGGTCAATCCAGATTGTCTTGATCTGCGTGTATTGATCATGTGCAGCAAGACTGTTGTCCCGCCCACCGAAGCCGGACTGCTTGAATCCGCCGAACGGTGTTGTGATGTCCCCTTCACCAAAGCAATTGACTGTCACCGTACCGGCTCTCAGAGCGCGTGCACCCCGAAGAGCCTTCTTGGCGTTTCCGGTAAAGATCGAGGCGGCCAGTCCGTATTCCGTGTCATTGGCAAGTTGGATGGCTTCATCAAAACCGCGCACCGTCATGACACTCAAAACGGGACCGAAGATCTCTTCTTTGGCGACCTTTGATTGAACAGAGGTTTCAAGAATGGTCGGCTCGACGAAAGCACCATCGTGCGACTTGCCACCCATGAGAACCTCGGCATCCGTTTCCAGATAGGAGCACACTTTGCCGAAATGCTCGGCAGAGACCAAAGCACCGACACGGTGTTCTGGGTCCAAAGGATCGCCCAAGGTCCATTCGCGGGCATGAGCCAGAATACGCTCCAGGAGTGCCTCCTTGACCTCTTCTTCGACAATCAGGCGAGAGCTTGCGGAACAGTTTTCACCCATGTTCCAGAAAGCACCGTTGACCACATGCGAAGCAACGCGGTCGAGATTTTCCGCATCCTTCAGAACGACGCTCGGGTTCTTGCCGCCCATTTCAAGAACAACTTCCTTCAGGTTGCTGTCCGCCGCGTAGCGCAAAAACCGCCGACCTGTTTCTGTCGATCCGGTAAAGGAAATCATGTCGACATCCATGTGCCGGCCAAGCGGTTCGCCGACCTCCGGACCGGAGCCGGGCACAACATTGAAGACACCACGCGGAATACCGGCTTCAGCCGCGATTTCGGCTACGCGTAGCGCAGTCAGGGAGGTTTCTTCTGCCGGCTTCACAACAACCGAACAACCTGCAGCCAGTGCCGGTCCGATCTTCCAGGCCAGCATCAGAAGCGGAAAATTCCAGGGCAGAACGAGCCCGACAACACCGACCGGCTCCCGCACGACCATGGCAATATGATCATCTGAAGCCGGGGAAACCTGATCGTAGATCTTGTCGATTGCTTCGGCGTGCCATTTCAGACAGTGGATTGTCTCGGGAACATCCACGGTTTCACAGTCGAAGATGGTCTTGCCGCTGTCGAGGCTTTCCATCACCGCAAGTTCCCGCCTGTTGCGGGTAAGCAGCTTGGCGAACCGAATTAGAATGTCCTTGCGTTCGCCCGGAGGCAATTTGGACCATCGACCATCCTCGAAGGCTTCGCGTGCCTTTTGTACGGCAAAGTCGACGTCAACGGCGTCACAAGCCGAAATCTCGACGAGGGTCTCCCCAGTTGCCGGGTTCACGGTGGCAAAGGTTTTACCCGATTGCGCCGGCCGGTAGCTGCCGTCAATGAAAGCAGTGGTAGGGAAAATCAGTTTGGCGGCCAGCGCCTTGTATTCTTCACGCGTCAGAAGGTCCGTCATGCTCATGCTCCCGCCGTGATGTCTTCGATGGTTGTTTTCAGTACACGAATGACCTGTTCCAATTGCCGCTTGTCATCCTTGTTCAGCGCTTTCAATGGCGGTCTCGGCGGCCCTGCATACAGCCCCGTCATTTCAACGCCATGCTTGACGCACTGGATGAACTTGCCGCCTTGCTCAAGTACACGCATGAGCGGCATCATGGCCGACATGATGCTGCGCCCCCTGGTGAAATCACCTTCCACAGCACAGGCCTGATAGAGCGCGACGTGTTCACCCGGCAGAAAGTTAGATCCGGCGCAAACCCAGCTCCGAGCCCCCCAGGCGAAGAACTCCAGTGCCTGGTCGTCCATGCCGCAAGACATTTGGATATGCGGATAATCGCGGGCCAGCAGGTGCACACGGTTGATATCGCCGGAACTTTCCTTGATGGCGCAGACATTGCTGGAACGCCCGACACGGTCGAGGAATTCCTCACCCATGTTGACGCCCATCCGGCCGGGATAATTGTAAAGCATGATCGGCAGGTCGGCGGCCCGGTCGATCGTCAACACATTCAGCGCATTTTCGCGCTCTGTCGGAACCGCATATGGCGGTGTAGCGACCAAAATCGCATCGGCCCCCAACTGCGCCGCCCCTTCGGCCAATGCAACCGAGTCCGGGGTCCGCATGGTGCCCGTTCCAACGATCAAAGGAAGGCGCTCGCCGAGCTTCTCCCTTGTGAAGCGAGCAAGCTCCAGACGTTCTTCGACTGTCTGCGCATAGTTCTCGCCGGTCGATCCGCCCGAAATCAGGCCGTGCACGCCACTTTCCACCAGATGGTCGATGACCTTTTCCAGTGCGTCCCAGACAACGTTTCCCTCATCATCATAGGGAGTGACGACTGGTGTGTAGATGCCCTCAAAAATCATTCTTGGTGTCATCAGTTCCTCATGCGGATTTTTGTTTTGGCGGAAGGCCTAAGGGTGCTTCCAGTCCTGCAGGCATCACGAACAACTCGATCTGGTCGCGAGACAGCGCCCAATGCTCGAGCGCAAGTTCCGCCGCCCGGTCTTCATCGCCGTTCTCGATGGAGGCAATCATTTCGTCATGCTGACGGCAGGCAAGCTCCAGCCGATCTTCCTTCAGTCCGGACTTCGGCCGGAAAAAGGTCATGGCGATGCGCGTATGGTCGATGAGCAATCGATCCAGGCTGGCTTGCAGATAGCTGTTTCCTGCCATGTCACCCGTGATGCGATGAAACAGATCGTTGGTCAGCGCGCGTTCCATGACATCGCCGGATATCAGAGCCTTGCGAAAGGATTCCTGAGCTTCTTTCAACTGCGTGATCTGGACTGGAGTCGCGTTTTGAGCCGCAAGGCGCAGAATGGCGCTGTAGATCAGAGGAGCAGCGAGAAAGAAGTCTCGCAACGTGTAGTGGGTCATGTCGGAGACACGCGCACCGCGGTTCAGCTGCAACGTGACGTAGCCTTCTCCGGATAGCTGCTGAAGCACCTCACGCAAAGGTGTTCGGGACAAGCCGTATCGGTCACACAGTTCGCTTTCCTCAAGAGCGCTCCCCGGCTGCCGCTCTAGCGTCAGAATCGCGCGCTTCATGTCTTCATAGGCAATCGATTTGGCCGTGCCGCGCACAGTAGGCATGGGAATGCTCCGTTCCGATTTTTGTTGACCTGCTTGTATACATTATGAATACAATGGCAACACAATAATTATACGAAGACGCTTCGAGGCCCGATGGACCTGAGGCGACCCAGTCCGGAGAAATGCGACATGCCCCGCACCGCTGACGTCACTTTTCTGCTGCTAGATGAATTTGCGCACATCGCTTTTGCCTGTGCCGTTGAGCCTTTGCGCATCGCCAATCTTCTTCAGAAGAAAGAGCTTTACCGGTGGCGTTTGGCCTCCCCCTCGGGTGAAAGAGCCATCTGCTCGAACAACACGGTGACGCTCGTTGACCAGGGTCTGGAACCCCTTCCCCTCAGAAGCAGCCTGTTCCTGATTTCCGGTCTGAACGCAGAAAGCCATGCAACGCCTGACGTTCTGTCATTCGTTCGCCGCGAACGGGCGCGTGGAACGCAGATCGGCGCCATCTGCTCCGGTGCCTACATTCTTGCAAAAGCCGGACTTCTCGAAGATCGGCGCGCCGCACTTCACTGGTCGTTCCACGACAGTTTTCAGGAAAACTTCCCGAATGTTGAACTGTGCAAAAATGTCTTCGTGGCCGATGAAACCTTCGTCACCGCCTCGGGCGGAACAGCCGCAACGGACCTGATGCTTCACCTGATAGGTGAAACTCATGGCGACGAACTGGCCATGGCCGTTGCCGACATGATGGTCTATTCGGGTGTCAGGCCCGCAGACGCAACACAACAGATCTCGGTCCAGGCGCGCTACGGTATTCGCAATCCTCATATCGCAGAAGCCATTCGACTGTTGAGCGAAAGCGCACCCAACTACATGCCAACGTCGGAAATTGCCCGGAGGATTGGTATTTCCACCCGGCAACTGGAGAGACTCTTCAAGAAACATCTGAAGGTTTCGCCGAAGAAATTCGCGATCAACCAAAAGCTGACCAAAGCGCGCAATCTTCTACTGCAAACTGAGCAATCCGTATCGGAAATCGCCCTGGCTTGTGGGTACGAATCCGCCTCCCACTTCATTCGTACGTATCAAAACCGCTTCGGCGTGACACCGCACAATCAGCGCGTCTTTGCAACAGATGCACATGCGGCACACCAAGTGATGTGAGCTTTGGCCCAAAGTGCCCTGATCCACTGCAATTTCAGCCGGCATTTCGACAGGAAATGAGAAGGGAATGGACATCATCACATGAAGAATGGATCGTGAGAGAAAAGATTTTGCGCTTCTTTTCGCACCCTCATCTGGTCGGCTTTTACGGATCGTACGGCCGTGCGGAAAGCTATTGCGATAGATATAAGCTGACCTTGTTGATCAATCAAAAATCATGATTTTGGGAATACATAATTTCCCCGCACAATCAATTGGTAGAGAAGGGTTGTCTTCGGCGAAGAGCCTTCTTCAAAGTGAAGTACATCTTCACATCCGCAGAATTTCCCCGCCTTGGTCGCAAAAGTCCGAGGTGTTCCTCCCCAGACTGCGAGGCTTATCAAGCCTCGCGTTTTTTTGACGGAGCAAGATTGACAGGGCGAACAACCCAGCCGGTCGGAATTTCGGGCCGCCGAGGAGGAAACACCATCACTTACCCGGCAATCGTATTTGCGTGCCTGCGGGAAACCAAAATCAATGTGCCGCATCTGCGAGCCGCAATTTCAGATGCAGTTGAATTGGAGATTGCCTGATGAAAATCGTTCGAACGGATCGGGAACTCTGCCTCCCTGTCGTGGACCGCGAGCTTCGCGCCGCAGGTCACGACCTGGTGCTGGTGCCAGACGGAATTTCTGAGGACGATCTGTTGCGTGAAGTTGCAGACGCGGACCTTTTGTTGATGTGCTACACGCCAATTTCTCGTCGGATCCTCCAAGCGGCCAAAAGTTTGCGCGGCATCGTAAAATATGGTGTCGGCATCGACGCTATCGACATTCCCGCCGCAATCGAACACTCGGTTCCGGTGGTCAATATTCCCGAATATGCCGAAGAAACGGTCGCGGAAGGCGCATTTTCCCTGATGATCTCGCTGGCAAAGCGCCTGCCCGCTTTGGGACGGCAAATGCAGTCCGAGGGATGGGCCTGGCCGGAACCTGAATGGATCGGACGGGACCTGGCAGAAAGCACGGTCGGTATTATTGGGCTGGGAAAGATCGGCCGAAGCATGGCCAGAATGGCTGGAGCCGGGTTTCGGGCAAATGTCATCGCCTACAATCCGGGCATGGCGAAAGAGGAGATGGCCAAACACGGTGCCCGCAAGTGCGAGACGTTGCAGGAGCTGCTGGAGCTATCGGACTTCGTTTCAATCCACACGGTGCTCAACGACAACACCCGGCACCTGTTGGGCGAGGCCGAATTGCGGTCAATGAAACCAACTGCCAGTCTGATCAACGTGTCGCGCGGGGCTATCGTTGATGAAATGGCGCTCATCAAGGCGTTGGATCAGGGCTGGATTGCCGGTGCCGGATTGGACGTCTTCAGCATGGAACCGCTTGCCCTGAACGAACATCCGTTGAGCTCACTCTTCGGCAGAGACAACGTCATTCTGACACCGCACCTGACCTTTTATACGGAACAGGCTATGCAGCGACTGGAATCCGAAACACTGGAGCGTTGTCGGGAATTGCTCAACGGGCACCCCGTTCAGGTAAAGTCTGGTGACCCGCGTCTTCGTGCGCAATCAGCAGGCGTTTCTTTCGCGAGTTGAAGCTCTGCGGGCATTTATCTCGACAGTCAGTCCCATTTGCGCAGGAAGCCCTGTCGAACATTTCCGGTCTTGCCGAACTTGGCAAAATTTGGCATTTTGCATGGCACGAAATGAGAAAGTGCCAGCATGCTTCCTGACGAACGATACGCAGTCATTCTTGAAGAGGTAAACCTACATCCGGCAGTCTCCATCCGGTCCCTGACGGAGCGTCTGGGAGTGTCGCGGGAAACCGTGCGCAAGGACATAGAGTTTCTTGCCGGCCAAGGCAAACTCTCGCAGGTACGCGGTGGCGCGGCGCGCGTCGTTTCAAAAGAAGACCCGATGAGAGATCGCGTTCAGCGGAATGCCGATGGCAAGTCCAAAATCGCAGAACGTGTTTCATCGATGATACCGGACGGAGCCTCGATCATCATCGACAACGGCTCATCCACTCTCGAAGTTGCGCGTCAATTGGTCAAACATCGCAAGGATTTGCAGGTGGTTACCAATGATCTGAAACTTGCTGAGGTGATTGCGCCGGCCTGCCGCGACGTGGTTGTCCTGGGAGGTCGTGTAGATCCCGCGGAAATGGCAACATTCGGACTGGAAGTGTTCGAGAATCTTGCCAGATATCGGGCAGAGTTTGCGATCATCAGCACCGGCGGGCTCAGTGCGCGTGCCGGGTTTACCGATTTCACGCGTGATGCCGCGGACTTGCGCACACGCATGCTGACCCAGGCGGAAACCCTGATAGTCCTGGCTGACAGCTCCAAATTTGGCATTGTTGGTCAGATCGTCATGCCAACGTTTCCTGCTGGAACATTGTTGATTACCGACGCTTCCCCTCCCTCTGACCTTTCAGAAGTTTTGAGCCATCTGAAGGTTCAGATCATCTCCTGACTCGCCATTAATTGAAAATATTTGCAAAGTTTTGCCAAGTATGAAATTCTCCGGCGAATGAATTTTCGTGATGCTGGAGATCAAAAAATGGCAGAGACGGAGCTTCCCGGAAGAGCGCAATACGTAATCATTGGCGGCGGCATCGTAGGGTGTTCGGTTGCCTACCACCTGGCTAAGATGGGCTACACGGACATCGTTCTTCTTGAACAGGGACAACTGAGCTGCGGAACGACATGGCACGCGGCTGGTCTGGTAGGTCAATTGCGCAGCACACCTGCAATGACAAACCTTATCCGTTATTCGACGCAGCTATATTCAGAACTTGAAGCAGAAACCGGATTGGCCACCGGCTGGAAAGAGTGCGGCTCTGTGACAGTCGCTCGCTCCAACGAACGCATGACCATGTTGCTTCGCACCGCGGCTGCCGCTCGTGCGCAGGGTGTGGAAGTGGAGGTCATCTCTCCAGCGGAAGCCGGAGAAAAATGGCCTGTTATGCAAGTAGACGACCTCAAGGGCGGTCTCTGGATGCCGGGCGATGGCAAGGCCAATCCGACAGATCTGACCCAGTCTCTTGCCAGGGGTGCACGCCTGAGAGGCGCGAAGGTGATCGAAGGCATTCAGGTCACGGACATCCTGACGACTGAGGGCAGGATAACCGGTGTCGTCACTGACCAGGGCAAGATCGAAGCAGAAGTCGTTGTTAATTGTGCCGGGCAATGGGCGCGCCGCATCGGCAAAATGTGCGGCGTAAACGTTCCGCTTCATTCAGCCGAACACATGTACATTGTGACCGAGCAGATCGCAGGTGTGCACCCTGACCTTCCAGTGCTGCGGGACCCGGACGGCTATATCTATTTCAAGGAAGAAACCGGCGGTCTGGTCATGGGTGGCTTCGAGCCTGAAGCCAAACCCTGGGGGATGGAGGGTATTCCGGAAAACTTCTTCTTTCAGCTTCTGCCCGATGACTGGGATCAGTTTGAAATTCTGATGGAAAACGCACTGGTCCGCGTGCCACAGATGGGCGACACGGGAGTACGGGAGTTTTACAACGGTCCCGAGAGCTTCACTCCCGACAACAACTATCTTTTGGGCGAAGCTCCAGAGGTGAAGAACTTCTTTGTCGGTGCCGGCTTCAATTCCATGGGAATTGCAAGCGCAGGCGGCGCCGGCAAGGCTTTGGCGGAATGGATCGTCGAGGGTGCTCCGACGATGGATTTGTTCGCAGTCGACATCCGGCGGTTTGCCGATTTCAACAACAACCCGACATGGCTCCATGATCGTGTAAAGGAAGTGCTCGGCCTGCACTACGCCATGCCATGGCCGAACCGGGAGCTGGACAGTGCCAGGCCGTTCCGGCGCTCTGCACTTTTTGACCGGCTCTCATCGAAAAACGCCGTATTCGGCTCAAAAATGGGCTGGGAGCGAGCCAACTACTTTTCCACGACTGCGAACACGAAAACGGAATACGGTTTTGGCCGCCAGAACTGGCACGAAGCGGTTGGCGCGGAACACAAGGCCACCCGAGAGGGCGTCGCTTTGTTCGACCAAAGCTCGTTTGCCAAACTTCTTGTTCAGGGGCGCGATGCCTGCGATCAGCTGAACCGTATCTGCGCGGGTAACATGGACGTGGAAGTGGGACGAACGGTTTATACTGGCCTTTTGAACAAACGCGGTGGATATGAAAGTGATCTGACAGCGCTGCGTCTGAAGCAGGACGAGTATCTTCTGATCACCGGATCCGCGCAAGCCGTTCGTGATGCTGATTGGTTGCGCAAAAACTTCGCGCCAGATGCTCACGTGTTCCTTACGGATGTAACCGGTGCCTGGTCGGTTCTGGCTCTGATGGGACCGCTCTCGCGCGATGTTCTGGCCAAGGTCACGCAATCCGATCTTTCCAATGATGCGTTTCCGTTTGGAACCGTGCGCAAGATCGATCTCGGATACGCAACGGTTCTTGCCAACCGCATGACATATGTCGGTGAATTGGGATGGGAATTGATTGTACCGGTTGAGTTTACCGTTGGCGTTTATGAGGACCTGATGCGGGCCGGAGACACTCACGGGATCAGAGATGCCGGATACTATGCCCTGGAAGGGTTACGGATCGAAAAGGGATTTCGGGCATGGAGCCGCGAACTCACTCCCGACATCACGCCGCTGCAAGCCGGTTTGAGCTTTGCCGTCGATTTTGAAAAATCATGTGGGTTCATAGGCAAGGACGCTCTTCTGGAAGCAAAATCTGACCCGGAACACCTGAACACTCGAATCGTGCAGATGGTGTTGAAAGACGGTTCACCGCAGCTTTGGGGAGGCGAATCCGTGCTGTGCAACGGCAACGTCATTGGCGAAGTTCGCTCAGCCGCGTATGGCCATACCCTGGGCGCGTCGACTGCATTGGTTCAATTGAACGCATCTCAAAAGGTGACTGCAGAGTATCTGTCGGCGAACGACTGGGAAATCGATCTGGCTGGGGCAAGGCACCCGGTGGTCCCACATTTGCGGACGCCATACGACCCGCGGGGCGAGCGAACGCGCATAGGGTAAGTCTTTGAACTCAAAATAACTTTCCCAACAAATTGGCGACGTAACGCGACGCGATTAGCCTCCTAAGGGAATTTTGATTGTATCCTGGTGTTTTTAATTCAATACCGGGATACTCTTCTGTTTGTTCAAGTTGTAATTGCATCAGGCAGATACATAAGCTCAGCTTATGATATGGTAGACATAATCGATTTTTTTTGTGCTGAGAACCTGCCAAACTGACTGCTTCAGGATGAAGGAGACATAGAATTTCCAATTTCTGATTACCGAATGGAGGAGAACGTGATGAGGAATACAAGGACCTTTTTGGCTTCCTTGGCGGCGAGCATGTTGCTTGTTGCCCCGGTAGCGGCCGAAACCGAGCTGACAGTCTATACCGCCGTCGAAGCAGAAGACCTCAAACGCTACGCCGAGAAATTCAACGAAAGCTATCCGGACATCAAGATAAACTGGGTTCGGGACTCCACCGGAATTATCACAGCGAAGCTTCTGGCCGAACGCGACAATCCGCAGGCGGACGCAATCTGGGGCCTGGCGGCAACCTCGCTGCTCCTTTTAAAGTCCGAAGGTATGCTGGAACCTTACGCACCGGTCGGAGTTGACAAACTCGACAAGAAATTCGTCGACGGTGACAATCCCCCGGCATGGGTTGGCATGGACGCCTGGGTGGCGTCGGTCTGCTACAACACGGTTGAGTCCGAGAAGGCCGGCCTGAAGCCGCCAACATCCTGGAAAGACCTGACAGACCCGATGTATGCGGGCCACGTCATCATGCCGAACCCGAATTCCTCCGGAACGGGCTTTCTGGATGTCTCCAGCTGGCTTCAGATGTTCGGTGAAGAAGGCGGTTGGGAATACATGGACGCGCTGCATGACAACATTGCACGCTACACCCATTCCGGCTCCAAGCCCTGCAAACTGGCGGCAGCGGGTGAAATCCCGATCGGCATTTCCTTTGCATTCCGTGGCGCAAAATCGAAGGCTGCCGGCGCACCGCTGGAAATCATCGTACCGAGCGAAGGCGTAGGCTGGGACATGGAAGCTTCGGCAATCGTCGCGGGTACAGCAAATCCTGAAGCCGCCCAGAAACTCCTCGACTTCTCGGTGACCAAGGAAGCCAACGAAATGTACAATTCCGGCTATGCGGTTGTCGCCTATCCGGGTGTTGCAAAACCGGTTGAACACTTCCCCGAGGGACTGCTGGACGCGATGATCGAGAATGACTTCGAGTTCGCTGCGAACAATCGCGATGCCATTCTGAAGGAATGGCAGTCACGCTACGACGGCAAGTCGGAAGCGAAGTAACCAGATGAAGGGCGGAGGTGCCTGCGCCTCCGCTCGCCTTGTTCGTCTTATTCTTTCCAATTTGCCAGCCCCCGGAACGCCATGAAACATTATGACGTAAGGACCTCCGCCGTGACCCAGACAGCCGCCTCGGAAAAGCTTTATCTGAGTATCGACAATCTCTGGAAAGCCTTTGGCGGGTTCATGGCGCTCAAGGACATTTCGCTCAACATCAATGAAGGCGAATTCGTCTGTTTCCTCGGCCCGTCCGGCTGTGGCAAGACAACCCTGCTGCGCGCGATTGCCGGTCTGGATCTGCAGACAAAGGGTGCAATTAAGCAGGCGGGACAGGACATCTCCAACCTGCCACCTTCCGAGCGCGATTTCGGCATTGTGTTTCAATCCTATGCGTTGTTCCCGAACCTGACGATCGAGAAGAACATTGCTTTTGGCCTGGAGAATGCCGGCCGCAGCAAATCTGAAATTACCGCACGCGTCACAGAACTCCTGGATCTGGTAGGTTTGCCGGACCAGGGAAAGAAATATCCGGCTCAGCTTTCTGGCGGACAGCAACAGCGCATAGCGCTGGCGCGTGCCATCGCGACAAATCCCGGCCTGTTGCTTCTGGACGAACCTCTGTCGGCGCTTGATGCCAAGGTGCGCGTTCACCTGCGACATGAGATCAAGGAGTTGCAGCGCAAGCTGGGCGTGACCACCATTATGGTGACCCACGATCAGGAAGAAGCCCTGAGCATGGCCGATCGGATCGTGGTGATGAACCACGGCGTGATCGAGCAAGTGGGTGTTCCGACCGAAATCTACCGCGAGCCGGCCAATCTCTTCGTTGCCGACTTCATTGGCGAAATGAACCAGATCAACTCCAAGGTTGCCCAAGGCGGGCGATTGAGCGTCGGCGAAAAGACGTTTGCCTGCCACCCACACGCTTTTCAGGATGGCGATGAAGTCGTCGCAGCGATCCGGCCGGAGGACGTCATTCCGCACGAAGCCGGATATCAACCGAGTGACGAAAACCGCAATTGCATCGACGTTCTATTGCAAGAAATGGAATTTCTCGGTTCCTTCTGGCGTTGCCGGCTACAGAACGAGCGTTTTGGCGGCTCGGAATTGTTTGCCGATTTCTCGATCAACGCAGTCCGCCGCCTGAATCTCGGTGAGGGCAAAAACATGGTGATCGAGCTTCCCACCGACCGCTTGATGGCTTTCGAGCGCCCGGAGGTGCCGGCATGAGTGCACTTGACACTGCTCCGGACACGATGCCGGCCGGGCCGGAAATCAAGCCGAAGCTGAGCCGTGATGATATCATCATGCGCGGCGGGATGATCGTCATTGCTCTCTATTTGCTGATCAGCCTGGCCTTCCCACTCTGGGCAATGCTCTCAAAGTCATTTTCGACCTATCAATTCGACCTGTCTCAGTATGAATTTCAGGTCAGCGACGAAGCCGGTGTTTTCGACGGAACAGTCTTGACCGGCACACAGCTGAACGAACGGTCGAGTGCCTATGATGCAGCAGACCTAGCCGGCAGCTCAGACAGCAGATTGAGCGTCACGAAGTTCTTTCCGGATTTCAGCTTCCGCAGCCCGGTCCACTACAAGATTCGAAACAGTGTAGAAGGCGGACGATTTCTTGTCGGCTCAACATTGCATAACAATCTCGATTGGGTAGAGCTCGACAGCAACACATTCCGGCGAGTGCAGCTCCGTCCCGTGAAGTCCACCGGCATTGCCAACTTTGTCAATTACTTCTCGACACCGGCACTGTTCAACTCGATCAAGAACTCCCTGGTGATCGCTGTCATATCCACCGTCATCACCGTATCGCTGGCTTTCTGGTTCGCTTACGCGCTGAACCGCAGCTGCATGCGCTTCAAGGGCGTGTTCCGTTTGATCGCGATGATGCCGATCCTTGTGCCGTCGCTGTTGCCGGGTATCGCGCTCGTTTATCTGTTCGGTAATCAGGGAATGCTCAAGGGCCTTCTCTTCGGCGCCTCGATCTATGGTCCGATCGGAATTGTCATCGGGTCGGTGTTTTTCACTTTCCCGCATGCCTTCATCATCATCTCGACCGCGCTGGCAATTTCGGACTCCCGCCTGTACGAGGCAGCGACGTCCCTCCGTTCGACACCTTGGCGGACTTTCTGGACCGTTACTGTTCCCGGTGCGCGCTACGGTCTGATCTCCGCAACATTCGTTGTCTTCAATCTGGTAATCACGGACTTCGGCCTGCCAAAGGTGATCGGTGGCCAGTTCAACGTCCTGGCGGTCGATATCTACAAGCAGGTGATCGGCCAGCAGAACTTCGAAATGGGCGCCGTGGTTTCGGTCGTACTGGTCATCCCGGCCATTCTTGCCTTCGCCATAGACAGGATTGTGCAGTCCAAACAGGTAGCCCTGCTATCGGCCCGTTCAGTCCCGTATTCACCATCACCCAACCCCAAGACGGATAGGATCTTTCTGATCTATTCGTCGCTGGTTGCGCTTTTCATTGTCGGTTTGCTGGCCGTCTGCCAGTTCGCAGCGCTTGTCAAGTTCTGGCCCTATGACCTCAGCCTGAGCTTGAACAATTATCAGTTCGACAAGATGGACGGCGGTGGCTGGGGTTCTTACTACAACTCAATCGAACTTGCGCTGTTGACCGCAGTTATCGGGACTTCGGTTGTCTTCTTCGGAGCCTATCTGGTCGAGAAGACCAACGGCTTCAGGGTTGGTCGGTCCCTATTCCAGATGTTTGCCATGCTGCCCATGGCCATTCCGGGAATGGTGCTTGGACTTGCTTACATCTTCTTCTTCAACAGCCCATCCAATCCGCTGAATGTCATCTATGGCACGATGACCATACTGGTGATCTGTACAGTCACGCACTTTTACACCGTGTCCCATCTGACAGCCGTTACGGCATTGAAACAGATGGATCGCGAGTTTGAAGCCGTGTCGGCTTCCCTGAAACAGCCGACATTGAAGCTGTTTGCGCGCGTGACGGTGCCGGTTTGCCTGCCGGCCATTCTGGATATTTCCATCTATCTGTTCGTGAATGCCATGACGACCGTTTCGGCGGTGGTGTTCCTTTATTCGCCAAAGACGACGCTCGCCTCGATCGCGGTCCTGAACATGGATGATGCAGGCGACATCGCCCCGGCGGCGGCGATGGGAATGATGATCTTCTACACCAACGCCGCGGCCAGGATCATTCATCTGATTGCTTCCAAAGGCATTTTGAAACGGACACAGGCCTGGCGATCTCGATAGCGGGTCGAAGACCTCTCCTTCGGGAAAATCGAGACATGCGCTCAACAAGAAAAACCATCGGACCGGAATTCCCGGTCCGATGGTTCTTTTGAATTTGGGTATGCGAGATACAGAAAAAGAACGGGATCATCAGGAGTTTCATGTGCCGTTCTGCAAAGAGGCTCCTGATGATTTTGGAAGTCTTTCTTACGACTTCACGCGCTCCATTTTCGGATCATAGAGCGGAGCCAGGGTCACCTCGCAGGCGACGCGCTCGGTCGCCACTTCCAGCTCATACGTGCCGGACTTCACAAACTCCGCGTCGACACCATCGGGATTGCGCACGTAGCCATAGCCGATGGACTTGCCGACCGTGTAACCAAACCCACCCGATGTCAGCCAGCCAACGCGCTCGCCATTTCGGTAGATCGTTTCACGGCCAAGCAGCACAACGCTCGGGTCGACCGCAAAGCAGGCGAGCATCTTTTTGACGCCATTTGCCTTTTGCGCTTCAGCGGCTGCCCGGCCCTTGAAGTCGACGTTCTTTCTCAGTTTCACCGCCCAGCCCAGGCCGGACTCAAATGGCGTGTGATCGGGACCGATATCGCTGCCCCAGGCCCGATACCCTTTTTCCAATCTCAGAGATTCAATGGCACGATAGCCTGCATTCGCCAGACCATGCTCCTTTCCAGCTTCCATCAAAGCTGTATAGACAGTTTGGGCATACTCGACCGGCAAATGCAGCTCCCAACCAAGTTCACCGACATAGGTCACTCTGAGAGCCTGTACCGGACATCCGGCGATACCGATTGTGCGAATGGTGCCGAACTTGAAGCCGTCATTCGATACGTCATCACGCGTTACTTTTTCTAGAACGTCACGCGCTTTCGGCCCCATCAGTGACAAGACAGCATTGGAGGACGTAATGTCGAAAATCTGACAGTTCATGCCTTCCGGAATGTTTCGGCTGATCCAGTCAAAATCATGCGTTGCGAAGCCGGTACCGGTTACAATGTAAAACTCATCTTCGGCAACGCGCCCGACGGTCAGGTCGCATTCAATACCACCCTTGTCATTGAGCATCTGGGTGTAGGTCAGCGAGCCGACCGGCTTGTCGACATCATTGGCGCAGATCCAGTTCATCGCGGCGGCGGCGTCCGGTCCCTTGAGTGCGAATTTCGCAAACGAGGTCTGGTCGAATATCACTGCGGCTTCACGCGCTGCCTTGTGCTCACGTCCAACGGCATCGAACCAGTTCTGGCGACCGAAGCTGTAAACATCCTGAGGGGTTTCTCCCCGCGATGCATCCGCATACCAGTTCGGGCGTTCCCAGCCGAGTTTCTCACCGAAGCACGCACCTTGGGAAGCCAGGGTTTCATAGAGCGGTGACTTGCGGCAAGGACGGCCAGATTTGTTTTCCTCATACGGCCAGGCCATCGTGTAATGCTTGCCATAGGCTTCAACGGTGCGTGTTCGCACCCAATCGGTATCGAAATGCGGTCTGCCAAATCGACGGATATCGGCGGACCATAGATCGAAGGGCGGTTCTCCCTTGTGAACCCACTCCGCGAGAGCCATGCCGGCCCCGCCTCCAGCGGCAATACCAAAGGCATTGAACCCGGCCCCTACATAGAAGTTGCTGAGCTCCGGGGCTTCGCCGACAATGAAGTTGCCGTCAGGAGTAAAACTTTCCGGGCCATTGGTGAGCATACGAACACCTGCGGTTTCCAGCGCCGGAACACGGCCGAGTGCCAATTCCATCAATTGCTCGAAGTGATCAAAGTTGCTGTCGAGCAGCGTGTAGTGGAAACCATTGGGAATTCCATCAACTGCCCACGGGATCGGGTTGGGTTCGTATCCTCCCATGACCAGACCGCCGACCTCTTCCTTGTAGTAGGTCAGGCGATCGGGATCACGCAACGTCGGAAGATTGGACGGCACACCTTCAAAAGGTTCCGTTACCATGAACTGGTGTTCCATCGGCACCAGAGGCACGTTGACGCCGAAACGTTTGGCGAAGTCACGCGTCCACTGGCCAGCACAGCAAATCACTTTTTCACACTCGATACGGCCGTGTTCGGTAATGACAGCCCGGATCCTGCCTTTCTCGATTTCTATATCGGTGACCTTGGTGTCCTCGAATATCTTGGCGCCGGCCATGCGCGCACCTTTGGCAAGTGCCTGGGTGATGTCGGACGGATTGGCCTGGCCGTCGGTCGGCAGGAAAGCTGCACCCACCACATCGGAAACATCCATCAACGGCCACAGTTCCTGCGCTTCCTTTGGCGTGAGAAGTTCCATCGGCAGGCCAAAACTATGTGCGGTTGTTGCCTGGCGTTTCACCTCGGTCCAGCGTTCCTCGTTACACGCCAGTCGCAGGCCACCGTTCATTTTCCAGCCTGTACCAAGGCCGGTTTCCTCTTCGATATTGTTGTACAGATCAACGGAATATCCGAGCAGCTGCGTGATGTTCGCATTGGAACGCAATTGTCCGACCAGACCTGCCGCGTGAAAGGTCGTTCCCGACGTCAGTTTCTTCCGCTCAAGCAGAACGGTGTCAGTCCAGCCGAGCTTGGCGAGATGGTAGGCGGTTGAGCAACCGATTATGCCGCCGCCAATGATTACGGCTTTGGCGGTAGAGGGAAGTTTGGTCATGTCAGTCCTCAACTCACTTGGAAGTCTTCATACGCAGCACGGAAGCGTGCGAGGTTTTCGGCCGTGTAGGCCTCGTAGTCGAAATCGATGCCGGAAGTTATTTCCGAAACCATGCTCCACATGGTTTCACGCAGCAGCGACGCACATTTCATGGCTTGGTATCTGTGGCGCAGATCGTCGGTGACCTGGCAATCGAAATAGGTTGCCAGCATCCATTCTTCCTGCTCGGCACTCAGGCCGTTGTTGGACGCAAGACCACCGAGATCAAACAGCGGCGTGTTGAAACCCGCATAGTCAAAATCAATCAACCAGAGCCTTTGACCATCATCCAGAAGGTTTCCGCAAAGAAGGTCATTATGGCCAAAGACGATGTCGAACGGGCCTGCGGCCTGCTCCAGCTTACCCGCCATTTCGAGAAGCTCCGGCAGCATCTTGCTGTAACCGGACTTGCGGTCGGTAAGCGTCGCCGCATAATCACGAATGACGTGGAATACCCAGAAGACCAGTGCCGGACCGCGCAGATATTCGGGGACCTTTTGATGACACGCTTTGACGAGCTCGAGAACGCGGGGCAACACATCGGGATCGCGCACATCGGCTTCGGTCAATGTCCGGCTTTCGATGTATTCCAGCACGACCAGATTGTCAGAGGCATGGACGACTGCTGGTGACAGTCCTGCCGCGTGAGCCGCTCGGGCGGCCGCAAGCTCATTGAAGCGCATCACCTGGTGCAGAGGAATGTCATCACCAGCGCGCACAACATATTTGCCTGTCCCGTCTTCCACGAGGTAGTTGACGTTGGTTATGCCTCCCGCAAGAGGTGTGGCCGTGACATTTCCGTTCCAAATGGGCAACGCATTAATCTGGGAAATCAAGTCGGATTGTTTCATGGCTCAGCTCTCCAGTCCGAAACGGATGCGTGCATTGCGCGCTCCGGCTTTCAGAAGACGATCGGCGATGATGGCAATGAAGGCGATAGCCAGTCCCGCAACGAGGCCGCGACCGGTGTCGGCTTTGGTCAAGGCGATGTAGACCTCCTGACCAAGGTCCCGGGTGCCGACCAGCGCGGTGATCACCAGCATGGACAGCGCCAGCATAATGGTCTGGTTCAGCCCCAGGAGAATTTCCGGCAACGCCATGGGCAAACGGATGTGCCGCAACAACTGCCAGCGCGTACATCCGGACACCTGCCCGGCTTCGATGAGGTCCTTGCTGACACTGCGTACCCCATGAGCCGCATAGCGGACGGCCGGAGCCAGTGCATAAAGGACGATGGCTATCATGGCGGTGAAATCGCCGACACGGAACAGCATCACCACCGGGATCAGGTAGACAAAACTCGGCAAGGTCTGAAGCGTATCGATGAGCAGATTGATCACGGTTCCCGCATGCCGGTTCAGCGCGGCCAATACGCCAAGCGGGATTCCGATAACCGTAGCAAGAATGACAGATGCACCGCACAGATAGACGGTCACCATGGCTTTGGTCCATAGACCGGAAACGGCGATCAATCCGGACAATGCGAGACAAAGCAACGACAGCTTCCAACCGCCCACGCGCCATCCCAGTAGCGTCAGCAAGACGATTGCCATCGGCCAGGGAATTCCGAGCATGACTTTTTTGATCGGCAGCAGGAACCAGGTCAGAAAGAAGATCTTCACGGCTTCAAGAGCATCGAAGTAGTTCACATTCAGGTACTTGACCGTATCGTCCCAGAAAGCACCTGTCGTGATGGTCTGGCTTTCCGGGTATTCCAGAAGCAGCGGCGAAAACTGACCCAGAACCCAGGTCAGGACAAGCAGAACCCCAACCAGCGTGGTTCGCTTATGGCGCGATACCCACGATCCGGCTGCCGGTTTGTCGACCTGGCCGATGCGCTCGGCAAAAGCCTGGCTCAGCCGATCCACGGCAATTGCAAGGACGACAATGGCAATTCCAGCTTCGAACCCGGCTCCGATGTCCAGGCGCCGCAAGGCTGCCAGGACGTCGAACCCAAGCCCCCCTGCCCCGATCATCGATGCGATGATGACCATGTTCAGGGTCAGCATGATCACCTGATTGACGCCGACCATCAGGGTCTGAGAGGCCGAAGGAACCAGAACCCGCCAGGTCAGCTGACGCCGGGTTGTGCCGGCCATGCGTCCAAAATCAAGAATTTCCGGATCGACGGATTTCAGCGCCAGTGTTGTGATGCGCACCATTGGCGGTGTCGCATAGATGATCGTGGCGACCAGGGCTGACACCGGACCAAACCCGAACATGAACAGAATGGGCACCAGGTAGGCGAAGATCGGAATGGTCTGCATCAGATCCAGAATTGGCGACAGGATACGTTCTCCCAGCGGATGGCGATAGGCCCATATGCCCAGGAGCAATCCACCGCCGGCGCCTATCGGCACAGCTATGATGACAGATGCCAGCGTAACCATTGCACTGTCCCACTGGCCAAAAACCGCGAGATACAGAAAACAGGCTCCAACCAGGGCCGCCAGTCCCCAGTCGCGGCAATACTGACCAAGGGCGATGACGGCTGTCGTCACGACAATCCAACTAATGGCGGGAAGCACCGTTACGGCCTCCGCGCCCTGACCGACGACAAATCCATCCGCCAGAAGTGCGAGGCTCAGGTGATAGGGTTGTTCGATCAACCAGGCGATGCCTCGGGTTACATCGGTAAAGGAAACGGGACCGATGGCGGCGTCCTCCACCAGCCACTTCATGGCGGCAGAGATTTCCACGTTGAAGCGAATAACCCAGGCGGACGGAAACTTGATCAGCCACCTGGCATCCAGAGCCTTCGCCAAGTCACGCCCATGGTAACCGATGATGATCGTTGCAAAGATTAGCGACCATATGACAAGGGTCTGTCTTTCTAGACGCGCTTTCATTGCGAGGTTCCACCCTCAAACAGGGTGCTGGCAACCGTCACCCGGTCAACGGATCCGACAATTCGACCGGTTTCATCAGCCACCGGCAGAGGTGTGTCGGAGGCGATGATGCGCTCCGCGACGCTGGAAATGCGATCGGAAATGGAAACGGGACTGCCATCACCGTTCAGCTCGGACTTCATCAACCCACCCACAGTCAGAACCTTGGAACGAGGGATATGGCGGGTAAATTCGGCCACATAATCGGTAGCCGGGTTCATCACCAGCTCTTCCGGTGTTGCCACCTGAATCACTTCACCGTCTTTCATGATGGCGATACGGTCGGCAAGTCGCACTGCTTCATCGAAATCGTGGGTAATGAAAACGATTGTCTTGTGAAGACGCGCCTGCAGCCGCAGGAACTCGTCCTGCATTTCACGTCGGATCAACGGATCAAGCGCTGAAAAGGGTTCGTCCAGAAACCATAGATCCGGTTCGGTCACCAGTGACCGTGCGATACCGACCCGTTGCTGTTGCCCGCCTGACAATTCACGAGGGAAATTGTCTTCCCGTCCCTTGAGCCCGACCAGCTCAACGACGTCTCGCGCCTTCGCCTCGGCCTCCAGCTTGCCGACCGCCTGAACGGTCAGGGGAAACATGACGTTCTGCAGCACGCTCAAGTGTGGCAACAATGCGAAGTGCTGGAAAACCATCCCCATTTTGTGACGGCGGATTTCTATCAATTCCCGCTCGTTTGCGCGCAGAAGATCAACGCCATCAAACAGCACCTCCCCACCCGTCGGTTCAATCAACCTTGAAAGGCAGCGAACCAGCGTCGACTTACCGGATCCCGACAGCCCCATGATCACAAAGATCTCGCCTTCGGAAATCTCCAGGGAAACATTGCGGACGGCACCGATCATGCCTGCGCGCTCAAGGTCGTCATCGCTGGGCGAGACGTGCTGCTTCAGAAAGGCCTCTGAATCCGCTCCATACAATTTCCAGATATTGCGGCAGGAAAGCTTGGCCTTCGACTTCATAAACGAGCTCCGCATCCGCTCTCCGTTTAAGGAGGCGCGACCATTGAGATGGAGAAATTTAACCCTGAAACCAGGGCTGCGCGACCCTTCGCGAGCCCTGGTTACTTCAGACTACTGAGCGATCCAGCCGGACCAACGGTCCTTGTTGGCCGCCATCCAGTCCGCAACCACGGTGTCGATGTCGACACCTTCAAGGTCGGCCTTGCCGACCATGGCGCTCATCTCGTCATTGGAAATGTTGTAGGCCTCAATGACATCATATGCCCCAGGCCATTTTTCCTTCAAACCCGACCAGGCTGCCTTCCAGATCGGACCGCGCGGCTTGCCGCAATCATAGGCCAGATCCGGGTTCACACCCACAGAGGGATCTGAATAACATTCTGCGGAGTAAGGGGGAAACTCAACGAATTCACCATCATACTTGGCCGGTGCCCAATGAGGCACATATACCCACAGCATGATCGGGTCTTCGCGTTGATAGGCGGATTCCAGCTCGGCAAACAGTGCTGCATCGGTGCCCGCATGCACAACTTCAAATTCCAGCTCGAGCGCTTCGACACGTTCTTCGTCAAATCCGCCCCAAGTGACAGGGCCGCCGACATAACGCCCGAAAGGCGCGGTTTCTGCGGTTGAGAACTCCTCGGCACAATCCTTCAAGGCTTCCCAATTCGGAAGCCCGGGGCAACGCTCTTTCATATAAGTGGGATACCACCATTCCTCGATGGCCATCAGACCGGTTTCGCCCACGTTTACGACCTTGCCGGTCCCCGTGGCTTCATCCAGCGCTTCACGGCCCGTGGTCTCCCAAATTTCCATGGCCAGATGCAGGTCACCACTCTTCAGGCCCGCGAACTGGGCAATATAGTCGGCCTGGACATATTCCACATTGTACCCGGCTTCCTTGAGGATACTTCCCATGATCTTGGTGTTGATCAATTGCCCCGACCAATCGTGAAGCGTCAACTTTATCGGGTCGGTCGATTCCACCGCCCAGGCCATGGATACCGAAGTAACCAACGACAGTGCCAGTGCGCCCAATCTTGCAGTTTGCATCCTCATCTCCTCCTCCCAATGTGGCTTTTTGTTCTAAAATGTCACATCTAATGTGGTTATTGAACTCTCTAAACTGAGTCAGATCAACAAAAAACCACACAAAGCCATAAAAAAATGTTCTAATGCCACATTGAGGTACGAAACACCGATACGATTGCTTTGTGCAAGATTCCTTGTAAACGAAGGACCCAACTGAGGAATTCGACTTTGAGCAGTGGCTTATGACTCCGAAAACGACCAACCAACGAGAAGAAGAGATTTTGCGGGAACTGCGCCATGCCGGAGGATCGTGCCGCGTCAGTTTTCTTGCAAAGAAGCTCGGTGTGACGCTCGAAACGATCCGCCGGAACCTAAGAACGCTTGAAGACAGGAAAATCGTCCGCAAGGTTCATGGTGGTGTTCATCTCGTTGAAGACATTCTGGAGCCGACCTTCGAAAGCCGCCTCGACAAGAAAGTCCATGCTAAAGAAGCTCTTGCCAGAGCGGTGGCCAAGACTGTCAGCGACGGCGACTCCATATTTCTCGATATCGGTTCCACGACTGCTTATGTCGCACTTGCGCTGAAAAACCACCGGAACCTTTTTGTCCTGACGAATTCGGTTTTCGTCGCCCAAACCCTGTCCACACGCAATGGCAACAGAGTGTTCATGGCAGGTGGCGAATTACGAGCCCATGACGGCGGGGCGTTTGGTGTCGAGGCGCAAGATCTCGTTCGCCGTCTGAATGTGAATTTCGCAGTGTTTTCGATAGGCGCGATCAATGCCGACCAGGGTTTCATGTTGCATGACCTGCAAGAAGCCAATCTTGCAAACATCGCGATTGGAAATGCCCAGGTACGAATTGTCGTTGCTGATGGAGAAAAATTCGGCAAACGCGCACCGGTTACGCTGGAAACCGCCGATCAGATCGACCTTCTTTTCACTGATGTCCAACCGGCAAACGACATCTGCCAGATGCTGGATGACAACGATATCGACCTGATCGTTGTCGACGAAAGCTAAGGTCGAAACCGGACCTGTGATGCGTCCCTCTTTGCGGCCACCCTGGTGTTGTTCCAACGCCATAAACGAGCCTGCAACAATTGCATATTCAGTGCGGACCCAAACCTGCAATAACGATCACCTGATTGATTTTGGGAATTCACCAGATGACCAATTTTGACGTCCGGAAGCTCGAGGAACTGGCCATGAATGCCTGGCCTGCATTGCAGGCGGTTTCAGTGGGAGGATGGGTCTTCCGTGTCTCCAGCGGCTGCACCAAGCGTGCAAACTCCGTAAATGCACTTTCGCCCTGGGGGAACTTCGAGGAGGTTGTCCGCGCAGCAGAGTCCTTGTACGGCAGATGCGACTTGCCGGCGATTTTTCGCCTGTCTCCGCTCGCACCGCCTGAATGCGACGCGATGCTACAGGATCGCGGCTACACTCATTTCGATCAATCCCAGGTCATGCTTGCACCAATCGGCGATGAAAGACTGCCAGATCATATTGAAATCAAGGAACACCCCTCCGCGGACTGGCTCACCAACGTCGCCGATGCCAATCGGATTTCCACTGAGCTTCGTCCTGTGCATGAGAAAATCATCCACGCAATTCAGATGCCTGCAGCGTTTGCGACTGTCTATCAGGATGGCATTCCGGTTGGCTTCGGGCTGGCCGTGAGGGAACGCGGAATGGTCGGGTTGTTTGACATTGTCGTGTCGCCCGAGGCGCGTGGGAAAGGCCACGGAAGAGCAGCCACGCAAGCATTGATGAGCTGGGGGAAACGCGGCGGAGCTTCACATGCTTACCTGCAAGTCCATGCTCAGAACATGGTGGCACGCTCTCTTTATGCCGGCTTGGGTTTCACTGAAGTCTACGGCTACCATTATAGACTACCTCCCAAACGTTAATCGTCGGCCTCGCGGCTACGAGACCATTTATTTTTGACGGCTAATTATTATCAACCGTACCGCTGCTGCCAGAACCGTCGTTTACAACCACCTTCCCCAACGTTATGGGCGTCCGTGGTTGGATAGCCTTTGCAACCTAACTGGCCTCGCAAGTCTTGTCGAAACCGGATTTGCGAGGCGCCTTCTTCATTGATACTCAGGCGTTACAAGCAGCATTCTCGTTTCATTCGATCAGCTTGCGGCGAAGCTCCGCCATATCTAGCGGATGAGCCAAAAAATTGACCTATTCGGTTTAGGCTACAACGCCACTCGAGAGACTTGGCGCATCTGAGCTGCGGTATCAGCGTCCGAGATCGCGTTTAAAGCATAGTCACAAGTTCCCTCTTCCCTGAGCTCCGATGCTGCCCGGATCATTTCACCGAGAGCGGCACGGGCAAGCGACCCACCAGTGCTGATCCGACGAGCACCCGCGGCAGAAAGATCATCAACCGTAAAACTTGCAGTGCCCAGGCCGACCACAATATTCACGGGAATGGAAACGGCACTGCAGACTTGCCTGATGGCTTCAATATCGGGAAGACCGGGAGCATAGACCACATCTGCGCCGACTTCCTCAAATGCCTGCAAACGTCGAATTGTGTCCTTTATATCCGGTCGATTGTACAAATAGTTTTCGGCTCGAGCCGTCACAAGAAAGTCGGAGTGAGGCTTGGCCTCCACGGCAGCGCGTATCCGGTCAACAGCCAGGCCAAACTCGTAAATCGGTTGGTCGGGGTCGCCGGTTGCGTCTTCGATCGCCCCACCGCACAAACCAACTTGCCCCGCCTGATGAATTGTCTGCGCGCAGTCCTGCGGCAAAGCACCGAACCCATTCTCAAGATCCGCCGAAACCGGCAGATTTGTTGCTTCGACAATGTCGCCCGCATTATCAATCACCTGGGCGCGCGACAGGCTCCCACTGGAATCGCGCACCCCCAACGAAAACGCCAGTCCTGCGCTTGTGGTTGCCAGAGCCTGGAACCCGAGATTTTCAAGAAGTCGCGCTGAACCGGCATCCCACGCGTTCGGCATTAGAAACGCACCTTGGATATGATGCAATTTCGCGAAATTCGCTCTTTTGTGCTGGACGATATCAGTGGAAGCAGTCATCTCGACCTGACGACTATCACTTGTTTTTCCAGGCAAAACGGCATGACGGATCGGG
>JBCCVB010000019.1:0-64813 GCA_039195965.1 Pseudomonadota bacterium
GTCAAGAAACAACGACATCGGGAAGAGGGTCTACGACCGTAATTCGTGCGGATCGAAACGGCGTTCAACCGGAAGAGGTTCTCGCTCGCTCTTACGTTATGGAGACGACCCGGATCAGTGGCAGGTGATCACGGCGGTCACCCTTCGATGACCTTGGAAAGATCGGATAAGCAGGCTTTCGCACGTGCTTTCAAAAAAGCACGACGTGGCAATTGGATCGATATAGAAGCACTCGCTCTGTTATCCGAACCAGCGCTTGAGCCAACGGCGAAAACCTGATGTTGCGGCGTTTGCGTGTTTCTGAGCCTGTTCACGAGCCTGGTCCACGTTTTCGCCGACATCATCCATGAAGCCGTCAACATTTTCCACGACCGGATCGATCCGGTTTTCCTTGAATGTCTTCACGGCCCGGTAAACCAGATAGGCGAGGCCGGCAAGGATCAGGAAAAAAACAATGTTGAACCAGGGGATCAGCAGGACATTGGGGCCTGCAACCTGGGTGATGCTGATGACATTGGGAAAGATCGTGAAGAGCTTGATCCGCCAGCCATAATGCGTCACCGCGACCCAGACCTCACCGTTCTTCTTGGCCAGATCCTGGGCCTGCGCAGTCACATTGCTGCTGTCGAACTTGAAATAGGGTGGCCAACCCCAGTCAGTGTCTTCATTCCGGTAAACCCGTGGTTCGCCAGTCGGCCAGACGGTGTTTATGAACCGGACGTCGCGCGTCCAGTTCTTGTTGGTGCCGGCATCCGGGGCAGCCCAGAACCATGAGGACGAGCCAATATCCATACGCTTGACGTCGGTGCCGACAATTCGCACGACGTCGCGTCCCGGAAGGGTGTAATGGGCAAAGAGGACGATGACGAGCACCAGGGGGATGCCCACAATCCATTTAAGATACTTGGTCAATCGTCGTCCTCATCGTCGTCGTCATCATCATCATCATCGTCGTCGTCGCGCGGGATCGCGCCCCATGGGCCCATGTTTCGGCCGAAGCCGATATCCGGCTCCTCGTCATGCATCGCAGGTTCCGGCCCGAACAGTTCCTCGCGGGTCCCGACCTTGTCGACCATGTATTCGTCGGCGAGAAACTGCGCGGCATAGGTCTTCTTGCTATCGCTCCAGGCCTGATAGTGCGAATAGAACGCATCCTTGTGGCAAATGAACAATTGGCGGAAATCGAGGGGCGTCAGTTCTGCCAGCAGCTGGTTCACTAGCTGCTTGTCCCGATGGTTCTTTGATCTGATAAGGTAAAAATAGGCGGGATTGTCAGGCTCTGGCCATTGCTGGCCGCCACGCTTTTTCATCCGGCGCAATACGTCGTCGAGAGCATGGTACTCATCCGGGAACTCCCGGTGGTACTTGCGTTTGAGAGTCCGTAGATCGCGACGCGACACATCCGACAGGTCTTCGCCGCTGTTCGCTGCAGTGTCGATTACGATGAAATCCAGTTTTTGGCGCAAAATACCTGCTGCGTCCGAGTCCTTCCCTTTCAGGATTGGCTCGACCAATCGGTTGCGCTTGAGAAATGAGGCAATGGCCTTTCGATCATTCAACGCAAGGACGGACTTTACCGGCAGGTCATGTTCTCCTTCCAGTTGCCGAGACGCGATACAGGCCGTCTGTTTGACTTCGCGGAAGATATAGAGACCGCCATAATGGTTGGTGTAGAAGTTCCCCTGTTCGAAGCTGTCCGAGCCGAGACTGATCGGTGTTCTGATTATGTCGCCGGTATGCTTCGACAATTCGACCATTTCGGCAATCAGGACGTCGTCCCACCAGCCGTCCGGCTCAGTCATGAACCGGTGGATTTTTTCACTCAGTTCGTCGCTGGCTTCGGCATGTGCCCCGACGGTGTCAGCCTCGACATCTATGGTGCGGATATCGAACAGGTCGCGAGGAGATCTGATCGCATAGACCGTGTTGACCAGTTCACCAACAACAGCATCCCGAATGGACAGCGCAAACAGCTGTTCCTCGTTGTCATCGATGAAACGCCGCAGGATCGAGCGTGATGTCGAAAAACTGGCATTGAGCAGAGGTGCCGTCTTCTGGGCGGTCGACAGCAAAATGAACTGCCGATTGCAGCCATTGGGGTTGAGGTAAAGCGGGTCGTCCAGTTCATCGCCGATCTCCGGCGAAAAGCCGGAGATGTCGACATGAAACTCCTGCAGGCTGGTTGTCTTGCCGGTCAGATGTTCAAGCGCACGGTTATAACGGCCGACAAGGGACGGCGAGGAAACCTGAAAAAGGTTGCCATACATCAGCCCATGTTTAACCAGACGCATCATGAGCGGGATGCCTCCATGAAGCGCCGCTTGGCTTCTTCCATTCGTTGCATCTCACGCACTGCATTTTCTATGGCAACTTCGTCGGACTTGTCGGCGTACCGGAACTCACTGTCCGCGTATCGGTTGATCTCCTGAATGACCATGTCGACGGTGATCGGCTGCGCCAGGTCAGCAATCATCGACTTCTTGGTTTCATAGTCCTTGAACAGGAACAGGTCCGGATCTTCCATCCACTCGTCCGGGAGTTCAAAGTCCATGGCACGAACCTTGATGGCATCGGTGATGTTCTTGATCGCGCGGCCGGTGAAACGTTCATCGGCTTCCTGGATTGCTTTCAGGTAGGCGCCAAGCTTGGCGATCGTGTCCAAGTTTCCGATCTGGCCGCTTATCCTGTCAAACACCCGGCTCAGGGCATCTTCCTGCGGCCGCGAATGGCTCTCATAAGAAGCTGCGACGGCTTTCTTGATGATCTGGGCTTCGAAGAGGTCATGGTCTCCGACCGGAATGGAGTGGTTCTTGCCCATCAGGAGATGCAGGATGTCGATATAGTCTTCGCGTGTCTGCGGACCGTCCACCAGAAACCGTGCGCCTGCACGCTGCCGCAAGGCGTCATCGACATTTTCCGGATAGTTGGAAAACATTCCGAATGTGCAGTTGCCGCGAACAACCGTATTGGCCCCCGCGAAGCTCTCCATCAAAACCGCTGTGATCTCCAGCTGACCTGCTGAAGATTGCCTGTCGCCGCGTTTTCCTGCGAGCTGGTCGATGTCGTCAATGGTTCCGAAGCCGATCACGTTCGGATCGGTGACGTTCTTGATAAACGCCTTGGCATTCTGGGCAGACTTGCCCTGGTAGCTGTCGATGCTGTCCGTCGAGAGGTTCTGATAGCGGAAGGCATAGCCGGCATTTGAGCAATAATCGTTGATCAGGCCCGCCATCATCTGGATGAGCGTGGTCTTTCCGGTGCCGGGTTTTCCGTCTCCCATGAAAGTGAAGATGAAACCACCCAGTTCCGCGAACGGATTCAGCTTGCGCTCGAAGTCATAGGCCATCAGCATCTTGGCCAGCTTCATTGCCTGATACTTGGCGATATGGTTGCCGACGACCTCCTCCGGTTTCTTGAAAGCCATCGTCAGGCTGGTCGACCGGGCGCGGGCGGCCGGTGTGAAACCGGTGATCTCAAAATCGTCCGCTTCCACCCGATAGCGCGCCTGACCAAAAGGCTGGAGCAGAACCGATCCTTCAGCGCGCAACGTCACCTTTTCCATCAGTTGTTCGCAGAACGACGTGATGATGCCGACAAGCTGAGCGTCCGACACGACAGATGCGGCTGAAATCTCCTGATCCAACTCCCAGAGCGCGCCATGGAGGGCAAGCTGGTCGTTGTCCAGCAGGATCTCTTCCACTTCACCGCATTGACCTTCGATATCGCCCGTCTCTGACGCAAGGCGGGAGATCAGAAAGTCCGTCATGTTGGCGAAAACATGAAGTGAAACGAGCGCAGACGCGGAAAGGAGCTGTTGAAACTTGTCCTTTTGAGAAGCGTCGAGCGTGCCAGCCAGGTTGCTGCGTTTCAGATCGCTCAAACCGGATTGTTCGGCGAACTGGTCCGAGGTTACCTGGGCAACGGACAAGGCCCGCCGCAGGGATCTCAGGATGCTCGCCTGAAGTGGAGTGGTGAGGGTGTCGTCATCAGCCTCCAGAATGCGGGCCGTCAGCTGAACACCTTCGGGGCGTGCGGTTGAGCGTGTGACCAGTCCCGGTGTCGTTGACCGGAAACGGCGCCTTGTGCCCAGCCCGCTGGATCGTTCTCTGACGACATCGGGTTCGCGTTTGGCGGCAATTCGCGGCGTGTGGTCGAACCCTTCGAGCATCGCTTCCGCGAACTGGTATTTCTCGCGGATCTTGTCTTCTTTCAATTCCATGAGGTCGTTGGAAATGGTCACGCGTGAAACCTATTTGTAGCTGAGTATCTTGCCCATTGGGCTGACGGCATATTTTCTGATGTGCGAAAAGCCTGGAGGGTCGAGCTCTTCCAGGATCTGGTAAGGGCGTTGAGGCAGGATGAGAGAGCGCTGACGGTTGCTGTGGCCAGCGGTATCCTGCGGTTCATCACCCGGTGCCGCGAAAGGATCCAGTGCGTAAACCTGCCGTTCAACGGTGGAAAAAAATCCGGACGATTCCTGCTCGGTTCCCGAGGCAATGAGCGTTTCGGTCGTCCAGGCCAGAGCCCAGTCGTCTCCTGGCTTCTGTCCCGCCTGGCTAAGCACATCCCGCAAGGGGCCGGACTGCTGTGTGAAGGTGTGGCTGTACATCGGACCGAGGTAGAACCTGCGCAGTCGCTTTGGATGCAGATCGGCGAAATCCCGGTCAAATCCGCGCGCGATGGTCACCAGCTTCAACGCTGAGGACGATTGTGCCGTCAGATGGCTTTGGACGCGTGGCCAGCGGCGTTCATCTTTCAGCAGCGCTTCCTTGCCGCTGTCTTCAAGGTCCATGACGTAAATCAGCGGGATGTTCTGCTGGCTGTCATATACCGCCCAATGTACCCGGTATTTTCTGCGTTTTTCAGAAACATTGCCGGTCCAGGCAGCGCGAGGGTCATTGCGCGCCCAGAACAAAGACGCCGTGGTCAGCTGCTCGTAATACTGCCGTTCGGACGCCGCGAATTGCAAGTTTACCGGTGCGGTTTGCTCCCGCAGGATATGGTCCACCATTGCAAGCTTGAGATCCCGCATGGAAGGCAGAGACCTCAAGTGAATTTCCGCCTGCATGGCGTCGTTCGCCATTTCAAGCAGTTCCTGGTAGATCGGAAATCCGCTGTCCTGACGGTCGATGCTCAACAGGTTCGGCAACTTGTCGGAGACCCGGCCGGCCAGCAGATACTTGTAGGAAAGGGCGGTGAACGTTCCCGCCAAAGCCTCAAGATATCCCCTGAGGATCGGAATTTCCGAGGCCAGCGCCGTATTTTCAGACACGACGGCTTCGGCAACTCCCTGCAGGTGAGAGATTATCCGCTCGAACTTCGCGAAGTAGCGCCTTGTTTCATGCGCTTCTTCCAGTTTTCTGTGATCCAGGGTCAGATCCAAGGCTCTACCCTCAGCGTCTCAGGCTTCAGTACTTCAGGCGCCATACGCGTTCTTGTCGTGCTTCTCGACAATCTGCTGGAACCGGCGAGCAAAGCGCTCGTCCGACTTCGCCTTTTCTTCCAGGACCTTGCGCGCGAAAACCATGTGGTCTTCATGTGCTTCCATCATGTCAGCCATCCGCTGGTTGGTGGCCGAGCCGATTGCCGCCATTGCAGATTGCGCTTCCTTGTCCGTTGCCACGCCAATCTCGTTGATCTTGTGGGCAACGTCTTGCTGTTGCGCCGTTTTCAGCGATTTGACCAAGGCATCATAAAGCACGACGCGCTGTTTGGTATCCGTCTGAAGCTTGTTGATCAGCACCATTTGGGTGGCAGCCTGGTTCTGCAGACTGTCAACCCAGGTCTTGCCCTTCTCGATATAGCGTTCAAGCGTCTGGCTTTCAGCCAACTTCACCTGTTCGTCCTGGGCCAGCTGGTTGTACTTGGCATTCATTGCCGCCAGTTCGCTTTCCAGCTTGGTGCGTGCGGCAGCATCGGTCTCTACGGATATCTTGTTTTCCAGAGCGATGATTTCCGGATCCATCGCAACCAGCTGCTTCTTGATTTCTTCAAGCGTCGCGACGGATTGCTCGCGCTGGGCGAGTGTGTCGCCGAGATTGCTCTCAACCCGCTTGGAGTGCTCGTTCAAGGTGTTGAGCTGTTCCTGTAGCAAATAGCCGATGGTGTTGGACTTGGAAATCAGATCCTGCAGCTTGTCATCGATGCTTGCGCCGCGCATACGCTCCTGGCGAATGCTGTCGGATCTGTTCTTGGAGAAAAAGCCGATAAAGGTTTCCCAGCCGGTCTTCGAGCGCATGGCGTCGAATTCCTTGGAGAAGGTGGCGGTGACATCGTCCAGACCCATGATGAGTTCGGCAATATTGGCGCCCATCAGCTCGGTGTGGGCATGAACGTCGTCGAGCGTCGCGTTCTCGATATCGATTGAAATATCCTGCCCGGCATTCATCTTGGTGTGTGCCGTTTCGATCTTGGAAGTGAGTTCGTCGATCTTCTGACGCGCAGCTGCAACTTCCTGCTTGGATTTTTCAATTTGAGCGTTGAAATCCGCCATTTGCCCCTTCCCAAATATCTCTGAGTATTGCGTACCTTATGTAGCGACTCTTAGTAGAAATACAATTACAAGTTAATGAACAAACCCTGCGGCGAGAAGAATAAAACATTAACTGCGGCAGTGTTTGCGTCGATGTTTCGCAGGCCTCTGACCCATCGATTTCAGACCGGTTGTCCCTGAGGGTTCATCCTACTTCACAGCGCCGAGTTTCGATAGAAAAAGATAAAGAACCGCGCCAAGTCCTGCGCTGATAATCCAGTCGAATCCACTCAAAAACCCAAGCGCGGGCAGCCAGACGGCGGAGACGGAAAACACCGATGAAAGAGCGAGTGCGGCAACTGCCTCAACGTGGAAGCCCTTGCGGAAATAGTACATGCCGTCGGGGGCCGGGCTGTATAGGTCCTGAATGGAGAGTGACTGTCTTTTGAGCAGGTAAAAGTCGGCGATCATGATGCCATAGGCAGGAGCAAGGAAAGCACCAAGCGTATTGACGAATTTCGAGATGCCGAACACGGAAATGACCGGCACCCAAAGTGCGCTGACAACAAAGGCGAGGGCGGCGGCGATCATTCCGCCACCGCGAAAGCTGATCCGACCGGGCCATAGATTGGAAAGATCGTTGGCGGGGGGAACGTAGTTGGCGACCACGTTGATGCCGACTGTCGCGATGAAGAACATGAGAGCCGCCACAACTGTCAGTGCGGTATTGTCGATGCGGGCAATGATTTCGGTCGGATCGGTCAGATGCTCGCCGAAGAGGGCAATGGCGCCGGCTGAAATCAAAAGAGACAGAAAGGCGAAAACGGTGATGTTCACCGGCAGGCCGAGCATGTTGCCAAACTTCATTTCCCGCTCCGTACGAACGTAGCGGGCAAAGTCACCGTAATTCAGGATGATGGCAGCGTAAAAGGCGATCATCGTCCCCATAACCGCGAAAAAGCTCGACACATGACTGCCCGCGGCCTGGGAACTGCCCTTCAGCACCGTCCCGACCTCGGCGGGGAGGGACGATCCGGTACGCACCCAGATCATGACGAGCAAAGTCACCATGACGGCATACACTGCAGGACCCGCCCAGTTGAGAAACATTCGGATCCATTCAATCCCTTTCCAGAAGAGAAGGACCTGTGTCACGCAGACGATGACCAGTGCGGCCCAGCCCATGGGCGTGAGTCCGAGATAAGTCTCCCGTGATCCGTCGCCAAAGAGCGCGGTCAGCAGCAAAAGGATTGCAGTGGAAGCAACGTAGCTTTGCGCGCCGTACCAGAAGATGGCGACGACCCCGCGCATGAGCGCCGGAATGTTGGCGCCATAAATGCCCATGCTCGCCCGGGCCATTACCGGATAAGGGATGCCGTAGCGCACACTCGGTCTGCCAGCCAGATTGATCAGAAACATGATCACGAAGCCGGACAGCACAATTGCCGCGAATACGGCCCAGCCGTTCAGTCCGTATTCGAAGAACAGCGACGCGGCCAAAGTATAGCCGAGCAGGCTTTGCGCCGTATTGCACCAGGTATTGAAAATCGCGAACCATCCCCATCTGCGCGAAGACGGTTCAGCGGGTGCAAGGTCCGCATTGTAAAGCCGACCACTCGGATCTTGTTGTTCGATCGTGTCAGAATGAAAAATCTTCATCTCGCAATCACAGATTGGTCGCGTCGCATTTCTGGAACTCAAGAGGATCTAAGTTCAGCGTAGGCGCAAGGTCCAGAAAAAAGGGACCGCAAGCATGGCATGCCGCGTCCGAACACAAGGCATGCGATCAACCGGCAGAGTGCGAATGGGGTATCGACCCCATACAGATGAGCGGTCCGACCTGCCACCTTTCTTTCATCGAAACATCGATACCCCGCTCGAAAGAGCACATTTGAAGAAAGGAATAGACCAATGAAAATTTTTGCAAAAACCACAGCCGCCGCTGCAGTCCTTGCCGTCGCGGGAATGGCCTCCATGGCCACCGTCGATCCGGCACACGCACTTTTCGATGTGTGCAAGAAGGTCAAGATCACGGTGCAGAACAACACCGGCAAGCCTATCCAGCTGTTCGATCTCGACTATCGTGATCTCGGTTCAAACAGATGGCGTTCGGAGAACATCTCCAACCGCGTCATTCCCCACGGTGGCAAATACAGCGTGAGACGCAATCTGGAAGGCGTCAACAATGCGAAGACCTTTGTTCGAGTTCAGTTCCGGAAACTGAAGGCCAACGGCAAATGGGAACGCCTGAAGTACTGGTACGCGGATTCAGCAACCAAAACCTGCTCCCGCGGCAAAAGCTACAAGATTGTTTTCCGCTGATCGCAGCCGAACCAGAAACACCGCACCGGCAGGGGTGCGGTGATCCACCACCCTCAAAATCAGATCAGTTCGAACCTGAATGGATGGTGCCCTGAAGCAGCCTCCTTCAGGTTACCAGAAGGACGTCCAAATCATGCTCAGCAAACATCTCCCCAAAGCGGTTCTGATCAGCTCCGCTTCCATCGTCACGCTTGCTTTTGTCGGGATTGCGACGCAATCGATCAATTGGAACGGCGTCGGCGAAAAGCTCACGGAACTTGTTGAAGCCGATCAAGAGAAAGGTCCGGTTAGTCAGGAAGTGGCTGACCGGCTTATGGAGGCTCCGACTGTTTCTCCCGTGGCCCGACCTGCAGCGGAGGCCCGACCACGCTCGCAAGGTCAGCAGACGGGGGGGCTCATGTCTCTCTATTCAGGCACGCCTTCCGCTGCGCCTGCTTTAAAACGGGCTACGGACGCCATGCTGCCGGTCGCTCCGCTGCCAAATCGCGAAAGATTTTCCTCTGAAGAACCCAATCCCCTGAAGCAGGTTGTCAGCGACCCGGTTTCGACATTCTCGATCGATGTGGATACTGCGTCCTACTCCTTCGTGCGTTCCGGATTGAACAACGGAGCCCTGCCTAATCCGGATGCCGTACGCGTGGAGGAAATGGTGAATTACTTTGACTACGCCTATCGCGTACCCGAGAAGGGCGAAGCGCCGTTTTCAACCAGCGTGACCGTCACTGATACGCCGTGGAACAAACATACCAAACTGATGCAGATCGGCGTTCAGGGCTACAAGGTGCCGATTGAGGAACTGCCGCCGCAGAACCTTGTGTTCCTGATCGACACTTCAGGTTCCATGGCTGACGCCAACAAGTTGCCTCTGCTCCAGCAATCCTTCCGGCTGTTGCTGTCAACGCTCAGAGATGAAGACGAAGTCGCTATCGTAACATATGCCGGCAACGCCGGTGTGTTGCTTGAGCCGACAAAGGTGGCGGACAAGACACACATTCTGGAAAAAATCAATGCTCTGACTTCGGGTGGCTCCACCGCCGGGCATGCCGGACTCAAAGGCGCTTATGCCCTGGCTGAGAAGATGACCGGGGAGGGTGAACAGACGCGCGTCATTCTGGCAACCGACGGCGATTTCAACGTCGGTCTTTCAGACAACGAGAGCCTGAAGCGGTTTGTTGCCGACCAGCGCAAACAGGGGACCGCTCTTTCGGTTCTTGGCTTTGGTCGAGGCAACTACAATGATGAACTGATGCAGACGCTGGCGCAAAACGGCCAGGGTGTCGCCGCTTACATCGACACTCTTTCTGAAGCGCGCAAGGTTCTGGTCGATCAGGTAGTCAGTTCGATTTCCATGATCGCTCAAGACGTCAAGATCCAGGTGGAATTCAATCCTGCAACTGTCGCGGAGTACCGGTTGATCGGATATGAAACCCGAGCCTTGAAAACGGAAGACTTCAAGAACGACAAGGTAGATGCCGGTGATATCGGTGCCGGACACAATGTTACGGCTCTGTATGAAGTCACGCCCGTCGGCTCACCTGCCCAAAAGTTCTCCGATCTTCGCTACGGTGGACAGAAGAACGCTCCAGACAGCCTCAACACCTCGTTTTCTGGCGAGCTGGCCTATGTGAAGTTGCGCTACAAGGAACCTGGAGAAGAACAGAGCCGCTTGCTCGAGACGCCGGTGAGTGCTGATGCCAACGAAATTCCGATGAATGAGACACTGTTTGCGGCTTCTGTCGCAGCCTTTGGGCAGCTGCTGAAAGGCAGTGACTATCTCGGCAACTGGTCAATGGAAGACGTTGAAAAGCTGGCCAGTGAAAATCGTGGCCCAGACCGTTTCGGATATCGCTCAGAGTTCCTGAACCTGATCCGGCTCGCCCAGGTCAGCGAACGCTAAGTCGACATCCCGCTTCAAGAAAACCGGCAGGTTTCGAACCTGCCGGTTTTTGTTGTGCCTCGATGGTTTAACGATCTCTCAGCCAGTCCAGTGTGACTTGTGTCCCGTCGGAATCATTCAGGTCCAGCCGGCTGGAGAGTATCAGTGACAAAGCGCCGATGTCGTTGGTCTTCCAGAGATAAAGCGTGTGCCTGGTCGGCTCGAAACGGGCGCAGGAAGTCGCGCCAACGTCCGCAATGTATCTGGGCGGCGTATCGCGGCGAATGTCGAACGCCTTGGCGCCTGTGGCTTCTGCCGGATTGTTCAGGCAGACGGTGACAAGGCGCGCATCAATTGCCTCATTCAATCCATTGGGCGCAACTTCAGGCTCCGGAGCCGAAGGTGCGGGGGCAGATAGTGCCGCAACAGGTGCCTGCGGTGCGACGTCGGTTTCTTTGTCTGCCTGATCGGATGCGCTGTCAAACAACGGAGCTGCCGCAAAAGATTTAGTCTCTTCGATGCTTTCGCTCATCAGTCGGTCTTGAGTAGCCGGGACATTGGTTTCAGGCGCTTGTTGGCGCGCCGCAGATGTGCGTGCAGCAGGTGCTGGCGCTATTTTCTGAAGGTTGGGGGGAGGGACAAATTCCTGATTGGCAATTTCGCCCTTCTGGAAGCGGATCAGGTCGTTGTCTCCGCTTTCCAAAAAGGTCGGAGCTGGAAAGTCTGCGGAGAGCGCAGTGCCGGACATGGCAGCCGTCCATCCTCCAACAAGGAGCGACAGGGCAACAAGAGCTGTTTTTCGCGTATCTCGGCGATGCATCGATCTGACTGACCATTCCAATTGTCAGCCGGTCGTATCCGTCCGGCTGAATGACAAGCTGACTCAGTTTGCTGGTGCAAGATAACGGGTATTCACCCAGCCGGAAATCGTGTCGGCGCGAATTTCGCACCACCTGCCTTCACAAAGGTCGGAAAGTTCGACACTGCAGTCACCGGAGGCAAGAGTGCCCAGTGGCTCAAAACGGGTTCCAGGGCCGGCGCGGACATTCAAAGTGTCGTCCTCAGCCACGTTGACGCACATTGAAACTCCTGTAGGGGATGCGCCTGGTGTCAGAAACATTTTCGGCGGTTGCGCAGCGGTGGTGCAGACGCCGTTGACGTTTTGTCCGCGCGCGCACAGTGTTTTCACGGACATGGACAGGAGCTCCCATTCGCCCGTGCTCGTCCGGATGACATATCCGCGAAAGTGCTCGCCGTAGACGCTGTCATCGAGATATCCGGTCAGGCGAATGTTGACGTGGTACCCGGAGCCTTCCTTCTGAATATTCAAATCCATCCCGGCACTGCCTTCGTCGCTTTCCGGGTGGTTTTTCAAAAACGGCAGAAGAACGTCGATGAAATCCGGTGCTGTGGCGACGCCGGGCGCAACCCGGATTTCGCGAAAGCCCTCTGCGTCGATCGCCCCCTGGGCGTTTGCCGGACCGAAGGGCGAAACGGTTCCAAGGGCAAGGCTTAAAATTAGTCCCGCGGTTTGGGTGAATCGGGAGGGCATGGTCATGGTCCTTTCATCTGGTCACTGCCAGATTGTCAGGCGTCTGTCCGTATGATGCCATGGGGTGGATGCCCCATCCGGCGGTGATCAAAGCTCCCTGGACGGGTCAATCAACCCTTCCTTGAGCGCCCGTGAGATAAGTTGCGGAACCGAGTGTACGTTCAGCTTCTGCATCAGGCTGGTACGGTGTTTGTCGACTGTCTTGATGCTGATGCCAAAGCCTTGGGCTATTTCCTTGTTGGACTTTCCAGCCAGGATCATGTTCAGCGTCTGCCGTTCCCTGTCGGTCAGGACGGGAGGCTTGGGCGTCTCTTCCAGAATTTTCAGAAAGTGCTCCGAGATATGTCGTTGACCTCGAAGGATGCCGGGGAGTTTCTCATAGAATTCCGTGTTGTCGGAGGCCTTGGAAAACAGTCCGTCGACCCCAGCCTCGATCAAATCGGATATGAGCCCTACGGCTGAAATGCCGGTCAGGACCACAACCCTGGTCTCCTTGGACCAGCGGCGCGCCTCGACGAGAACCTCGACGCCTCCGGCCATGGGCATCGAAACATCCAGAAGCAGCAGGCTTGGCCGGTGCTGACGAATTTCCGCAATTGCGCTGAGGCCGTCACCGGCTTCTGCAACAACGTTGATCCCTTCAGGTTCGATAAGCCCCGGTTTTTCCAGTGCATCCTTGAGCCCGGCCCGAACAATTGCGTGGTCGTCCGCAATAATTGCGCTGTATCTTTGTTCGCTCACGGCCCAATATCCCTGAAACTGAATTCAGGTAAACCTGACATGCCTTTTTGCAAATGACCAGATTGCTGCAATCGCACCGGTTCCTGTCGATCCTGGGCACCGCCCTGGTGATCTGCCTGATCGGATTGACCGCAGCACGGGCTGAAACTGTCAATCTGCAGCCTGGGCGCGGCGTCAGCGATCTGAGGTCGCAGATGACCTATTTCAGCGATCCGACCGCATCGCTTGGCGACATTCTGAAGCATTACCGCGCAGGAGATTTCGGCCCTGATCTATCCGCCTCAATGCTGGATTGGAACTACGCGCCGGAAGCCTGGGCCGCCGTGGAGGTCTACAACGCTACTCTGGACGACGGTCGCGGTTCCGACCCGTTCGTGCTGACGATCGACCTGCCGCTGGTGAGTGCGGTCGATGCTTATGTTATTCGTGAAAGCGGCTTTACAGAGAACCTGATCGGATATTCCATATTCGAACCTTTCGTGCCGGAGGATCACTCCGTCACCCGGCTACGCACTCCCGTGTTCGATATCGCACCGCAGGAAAAAGTCATCGTTCTGGTCAACTTCAAGTTCGGCCCGGTCCAGGCTTTCAAGATTGCTCTTGAAACGCCAGTTGAGCTTGAAGCATCCGCCTTTGCCTCCGGAATTTCCCACACTGCGTTTTACGCCTTTGCCATTGCTTCCTTGGTCTTCTTCTTCGGCTTTCATCTGGCGATGAAGAACTGGATCGGGCTGCTTTACGCGGTTCAGTTCGGTATAGGGCTCGCGTTGATCGCATACGTGGACGGTCTCTGGTTCCGCTTCTTTTATCCGGGCACACCTGAACTGCAATCGCCGGTCGGTTTCTTCCTGCTGTTTTCCTTGTCCGGCCTGGGATTTCTCATTTCCGGTCAATCAGTCCGCGAAGGGGGAAGGGAGACCAGACTTTCATTGACCTTGCGATCTTTGTCACTGTTCTCTGTCGCGGGATTTCTTGCGGCTCTCTTTTCGCCTGGCACTTATGTCGCGTTGTTCGGCTATGTGCTGCTGGCATTGATGTTTGTGGCGGTCTTTGCCGCGAGCAACAGCTGGCGCCGCTCTGAAGGACCCATCCATTTCTCCGGTCTCCTGATATCGGGTCTCGGAACCTTGCTCATCGTGACCCTTATCGCGATTGTGATCATCGGCAGCCGGGCGGAAGTCATTCCCGTAGCAACGGCAGTGAAGGGCATCTTCTCGATCCTGCTGGTTGCCACCATGACAGGACTGACCGCGCATATCATCAATTTGCGCAGGAAACATTCCAAGGCGGTTCAGGCTGAGCTCTCGGCGCTTGAGGCAGAAGCAAAGCGCAGTCAGGAGTTACTTGTCTCTGAAAGGAACTACACCCGTGCTCGTGAACTGGCAAACCTGCGTCAGAGACAGCTTGCAACAGCATCGCATGATCTGAAACAGCCCATTGCTTCGCTGCGCATGAATGTCGATGCGCTCGCAAATTCTCTGGAGCCGGACGTTCGCAAGCGGTTGAGAGAGGCATTCGACTATATCGAGGCGCTATCCAATGATTACCTGCGGCAGACAACCCCGGAAGAAGGCGTCCAGTTACAAGAAGCCAATGGTCACAATGCTTCAACCGGTCATTCCGAAAATGAAGATGCAGAAGCCTACGAAATCTCACTTGTTCTGGATACCGTCTATCAGATGTTCCACGAGGAAGCCGTGTCCAAGGGGCTGGAACTGAAGCGGGTACCGTCAAGCAAGAAGGTCTGCGTTCCACCGCTGATCGTCATGCGGATCGTGAGTAATCTTGTTTCCAATGCGGTGAAATACACGAAGACCGGCAGCGTTCTGATCGGTGTCCGCAATCGTGGAGCTGAGCTTGATCTATGTGTTCTGGACAGCGGGCCGGGGCTGAGCGAAGCGGAAATTGCCGCCTATTCGCGAGCCTATTCGAAAGGTGAAACATCAGACGGACAGGGCCTGGGCTTGTCCGTCTGTTTTGAACTTTCAAGAGAGAACGGCATGAGGTTTACATGCCGATCCCAAAAATCGAGGGGAACACAGTTCATCCTGACCGTTCCAATTGCCCGGTCCGGACAATAGGGCTGTAAGCAATGGGACAAACCGGACTGGTCAGGTTTCTTGTTCTGCCAGTACTTTCTTGGCGACGCGGAAGCATTCAAGCGCCTGAGGCACCCCACAATAGATACCAACGACGTGGATGATTGCCCGGATTTCCTCCTTGGTAACACCATTCGTCAGAGCACCCCGGCAATGAATTTCCCACTCGGTCATCTTTCCGAGTGCACCAATCATCGCAAGATTCATCATCGAACGGGTCTTGGCATCAATGACCTCATCTCCCCATCCGAAGCCCCAGCACCAGGCGGTCATGGCTTCCTGAAAAGGCTTGGTGAAGTCGTCGGCAGCGGCGAGATTTTTCTCAACATATTCCGCGCCAAGGGTGGCCTTGCGCTGTGCGAGTCCCTTTTCAAAGAGATCCTGATCCATTTCTACCTCAGCTTGATCGCAACATTCTTGGTCTGAACGTAATTCAACAGGGCCTCTCGGCCTTTCTCGCGACCGTATCCTGATTTGCCGAAGCCGCCAAAGGGCGTTTCAACACCTCCAGCATACCATTCGTTGATGAACACCTGACCGGCTCGAAGGTGCTGGGAAGCCCGCATCGCCCTGTCGATGTCGGCTGTGAAGACACCTGCCACCAGACCGTAGGGCGTGCCGTTTGCGATCCGGATGGCTTCTTTCTCTGTTCTGAACTTCAGAACGGAGAGAACCGGGCCGAAGACTTCGTCCGATGCGATCGACATATCCGGCGAGACGCCGGTGATCACGGTTGGCTCGAGAAAGAAGCCGGGCCGGTTCATTCGTCTTCCTCCGGTGGCAACACGCGCGCCTTCACGCTCTGCCGCTGACACCATGCCGGCTGCACGTTGGCACTGATCCTCCGAAATCATGGCACCCATGTTCGCACCGAATTCAGGGAAGGAGAGCCCGCTGCCGACTTCCAGGCTTTCTGCCATGGAAACAATGCCATCGACCAGTTTGTCGTGAATGCGCTCGTGGGCGATCACGCGAGACATGGCCGAGCACACCTGTCCGGCGTTGAAATAGATGCCCCAGCGGACATCGGACAGGAAGGCGTCGAGATCCGCATCGTCATGGACGATGGCTGCCGATTTGCCGCCGAGTTCCAAGACACAGGGCACGACGTTTTGTGCAGCCGCTGTTGCTATGGAAATGCCGGTTGGGACTGAGCCGGTGAAAACGATCTGATTTACGTCAGGGTGTGAAGCGAGAGCTGCGCCGGCGTCCTTGCCGAGCCCGCAAAGAATGTTGAGGGCACCTCTCGGCAGGCCGCACGCCAAAGCAGCATCGGCAAAGTACCTGTTGGTCAGCGGATCGAGTTCCGGGGTTTTGACGACTACGGAACAGCCGACCGCGAGGGCTGCGGAAAGAGATCGCGCTGTCATTTCCATTGGATAGTTCCATGGAATGATCTGCGCCGATACGCCGTACGGTTCGTGAGTGGTGAAGTCGAAGTAGCCCTGACCGAGCGGTATCGACCGCCCCTCCATCGTCTCGGCCTGGTTGCCGTAATACTCGAAGTACCGGGCCGCTCCCTCGATTTCGAGCCTGGCTTCCCAAAGCGGTTTGCCGGCTTCCCAAGTCAGGATGGGGGCAATCTCGTCGATCCGCTCGAGGAGATAATCGCCCATCTTTCGCACGATGCGACCACGTTCGACAGGGCGAAGGCCTGACCAGGCGTCGCTGTCGCTCAAGGTCTTGGCGGCAGCCACAGCCCGGTCGACATCGGCTTCGTCTGCAAGCGCCTGCTCGGCGAGCGGCTCGCCCGTTGCCGGGTCCAGCACGGTTAGACGGCCAGCTCCGCCGTCACAAAACTTGCCATCGATAAAGTTCTGCCAATAGGCGGGTAGTTCGCTCACTGTGGTCTGATCCTGTTTGAATAGAGCCGGTCGTAGTGCGGTTTCATCCGCTTGTAGACGTGTTGCACCCTATCCGGTGCTTCCGAGAGCTCGACATATTTGCGTTTCTGAGGTTGCAGCCCTGTGGAGTTTTTGAGGTTTGCGTGAAACGAACCACCATCCCACCAGCTGTATTGGTCGGTATCGGCGCCCGGTTCCCAGGAGAGTGCTTGTTCAATGAAGGGTATGTCCACGGCATCGCAAAACGCAGAGACGGTTCCCACCGGGTTTTCCAGAAGGTCGTTGCTGTCAACGACCGGAGGAGGTGTACCCGTGAAGGCGGTGATGAGATCGTAAAGCGCCCGTTGTTCGGGAAAGCCGACTTCACCGGAATCGAAGTCCGGCCACTTGTCGTACATCGACGTAATGGTCAGGGCCGGGTCGCGGATCAGGAAGGCGTGTGTGAAGTGAGACAGGAACTCCGCATCCCACATGTGGTTGATGTAATGAGGAAAATCCTTGATGAAGACCGGGCCGTTTTCGGCCCTGGAGCGGATGTCTTTCCAAACGCTTTCAAGTGTCAGTCCCGGCGTTACCCTGTCGCCGGGCTTCCATCTGGGCCAGAACGGCTCCTCACCCTGATACCAGGCTTCGCCGAATGGTTCGTGCAGACAGTCGAGGTCACCACGCTGGCGCATCATCCACTCAAAGGCGGTTGACGTAGAGCGCGGAACCGCCCAAAGCGCAACAATCTTATGCATGCAAGGACTCCAGCAAACGTCCGTGGCGACCCACGGGAGCAATGTCGAGGGAGCGGAATATGCGCCAGTAGAGCGCGGTGTCGTGGGCTATGACGGGCTTGCCGAGCATCTCCTCCAATGCAGGGGTGACGTGCAGCATTCTTTCCGGTTGTCCGTTCGGACCGGTTCGAAAGTTGACCATGCCGTTTGCCAGATAGGCATCAGCGTTCGGTGCCTGTTCAGCGATAAACTCAAAGCTTTTGCGCGCAAGGTCTCCGTCAAAGATCCATCGGAGGGCATTGACGTCGTCTTGCGTTTCGAACCAGCCCTGATCGACAAAGTTTCCGGCCCACAGAACGTCGAAACCTGCTTCGCGCAGGAAGCCTGCTGTGCCCTGCCACCATTCCGGCCAGTGATAAACGGCGTTCAGAGCAACCTTCTCGACATTCATTTCACGCAGGGCTTCGACCATCGCATAGCCGGCCATGTGAAAAGCCAGTCCGTGCCTGTCGCTGAGCCGCTTGCAGAAATCGGCAATTCCCTGGACGCCAAGGCCCGAGGCGTGCACCCAGTTGGAGCCGACTTGAGCACAGACGTCGGCGCCATTGTTGGCCATGACAGACGCAAAATCCTCGAGCATGTCGAAGTTGCGGGTGCGCTGGTCCAGGCGGTGGCGATAGTCCGGGACATGCAGCATCCAGCCGTGAACACCAACCGTGCCAGGTGCAATGCGCAGGAAATCCGAAGGAGCTGCGTCCCAGTCATGAGGTGGACAGGTGAAGCCGACCTGATGCGGGAACAACTTCTGTTCCGTCGTCCATTCTGCCGGCATGCCGAGAGGAGCAGTGTTCCCAGACATCAGGCCTCTCGCATCCAGTTCTGCAGTGTCTTGATCGAATGTTCGGAGTTGACGCCGCAGGAAGGGTCGAGAACGAGAGGACCGGGATGGTAGCCACGGCTTCGAAGGCCCTTTTGAACAGATTCGACCAGATAAATGTCTTCTTCCACGGTCGTTGATCTGTCCTGGATTGCCAGACGCCGAACAGTTTCTGAATCAACGCCGTCGATCGTGTACCAGCCACGCCAGACGACCACCTGGCCCGCATCCACGGCACGCCAGTGATAGGTGTTCAGAATATTGCCGGGATAGACCTGGAAAGAGAACAGGGGCCAGAGGAACCAGGACGAATAATCGCCTGCGTGCTCGTTTGCCTCCAGGTCTATTTCATAGGTCATGCTTTCGAGATTTTGGCACTCTGTCGTATGTCGCAGGCAATAGCCCTGTGGCTGGATATCGTAGGTTTCCGGCTTGACGACGCCCGTGGCGAAAGTGGTGTGGTTGATGGGGCAGTGATAACATTCGGAATAGTTCTCGACCGAGACTTTCCAATTGCAGTCTTCCGGGATTTCCACCCATTCGAGCGGTTTGAGCCGCTCGATATGCGGCACGAAAGAGCTTAGTTCCTTGCGCACATTCGGAAACCAATCGTCCATCGGATTTGCGTTCGGGTCGAGGTTCACAAATAGAAAGCCGCAGAAATCTTCGATGCGCACCTTGGTCAGGCAAATTTTGGTGCGATCAAATCCGGGAACGGAGCGCACGTTGGGGCCGGAACGCAGACCCCCGGTGAGTTCATATGTCCAGCTGTGATATGGGCAGACAAGCAGCTTGGTATTGCCTTCGCCCTGAACAAGCTGGTGGGCGCGGTGCTGACAGACGTTGTAATAGGCCTGAAGCCGGTCTTCCCTGTCTCGCAGGCAGATGATGCTTTCACCGGCAACTTCGATGGTGAAATAGTCACCGGGTTTTTCCAGTTGCGAACTGTGCCCCGCGAATTGCCACGTTCGAGCCAGCAATCCCGCTTTTTCCGCCTCAAAGTGCGACGGGTCGGTGTAATACCATGCTTCTAGCGAATGGATCAGCTGGCTGTGTACGTTCATGAGCGGTCCTTCCACTCTTCCTGATAGAGCCCCATTTTGTGGCGGCGGGTGTGAAAACGTTCGATGCTGGAAATGACATCTTCAGGGGCATCGGCGATGACGAAGGCGAGCAGTGTTTCCAACAGGGCGATGGTTGACACCGACGAGGGAAAGAATTGCGGAGTTTCCGCGTCGACGATGAAGGCATGATCGCTGGCAACCACGATGGGTGACGCCGGGCTGTCGGAGATGGCGATGATCGTCAGGCCCTGTTCGCGCGCGAGCTCGACGGCCGTGATCACATCGGTCCGGTATGGCTTGCAGGTCATTGCGACCAGCACGTCTCGTTCATCTGCGCGGGCAAGGTCATCGGTTGCAACAGACCCCAGGCGCGGAATTGTCCAGATCGTGTCGACGGCCATATCCGCGAGATAGGTGAAGTTTCGCGCATTGGAATTGTTGACGCCGACGCCAAGAACATATGTGTGGCGGGCGTTTACGATGGCCTCGGCAGCGGCCTTCATGGCTGTGTCGTCCGTGGCGGCAAAGGTGTTCTCGATATTGGAGATCGCGCAGGCTGCCATTTCGGCAAACAAACTGCCTAGCTGCCCACCCTTGGCCAGCGATTGAAGCCAGCGGGCACGGTCCGGAAAATCCGTTCCTCGGCTGCGTATCGCTTCGCGAAAGGGATGTCGAAAATCCTCATATCCTTCGAAGCCGACGGAACGTGCCATGCGCACGAACGTGTTTGGTTTCACTCCGGCAGCATCGGCAATTTCCCGAATGGAACTCACGCCGACATCGTTGGGGTTTTCAAGCACGTAGCTTGCAGCCTTCTTGAGCTCGGGCGTCAATTCCTCAAGCTCGGAAGCCAGGTCGTCCAAAACGTCCTGGGGTGCCTTCAAATCTGATTTTGGTACATTCATATCATTCATGATTGACGAGAGTACATTTGTACAATTACGCTGTCTATCGAAAAATCACCGGCCTGGGAGACAGAGCGTGTCGGAAGCTGGAACTTCGAAATTGCCGTCATCGGCACGGGTCGTTATCGTCGGTGGCGGCATCATGGGCTGTGGTCTGGCGTATCATCTGGCCCATGAGGGCTGGTCGGATGTCGTGCTGCTGGAAAAGGCGGAGCTTACTTCCGGATCGACCTGGCATGCGGCGGGTCAGATCACCCATTCGACTTCCAGCTTTGGCCTGGGGAAGTGCGTCGGCTACAACATCGACCTTTACGCCGGAAAACTGGAAGAAGAGACCGGCCAGTCGGTGACCTGGCATGGGTGCGGCTCGTTCCGCCTGGCCTACACCGAAGATGAGATGGATTGGCTGCGCCACACGATGAGCGTCGGACGGGCGCTGAAGTTTCCGATGGAGCTGGTCGGTCCGGATCGCATTCGCGAGCTGCATCCGTTTTACAATCTCGAAGGAGTTCTGGGCGCCCTGCATACGCCCGATGATGGCCATGCAGATCCGTCTGGCGTCACCCAGGCCCTTGCGATAGGGGCGCGGAAGCTTGGCGTTAAGACTATTCGACGGTGCCGGGCGACCGATATCAAGCAGCAGCCGAATGGCGAGTGGAAAGTCTTCACCGAACTTGGCGACATCACCTGCGAGCACGTGGTCAATGCAGGTGGCACCTACGCCCGGCAGATGGGTGAGTGGAGCGGCTTGCAGCTGCCAATGACTTCCATGACTCACCACTACATCGTTACGGACACCGTTCCGGAGTTTCTCGAGTTGGACCGGGAGCTGCCGGTCATTCGTGACGACAAGCTTGTCTCCGGCTACATCCGTATGGAGCAGAAATCCGGACTGATCGGTATCTATGAGAAGGAAAATCCGAATACGGTCTGGGAGGATTTCTGTCCCTGGGAAGCAGAAAACGAGCTCTTCGAGGCCGACTACGACCGGATCATGCCATGGCTTGAAAATGCCATGGGCAGGATGCCGATCTTTGCCGATCTCGGCATCAAGCGCGAAGTTCACGGCGCAATTTCGCACCCGCCCGATGGTAATCCGCTGATTGGCCCGGCGCCTGGCGTCGAAAACTACTGGTGCTGCTGCGGCACCCAGATCGGCATTGGCTGGGGACCGGGACTGACACGGGAACTCGCACGTTGGATTGTGCACGGTTCAGCGGATATCTCCATGCGCGAATTCGATCCGCGTCGCTTTGGTGGATATGCCGAAAAGAGCTGGCAGGTGATCAAAGCGAAAGAGGATTATTGCCTCCGCCATGAAATACCGTTTCCGCATTTCAATCGCCTGGAGGGGCGGCCGATCAAGCCGAGCCCGCTCTATGAACGGCTGAAGGACAAGGGCGCGGTTTACGAGGAAGTCTATGGTCACGAACGGCCACGCTGGTTTGCCAAGGACGGCCTGGAACAACGCGACTACTATTCCTTCAGACGGGCTGGCTGGCACGATGCGGTCGGCACGGAAATGAACGCAGTGAGAACCGCGGCCGGTATCATGGATATTTCTGCCTTCACCAAGGTGGAGGTGTCCGGTCCGGACGCGGAAATCTATCTGGACGGGCTTGTTGCCAACAGGCTGCCGAAGAAAACCGGTGGTATCGTGCTGACGCATATGCTGAACCGGAGTGGCCGGATCGAACTGGAACTGACGATTGTGCGCCTTGCGGAAGATCGTTTCTATTTGGTCTGCGCGGCGTTTTTCGAACAGCGTCTTTTGGATCACCTTGCGCAGAACCGGTCTGAAGAAAATATGACGGTCCGCAACCGCTCAAACGAGTGGGCGGCGATGACGCTGAATGGTCCGAGATCACGCGAGATCCTTGGTCCGAATACGCCCTCGGCGCTCGACAACAAATCGTTCCGGTGGCTCACCGCACAGGAAATAGAGGTTGCAGGCAAGAAACTCTGGGCGTTCCGCATGTCCTATGCAGGCGAGCTCGGCTGGGAGTTTCACGTCCCGAGAGAGGACATGCTTGAGGTCTATGATGCGCTCTGGGCAACAGGCGAACCGCTCGGGCTTATGGACTATGGATCTTTCGCCATGAACGCGCTGCGTCTGGAGAAAGGCTTCAAGGGAGCCGGGGAGCTCACCAACGAGGTGACCTTGCCGGAAGCCGACGTCATGCGTTTTGCAAAGCTCGACAAGGGAGATTTCCTGGGCAGGGAGAGGACGTTGGAAAGTGCTGCCAGCGAAACTCTGCCGTGGGTCTGTGTCTACCTGGAAATCGAACCGGACAATGTTGAAGACGGCCATGGCGGCGAAGCCGTTTTGCTTGACGGCCAGCCCGTGGGAGCAACCAGCTCGATCGCCTTCGGACACACCGTCGGCAAGATCCTTGCCTTCGCCTATGTCAAGCCGGAGGCCGCCCGGCCGGGGCATGAACTGGAAGTCGTCGTCATGAACCGACCGCGCAGTGCACGTGTTCTCGAAGCTGCCGCCTACGATCCGGATAGCATACTGCCGCGCACCGAGACACCTGTAGGAGTTGCAGCAGAATGACCATACCCGAAACCATGAAAGCCATCGTCCTTGAAGGACATGGCGGGCTCGAAAATCTGGTCTGGCATGAAGACTGGCCGACACCCCGGCCAGGACCGGGGGAGGTTCTGATAAGGATCGGCGCCTGCGGTCTCAACAACACGGACGTGAACACACGCTCTGGCTGGTATTCAAAAACCGTTTCCGATGCGACCACCGGTGACGCTTATCAGGACGTTGGCGATGACGATCCGACCTGGGGTGGCAAACCGATCACTTTCCCCCGAATCCAGGGGGCGGACGCTGTTGGTATGGTCGTCGGTCTGGGCGAGGGAACGCTCTCCGATCTCATGGACAAACGCGTGATGGTCGATTGCTGGCTTCGCGACTGGTCAGATCCGGACAATCGGGACAAGACCGGTTACTTCGGCTCGGAATGTGACGGCGGCTTTGCGCAATACGCGGTGGTTGATGCGCGCAACGTTGCCGTCATCCGTTCGGATTTGAGCGATGCGGAACTGGCGACCTTTTCCTGTTCATATACGACCGGGGAGGGCATGCTCAGCCGGGCTCAGGTTACGGCGGGAGACACAGTACTTGTGACGGGGGCATCCGGTGGTGTCGGTTCCGCTCTCATTCAGTTGGCGAAGCGTCGTGGAGCAACGGTTGTCGCGCTGGCGTCCCCGAGCAAGCATGATGACGTGAAGGCTCTCGGGGCCGACGTGATTCTGGAGCGAGCACCTGAAGACCTGAAGGCAGCACTCAAATCCGCAACGGGAAACGACACGGTCTCGGTTGTTGCCGACATTGTCGGTGGACCCTACTGGGGCACGCTGATCGATGTTCTGGAACGCGGCGGGCGCTATACATGTTCGGGCGCGATCGCCGGACCAATGGTGGAGCTGGACCTCAGAACCTTTTATCTGCGCGATCTGGCTCTGACAGGCTCGACGGTCGTTGCGCCACACATTTTCGGAGACCTTGTTGGGTACATCGAGCGTGGTGAAATCCGACCTGTCCTGGCTGCGACCTATCCTCTGCAGGACTTTCATGCCGCGCAGACCGCCTTCATCGAGAAAAAGCACACAGGCAATATTGTGGTGGTTCCATGAGCCGTGACGCGTTCGATCGTTTGCTGACCGCAGTTCGGACCATTTACGAAAGTGATGCAGAGCTCGGTGCATTCGCACCTTGGCCCAGTCAACTGGACTGGACTGAAATAGAGGCCGAGAACCTGCCGGTTGCCAGGCACGTCGGTGGCTGGCTGGAGAAGGACAGTTCGGCGATGGCCGAACTGCATCAGGCGATTGCCGCGGCCGCACCGAACGCGGCCTGGCGCCTCACCTACACCGAAGAAGAGGTTGGGGCGCACTTTCTTGAAAACTACGGTTACTTCGAACTCTTCGGGCCCTCCGGACATTTTCAAACCGATGAAGGGCGTGTCTACATCGCCTACTGGGGTCCCGAGCTCTTCTACGACTGGCATCATCATGAGGCAGAAGAGCTCTATGTGGTGGTGTCCGGGTTGGGTGAATTCCATCGGCAAGACGGAATGACGGCCGTTCTGGGGCGAGGGGCCACTCGCTTTCACCAAGCCTGGCAACGCCACGCCATGACAACCCGGAACGAAGGAATTCTCACTCTCATTTTCTGGCGGGGGGCGGGTTTGAGCGGACTGCCGCATATGGAGCGCGGCGGATGAAGATCACGCGTATCAGGGTCTTCAAGGCGGATCTGCCCTATGTTGACGGCTCATATGGCTGGGGCGCCGGCAATGCCATCACGGTTGCCAGGGCGTCGGTTGTCGTCATCGACACCGATGCAGGCCTGTCGGGCTGCGGAGAATTCACTCCGTGCGGTGAAAATTACATGGTTGCGCATTCGGAAGGCGTGGAAGCGCTCTCCCGTCTGGTTGCTCCCGCACTGATAGGTGAGGATCCAAGGCAAGTCGCGCGCATCGAACAGATCATGGACCATCTGGTTCAGGGGCATGGTTATGCCAAAGCGCCCTTCGATGCCGCCTGCTGGGACATTGCGGGCAAGGCGCTGGGGGCTCCCGTCTGGTTACTGCTTGGCGGCAAGCTGACTGACGGCGCTCCGATGTATCGGGTCGCACCTCATCGCGGAACCGATGAAACGATCACGGAGTTGGAGCGGCATCGGGCTTCCGGATACCGCCAGTTTCAGATCAAAGTCGGCGCCGATTGGGTAACTGATATAGAACGCATAAGAGCTATCGTTCCTCTGCTGAAATCCGGCGAAAAAGCCATGGCCGATGCCAACCAGGGCTGGCGGGTCGATAACGCCTTGCGGGTTGCACGGGCAACGCAGGATCTTGATTTCATTTTTGAACAACCGTGCCGCACCTATGAGGAATGCCAGCAGGTCCGCAGGCGCATCGATTTGCCGATGAAGCTGGATGAATGTGTTACCGGGATGCGCGCGGCACAACGCATTGTCGCCGATCAAGGAGCGGATCTCGTTTGCCTGAAGATTTCCAATCTTGGTGGATTGTCGAAGGCGCGACGAGTGCGCGACTTCTTTGTCGACAACCGTATTCCGGTGGTCGCGGAAGATACCTGGGGCGGTGAGATTGCAACTGCTACACTTGCTCACTTTGCGGCCTCGACGCCTGAAGACTTCCTCCAGAACACAACGGATCTGTATAATTACAATACTCGATCGACCGGGACACCGGCTCCAGAGACCTTGCACGGAAAGCTCTATGCCTCCGACTCGCCCGGCCTCGGCGTTACTCCTGATTTTGCAAGTCTTGGTGAACCGGTCGCAACCTATGGGGAGGCAGCATGAAGATCAGCCGCATCACTGTCTGGCAAATCGATCTGCCGCTTACCAAACCCTATTGGCTCTCGGGCGGGCGTCTGAAGTTCGAGGCAATCGACAGCACCTTTGTGCGGATAGACACCGACGAAGGTGTTTCCGGATGGGGCGAAGGTTGTCCGTGGGGACACACCTACCTGCCCGCACACGGACCGGGTTTGAGAGCCGCGATCGGCATCCTTGCGCCTGCTCTTGTCGGCAGAGATCCGCGCGCGCTTGATGAAATCAACCGGGCCATGGACATCCAGCTTCCAGGTCACCTTTATGCCAAGTCTCCGCTGGACGTTGCCTGTTGGGATATTCTCGGGAAAGCGACGGATGCACCGCTTTGGCGGATGCTTGGAACCGACCAGCCGGCAGCTGTCGAAGTGAACTCGTCTATTTCTACAGGGACACCGGAGGAGATGATCGCGCTCATCCAGGATGCCAGCTCGAAGGGCTATCGCACCCACTCGGCCAAAATCGGTGGCAGTGATTTTTCGGCCGATATTGAGCGGATCGAAGCCATTTCAGCAGCACTGCCCAAGGGTGAACAGGTCACCTTCGACGTCAATCGGGCGTGGACACCCGGCGTTGCCATGCAAGTTCTCAACGCCGTCTCTGCGAGGGACTGGGTCGAGCAACCGTGCGAGACGCTCGACCAGTGCACGCTGGTTGCGTCAAAGGTGCCTCAACCGATCATGCTGGATGAATGTCTTCACTCGTTTCAGGACCATCTGGAAGCTTGGAAACGCGGCAGCTGCCAGGGTGTCAAAGTCAAGCCAAACCGTGTCGGCGGATTGACCAGGGCCCGGCAGATCCGGGACTTCGGGGTCTCTGTCGGTTGGCAGATGCATATCGAGGATACCGGGGGAAGTGCCTTCGCCGATAGCGCAGCACTGCAGCTGGCAGCATCGACACCGGACGCAAACCGGCTCGCCAGCTGGCTTTGTCACGCCCATCTTGGGATCGATCCCATTCCGGGTCAGGGAGGGCGAAACAAGGGCGGACTTGTTCACTTTGATGATCAACCCGGTGTCGGGATCACGCCCGATCCATCCCTTCTCGGCGAGCCTGTTGCCATTTATGGGGACGGGGCATGAGCGTTCACTCTACACTCCGGATCTCCGGATTGACGCTTTGGCGAGTTCCGCTGACCAGTCATGAGATCTACTACATGGCTGCGGGCAAAACCTGCGATACGATCGACAGCATGGTACTGCGGATAGACACCGAGCAAGGTATCAGCGGCTGGGGTGAAGTTTGCCCGATCCCACATTACCTGCCTGCCTACGCCAGGGGAGTATCTCCGGCAATTGAAGAACTCGCTCCGGTTCTGATCGGTGCAAATCCGATGGGAGTTGAAGCTCTGATGGCGACTTGCCGGTCCTATCTGCAGGGGCATCCTTATGTGCAATCAGCCATCGATATCGCCCTTTGGGACCTGACTGGAAAGGCTTGTGGCGTGCCGGTCCATACCCTTCTGGGCGGACTGCACTCAAGCGAACTGCCGCTGTATCACTCCATTACCTGCATCGCGCCTGAAGAGATGGCGCGAATTGCAACAGCCGCATTGGGACGGGGTATTCGCCAGTTCCAGGTCAAGCTGGGAGCGGACAACAACTGGGAAACGGATGTCGCCCGGTTGAAACTGGTTCGCGAAGCCGTCGGCAACGGTTCGCTTGTCTATGGTGACTGGAACTGTGGCGCGACAAGACTGGACGCAACGCGTGTCGGTCGGGCGGTATCGGGCCTCGACATCATGCTCGAGCAACCCTGCGCTACGATGGAAGAATGTGCTGCCGTACGATCGTCGACCGGCCTGCCGATGAAGATGGACGAAAATGCGCATGATACGGCCAGTCTGCTGAAGGCATATGAGCTGGGCTGCATGGATGCCGTTGCACTGAAACTTTCAAAGTTCGGAGGTGTTTCCGAATTGCGCAAGGCGCGGGACTTATGCCTTCACGTCGGTGCAAAGATGTGCATCGAAGACACCTGGGGATCGGACATCACGACGGCGGCCGCGCTTCATGTTGCTGCGGCGACACCGGCTCAAGCTGTTTTGAATGTTTGTGACTTGTCGGGCTACGTGTCACCTCGTCTAGATCCCGGAGCCCCGGTGCGAAACAATGGCCGGATCTCTCCGCCGACCGGTCCTGGCCTCGGCGTTTCACCGAACCTTGCCGAACTGGGGGAACCCGTTCTCGCTATGGCTGCCTGAAGGAGGCTCGAATGAAAACCTCAATCTCTCAACAGGACTGGAGAGCACGTGCAGCTGAAGTCCTGCCTGCCGCCGGATTTGGCAATTTCGATCCCGGTGTTGTCATCCGCGAAGGCAAGGGTTCACATGTGTGGGACGAGGACGGCAACGAGTTCATCGACTACCTCATCGGATCCGGACCGATGATCCTGGGGCATGGCCATCCTGAAGTGCTGGAAGCCGTCAAGGAGCAGCTTTCAAGGGGAATGACCTATTTCACCAACAACGCGCGCGGCATCGAACTCGCGGAAGTGCTGGTCGACGCCGTCCCGTGCGCGGAGCAGATCCGCTATGTGTCGACCGGTGGTGAAGCGGATATGTATGCCATGAGGCTTGCGCGGGCATTCACCGGCCGGGAAAAGGTGCTGAAATTTGAAGGTGGGTATCACGGCATGTCCGGAGAAGCGTTGATGAGCCTTGCTCCGAAGGACCTCGTCAACTTTCCGCAGGCTGTTCCGGATTCGGCGGGAATTCCCGACAGTGTGCGCGACGGCATGCTAATCGCACCCTTCAACGATGCGGATTTCGCGAAATCCCTCATTGAAGAGCATGCGGACGAGATCGCCTGCGTGATTGTCGAACCTTTGCAGCGATTGATCCCGCCCGCTCCGGACTTCCTTCAGGCCTTGCGTGAGCTGACGCAAAAGCACGGTATCGTTCTGATCTTCGATGAGGTCGTGACCGGTTTCCGCTTCGCTTATGGCGGCGCTCAGGAATATTACGGCGTCGTGCCGGACCTTTGTGCGCTCGGCAAGATCATTGGGGGAGGGTTTCCGCTTGCAGCTGTTGCCGGCCGGTCGGAGATCATGGCGCATTTCGACAAGTCGATTGTCGGCGAGAAGGGGTTCACCTTCCAGATCGGCACCCTCAGCGGCAATCCGGTGGCAAGTGTCGCCGGCCTGAAAACGCTCGAGATCCTCAAACGACCCGGCAACTACGAGAAACTGCGCGAGAACGGCGAACGGCTGATGGCCAGCTTCAGAACCCACCTGGATCGTGTTGGCGTGGCACACCAGCTGGTGGGCGAGCCAATGTTGTTTGACGTGGTCTTCACAGACCAGCCGGTCAGAAACTATCGGGACATGTTCAACAACGATGGCGCCAAAGCGAAAATCTTCAACGAAAGCCTGCGCGCCAGTGGTATCCTGAAGCCCGACAGCAAGCTCTACGCGCATCTCGCACTGACGGAGGAAGACCTTGAAGTCACCGACAGGGCGCTGGAAAGGGCTGCGAATGCGCTTCAACAGCACTAACCGGACTGCTGTTTAACATCAGCGGTCAGTTTGCCTGTCTGTCGGGACCGGAGTGAGAAATCCCTTGCACATCTGTTGCTATATGCAAGGGCTTCCGAAGCTTGAAGAGTTTTCGAATTCTGGAGAAGGATGTCCTAAGCAGCCTGCTCCTTGCCCGCCTGAGAGAGGATTTGCAGCGCGATAAGTCGCTGCGTTCCGCCTTCATCGCAGGCGTCTTTCAGTCTGGAAAAGATCTCATTGCTTAATCCGCAAACGCCGCGACTACAGATTGCTTTCGCCAAGACGGATCCAAGCGCCCCGCTTTCACGGAATGTTGCCTGAATGAGATCCGGTGCGCATCTGGAGTCTTCAAACTCGCATGCGAATTTCAATGCCGCCTGCCTTGTCGACCGATTCTCGGAATTCAAAAGATCACCCAATTGATCAGGCGTGATACCGAGTCTTGCACAGGCTTTAAGGGCTGCGATCTTGTCAGCGTCATTGCCACCCGAAAGGGCGGTATCCAGCCGCTGCCACGCAGTATCCCGCGGTGCGAAGGCCAGCAGCTCCAGAAAGGTCATGCGCGCAGGTGGATGGTTGTCCGGCGGTAGGCTCAGCAGTTTTTTCCAGGTGAGGTCGGAAGGTGTGATGCCGCGTTCCGCTCGCCGCAAGAGCGAGGTCAGCGCCGACGCTCTGAGTTCATTGTCGGAGGCCGAACAACAAGTCAGGAGTGCCTGGGTGAAGACCGGTTGTTGTTGTTCGCCGATAAGGCGGACCGCAATACGCCGGATGTCCGCGGCGGTGCTCGGCGCCACGTCCGGACGGACACGCTTCTTTTGCAACGTCGACTGTGCCAGCTCCAGGAACTTGAGATCCTCATCAGACAGGTCGATTTTTTCTTCCTCGAAGGATGCCTGTTCTGCATCGCCCTGAAGGATGGCGGCGAGCGTGTTTTGCGGAAAATCCACCACTTCGGCCGTCTGCTCCTGCAGTGTCTCTACAGGGTCAGTCGCATCACTTGCCTCGGGGTGATCGCTGTCTGTTTCCTCAATGGCCACCTCTTCGTCAGGTTTGCGGTAGTCACTCAGTTTGACTGGATCTTCGGTGCTTTCCTGCGGAATGATGTTTCCTTCACGATCCAGGACGATCCGATTTTTGCTGCCGCCTTCGTCATCTCTGGCGCGAGCACCGAATTGTTTTTCCGGCTCCTGATCTTTCTCTTTTTCCTTTTCCCTGGCTTCCTCCTCTTCCGAGGCAAGTTCGCCATGGGCTGCCAGCAGAAGGACGGCAGCAGCGTTGTCTGCGACTGCCCCTTCCTTGCCGGAAAGACATGCCAGCGAGGCAAGCGCCGATAGTCTCACCATCTGGCTCTTGCTGGTGACACCGTCAGTGAGGCTTTCAACGGATTGGGGGCGTTCGAAGTTGGCAAGTGCCGTGTGAACCGCACGCTGGATTTCCGGTTTCGGATTTCGGGTCTTGATTTCAAGCAGCAGCTCGAAGGCTTCATCCGTACCGCTGCGCCCCAGTACTTCTACCAGAGCCGAAATATAGTCTTCCGGTTCGCTCCGTAGTTTTGCTTTTGCGTGGTCGAGCAGTCTTGCGACTTGAGCATTCGCCGGATGGCGTCCGGTCAGGCGCTTGATCGCGGCGAGTTTCACCGATTTGTCCTCGTCCGCGATCGCCAGATCGATCAGGTCATCGGTTGCGACCGTAGGTGATTTGAAGGCGACAAACACCCGAATTTGCGCAGAAACGTCCTTTATCAGGCGGGTGTCGAAAATGGGAGCATTGCGCTCCAGAAGGGTTTCAAGCGCTGCAAGCCGTACCTCGGCGCTCGTGTCCTGGCTGAGAGCGTCGAGGGCCTTGATCACAAGCGGATCGTTGGAGGCGCCGAGTGCGCGTGCCGCGCGCGCACGCTGGCGTTCGGACTGGCTCTGTCCTGCATCGATCAGGGCAAGAAGTCCCGGGCGACCGAGACCTGCGAAGGCCTCCAGAACCTCGTTCCAAAGATCCTGGCCGAATTCGTCTGTGGCAGCGCTGATCAGGTCCTCTACGGCTTCCTCGATCCCCAGTCGGCCCACCGCGCGAATGGCTTCTTTCTGGATGTCGAGCCAATCGTCCCAATCAGCGCTCTCGTCTTCCCAGGCCACGTCATCCTCGCAACGGTCAATGACGAGCTTGCGCAGGAGCGGGGCAACGAAATCGCGGTCTTCGGACTGGAGCCCTCTAATCGCAGCAACCTTGGAATCGCCGATCGGATCGTTTTCAAGGCTCCAGAGGAAGTCTTTTCCAAGCCCTTTTTCCTTGAGCGCGACGAGTGTCTGCAGAGCATCGACGCGCACATCCGGATCATCATTGCGGGTTGCTTCCAGAAGCACTTCGCGCGCGCTGGAAAGCTTCCAGACGCCGGCGGTTTCGATTGCAAGACATTGCTCTGAAGGCGTTCCTGTTCTGGCAATTTCCAACAAGTTGTCCTGAACGTCCTTGTTCAGGGTCAAGATCTCGGATTTTGCGTGCAACGCAGGATTTTCTAGGGTCATTTTTAAGGACCTGTACCGTTGTTTGTTGCCCAAAGAATAAGGCGGGGACATTCACCCCCGCCTTGATCTTGATCAGACTATCCTTGCGCTCCTAAGCGATATCGCGGCGGGCAAAGGACATGGACCTATAGCTGGTCTTGTAGGGTGATGTACCGATCTTGCGGATACGGCCGACACCCATCTTGTAGTTGTAGTTGCCGCTGATCCAGTCAACCACGCGACCCGACAGAGCGTTTGCAGGCTGTGCCGTGTGCAGGAAGTCCATATAGAGGAGGCCCTTCTTCACAGCCGGCGTAATGATTGCAACCGCGGTGATCGCAGCTTCGGTCAGTTCGATATGACCATGCTCCATCAGCTTGGTGAAGCTGAAGTCATCACCTTCAACACCAAGGATGGTGTCCTTCTGAACCGGGATACGGTCAGAATAGAGCATGACGTAGTCACCATTCTCGATGCCGCGGGCGGCCGCATCATCCGGATGGATTTCCACCCAGTTTTCAGGCCAGCGCTGGACGATGTACGGACGGCGGCGGTCGTCATAGCCTGACTGCCAGCGTTCATTGATCCGGCCGGATGTGACCCACAGCTCGTCGTCCTTCGGTTTCAGCCAGGCCCAGTAGTCGGAGAACAGGCTCCACGGAGACTTCTGGATGTTGCACTTGCCCGTCTGCGAGTTGAAATGCGTCAGCTTCTTGCCGAGGCGGTTTGCACCGGACGGCCCGTCAACAGGCAGTTTGCGTGCCGTGTCGTGCAGGCGCTTGGTGCCGACCAGCGTGCCATCGTCCTGAAGCAGGACAGGTCCCTGAATACCGTTGGTACCGAACTCGGCCAGCTTCTCGTGCAGTGTCTTGCCTTCGCGCTGTGCGACGACCTTGACCATGTGGAAGTCCTTGCGGCTACCGCGAGAGAAGCGGGAGCCTTCTTCCAGAACTTCGTTGGAGTTCTTCCAGTCAAAGCCCTTGTAGCCCATGGCCGTGGCCAGTTTGGCGATGATCCACCAGTCCGGCTTGGCTTCACCCGGTGCGTCGTAGAACTTCGGATAGAGCCGGATGCGGCGCTCGCCGTTGGCACGGGTGAAGGTGTCCTCGCCCCAGCCTGCGGCCGGGAAGACGATATCGGCATAACGAGCGCCGATCGGATCAACCAGATAGATGTCCTGGTTGACAACAACCATGCCACCGCTGTCGACACGCCGTTTCAGGGTATCGATGATCTCCTGCTTGTCGAACGAGTGGATCTGATGCGGGTTCTGCACCGTCAGTTCGTTGAACTTTGCAGCAAGAGACTGGGACCCGCACATGGACTGGATCCAGGTGTTGCCGATCACATGCGCGAAACGCGTATGGCCTGACATCAAGTACCGGTCGGTGTCCATGGCACGGCGACGACGGCCGGGCAGTTTTTCCGGCGACTTATTGCGCGGATACTTGCCGCCCCGCAGACCGCCACGCTGGTGACCACCGGCACGGCCAATGACCTGACCCGGACGCCCACCGGCGCCGACAATGATGCCCAGTGCGGAAATGGCCTGGGTATTGCCGGTATTGTTGGACCAGTAGAAGCCCTTTTCGATCATGACCGATGTCTTCGGGCGAGAGCCGTCTTCCTTCGGCTTGGCCATCCATTCGGCTGCGGTGTAGATCTTCTGAACGTCGATCTGGGCAATTTCGGCGGCTTTTTCCGGAGCGAACTCGTCCTGAGACAGAAGCCACTTTTTCCAGTCTTCAAAGCCGGCGGTCTGGAACTTGCCCCAGGTCGTGCGCCACTGCCAAGGGGTGTTACGCGTCCCCTGACCGAAGCCGGAGGAGCTTTCCCACTTGTTGTTGACCCATTTCTGGATCCAGTCGCTGTCTTCCCAGCCGTTTTCCACGATGACGCGAGCAATTGCGTTGACGACGAGAAGGTCGGTGCCCGGCTGGATATCCAGCCACATGCCGCCGTTCTTCTCGGCCCAGGCAATGCCACCGGTCTTGCGGGGAACCATGAAGATCGTTCTCTGACCGTTGTAGATGCCAGGCATCATCCAGTCGGTGAACAGGATCGTCTTGGTTTCGTAAGGGTCGGTGCCGCAGACAAGCAGCGTTTCCGCATCCTTCCAGTCCTCGTAGGACGGACCGAAGTTGTCGAATCCGGCATCACGGAAACCCGGAGTGGAGGTTACGTCGGACGGCGTGTCGTGGAACGTGAAGTTGGCAGTGTTGACGCTGTTCAAGGCGTATTTCGTGATGGCGTAGGTGTTTTCCATGTAGCCATACGAGAAGGTCTTGACGCAGTAGGCGTTCTCACCGTGCTTCTTGATCACATGTTTGCCGACTTCCGCAGCGATCTCCATCGCGAAGTCCCATGTGACCGGCATCAGGACGCCGAACATGCGAACCATCGGAGATTTCAGACGGTCGCGGGTCGGGGTCTGCGGATTGTAGACCTTCTGAGCCAATGCTCCGCCGCGAATGGAGGAATTGCCCAGAACGTTGACGTGTTCCGTATCCTTGTCGGGAATGATGATGACATGGTGCGGTTCGCCATTGTGCAGCACAACGTTGTACTGGTTCGGAGCAACCCACGGTCCGAGCGGATCGACCGGGAAGTCGACGCCGAAAGCGTTCTCTTCAGCCTTTTCACCTCCGACCTTGCCGCCCTTGACCGGCCAGCGATAGATCTTGTAGCCGCAGGCCACGATGCAGTAGTCGCAGGCTGTTGAGAGGACATCCGCGTCAACAGGCGGCAGCGGGATATTCGTCTCTGGGATGTAATAGGGAGTGGACATTATTGGTCTCCTCAGCCCTTGAGATTGTCGTAACGGCCGTAGATCAGGCCGAACATTCCGACGGCGTAGATGTCATCTCCATCCAGCTCCAGAAGCACTTGAGGCAGGCTCTGGTAGGCTTGTCCGGAAATAAAGATGCCGTGACGTGTCAGGTCGAAGGTCGTCAGGTGCAACGGGCACGGACCCAGGACCTTGTCCTCAGACTTGTAGGTGCCCTGCAGCGGACCACCCTGGTGTGTGCATGTGTAGTTGAACGCGACCACGTCCTTGTCCGGGCCGATGCCGCCCCCGGCTTCGCGGCCGAGTTTCACCAGCATCGATTCCGCATAAGCGCCTTCATCCGGATAAGTGAAGTCGAGCGGTTCGTCTTCTTTGAGTTCCGACAGTTTGCCGATGTGCTTGCGTTCATAGGTCGACACGACCGCCGGGACCTTTGCCGAGGCGGGGCCGGACTTCAGAGCCACCATCACGGTGAAGGTGGTGATGCCCGACGTCAGCAGAAACTGACGGCGGTTCATCAGGCAACGCTTGCCGGTCTTGGCAACTTCGGCCGGGCCGTTGATGGCTTCGACCAGAGCCGGATCAAGTGGTTTTTGGTGCTTCGTCATAATCCGTCTCCTTAATTCGAAGCCGTCGGCAGCACGTCATATTCGGGGAGCTCAGGCTCCTCCATGACGATGCGTTCACCCGAAAGGCTTTCCAGGAAGGCTACAAGATCGGCTTTTTCCTGATCGTTCAGTCCAAGCGGCTTGATGAGCTCACTCTTGGTCTTGGCAAACTGGTTTTCGCCGCCGCCCTGGTTGTAGAATTCGACCACGTCTTCCAGTGTCGCAATCATGCCGTTGTGCATGTAAGGCGCGGTGTACTTGGTGTAGCGCAGGGAAGGCACACGGAACTTGCCAAGGTGTTCCTTGTCCTTTGCGCGGAAGTAGACGCCCGGATCGTCCTTGTAGGACCGGTACATTTCTTCCGTGGAGCCTTTGGCATAAAGCTCGTAGCGGAAGGTGATCTGGGCAAGTTCGTCGGTTTCCCATCCGTCATACGGGGGAACACCGAGATTGTAGTACTTCTCGTTGGTTAGCAGTGCGCCGTTATGACACTGGGAACATCCAGCCTTGCCGGTAAACAGTTCCAGGCCGCGCTTCTGGGCATCGTCCAGAGCAGTGTCGTCGCCGCGCATGTAGTTGTCGAAAGGCGTGTCCGTCTGGACAAGGGTCCGTTCGAACGCCGCGATCGCCATCCAGGCGTGACCCAGACGCGGATACTCCGTGCCGAAGACGTCCTTGAAACGCTCGCGGTATTCCGGGATGAAGGCAAGACGGGCTTCCATCATGTCGTCTTCACCGTTACCGGCGACGGCACCCTTGGCAGCCGACTTGGCCTGGGCTTCGAGCGACTTGGAAGACCCGGCCCAGAAAAGATTTCCATAGTAGGCGGAGTTCACGATTGTCTGGGAGTTCCGCCAGTGAACCGTTCCCGGATATCCGAGCGAAATTTTGTCCGGGAAGTCCCAGCCGGCATCCGGCAGGTGACAGGCCGAGCAAGGCATGGAGCCGTTACCCGACAGGCGCGGATCGAAGAACAGCAACTTGCCGAGTTCGATCTTTTCCGGTGTCTGCGGATTGTCAGCCGGAATGGGCGGGTCACCGAGCGGTGCCAGTTCGGCAGGGCGGTCGGCAGCAATGGCTCCGGTGGCGATCGCAAGCACGGAAGCGCCTGCAAGAGCCCATGCGGAGACGGTTTTCTTCATGGCTTTTGACATGATCCTGTCTCCTCAGTTTGTCGCGTTTTTCCAGTCGGGAACGACTTCGTATTCGTAGTCATCTTGTTCCCAGACATAGGCGGGTTGGTTGTAGCTGTTGCCCGAGAGCGCCTTCAGGAACTCGACCAGGTCGGCCTTTTCACCACGGGTCAAACCGAGAGGCTTCAGACGCGGATCCTTGTTCGGATCGTCGCCGCCACCCTGGTTGTAAAATTCAATGACGTCTTCCAGGGTCGCCAGCATGCCGTTGTGCATGTACGGCGCGGTGTAGGTCAGCTCGCGCAGGGTCGGCGTCATGAAGGTTCGCTTGGTCTCTGCCTTGTGATTGCGGACGTAGGCCCCCAGGTCTTCGCGGACGTTCATGTAGTTTTCGACGCCCATGAATTTCGCGTAGCCCACAAAGGTCTGATGGCGAAGCGGATCGGACCAGATGTCCGGATTGTTCGGAACGCCGATGTTGTAAGGCAGGTCATTGGTGAAGCGGTCACCGGAGTGACAAGCCGTACAACCGGCCTTGCCCTTAAAGTTCACGTAACCCCGTTTGGCGGCTTCGCTCATTTCGCCCGTGTCGAATGGAGCGCCAGAGGAGGCAATCGATTTCAGGAATTCCTGAAGCGCGGAACGGGCACCACCGTTGGACGGTTCGCCCTTGCCGGTGGCTTTGAACATTTTCACGTAAACCGGATCCTGCTTCAGACGCTCCTGCATCATCCGCATGTCCATGTTCATGATGTAATCTTCCGTGATCATTTCACGGGACACGTCGTTCAGGTTGGTGCCCAAACGGCCATCATGCATCCACGCTGAGCGCTGGCCGACGTTGGCCAGTGTTGGGGTGTTGCGGAAACCTTCCGAACCACTGTAGGCGGTCGAAAGTGCTTCGCCATCGGTGAATGCGAGATCCGGCTGGTGGCAGGACGAGCAGGAAAGATTGGTGTCTCCAGACAGGCGTGTGTCATAAAACAGACGCTTGCCGAGTTCGGCGAGCTCCGGGTTGACCTCCATCGGCGTGACCGGGCCTTGATCAGCAGACCAGGCGGCTGTGGTGGCTAAAAGCAGAGCTGCAATACTTGCAGTTAGGCGCATAGGACCCTCCGTTGTGGAGGGGAGCATTAACAATCAGACGGCCCAAGGCCGGGACGTCCTGCTTCTCCCCTACTGCGGCCAGTATTCGCCTTTCGAGAAACGGAGCATTGATTGCAATCAGTCACTGCAGCTTTTGTGTATTCCTACGTACTTTTCAAAAGGATGCTTTTTAATTTCATAAATTCGAAAATATTCAAATTTCAATTATCTGTGTTGTTTGAGCAATGTCAATTCAGCCAAATAAGTGCGCTCATATACTTCGCCCGACTTTAAAGGGGGCAATGTATGCGATCTCTAGGTGGATTGGAGGCATGTGGCTATAGCGAAGCAAGTCGGGAATCGAACAGTGCTTGCGGGCTGCAGCATAGCTGCGGATTCCACGTCCAGGCCTGCATTTGCTCGGAATTAAGATCTGCTTTTGGGGCAGAGCTTCCCAAAGGGGCTCATCGGTTTGCGCTCGATACAGGCCAGGAGATTGAGCCAGACACGCTGCCGAATTCTCCGGTTATCGGGGTTCTGACCGGTTCCGTCGGAATCGTTGCTCATCTCAGTGATGGCAGGCGCACGATTACGGGGCTCTTCTTTCCGGGAGACTATATCAACCTTGCTTCTTTGCACCGCCAGCTGAACGGCGAGATCATCGCTCTTTCGCCAAGTGCTGTTCAGGTCATGGAACAGCCCGTTTTTGACCAGTTGCTGCGCACGTCCAACATTACCCGGGAACACTTCCTGGATCAGACGAACAGTTTTCTCTTTCAGCTTCTGGATCACAGTAATGATCTGGCAAAGAAGACCCCGATTGAACGGATTGCGGCCTTCATATTCGAGTTGAAGAACAGAACGCTTCCGAGAAAAAGCAATCACTTCGATACGGTCGCTATTCCCTTCGGGCGACGTGACATTGCCGACTATCTGGGCCTTCAGCCAGAAACAGTCAGCCGAGGCTTCACCACCTTGACTCACGAGGGCGTCATCAGCCTGCCGGAAGCCGATCTGGTGACAATCGAAGATATTCACCGTCTCAGGCAGATCGCCAATGGCGGCCGTCCGCGCAAGCGCGGTGTTTGAGGAGCAAGGCTCATGATTGAAGCGAAACCTCTAGCAGGAATCAAATACGAGTACGGACCGGATGTTGATCCGGCGCTGGATGCTTTTGTCGAACAACTTCGGCGCTTAGGGGTATCCATGGTGGGATGCGTGCAACGGCAATTGCCTGATGGTGGCAGTTGTTGCCCGATTTCCCACCTTGAGGACCTGGCCAGTGGGGTCAGTACCCGCATCACGCAACCGCTCGGCTCTGGTTCAACCGGTTGTCGACTGGATCCGGGCGCCCTGGCAAATGCTGCCGAAAATCTGTCACGCCAGCTGGAAACCCGCCCGGACGTTCTGATCCTGAATCGGTTCGGCAGGGGTGAGTCGGAAGGACGTGGTTTCAGGCCTGTCATTGAGCGGGCCGTTGAGCTGGGAATACCGGTTCTGACAGCAGTGAAACAAAGATACGTGCCCGAATGGGAAGCCTTCAGCGAGGATATGGCGGCTGATCTTCCCGCATTGCCGGAAGAGCTTATGGCGTGGCTGATGCCGCATCTGCCGAACATTCAGCCAATCTCGAACAAGGAGCAGGCATCGTTATGACCCGGATAGTGATTTCAACGTTGCGCGCAGCTGTAGTCGCAATATTGCCGTTTCTTGTGATGTCCTATGCAGCTATTGCGCAGTCCAACGGACCGGCGGCAGAAATTGACCAGGTCAGCGATCCGACTGCGGAGTTCGTCCTGGACATGTTCCGGTTCGAACCGGATTTCGTCAGCCTGCCCGTTGGAGGTCGTGTGACCTTCAACAACTCACGCGGACAGCATACGGTCAAGAGCGTGAAGGGACTGATCCCGGAAGGTGTCGAAAAGATCTCCATTGCCAACACTGCGTCTGAAACCAGAACGCTGGATGTTCCGGGGATTTATGTTTTGACCTGCAAGGTTCACGGACGCTACGGCATGGTCATGCTGATCGCCGTTGGTGAGCCTGAGACCTGGAAAAACCCGCCTGCCAGCTGGACAAAGTCACTGCCTGGGCGTGCGGGCGAGAAACTCGACCTCCTTTTGAAAAAGCTCAAAGCAAAGCAACCAAGCTGACCGCAGCGGATCGTCATCCATGCCTTCGGGAAAGAGATACGGTTCGCCTTAAAGAACTGACGACAAACGCGAAAATTCCCATGATTGACGCCACATACTCCTGCAGCGCACTCAAGGACCAGTTTGGACGAACAGCCAATTACCTACGCCTTTCGGTGACCGACAGATGCGATCTGCGCTGCACCTATTGCATGGCGGAAAACATGACGTTTCTGCCGCGCAAGGATGTTCTGTCTCTGGAAGAGCTGTATCGCCTGTCGACCGTGTTCATCAATCACGGTGTTCGAAAAATTCGCCTGACGGGCGGAGAGCCTCTGGTTCGAAAGAACGTCATGAGCCTCTTCGAAAGTCTCTCCCGGCATCTGGAAAATGGCGAGCTGGACGAACTGACATTGACGACGAACGGTTCACTGCTGTCACGGTACGCCAGGGGGCTCGCAGATTGCGGCGTCAAACGGGTGAATGTGTCTCTGGATACACTGGATGCGGAGCGCTACAGGACGATCACCCGCTGGGGTAAGATCGATCGCGTTTTTGAGGGTCTCGATGCGGCACAGGATGCCGGATTGAAGGTCAAACTGAATGCGGTTGCCCAGAAAGGACAGTTCGAGCATGAGCTTGACGACCTGATCCGGTTTGCCCACGGCCGCAACATGGATCTGACGCTTATCGAGGAAATGCCACTCGGTGGTTCCGCTTCCAGCCGAAGCAACAGTTTTTTGTCTCTTTCGGACCTTCGCCAGAGGTTGGAATTCCAATGGACATTGGAGCCTTTGGGAGAAACGACGGGCGGTCCGGCAAAATATGTCAGGTTGCGGGAAACCGGCGGAAAAATAGGCTTCATCACGCCAATGTCCTGCGATTTCTGCTCTGACTGCAACCGGATCCGGCTCAGCTGCACCGGCCAGTTATACACCTGCATGGGGCAGGAGGGTGGTCTTTCCCTGCGCGATGCCCTCAGGCAGTCGGACGGCAACGAAACTGTCGCTCAGTTGATCCGCAAGAAGGTTTTCGAAAAGCCTCGCGGGCATGAATTCCATATTGGCGAGCACGACGTGAACGGCATCACCCGCTCGATGTCGACGCTTGGAGGATAACCAAAGATGCGCATCACGATCCTGACAATCTCGGACCGGGCAAGTCGCGGCGAATATGAAGATATCAGTGGTCCGGCAATCGAAGATTGGTTGAGGAAGACAATATCCACTCCGATCGAGATTGACCGGCGTATTGTATCCGATGGAGTGGATGTAGTGCGCGACGCGTTGATCGAGCTATGCGATCAGGAACAGGTCGGCATGGTTCTTACCACGGGAGGTACCGGGCCGGCTCCGCGTGATCTGACCCCGGAAGCCATGCAGGCGGTGATAACGAAGCCGCTTCCCGGGTTTGGTGAACTGATGCGGCGCACCAGTCTGGACTATGTCGCGACCGCGATTCTTTCCCGCCAGGAAGCTGGTGTGCGTGGCAAGACCTTCGTTTTGAACCTGCCGGGTTCTCCGGCAAGCATCGAGGTCTGTCTCAATGCGGTCTTCGCCGCCGTTCCCTATTGTCTTGAATTGATCGGTGCAGGTTTCCTGGATACGGACCCGGCGGTTCTCAAGTCCCATCGTCCTCGCAAGAAGTAATCGAAAGCTTGTCCTCTGGTTTTCAGCAAGATTGTCGGTCTCCTGATCGGATCAGAGGCCCATGTCCGCGCGGAACGGATAGAACTTCAGTTGACTTCCCGCTTGAATCTCTGTGCATTCGGCTTCAACTACCCCAAGACCATCTGCTTCGATCAGCGGCAGCAGGCGTGCCGATCCGGCGCGCCCGGTCTTTTCCAGAAGCGGCAGGCCTTCTTCGGAAGTTCCGACAATATTGCAGGGAAAGAACTCGCGGCGTCCCGGACGTCGAGACCATTCAAAGGCAGCCTTGGCATACTGGACCAAAGCATCACGGCGCGCTGCCCCGCTGAGCCCGTCGATGATCGGCCGTCCCAGAAGCAGGAAGTCAACGAAGCACGCAAGCGGATTGCCCGGTAGGCCGAGATAGACCGCCTTTCCGACGGTACCTAGCGCGACAGGTTTGCCGGGTTTGATGGCCATTCGCCAGCTCTCGATGTTTCCACCTGCTGCTATCACCGCCGGTTTCAAATGATCTTCCTCACCGACAGAAACGCCGCCGGAGGTGATGATGAGATCATGCGATTGCGAGGCTTTGCGGAGTGTTTCGGCAATGGCGTCCAGGTTATCGCGTTCGATGCCGAGATCGGTTACCTCGGTCCTGTTGGAAGACAAAAGGGCACGCAGCATCGGCCGATTGGTATCGAAGATGTGACCCGGCCCCATGCCGACACCGGTGTCGCGAAGCTCGTTACCGGTCGACAGAATGGCGACCCGGACCTTGCGCACCACACCGGCGTTCTGCAGGCCGCTGGCTGTCATTATGGCCGTGTGACGGGCGTCGAGCCGTGTGCCGGCGCGTACCAGCGTATCAAATGCTTTCACGTCTTCACCTGTCCGGCGGACGTTGTCGCCCTCCGGAACATCGAAAGTCGGGCTGACGAAACCGTCCGCCACAACCGCATGCTCCTGCATGACGACACAGGCCGTGCCTTCAGGCACTGGCGCACCGGTCATGATCCGCATGGCTTCGCCGTCCTGGAGCGCTGTTTGGGGTGTATCCCCTGCAGTCAGGCGTCCGACGATCTTGGAAGATTTCTTGCCGCTACCGCCAAGTGCATAGCCGTCAACAGCGGAATGGTCATGGATAGGCAGGGAAAACAGCGAGATGGTATCGCCGCCGCTTACTCGACCGACCGCTTCTGGAAGTGGAACGACTTCGGTCTCGGAAATCCTGGGGCAAAGCTCCAACGCGCGCTCAACCGTCTTTTCAATGCTTGAGAGCGTCTGACTTTTATCCGAATCGCGATCGCAGCAACCGTTTTGCGCAAGCTGTTCCATTGACGTGCTTCCAGTTCAATTTTCGCGGGCCGAGTTCGGCTCCGAGCTAAATGGAAGAATACATTTTTCGGAAAAGATTTCTCTTGATTTCAGTCAATGGAGCGAAAGGACGGATGCTTGTCCCGTCCATTCCTTTCATGATTTTCGCGCTCAGGCAGCAGCAGGCTGGCGCGCGGTCCTGAGAATTTCCTTCAGGTTTCGTTCGGCAGACGCCACTAGCTCTGGCGAAGGGGACTTGCCGTCTGACAGAAGACGACGGGCGATTGAAAATGTCTTGGGGTCATCGACGACCTCGACCGCCTTCAGAACACCGTTTCGATAGTGCCAGAAGGAATTGCCGGAGGCTGCTTGGCGACATATGGTTTCCATGTTCTGTTCGTAAAGTCCCGCGATCTGGACAAGGTGATTGAATTGTTCCGACCAGAAGGTGGGCGTTGGAATGTACTCCTTGCTCGCCCCCAATATGTTCTCCGCGACAGTCTCGGCTTGATCAATAGCATTCTGGACGGATTCCAGCCGAATTCTCCTGCCATTGAATACAAAGGATGCGCAGTCGCCTGCAGCCCAGACGTTTGGCTGGGTTGTCCGTCCGAAACTGTCTACGGCGATGCCATTGTCGATGGCCAGTCCGGCGGCCTCGGCAAGTTCGGTATTGGGTGCGGCGCCGACACCGGCAACGATGATGTCCGCCGGGATTTCCGTTCCGTCGAAAAGCCGCACTCCGTCGATGATGGTGTCGCCAGACAGATGAAACGATCCTATTGCCTCAATTATGGAAACGCCTTGTTTGCGGTGCCAATCAACAATCCGACTTGAGAGCTCAGCCGAAGCAACTCGCTTGAGGATACGCTCGTCTCGCTCAATGATGGTCGTTTCCAATCCGCGCATTCTCGCAGTGGCCGCAAGTTCCATGCCGATATAACCACCACCGATGAGGACCATCGATTTGCCTGGTTCCAACTGAGCGTGAATTGCGTTGGCGTCGGCCAGGTTCCTCAGATGGAAAATGTTCCCGCGATCTGCTGTATCTTCGATTGGCAATTGGCGCGCGGAAGCTCCGGTCGCAAGCACAAGGTGATCGAAGGTAAAACTTTCTGGTCCTATCTTCACCGAGTTTCCCGGCAGATCGATTGCTTCGACCTTTGCCTTCAGTCGCAAGTCCACTTGGTTATCCTGCCAAAATTCAGCAGGCAGAATTGGGACCGGGACACCGAGACTTTCCTGCGACAGGTGTTTTTTGGAAAGCGGTGGGCGCTCGTAAGGTGGTTCGCTCTCACTTGTAAGCAAGAGGATATCGCCCTCAAATCCGAGGCTACGCAGCTTGGCGACGACAGAAGCTCCGGCCTGGCCACCACCAACAACGATGACACGCATTATTCTGCTGCCTCTTTCTGTGAAATCGTATCCAGGAAATCAGATAGCTCCTCATCAGGAATTCTGGCTGTTTCCGCTTCTGCCGGGTAGGTCCCGGCCTGTACGGCCTTCCTGAAGGCACCGAGCGCTGCTCGGCGTTCGGACCTGATCTGCTCGTTGAGAGAATGCAGGTCTCCGAACGCCCTGGCATGTTTCGGACGGGAGGTCTGTTCACCACAGATATCGTTCTGGAATAGGTAAATAACGTCACCGCCACGTCCTGACCCGAGAGACATCGTGACCAGCGACGTCCTGCGACTGATTTCCGAAAAGAGACGCTCCGGGATGATCTCGGCCTCAACGGAAAAAGCTCCGGCATCTTCCATCCGGCGGAAGGCGTTCCACAGCTCAAGAGCTTCGTCATTTGTGCGGCCGACGGCACGCAGCCCACCGTTCCAGCCGGATCTTCGCGGAACCAGTCCCAGGTGACACATGACCGGGATCTGTTCTTTGGCGAGCATTTCGACAATGTGCGGACCACGCGCCGTATAAACGGAATCGGCACCATCCTTCATTGCCTGAAACGCGGCTTTCAGGACATCTGATTCCGTCGGAAAATCCGGTAGTCCGATGGCTGCAGTGAAAAACAGGTTCGGAGCTGCATCCCGTACAGTTCGTGTGTTCTGGGCATTGCCCATGATCAGGTCAATGCCTACGTCCGAAGCTGCGGCTGCCTCTTCCGCCGAGTTGGCGGTCGTCTGTGTGAGTTTCCGTTTGCCTTTGAGCGCCTGCAGATCCGCGGCGGTGTAGTTGCGCAGGGAGAACTTGGCGTCCCAATCGTAAATCCGCTTCATGCCTGGTCTCCGATGTCGATGAAGACGGTCTCGTTCTCCACCTTTACGGGATAGGTCTTGAGTTTGATGCATGCTGGCGACCGTTTCGGTTCCCCGGTCCGGTAGTCGAACTGTCCGTTATGCATCGGGCATTCGATGACGTGGTCCATGACCAGGCCGTCCGACAGATGAACTTCCTCGTGGGTGCAATGACCGTCGGTGCAGTAAAACTCGTCCTCCGGACTGCGGTAGATCGCGAACGTGCGGTCCTCATGGTCAAACCGGATGAGGTCCTCGTTTTCAACGTCATCGGCATCACAAGCCTTGATCCAATGCGGCATGATCCTGTGCTCCTATTCTGCTGCCTGCAAGACCGGACGCTGATAGTCAGGGGTCGGTTCCGCTGACGTCGGCAGAGGCCGCCGGATATAGAAATTCGGGTCGCTCTGCTGTTTTACGATTGCCGGGATCATTTCCTTGTAAGCTGCCAAAAGTGAGGGATAGGCAGGCGGGCAGTCGTTCTTGATCTCTTCGTGAAGCGCAGGCAGCGCGTAGAAGGGAACCATCGGATACATGTGATGTTCGACGTGGTAGTTCATGTTGGAATAAATGAACCGGAAGAAAGGGTTGAGATAGACGGTGCGCGAGTTCATCCGGTGATCGGGAACGTCTTCCGCCAATCCGGCATGCTGGGTCGTTGCCATGATGTGGTGCAGCCAGGAGCCGTAGAATGTAGGCAAACCGACGAGCATAACGGGCAGAAAATTCTGCAGGTAAACCGAGAGGCCGACGATCGAAAGCAGAATGGCCAGCTGAATGCGGGATGCCCAGAAGGCCTTGTTGCGGTCCGCCTCGATCAGGTAGTCCCTTTGCTCATCGGTCAGCATACCGAAGCTGAGGCGAACCATTTTGACAAGTTCCTTGCTAAGTGCCGGGATGTAGAAGAGATTCAGGATCCAGGCGCCGATGCTTGGTGGACGGGGGAATGCTATTTCCGGATCTCTGCCAACGATCACCGTGTCCGTGTGGTGCCTTGTGTGGCTCCATCGCCATAGATACGGGTTCCTGAGCGACATGAAGGACGCCAGCTGATAGAAAAAGTTGTTCAACCATTGGGTCTTGAAGACTGTTCCGTGCCCGCACTCGTGCCATCGACTGTCGGCACCCGATCCGTAGAAGACGCCGTAGACGACGGCGGCCGGGATGGCCCAGATTGTCCCCCAGGTCAGCACCAGCAATGCACCTGAAAACAGTACCGCACCAAGCCAGAGACCGTAATTGATCAGGCTCGGCCGGTCGGATCGCTTCATCAGTTCCTTCAAGCGCTTTCTTGGTAATTTGGTGCTGTACCATTCGCTTGGTGTGAAGCCCGGGCCTGAATTAGGTCCCGTCAGGCTGTAGTCGCGCTTTTCCGCACCAGTTGCCGTCATGGCTCTCCTCTCCCGATTTCCCTTGGGTAATGCGCCAAAATGTAGCGTGAAGATCATGGAGAACGCAGAAGCGGTCAATGCATCCTTGATAGAAACTATCAAATCTCTCATAGTGTCATCAAATACTCATGATATGAACTATCAGGATATCGGATGAGCCGCAGAATTACCCTTCAGGATGTCGCCGAAAAGGCGGGTGTTGGTGTTGCGACGGTCGACAGGGTGCTGAACGCCAGGGCCCCGGTGATGAAAGCCACCGCCGACCGTGTACTGCTGGCAGCAAAAGAGTTGGGTTATCACGGCCAGGGGATCATGCAGAGGCGGGTCGAGCAACTTGTGCCGCACAAGAAGCTGGGCTTCATTCTTCAGAAGAAGAGCAAGTGGTTTTATCAGGCACTTGCCGATGGGGTGACGCGGTCGGTGCCTGGCCTTAAAAAAGTCAGGGCAACCACGGAGGTTCGGTTCGTCGAAAGCCTGTCTCCCGATGATCTTTCGCAGGCACTGCTCGAGATGGCCGACAAGGTAGATGCGATCGCCTTTGTGTCGATTGATCATCCGAAAGTTCACGCCGCCCTCAAGGAATGCACCGTCAGGAATGTTCCCGTTTTCTCGCTGTTAAGCCCTTTGAGTTCGTCGGAAGTTGCCGGATATGTCGGGATTGATGGACGCAAGGCAGGCAGAACGGCCGGATGGGCGATGGCCCGGTTTTCGCGAGAAATAGGCGAAGTCGGCATACTGGTCGGTTCCCACCGATACCTGGGTCACGAGGCGCTGGAGGCAGGGTTCAGAAGCGCACTACGAGAATACGCTCCTGATGTTCGATTACGCGATTCACTGGTCTATCTTGACGATACCGCTGTGGCCTATGAAGCTGCCTCGGAGCTCTTAAGCTCTGCTCCGGATCTGAAGGGACTGTATCACTGCGGGGGAGGGGTAACGGGCGTCATCAAGGCACTGCGAGAATCCGGACGCGGCCAAGAAATCTTTTACATCTGCCACGAAAAGAGCCCGCACGCCGATGAAGGACTGCTTGATGGTACGGTTGATCTTCTGATCGAAAATCCGGTCGAAGCCGTGGTCACCAGGTCCTTGGCGCTGATGGAAAGCGCGCTGACAGACAAAAAGTCTGGTTTCTTGAATGAAATCATCGAATTCAAACTGATAACACCCGAAAACGTCTAAAGTCCTGGAAACTCCGGAAATTAACCGAAAGTCGCGCCTGCCATGTTCTCTTTCGTGATGATTTCGGTTTGTATGAGTTTGATGCGATAGGGACGATTTTCCAGGCGCGCTATCAAGGCATCGACGGCTCGTCCCGCAGCCCGTTTCATGTTCTGATGCAGGACCAGGTCCATTGTTCCGTCGATGAGGTAACTTTGGGTCTTCGGCGTCAGGTTGTGGCCGAAGAAGGTGATTTCATGCTCCCGGCCAGCTTCCTTGAGGGCCCTGGCAATGCCTTCATTGCCTCCGCCGACATTGTAGATGCCGATCAGATCCGGTTTGCTTTCAAGGATTTTCTTCACTTCCGTGTAGTTGCCGTCGATGTCGTCGTGACCGCTATAGGTCGACACGACTTCAAGGTGAGGGAAATCCCGCCTGAGGCAGGCCCGGAACCCCATTTCCCGGTCTTCGTGGACTCTGTAGATCTGGCCTCCCGACACAACGGCAACAGCACCTTTCTGTCTTTCGAAACGTCCCATCATATAGCCGGCGGTCTTGCCGGCAGCGCGATTGTCCATTCCGACAAACCCGGCAAGGGCTGGGGTCTCAAGTCCTGAAATGAGTGTCAGGCAGGGAATGTCGAGATGTGCCAGGTCCTCAACCGCATGACGAACGCGCGGGTCGTCAAGGGCCTGAAACGCAATCGCATCGATACCCTGACCGGCGCATGCCTGGAGCTTTCGGGCAAGGACTGCCGGCTCCATCTTCTTGGTGAAGACACATTCGATCGTGGCATTTCCCCTCGCGCCGAATTCCTGGAAGCAGGCGGCGAGGTATTCCGTCGAGGGGCCAGCCTCTCCGGGCAGGAACACCTTCAGTCGCCAGGGGCGTGACCGGGTCTTGATCGGCTCACCCGATTCTATTGCCGCCTTCGCCTGTTCCACACGTTGCCGGGTGGCAGCGCTGACATTGGGACGTCCGTTCAGGACACGATCGACCGTTGCGGTGCCCACGCCGGCAAGACGGGCTATCTCAGTGATCTTGGCTCGGCGTTTGAGTTGATCCGGTTTGGACACATCTCTACTCCATCAATTTAAATCAGAATGACATAAATCGCGATGTTGGAAAGCATCAAAAAACATCAATTACGTCAAATTGGTGTTTTTGACTTGCTTCCAAGGCGAGCTGAGCAGAGAAAAAGGCATCGAACAATCATCGTCTACATCGGGAGGAGACAAGATGATGAAGGGTTTTAAATACCTTGCTGGCGTTGCTGTAACTGCATTGATGGTGTCGGGAGCCGGGGCTGCCGACTTTACGTTCAAATACGGGAACGAACAGCCCGAAAGCGCCATTCGTTCGCAGTCCATGAAGTTCTTCGAAGAGGAGCTGGAAAAGAGGTCAGACGGTCGTATCGAAGTGGAAAACTTCTTCGGCGGTGTGCTTGGCAACGAACGCGAAATGATGGATCAGGTCACTACCGGGATCCTTCAGGGTACACGTGGCGGCTTCTTTGCTGACGCAAATCCTGCCTTCAATATCTACCAGCTGCCGTTCCTGGTTGCGAACTGGGACGAAATGCAGTGCCTTGTTGCCAGCGGTTTCACCGACGGCATTGAAACAGGCGCGGAGGCAAACGGCTATCACGTTCCGGCAACCGGCATCAGCCAGGGTTTCCGGGCCTACACCAACAATGTTCGTCCGATCACCAAGGTTGAAGACCTGAGCGGCCTGAAGATCCGTGAACCGCAGAGCGACCTGATGATCGCAACCGGTACGGCCATCGGTTCTAACCCGATCGCGATGCCGTTCTCCGAAGCCTATCAGGCGTTCAAGCAGGGGGTGATCGACGGCCAGCACAATCCGCCGCAGAACATCTGGGATTTCAAGATCCACGAAGTTCAAAAGTACATGACCCTCTCAAACCACATGACTGGTCCCGATCCGCTGATCGTCAACAAGGCCTGGTATGACGGTCTGCCGGATGATCTGAAGCAGGTTTTCGACGAAGTCGCGGTTGAGGCAATGAAGAAGTCGGACGATCTCTATCGGGATGCGGAAGGCAAGGTGATCGATGAGCTGGGCAAGTTCATGGAGATCAACACGCTGACACCGGAAGCTCTGGCCGGGTTCCAGGAAGCTGTGAAGCCTGTCTATGATCAGATGATCGAAGCCGGTCATTTTTCGGCAGCTGACGTCGAAGCAGCTCGCGCAGCCGCTGCATCCTGCAGCTAACCCTTGAGCACTTGGCCCGGCCGCCAATTGGTGGCCGGGCATTTCCTTGTAGTTGGGGGGGAGCATGGATTTTCTCGTCGCGCTGGACCGGCAGCTCACGCGCATTCTCGAATGGATACTCATTGCCCTGTTCGCGGTCTTTCTGGTTCTGGTCTGCCTGTTGGTCGTCCTGAGATACGGGTTCGCCTCGTCGATCTATGGCGGCAACGAATTCATCACCATTGCCTTTCTGTTCACCAGCGCGATCGGAGGAGCGGTCTGCATCACCAAGCGTGAGCACATCGCCATTACCTTCTTCATCGACATGCTGCCCTACCAGGCGAAGAAATGGATCTACATACTCGGCCTTGCCCTCGTCGGCGTCATCAACGGCGCCATGGTGTACTACTCGATCGGCTGGATATCGCTGGCCGGCCACAATCCCTGGCAACCCTTCGGCTGGCCGCAAGGTCTGGTGCACGCCTCGGTGCCGATTGGATGCGGCCTGGCAGTGTTCTACTGCGTGGTCAAGATCATCCTGACTGCTGCAGGTCGGGAGAGCATCGAAGTTCTCTGGATGCCGGAGGACTGACACGATGCTGATCCTGCTGCTTAGCCTGTTTGTTTTGCTTTTCATCGGTGTGCCGATTGCCTATGCGCTCGGTCTATCGGCACTGGCCTATTTCATCGTCGAACAACCGATGCTGATTGGCGTGCTGCCGCAGAGATTTTTCGCCGGTATCAACAGTTACGCCCTGATTTCGCTGCCGCTGTTCATCCTGATGGGGTTTGTCATGAACTCCGGCGGGATCACCGGTCGTCTGCTGGATGTTTCCAATTTCTTCGTCGGGCGCTTGAAAGGCGGTCTCGGTCTTGTGAACGTCGTCGCCTCGATGGTTTTCGGCGGGATTTCGGGCTCTGCTGCTTCGGATACCGCATCCATCGGGTCGGTCTTGATCCCTGAGATGAAGAAACGCGGATATCCGGCACAATTCGCTGCAGGCATTACCGTTGCATCCTCGACCATGGGCATGATCATTCCGCCATCCGTGGCCATGGTGATCTACGCCATTGCCGCCCAGGAGTCCGTTGGGCAACTGTTCCTGGGGGGCGTTATCCCTGGCTTGATGGTGGGTGTCTTCCAGCTCGGCATTGTCTGGTACCTGTCCAAGAAGAACGATTATCCGACTGAAGCGGTGCCTTTCACTCTTGCGGAAGCCTGGCGGCAGATCCGCCGGTCCGCGGTGGTTGCGATCATGCCGCTGCTCATTGTCGGATCCGTTGTCTTCGGAGTTGCGACCCCGACCGAAACCGCCGGAATGGCTGTGGCCTACGGCCTGCTGATCGGGATGCTGATTGTGGGTCTTGGATCCATCAAGCAGCTGCCGGATGCCATGCGCGCCGCGATCCTGACCAGTGCGAAGATCATGATGATTATCGCCTTCTCCCAACTTTACATCTGGGTGCTGGCATTGGAGCGCATACCGGATGCCCTGGCGGCTTACGTGATCAGCCTGGATCTTGGTCCGGTGGCCCTGATGCTGGTGATTACCGTGGTGATCCTGATCGCGGGAACTTTCATCGACGTCAGTCCGGCCATCCTTTTGTTGACGCCGGTTCTGCTTCCGGCGGCGCAATCGGTCGGTATTTCCGGTGTCCATTTCGGTGTGGTCATGGTGTCGGGACTTGCGGTCGGAGCGTGTACGCCGCCCGTCGGGAACTGTCTGAACGTGTGTGCGGCGATCGCACGCATGGGGATCGGTCAGATCTTTCTCGGAGCGGCTCCGTTCCTGATGGCGAACGTTCTTGTGCTGATCCTGATGTGCATTTTCCCTCAGTTGGTCCTCTGGATTCCGAGCTTGTTCTACTGAGGTGAGCTTTGGGCAGCGGGGTGTCTTCTGGACCTGCCCGGCGCCTGAGGCGCCCGAAACCCCCGCAAGAGCCGACACCCGATCAAGGGTGCCAGACTAGAACCTCCGGCGCGCCGGATGAAATAGGAAATGGAAATGTTACGCGCAGGTGTCATCGGATTGGGGGATATGGGCAGCGGGCTTGCCAAGAACCTGATCAAAAACGGCTTTGAAACATCCGGATTTGACCTCAGCGAACAGCGGTTGAACGCGTTCCGCGAGATGGGAGGCAAAGCCGCAGGCAGCGTTGCCGAAGTCGCGCAAAACTCGGACGTCATATACGTCATGGTCATGAATGGCGGGCAGGCCAATCAAGTGATCCTTGGCGAAGAAGGACTTGTCGCCAATATGGCTAAGGGCGGCATCGTGGTGCTGACTGCAACCATCAAACCTTCCGAAGCGCGCGAAATCGGTGCGGGTATGGCGGACTCCGGCATCGACCTGGTCGACAGTCCGGTTTCCGGCGGTTTCCCTGGAGCTCAGGGCGGCACGTTGACGATGATGGCGGCCGCGGCGCCATCGGTTCTGGAGACGGCACGCCCTGTCATGGAAGCCGTTTCCCAGACCATTCATGTGGTTGGCGACAAGGCCGGGGACGGTCAGACCGTCAAGTCCTGCCTTCAGTCTCTCATCGGTTCGATCTTCTCTGCGACCTTCGAAGCTGCTGCCCTGGCGGCCAAGGCCGGAGTTCCGGGCGAAGTCATCTACAACGTCTTTTCAACGTCCGGCGCCGGGTGTGGTGTGTCAAAGACCGCGCTGGAAAACATCATCGACCGCAAGTTTGAAGGCACCGGCAGTCACATTGCGACGATGCACAAGGATCTGACCATCGCTCTTGATCTGGCCGAGCAGCTGGAAGTGCCGATGCAGACCGCCTCAACCGCCATGCAGATCTTTCACGCTGGCAAATCCAAATACCCAAATGGTGACAACTGGGTCTGTACCCGGGTGATTGAAGAAATCATCGGCGCCGAACTGCATCGCTGAGGCTGGAGAGAAAATATGAAACTGGGTGTTATTTGCGACGGCATCAGCCGCGACTTGAAACACACGCTGGGTGTCATGGACGAGTTCGGGCTGGAATATGCCGAACTGCAATTTGTGGGCGAAAAGGAAGTTGGCGACCACAGCAGGGACGAGATTGCGGAGATCAAGGCGCTTCTCGAGGGGCACGGAAAGCCTGTCAGCTGTCTTTCCCGCCACGTGTTTGCCGGTATGACGACGGCCAACAAGCCGGGCGACGAGCTTCATACCAAGCACATGGACGCTTTGAAGCGCGTCATGGAAATGGCGCATATTGTCGGATCACCGCTGGTGCGGATCATGACCAACAAGAAAGAACAAATCCTCTGGGGCAAGGGCGGTGCCGAGAAGTGGAACGTGGCCAAGGGAGCCTGGGACGCGACGCTGCCATTGATTGCACCTGCGGTCGAACTGGCCAAGAAGGAAGGTCTGACGCTGGTGGTGGAGACCGGAAACGGCACCATGGTCAATTCAAGTTATACCGGCCGAAAGCTGATCGATGATCTCGATGCAAAGGGGACGCTGAAGGTTCTCTGGGATCCGGCAAACAACTGCTGGTGCCACGAACTGGCTTACCCGGACGGCTACGAGGAGCTGCGCGGCGGCTATCTCGGTCATGTTCACATCAAGGACGTCAAGGTCGACACACCGCGTGCGACGCTGGAAGTGCGCCGGATGGGTGAGGGGCAGCTAGCTGATCTGTTCCAGCCGATGGCCGATGCCATGCGCGCCGACAACTATGACGGCGTCATTTCGTTCGAAAGCGTCTATCACCCGGGCAACGGCGATTTTGAAGCCGGTTTCCGTGAGTGCATTGAAAGTTTCAAGAAAACCTTTGGGTAGGGCATCCCAGTCTGCCTGAAGATGACTGCCGTCCGATGTCCACGCAACATCGGGCGGCTTTTTTGTGGTCAAAATGGCGCTCGGGATCTATCGGCGAAAAATCAAGCTTCGCAAGCGGGCCAGTAGACCACGTTTCGATGGCACATCGAATGAAGGAACCTTTTCACGATGCAATTGCTCTGCAGTCTGGACCTTTTTTGATGCTGCCGTTTCACTGGTTGGTAGACGATTTTCCGGCACCATTCCCTTTTTGATGCCTTTAGCCATTGCGGTGGCGACATCGGTCGTGACACCAAATCTGGGAGACAAAAATGGCATTGAATACCTCCAGGAACTGCAATCAACAGTAGAGCTAGGTCTTGATATCAAGAATTTCAATGCCGGAAGAGTTGTTTTTGATAGTTGAATGGAAATATTATTGGATAAATCGAGAAATATTTACCAAGAATATCAACATATCGATCTAGGCGAGGTGTTGATAAGGTTTTTCTTGAAATATTTGATGAAAACGAAAGTTAGTTCAGGCCTTTGAAGAAAAGTTGATGGCCTGTTTTGAAAGGGTCAGGACTTCTTTTTCTGCTTTGGTACATGCGCCGCGCGGAACCTGGGACTTCCACGCGACGCACGCACTGCGGCTTGGTTTTGGAGTTAAACTCAGACCGTGCCGCCGAGGGATCCTTCCAGTTCTGCAAGCTCCTGGCCACCGGCCATCAGTTCCTGAAGCTCTTCGGCCTGGATTTCACCCCGAGCTGCGGTGCCAAGCGTCTTGCCGCGGTTCAGCACCGTAAACCGATCACCAACTGCCATTGCGTGTCGCACATTGTGAGTAATGAACACGACACCAATGCCTTTCTTGCGAACCTTGTCGACGGTTGCCAGAACATTGGACGTCTGTCGTACCCCGAGGGCAGAAGTCGGCTCGTCGAGGATCAACACCTTGGCGCCGAAATAGACTGCTCGGGCAATCGCAACGGTCTGGCGTTCACCGCCGGAAAGCGTCCCGACAGCCTGGTCGGGCGAGCGAAGGTGAATGCCCATCTTGGCCATTTCGCTCATGGTGACTTCGTTCGCCTCCGAAAAGTCGAAGAACTTGAAAGGACCAACGCGCTTTCTCGGTTCTCGGCCCATCCAGAAATTCCGCGTCACCGACATGAGCGGGATCATGGCCAGATCCTGGTAAACGGTCGCAATCCCGGCGGTCATGGCGTCACGCGGGCTGTCGAAGTTCACCTCCCGGCCCTCTACCAGGATCTTGCCCTTGGTTGGCTTGTGAACGCCGGACATGGTTTTGATGAAAGTGGATTTACCAGCGCCATTGTCACCCAGAAGGCAGTGACATTCACCAGCGTTGACGGAGACAGAGACACCATTGAGGGCAATGACCGGTCCAAAGTGTTTTTCGATGTCGACAAGTTCGATCAGAGCATCAGACATGTCAGCGTTCTCCCGTGATCATGCGGCGAATGTAAGTGTTGAGGATCACGGCAAGCAGCAGAATCACGCCGAGGAAAACACGGAACAGCGAGCTTTCGACACCTGCAAAGAACAGCCCTTGTTGCACCACGCCGAAGATGAGTGCGCCTAGCGCGGCCCCAATCACCGAACCATATCCGCCGGTCAGGAGCGCGCCGCCGATAACCACGGAGATGATCGCTTCGAACTCCTTCAAGAGACCACGGTCGGCCGCAGCGGAGCCGAATTCCATCACCTGACAGGTGGCAAAGACGGTTGCGCAGAAAGCGGAGAACATGAACATGAGGATCTTGACGTTGTTCACCGGCACACCGACGTAGCGCGCAGCCTGGGCATCGCCGCCGGAGGCGTAGACCCAGTTGCCGAAGCGGGTGCGTGTCAGGAGGATGTGCCCGAAGGCAATCAGAACAATGGCCCAGATCATCAGCATCGGAATACCTTCGACCACTGGCTGACCGGCCTTGGGGCCGGCGACGAACTTGCCTACAAGGCCCAGATCGGCAAGCCAGACGAACAGGCCTGAGAAAACCTTCCCGCCGAAAAGCCATGCGATGGGATCACCCTCGGCGGCATCTCTGACCCCACCAATGATCGTCTTGCGGGTGGTTGCGATGGCGATGAAGATCGTCAAACCGCGCAGGATGTAGAGAAAAGCCAGAGTGACAATGAAGGACGGCAGCCCCGTCTTGATGACGAGATAGCCGTTAAGCGCGCCGATGCAGAGCGCCAGGGCGAATGCGACCAGGATGGAGAACCAGATCGGAAATCCCCATTGCACGCTCATGAGCGCGATTATGATGCCGGAGAACCCGATCATGGACCCCACGGAAAGATCGAATTCGCCCGCAATCATGAGCAGGCAGGCGCCAACGGCAATGATCGCGAACTGGGCGGAAACAGTGCCCCAGTTGATGATGCCTTCGGCTGCAAACATGCCGCTGTCGCGGGCAATGCCGAGAAAGAACATGAAGACGAGAATGGTGCCGCAAATGGCGCCCAGTTCCGGGCGGATCAACGCCTTTCGAAGCGGTGACATTTCGCGGATGCGCTCGTCCTTTTCAGGCGCGGCCGCCGGTTGCGTCGTTTCAGCCATGGTTTCCTCCTGCGTGCCGAATGGCCGGCCGCGGCAATGCGGCCCGGCCGCAGAACAAGTTGTCTTGAGTTATCATTCCGAGCGGCAAGTTCGGCCCGCTCTGCTTGCCGTTAAAGGGAGGGGCGGATGAACCGCCCCTCAAGTGGGTAGCCGTGGCTGCCACTTTTTTGTCTTAGCGATACTCGCCGGCGTGCTCTTCAACCTTGGCCAGTGCATCCTTGGTGATGAAGCCTGGGCCGGAGTTGATGTTGTTGCCTGGCAGAACGCCGAAGCGCTGGTAGTTGGCCAGAACGATTACAGGCAGGTAAGCCTGCAGGAAGGGTTGCTGGTCGATGCCCCACTGAATGGTGCCATCCTTGATGCCCTTGACGATTTCGGTGCCCAGATCGAACGTACCGAAATAGATTTCGCCTGCTTTGCCCATTTCCTGCAGAGCGCCGATGGTCGGATCAGCAGAGGTCGGGCCGAGGGTCAGAACCGCTTCCGTGTCAGGATTTGCGGACAGGTAAGCCTTCACCTTGTTCTTGATTTCGGCCGGATCCTGACCACTATCCATCATGCTGTCGCCGAGTTCCACGCCCAGACCGTCGGCAAAGCCGCGGCAGCGCTCACCAACGACCGGGTTGGATACGACGTGGTTGACACAAAGGAATGAACCGACGCCATCGCGTTTCGCACGCTGACCTGCTGCCAGGCCTGCATCATATTCCGGCTGGCCGACATACATCAGTGCGCCGACTTCAGCAGCCTGCTCGGGTGTGCCGGAGTTGATGATGATGACAGGAATGCCTTTTGCCACGGCATTCTGGATCGGGCCGGAAAGAACGTCCGGATCTGCCAGGGTGGTGATGATGCCGTCGGGATTGGAAGCAGCCGTCTGCTCAATGATGCGAGCCATGTCGGCAATGTCACCGGTTGGCGGGTTACGGTATTCGACTTCGGCACCAACCTGCTCGCCGGCCAGGGCCAGGCCATTCTTGATCGTGTTCCACCAGCTGTCGCTGTCCGGTGCATGGCTGACGAGAACAAAACGTTCTCCATCTGCTGATGCCGGAGCGTTCAGGCCGGTGAAAGCGATGGCAGCGGCAGCCATCGCAAATAGAGTTTTCTTCATGTGTTCCTCCCTTGAAACAGGCACTTCGATACGGAGTTCTTCAAAGAGAAGCCCGTGCCTGCTCCAAGACAAACACAATCGTCATCAAATTGCAACCGGTTGCAAAAAAATTGACGCCTTGGAGCAATCGTGTAGTTTCAACCTTGGAAACGGGTACAAGAATTGGTTGGGTTGACGACTTGGCAGTTACATTGAAGGAAGTCGCGGAACTGGCTGGGGTGTCGCGATCAGCCGTCTCGCGAACTTTCACGGACGGCGCCAGTGTTTCGGCGCGCACGCGGGAAAAAGTTGAGAAAGCCGCCAAGGCTCTCGGGTACAGGCCATCGTTGATTGCGCGCAGTCTTGCGACAAGCCGCACGAAACTGATCGGTCTGGTGGCCAACAACTTCCAGAATCCGGCCTTTCTCGATGTGTTCGACCTGTTCACTAGCGAACTGCAGAAACGCGGATTCAGACCGCTTCTGGTCAATCTGTCCGGTGATACGTCACCCAAAAAATTCGTCGAATTGCTCAAGCAATACAGCGTCGACGGCGTGATCGTGGCCACGTCGACACTCCCGACCAGCTTCGCCAATGCCTTTCAGACAGCCGGAATTCCGGTCATTCATACGTTTGGCAAATATCAGGCCAATGCCAATGTGCATGTCGTTGGAATCGACAATGAGTTCTGCGGCAGCATGGCGGCGCGCACTTTTGCGGAGCGCGGCTACAGGAAGGTGGCGCTGCTGGGTGGACCGGAATCGGCAACGTCGACACAGGACAGGGCATCCGGCTTTGTCGGTACGTCGAAGCAACTCGGTCTTGAAGTCGCCAAGACCTGCTTTGCAGAGAATTATACTTATCAGGCTGGCCGTGTGGCGATGGGTGAAGTCATGGAAGATCAGTCTGTCGAAGCCGTGTTCTGCGGTGACGATCTGATCTGCATGGGTGCCATGGATGCTGCCCGGGCGGTTGGTAAGGCGATCCCGGAAGACATCGGATTTCTGGGGTTCAACGACATCGCCATGGCCGGGTGGGATGCCTATGCATTGACGACCATTCGTCAGCCGATACGAGATATCATCATGAGCTCGGTCGAACTTGTCGTCGGCATGGTGGAGAATCCAAAAAGAAGCCCGGAAATCCGGCTTTTTCCCTGCTCCGTCGTGGAGCGAGGGTCCTTGAAGCCGGTTCCCGGGTCCTGAACTGGTCGCGGGATGAATTCATCCCGCTTTCATGGTCACACGCTCACCCAGGCTCCGCCGGACTTCGCGGATTTTGCCGCAGCTTCGATCGCTTTCATCGACCAGAGGCCGTCAACCGCCGTCGGATAGTCGAGTGCCAGCGGGCTTGGTGCGTTGCCGGTATTCGAGGCTTTCAGAACTTCAGCAAGGTCGTGATAAATGTTGGCAAAGGCGACGGGCAGACCTTCGGCATGTCCGATAGCAATCCTTGATGCCCGCACGGCTTGCTCCGACAGCGTCGCATCGCCGCGTTCCAGAATCTGCGTCCTGCCGTTGAGCGGTGTCCAATAAAGCTGGTCCGGATGCTGTTGTTGCCAGGAAAGACCGCCTTTTTCACCAAAGATCTGAAGGGTCAGGCCGTGCATGCGGCCGACGGCAATTGCACTCGTCCAGAGCCTGCAGAGCGCACCGCCATCCATGCGGATGTTGATCATGGCATCGTCTTCAAGCTGCCTGTCTCCCACAAGGGAAGCAAAATCGGCGGACAGCTCGGATGGCGATTGTCCGGCGACGAAACAGGCCATGTGGAACGCGTGAATGCCCGCGTCCGCAAAAACGGCAGAAGTGCCGGCCTGGGCCGGGTCATAGCGCCAGCGAACGCGCGGATTGTCGGCTTCTTCAGCATCGGCGTGGAAACCATGCGCGAATTCCGCCTTGATGAGCCGGATGTTGCCGAGGTCGCCATTCGTAACCATCGCCCGCATCTGTCGAACGAGCGGATAACCGCTGTAACCGTAGTTTACGGCGCAGATCTTGCCAGCTTCCTTGGCGATCGCGACGACATGCTCCGCCTCTTCCGCTGTCATGGTCAACGGCTTTTCGCAAAGCACATTGAAGCCTGCCTCCAGAAAGGCGCGGGAAATTTCGTAGTGAGTTGCGTTTGGCGTGGCAATTGTCACCAGGTCGAGCCGGTCGGATCTGGACTTCTCTCCGTCCAGCATCTCCTGCCAGTCGCCATAGGCACGATCCTCGGCAACCCCCAGATGCTTTGCAAAGGATTTTCCCCGTTCCGGATCGATGTCGAGTGCGGCTGCGGTAAGGTGAAAGTGCCCATCCAGACCTGCACTGATCCGGTGAGCCGGGCCGATTTGCGAACCTTCGCCGCCGCCGATCATTCCCCAATTGAGTCTGGTCATGCTGCATCCTCAAAGCCGATGGATTGTAGGTAGGTCCGGTTGCCTTTGGCATCGTCGAGCGGGGACTGTGCCATTTCCGGATCACAATCCTGTTCAACGGTGCACCAGCCGTCGAAGCCAGCTTGATCAAGACGCGCCTTGACGGTTGGAAAGTCAACGGCACCCTTGCCCAGATTGCAGAAGATCCCGTCGCCGCAAGCTTCGTAAAAGTCCGTTCTGTTGGCGATAACCCTGTTGCGGACCTCCGGATCGATATCCTTGAAATGCATGTATGAAATGCGATCCATGTGCCGGTCCATGAAGGCAACGGGGTCGAAGCCGGCGTAAATACTGTGACCTGTGTCCAGGCAGATTTTCAGGATCGCCGAGTCCACTTCGTCAAGCAGCTGCTCGACTTCGTTCTCGAAGTCCATGAAGCCACCTGCATGAGGGTGAATTGCGGTGATGAGACCATATTCTTCGGTTCCCATCCTGGCGATATCGCGGATCTTGTTGCGGTAGTCGGCCCATTCAGATGCCGACATTTTTTCCGCTTCATCGGGCCGTCCTGCGGTCGGAGCGCGACGTGGGGATATGGAATCGATCAGCACGAGATGGCTTGCTCCATGAGCTTTCAAAGCCTTGCAGGTCCGCACGGCGCCGTCTTTGACGTCATCCCATTTTTGAGGGTCATGAAACGGGCGGAACACCACGCCGCCGATCAGTTCCAGATTGCGTGCCGCAAGAGCATCGCCGAGTTCGGCCGGGTCTTCAGGCATGAAGCCGACAGGACCAAGTTCGATGCCGCGATAACCCGCATCACGGCACTGGTCGAGAACGGTCTGCCATGAGGGATTGCGCGGGTCATCCGCGAATTCGACACCCCACGAGCAGGGGGCGTTTCCTATTTTGATTGTCATCTGATCTGTCCAGATATGACGGTCCGGAGCCAAACGGCGCCTAGACTTCGTCGAGGTTGATCCAGCTTTTGGATTCGTTGGATTGCCAGGACGCTTCAACGACCTGGTTCACGTAAAGGCCGTCCTCAAAGGTTGGCCAGATATTGGTTTCGGTTTCGATTGCCTTCAGGAAATCGCGGGCCTCGGTCGTTATCTGCTCCTGATAGCCGGTGCCATGCCCCGGTCCAAGACAGAAGTTGACGTAATCCGGGTGATGTGGCCCGGTCAGGATCTTCTTGAACCCCTCGCGTGCGGGATTCTGGTTACCCTCAAAGAGCCAAAGTGCATTCTGGTCTTCCTGATCGAACCGGATTGACCCATTCGTGCCGTAGATCTCGTACGCGTAGCCCATCTTGCGGCCGAAAGCCGTGCGGCTGATGTAGAGCGATCCGAGGGCACCGGATGTGAAGCGGCACATGAGTTGCGCCTGATCGTCGTTGGTCACCGGCACCATGCCTTTGTCCGACGGGCGTTCCTTCACGACGGTGTCGATTTCCGCAAGTACCCGTTCCATCGGGCCGGCGAGAGCCTGAGAGGCGTTGATGATATGCGGAGCCAGGTCGCCCATGTTGCCGTTGGATCTGCCTTGTGCCCGCCATGTGCCGGGCAGGTTCGGATCCGCGAAGAAGTCTTCGGTGTGTTCTCCGCGTAGATACGTGACCTCGCCGATCTCCCCGGATTCGATGATTTCGCGAGCAAGCTGGGAGGCTGGTGTGCGAATATAGTTGAAGCCGACCATGTTGATGCAGTTCGAGATCTTGGCGGCAGCGACCATAGCGCGGCTGTCTTCAAGATTCCGGCCAAGCGGCTTTTCGCAAAAGACCGGTTTTCCAAGTTCGAAAGCCGCCGTTGCGATTTCCACATGGGTGTGTTGCGGCGACGCGATGATAACCGCCTCGACTTTCGGATCGGTTACAAGCTCTCTCCAGTTGGCGGTGGAGCGAGCAAAGCCGAACTCGGCAGCCTTCCTGACCGCGCCTTCTTCCGAGGTCGTGCAGATCATCTCCAGCACGGGGCGCAAATTCGTGTTGAAGACGGCTCCAACGGATTGCATTGCCACGGCGTGTACCTTGCCCATGTAGCCGCCACCGACGATGCCTATGCCAAGCTTGCGCTTTTCCATCTGATTTTTGATCCATTTTTGCAACCGCTTGCAAAATAGCTAAACACCCATTAGCTTTCACAGTCAAGAGCCCCCTGAGGGGCTGCACTTAAATTTGCTTTCCTGGAGGAATTGAGGCTCATGGCCGAGAAGACACTTCGCCTGACCATGGCTCAGGCTCTTGTCCGATATCTTGCTGCGCAATTCGTCGAGATCGACGGTCAAAAGGTCCGGCTATGTGCGGGCGGCTTCGGCATTTTCGGACATGGCAACGTGACCTGCCTTGGAGAGGCGCTCTATAATCACAAGGAAGAGCTGCCCCTTTGGCGTGGTCAGAACGAGCAATCCATGGCGATGGCAGCCGTTGGCTATGCCAAGCAGCAACTGCGCCGCCGGTTCATGTTCGCAACCTCTTCTGCCGGACCTGGCACTACGAACATGCTGACATCCGCCGGTATCGCGCATACGAACCGTCTCCCATTGCTGATGCTGTGCGGTGATGCTTTCGTCACCCGTCTGCCGGACCCGGTTCTGCAACAGGTCGAGCATCCGGGCAATCCGAGCCTGTCGGTGAACGATGCCTTCAAGAGCGTCACACGGTACTGGGACCGGATCACTCATCCAGCGCAGCTGCTTCAATCGCTACCGGCGGCGATCAACACATTGATCGATCCGGCTGATTGCGGGCCGGTCTTCCTCGGACTCCCTCAGGATGTTCAGGGTTGGGCGTATGATTATCCGGCTAAGTTCTTTGAGCCGAAGACCCATCATCTGCGGCGCCAAACGCCGGACGCGCGCGAACTGTCGGCAGCAGCCGAAAGTCTCAAGGCCGCGAAACGCCCCGTGATTATTGCAGGTGGCGGTGTTCAATATTCGCTGGCAACGCACGAGCTGCAGGAGTTCGCGCACCGTCACCAGATCCCGGTTGTGGAGACCATCGCCGGGCGAGCAAACCTTGTTTATTCCGATGGACTTAACTGCGGTCCGCTTGGTGTCACAGGCTCGAATTCTGCCAATAACCTGGCCAAGGATGCCGATGTCATCCTTGCTGTCGGTACGCGGCTTCAGGATTTCACCACCGGCTCCTGGACGGCTTTTGCACAAGATGCTGAGATCGTTTCGGTCAATGTCGGGCGAACCGATGCCGGCAAGCACATGTCGCAACCGGTCGTCGGTGACGCGAAGCTTACTCTGCCCTTGCTTTCTGAAGCCCTGGGTACATATCAGGCACCTTCCGGCTGGGTCGAGAAAGCTGCGAGCGAACGAACCGCCTGGGATGCTTATCTGGATGAGAACACGTCGCCAACCACCAGGGATGGCAGCAATCGTCCTATGTCCTATGCGCAGGTTATCGGTGCGATCAATGAGATCTGTCACGAGAATGACCGCGTCGTAGCTGCTGCCGGAGGATTGCCGGCTGAAGTCACCGCCAATTGGCGGACGAAATCCATTGGCAGTGTCGACGTCGAATTCGGTTTCTCCTGCATGGGCTATGAGATTGCAGGCGGTTGGGGCGCCCGTCTGGGACATCAGGAAAAGAACCCGGACCAGGATACCATCGTCTTTGTTGGTGACGGTTCCTACCTTCTTATGAACTCCGATATCTATTCTTCGGTGCTGGCCGGTTCGAAAATGATCGTAGTTGTTTGCGACAATGGCGGTTTTGCGGTCATCAACAAGCTGCAGAACAACTCAGGCAACGAGTCCTTCAACAACCTGATTTCCGACTGCAAGCTGGCCGTTGAGCCTTTTGCCGTCGATTTCGAAGCGCATGCGCGCAGCATGGGAGCAAACGGCGAAACCGTTCATTCCATTGCCGAGCTCAAGGAGGCTTTCGGTAGGGCCAAACAGTCAGACCGGACCTATGTGATTTCCTTGCAGGTTGATGCCTTTGAAGGCTGGACCCAGGAAGGTCACGCCTGGTGGGAAGTTGGTACGCCCGAAGTCTCCAGCAGCGAGCGCGTCCGCAAGGCTCACGAAGATTGGGAAGCAGGCCGCTCCGCGCAAAGGAAAGGCGTCTGACGATGCCGGCAATTCTTTCCCCGCATTCGAAATTCATGGTTCTCGGCCGCGCCGGAATGGATCTTTACGCAGATCCTCCCGGTACCGAGGTCGAGCATGCAGCGAAGTTCTCGACTGCGCTTGGCGGCTCGTCGGGCAATATTGCAGCAGGTCTTGCCCGTCACGGCCTTTCGACCAGCCTTCTGACCTGCACTTCCGATGATGCAGTCGGTCGGTTCGTTCGGAACGAGCTTGAGAAATACGGCATTGATGCGACCTACGTGCGAGTGTTGCCGGGAGAATCTCGGACTTCCCTGGCTGTTACCGAAACACGCCTCGAAAACACTCAAAATACGCTTTACCGCAACAACGCTTCCGATCTTCTGTTGACCGAAGACCTGATTGCGGAGGTGACATTCGAGGACTTCGACGCGCTGATCGTCACGGGCACGGCGCTGGCGTCAAATCCGTCCCGCACGGCAACGCTCCGAGCCATGGAACATGCCCGCAACGCAGACGCTCTGGTTGTCATCGATCTTGATTACCGTCCTTACTCATGGCCGAATGCGCACGAAGCCGCTGAAACCTATCGAGCCGCCATCGAGGCATCGGATGTGGTTGTCGGTAACGACGACGAGTTTGCGGTCGTGGCCAACGGGACTCCTGAAGATGGCCGCGAACTGGCAGCTGAGCTTGGACAAGACGACAAGACAATCATCTACAAGATGGGCGAGAAGGGATCGATCGTCTTTTCGCAGGATGAAACTTTCGAAACAGGAATATTCCGGGTAGCCGCCATCAAGCCGATGGGGGCCGGCGATGCCTTCATGGCTTCCCTCATGGCTTCGATGGCGACCGGTCATCCCTTGAGAGAAGCGGTTTTGCGCGGTTCGGCAGCCGCCGCAATGGTCGTTTCGCGGTTCGGCTGCGCTCCGGCGATGCCAACTGGCGCTGAACTCGACGCATTCGTTTCTCAAAATTCCGCCCCACAGACCTGAGGAGGCTGTCATGCATTTTCCCCCTTATGACAACAAAAACGAACCCATCATCAATGTCGACGACAGCAGGGTCCCGCTGAACTACTTCAACATTGTCAAGCTGACACGCGGACAGGCGTTCGAATACGCCGTTCCTGGGTATGAAACGGCAGTGGTGCCGGCAACAGGCAGTGTCGACGTTGATGTCGAAGGCGAAGTTTACCCGGCAGTTGGACTTCGCGGTGCCGATGTATGGGACGGCGAACCGGAAGGCGTCTATGTGCCATCCGGAGCGAAAGCGCAGCTTGTTTGTGTGAGCGATGAGGCAGAGGTTTTCATTGCGGGCGCCAAGTACGACAAGGTTCTGGAACCGTTCGATGTGCGTGCAAAGGATATCGACCTCGTTCAGTACGGGTCGGACGACACCAAGACCCA
>JBCCVB010000020.1:0-63775 GCA_039195965.1 Pseudomonadota bacterium
ACTCTTCGAAGATGTCCGACATGGTGGAAGAGAAATCATTGGCACCGGCACCGCCGCCACCAAAACCGCCATTCTCAAATGCTGCATGACCGAACCGGTCATACGCGGCGCGTTTCTGGCCGTCTTTCAGCGTATCGTAAGCTTCGTTGACTTCTTTGAACTTGGCTTCGGCTTCCGAATCTCCCGGATTGCGATCGGGATGAAATTGCATTGCCATCTTGCGGTAAGCGCTCTTCAGCGACTTGTCATCCGCGTCGCGCGATACGCCCAGCACCTCATAGAAATCACGTTTGGACATCAAGATCTCTCGGTCTTGTTGTTGCGCCGCTGGCCGCCTGGGATAATCCGGCGCCATTTACGGCGAAAGCGCCGGACACAAGTGCCTTTTTCATAAGGCAATCAAGCAACCGGCGCCGGGAACCATTTCATAACCTAAAACAGCCAGCCGGATACCGGCTGGCTGCAGATTTACAATTAAGCGGACTTCTTGTCGTCTTCGTCTTTGACTTCTTCGAAATCCGCATCAACGACATCATCGTCTTTTTCGGATGCAGCTTCTTCGCCTTCGCCGGCTTCACCGCCTTCAGCTTCTGCTTCCGCCTGAGCCGCCTGATACATGGCTTCGCCAAGCTTCATGGAAGCTTCCGCAAGAGCCTGTGTCTTTGCTTTGATGCCTTCAAGGTCTTCACCTTCAAGAGCAGACTTCAGATCTTCAAGAGCCGATTCGATCGCGGACTTGTCTTCGGCAGATACCTTGTCGCCGTAGTCCTTGAGCGATTTATCGGTGGAATGGACCAGAGATTCACCCTGGTTCTTGGCTTCCACCAGCTCTTTACGCTTCTTGTCTTCATCGGCATGCGACTCAGCGTCCTTGATCATCTGATCGATGTCACTGTCGCTCAGTCCGCCAGAAGCCTGGATGCGGATCTGCTGTTCCTTGCCGGTGCCCTTGTCCTTCGCGGACACGTTGACGATACCGTTGGCATCGATGTCAAAGGTGACTTCGATCTGCGGTACGCCGCGAGGCGCAGGCGGCAGGCCTACCAGGTCGAACTGACCAAGGACCTTGTTGTCCGCTGCCATTTCACGCTCACCCTGGAAGACGCGGATGGTCACAGCCGTCTGATTGTCTTCAGCGGTTGAGAACACCTGGCTCTTCTTGGTCGGGATCGTGGTGTTGCGGTCGATCAGGCGAGTGAAGACACCACCAAGGGTTTCGATACCCAGAGACAAGGGGGTCACGTCGAGCAGAAGAACGTCCTTGACGTCTCCCTGCAGAACACCAGCCTGGATCGCAGCACCCATAGCCACGACTTCGTCCGGGTTCACACCCTTGTGCGGTTCCTTGCCGAAGAAGTTCTTCACAGTTTCCTGGATCTTCGGCATACGGGTCATGCCGCCGACCAGAACCACTTCGTCGATGTCACCAGCTGCAAGGCCTGCGTCTTTCAGAGCAGCCTTCATCGGGTTGATCGTGCGCTTGACCAGCTCTTCAACAAGCGATTCGAATTTCGCACGGGTCAGCTTCAAGGTCAGGTGCTTCGGACCGGAAGCGTCCGCCGTGATGAACGGCAGGTTGACTTCGGTCTGGGACGAGGAAGACAGTTCAATCTTTGCCTTTTCAGCAGCCTCTTTCAGGCGCTGCAGTGCCAGCTTGTCCTGCTTCAGGTCGATGCCCTGGTCCTTCTTGAACTCAGCAGCCAGATAGTCGACCAGAACCATGTCGAAGTCTTCACCACCAAGGAACGTGTCACCATTGGTGGACTTCACTTCAAAGACGCCATCGCCGATTTCCAGAATGGAAACGTCGAAGGTACCACCACCAAGGTCGTAAACCGCAATGGTCTTGCCGTCGTTCTTGTCGAGGCCATAGGCCAGAGCTGCAGCCGTCGGCTCGTTGATGATGCGCAGGACTTCAAGACCGGCGATCTTGCCGGCGTCCTTGGTTGCCTGACGCTGTGCATCGTTGAAGTAAGCCGGAACGGTGATAACCGCCTGGGTCACGGTCTCGCCGAGATAGCTCTCGGCGGTTTCTTTCATCTTCTGCAGAATGAAAGCGGACACCTGCGACGGGGAGTACTTGTCGCCGTTGGCTTCAACCCATGCATCGCCGTTGTCAGCCTTGACGATTTCGAACGGGACAAGCTTCTTGTCCTTGTCGACGGTCGGGTCGCTGTAGCGACGACCGATCAGGCGCTTGACTGCGAAAAGGGTGTTTGTCGGGTTCGTGACCGCCTGGCGTTTCGCCGGTTGGCCAACAAGACGCTCACCATCGTCGGAAAATGCCACCATGGAAGGTGTGGTGCGGGCGCCTTCTGCGTTTTCAATAACTTTGGGATCTTTACCGTCCATGACGGCGACGCACGAGTTGGTCGTGCCGAGGTCGATACCAATGACCTTTGCCATATCTGCCTCTCTTTCTAGCAAACCGGATAGACCCATGAAGGCGTCAGTCCGGCTCCTCTCACTTGGGTTCCGGGATTGCCCCGGACATCGCGCCCGAACATTAAGCTCAAGATTTGACGCGAAGCTTGCCCGCTATATAGGTGGATGAAACTTTGCCTGCAAGACATCTATTCACTGACATTTACAGGTTCTGCACGTCTAGACCGATATTTCTTCCCAGATCGTTACCGGACGGGTCAAACTTGTCACAGTCTGGAGCTTTTTAAACGCATAGCGCTTCCGCCCTGTTATTGATTTCGCAACCAGGTGCGTGTTCCAAGAATACCACTCGAAATTGCCAATGAGGCACTCTGTGCAGAATCCCGACCTTTGGAACCGTATCTGTTCTGCTCACCCGGACACTCTTGAAGCTGATTTTCCGTTTTCAGCCCGCCTCGCCCGCGAGAACGGTTGGACCCATGACTTTGCCTTGCAAGTGATCGAGGAATATCTGCGATTCGCCTATCTCAGCCAGATCAGCCCGTCGGTGGTGACACCCAGCGAGGACGTGGACCAAGCCTGGCATTTGCACCTGACGTTCACGAAGCACTATTGGGTTCCGTTTCGGGAGGCCCTGGGAGGCGCTCTTCATCACATGCCGACAACCGGCGGTGCAGGACAGGCTGCCTTCTTCCGCGACGCATATGACAAAACCCTTGCGCTCTATGTTCAGGAATTCGGAACACCTCCGGAAGACGTCTGGCCAAGTGCAGATATCCGCTTCAGCAAAGGTCCCCGTTACCGAAGAGTGAATGCCAACGGCGTATGGGTCATTCCGAAACCGAAAATTCCGGGCGCTCTATCCAACGCTTGCGGAAACTTATGGAAGGTCCGAAAGTTTGTTTGCGGCGCAGCTCTCGCCATGGCTTCGGTTCTGTTCGGTTCAAGGATAGCCTTCGCTCACGGCGAGACTTCCGGTGACGGTATTCTTGAGAAGTTCTTCAACATGCTGGTGCACTGGATAACCGGTCACAGCACCGAAATGCTGGTTATCATCGTCGTGATTTCTCTGGTTCTGTTTGCCATTGTGGGTGAGTGGAACAACAGGAAGCGCAGTAGATCTTCCAAAGGCTCTTCGTCGAAATATGGCGGTTGCAGTTCAAGCTCCGGAGATTCCGGTGACTCCAGCGGTTGCAGCTCCTGCGGAGGTGGCGGAGACTGAAGCGGTCAAGATCAAACAAGCAGCAGAGCTGGAAATAGCAACAGGCACCAATGCGCGAAATTCCAATCAGCGACCTGACAGGCCTTCGATATCTACCGGATTACTTCGACCGGAGCGCTCAAGAAACACTGCTCGAAGAGATCCGGCAAATCGTCGCAATCGCTCCCCTCTTTCAACCGGTCATGCCGAAGACCGGAAAGCCCTTCTCGGTCAGAATGAGTAACTGCGGACAACTTGGCTGGGTATCGGATATCAATGGCTATCGGTATCAGCCAGTTCACCCCGCCACACGGCGACCCTGGCCCGAGATTCCCGGAGTACTGACCGCACTCTGGAAAGATCTTGCCCCTGCTGCTCCCGAGCCGGAGGCCTGCCTGATAAACTTCTACGAACCGACAGCCAAAATGGGGCTTCATCAGGATCGTGACGAACAGACCCTTGATGCGCCTGTCATTTCAGTCTCTCTGGGTGACACGGCCACGTTTCGAGTGGGTGGCCTCAACCGCAAGGACCCGACCAGGTCCTTCCGTCTCCAGTCCGGCGACGTGGTGGTTCTTGGCGGCGAAGCACGGCTCGCCTTTCATGGTGTCGACCGGATACTGAAAAGCAGCTCCACGTTGCTCAAGAACGGTGGGCGGATCAACCTGACACTGAGGCGGGTAACCGAACCGTGACTCGTTAGCGGGCTTCCGGTTTTCTGTCGCAGAAACGCAATGGCTCAAACCATTTCGTCCAAATCATTTGAGTTGCCCGCCTTTGTTCGCAGTCGGGGGCGGGCAATATCAAATCAACTTACTCAGAAGAACAGGGCATTCGCCGTCAGGGCGGCCAACGAAGCAGCAATCACCCAGAGCGCGACGCGCCCCGACCTTGTATGCCGGGCTTCGGACTTTCCGATCATCTCTGCGGTTTCTTCATCGAACCGCAGGCCCTGCGTTGTCATCTTTTCCAGCTCTCCGGACATGCGTCCGATACGATCGGCAAATAGCGGCAGGTCATTTGCCACGCGGGTGAGAGCGGAAATCGCGTCCCCCGCATCACGCAACTTGCCGACAGGTCCCAGATGTTCCTTGATCCAGTCGCCGACAACGGGTTCGGCTGTCTTCCACATATCCAGATTGGGATTGAGTGAACGTGCAACCCCTTCAACCACCACCATGGTCTTTTGCAGCATGATCAGCTGGGTCTGGGTCCGCATCTCGAACAGTTCGGTCACTTCGAACAGCTGCGTCAGCAGCCGCGCCATGGAGATTTCGCTGGCATCGTGACCATGTATCGGCTCGCCGATCGCCCGGATGGCCTGGGCAAACATGTCGACATCCTGATCGGCGGGAACATAGCCGGCCTCAAAGTGAACTTCGGCCACCCGCTTGTAGTTCCGGGTGATGAACCCAAACAGGATCTCGGCCAGGAACCGCCGCTCACGCTTGCTCAAGCGTCCGATGATGCCGAAATCGACAGCAACGAGAGTTCCATCGGGTTCCACGAACAGATTGCCCTGGTGCATGTCAGCGTGAAAGAAACCGTCACGCAGAGTATGCCGCAGGAAGCTCTGAATGACGGCCGCGCCGAGAGCTTCCAGATCGTGTCCGTCTTCCCGGAGGCCATCCACGTCCGACATCTTGCGGCCGCCGATCCATTCCATGGTCAGGACGCCCTTGCCGGTATAAAGCCATTCAACCGACGGAACCCGAAAACCAGGGTCATCCGCAGTGTTTTCGGCCATTTCCGAAAGAGCTGCAGCCTCAAGACGGAAGTCCATCTCTATGGCAACGGATTGTGCCAGTGTATCCACCACGGCGACGGGGCGCAGGCGCCTTGAAGGTGCGTGAAACCGCTCGGCCAAACGGGCCACGAGATAATAGCTCTGCAAATCCCGCTGAAAACGACGGGAAACGCCCGGACGCAACACCTTGACCGCTACCTTGCGCTCATTTCCATCCTTGTCGCGGATAACTGCCGGGTGCACCTGCGCGATCGACGCGGCGGCAACCGCTTCTCCGAACTCGACAAAAACTTCGTCCACGGGACGACCGAGCTGCTCCGAAACCGCAGCCCTGGCTTCCTCATGATCGAAAGCGGGCAACTGGTCCTGCAAGGCAGACAATTCGCGCGCCGCATCCTTGCCGACAACATCAGCCCGAGTGGCCAGGAACTGACCGAGCTTGACGTAAGATGGCCCAAGTTTGTTCAGCGCATCGGACAGACGCAGATTGGCGCTCTTAGTTTTGACCGCCCGGCGCTCGAGAAGGCGCGCCATTGCGATCGCCAGTCTGGGACCCGTTGGCAGGTCCGGCAGATACACCAGCCCGTAGACGCCCTCGCGCGCCATTACAAATCCCGCCCGCACGAGGCGAAAGAAAGGCATCACAGGAAGTGCCATCTACTAGAGTTTCCATCCTGAATGCAGAGCGGAAATGCCGCCTGAATAATTGCGGAAGCTCACCTTTTCGAAACCAGCGTCCCGGATCATTTCGGCGAACCGCTCCTGGCTCGGGAACTTGCGGATCGATTCCACCAGATACTGGTAGGGATCGGCATCGCCCGTCACCCATTTGCCCATGGCTGGAATGGCGTTGAAGGAGAAAGTGTCATAAACCTTGTCCAGCAACGGAATATCCACCTCGGAAAACTCCAGACACATGAAGCGGCCACCCCGTTTCAGGACGCGGTGCGCTTCTCTGAGCGCCTTCGGAATATCGGGCACATTCCGGATGCCGAAGGCAATCGTATAAGCGTCGAAACTCTTGTTCGGAAACGGCAGGTCTTCGGCATTGCCCTGGCTGAAGGTGATGAGATCCGAAAGTCCGGCCTTTTCCGCCCGGTCCCTTCCCACGCCCAACATCGATTCGTTGATATCGCAGACAACAGCCTCGACCGTATCGTTCGAGCGGCGCACGACCCGCGTCGCTATATCGCCCGTGCCACCGGCAACGTCCAGAAGGCGCCAGTTTGTCGATCCGGACTTGGGCGGCGCCAGATAAGACACCATTGCGTCTTTCCAGACCCGGTGAAATCCGCCGGACATAAGATCGTTCATCAGGTCGTAACGTTCTGCGACCTTGTGAAAGACATCATCCACCAGCGCCTGCTTGTGCCCTTCTGCCACCTTGGTAAAGCCAAAGCTCGTCGGCATTTCTTCCGGGGACCGGCTGGTTGCGCTGCTATGTCCTTGTGCCTGTTGCGTCATGAACGCCTCTCCTGGCGGATCTTAATCTCAATCAATCTTCAATTTGCGGCGGACCATAGTACAAGCGCTTGGCAAGCGCTATGTTTGCCGATCGAAGAATCCCATATGCCGCAGGCCTATACAGCGCAAGCGAAGCGGAGACCAGCCCACAGATGCCTGAATTGCCGGAAGTTGAAACTGTCAAACGTGGTCTTGCACCGACTTTTGAAGGCGCGACCATTGTCTCTGTCGACCAGAACCGACCGGATCTGCGTTTTGCGTTTCCCGATCAATTTGTCGATCGCCTGACCGGAGCTGAAGTAAGCGCACTATCGCGCCGCTCAAAATATCTTCTTGCCGATACGGACCGAGGCGACGTTCTGGTCATGCACCTTGGAATGTCTGGATCGTTTCGGGTGGAAAACGACAATTCGGAAACGACCCCTGGTGACTTTGCGCACAAGAAGGGCAAGGACGCCAAGCATGATCACGTGGTCTTCCACCTGAAGACCCGGAGCAACGACAATGCCCGGATTGTCTACAACGACCCGCGCCGCTTCGGTTTCATGGATCTCATTCCCCGGCCAAAGCTGGCCGAGCACGCCTATTTCAGGGAGCTTGGTCTGGAACCGCTTGGCAACGACCTGAGCGGCGAAACGCTGGCAAAGCTCTTCGATGGACGCAAATCTCCCCTGAAGGCTGCTCTCTTGAACCAGAAGCTGATCGCGGGTCTCGGCAATATATATGTGTGCGAGGCCCTCTGGCGCACCGGCCTCAGTCCGCGCAGAGCAGCGGGAACTCTCGTGACAAAAAGCGGGAGGCCTTCGAAAAAGGCTGAAGAACTGGCAGCAAACATCCGCGAAACGCTACAGGACGCCATCAAGGCCGGCGGCTCGAGCCTGCGCGACCATACTCAGGCTGACGGTACACTCGGTTACTTTCAGCATTCTTTCGCGGTCTACGACAGGGAGGGAGAAGCCTGCAGGACGCAGCGATGCGCAGGGACTGTCGAGCGAATCGTTCAATCCAATCGTTCCACCTTCTACTGTCCCAAATGCCAATCCTGAACCTAGCCCTATCCAATCGGCCAACCTTGCAAGACCTACCCCGGTCGGTTAGGCATGATCCGAAGTTTTGACATGTCCTGGCACTGGGAGTGGGCAATATGGGATATGAGAACATCCGCGTCGAAAAACGCGGGAAAGTTGGCCTGATCACGCTTGATCGGCCGAAAGCCTTGAATGCGCTGAACTCTGCGCTCATTGCCGAGCTCGGCACGGCTTTGGACAATTTCGATGCGGACGAGCGGATCGGCTGTGTCGTGATAACAGGATCCGAGAAGGCCTTTGCCGCAGGAGCGGATATCAAGGAGATGCTGCCGCATAATTTCTCCTCCGCCTACCAGACCGACCTGATCACGCCATTTGATCGTGTTTCGCAGAACCGCAAACCGATCATCGCCGCAGTTGCCGGCTATGCGCTTGGCGGAGGCTGCGAACTGGCGATGCTCTGCGATTTCATCATTGCAGCCGATACTGCCAAGTTCGGCCAGCCGGAAATTACGCTGGGTGTCATTCCAGGCGCAGGCGGAACACAGCGGCTCACCCGTTTTGTCGGCAAGTCCAAAGCAATGGACATGGTTCTGACCGGCCGCATGATGGAAGCGGACGAAGCGGAAAGAAGCGGTCTCGTAAGCCGGGTCGTGCCGGCGGACGAGCTCATGGAAGAAACCATGAAGGCTGCTGAAAAGATCGCAGACTTCTCTCTTCCTGTCGTCATGATGGCGAAAGAGAGCGTGGACAGGGCCTATGAAACAACGCTTTCGGAAGGCGTCCGCTTCGAGCGACGCGTGTTCCAGGCCATGTTCGCCCTTGAAGATCAAAAGGAAGGTATGACCGCTTTCAGCGAGAAGCGTGCACCGCAGTTCCACAACAAATAATCTTCAGCGTTTCAACGATAAAGCCGTTGACGGAAGCGCCAAGCACGATTATAAGCAGCGCCCAATCGGTGGCGGTCTTCCGCCGCCGTTGTTTTTTGATCGGGTCATACGGCACTCGCGCCACGGTCCCGATCGCCACCGGACACTAGTCCCAATTACCGATCAGGATTGAGCCCATGGCCAACACACCATCGGCCAAGAAGGCGGCCCGTAAGATTGCCCGCCGGACGGCCACGAACAAAGCTCGCCGGAGCCGCGTCCGCACCTACCTGCGCAACGTTGAAGAAGCAATTGCTTCTGGCGATCAGAGTGCCGCAAACGAAGCCTTCAAGGTAGCACAGCCGGAAATCATGCGCGCAGCGACCAAGGGTGTCATGCACGCAAATACGGCTTCCCGGAAGGTTTCCCGCCTCAATGCCCGCATCAAGGCACTCGGCGCAGACTTCTTCCGTCATATGACCGTTAAAAAGACCCGGCCTCAGTGCCGGGTTTTTTTTAGCCACGCAATTTTGTGGATGAAGCAAGTCAACAACCAGTGCGCGCAATATTGTCAAATTTACCAGCTACGATACTGACAGCAAAAATCGTTTATTATCAATAGTTTATGCACATGTAGGGGTTGAATAACCCAATCAAACCGGATTCGATACGAGTCAAGTCGTCCATCGTGAATTTTTTTTTAAAATTGTTGTTTTTGGAATGTGACAGCGCCCCTCAAAGCAAAAAGTCATTGCTGTGAAAAGCGTTTGGTCAATCGGCAACAGGATGCAAATAATCGATGACGCTGGGGTAGAAGCGCATATCACCGGCCATACGGCAAACCCCGCTGTTGCCCCGCTCCGCCCGGTCTGTATATTAACAATTGGCTGGCAGGGAAAAGATCAGCGAACAACCTAAAAAACAGTGCTTGGACCAAAAATGAACAAGTCAATTTTATATATATCTGAGCACGGGGCATTAAGAGCACAGTACGAATACAGTAATGTATTCACTCTTCTGGGCGCTTAGCGACATTTAGGCTTAGTTCTCTTTCCCAAATTCTTGTTATTACTTTTAATCAATAGCCTCTGGCTATTGAAGGGGGCTGTTGTGCAAATTGAGGGTAGCTACGCTGGAAATGTGAACTCCCAGGAGGCATTCGACGCGCTTTCCAACAATCAAGATGCTGTTCTTGTCGACGTAAGAACTCAGGCCGAATGGGCGTTTGTCGGCGTGCCTGATTTGCGTGCTGTCGGCAAGGAAACAATGCTGATTGAATGGCAGAGTTTCCCCTCCTCCGGCCCCAATCCGGAATTTGCCGCAACAGTTTCAGACCACCTGGTCAAAAAAGGACTTGACCTTAGCGCTCCAATCTATTTTCTGTGCCGCTCCGGCGCACGGAGCCAGGCAGCAGCGATAGCCCTGACGCAGGCCGGTTACACACAATGCTTCAACGTTTCCGATGGTTTTGAAGGCCCGCTTGATGCGGAGAGCCACCGCGGAACTCAGTCCGGCTGGAAGGCCGCCGGACTGCCTTGGACACAAAGTTAGACACCCTCTCTTCTCGAAGGGGGCAGGCGGCCGGTTAATTTCGGGCGTCAACCACTATAACCGTCCCAAAAAGGGACAAAATAATGCTGCAAAAGCAGCAAGGCGTCGAAGAATGGCTGTGGCGGACCGTTCTTCATAATACAGGAGGCAGATGACATGCAGGTTCAGGAGGCAGGCGGCTCCGAACATTGGAAGCGGGTAAAGAAGCAGCTTCGCGCAGAATTGGGCGATGATGTGTTTACCAGCTGGTTTGCACGTGTAGACCTCGAGGAACACCAGGATGGCACTGTGCGCCTTTCCGTTCCGACCCGTTTCCTAAAACAGTGGATCCAGAACAACTACAATGACCAGCTGATGGGTCTTTGGCAGCGTGAATGCGATAATGTGCACCGCATTGAACTGACTGTCCGCGGCGCTATCCGGCCGCGTCAGACCCCAGTTGCCAAGCCGAGCCTCACAGCTCCATCGGGCGCCAAGCCCGTGACAGCAGATTCTCGCGATGCCCTGGTCGATGCGACACAGGTGACCCGCGCACAGGCGGCAACCGCAGCTCTTGGCCGCGGTGAAACGGCAGACAGCGCTCGTGACGTTCTGCAGGGTGCCGCTCTCGATCCCAAATACACGTTCGAGACATTTGTTGAAGGCGAATCCAACAATCTGGCTCTCGCCGCGGCCCGTCAGGTCGCTTCCGGCGGTGCTGTTACCTTCAACCCGCTTTACCTCCATGCCTCTGTCGGCCTGGGCAAGACCCACCTGATGCAGGCAGTTGCCGCAAAAGCGCGGGCAAGCGGACGCAAGGTGCTTTACCTAACGGCCGAGCACTTCATGTACAAATTCGTGGCTGCCCTAAAATCCCAGTCGGCACTGGCTTTCAAGGACACGCTACGCACGATCGATCTGCTTCTGATCGACGACATGCAATTCCTGCACGGCAAACAGGTGCAGCAGGAATTCTGTCACACCCTGAACGCGCTGATCGACGGCGCACGTCAGGTCATTGTCGCGGCAGATCGGGCACCTTCCGAACTTGATACCCTGGATGATCGTGTACGTTCGCGTCTTTCCGGTGGCCTGGTTGTCGGCATTCAGGAGCCTGACTTCGTGTTGCGCCGGAACATTCTGGTCTCCCGTGTCGACATGGCGCAGAAGAACTATCCGCAGTTCGATGTACCGGACGGTGTTCTGGACTACGTTGCGCGGCACGTAGCTTCTTCCGGCCGAGATCTGGAAGGTGCGCTCAACCGTCTGGTAGCTCACAATCAGCTGACCAACCAGCCGATCACGCAAGAAATGGCTGAAATGACCCTCCGTGATCTGGTTCGCTCCAGCGAACCGCGCCGGGTCAAGATCGAAGACATTCAGCGTGTGGTTTCAAAGCATTACAACGTGACCAAGGCGGACCTGCTGTCGGCTCGCCGGACCCGGACAATTGTCCGTCCGCGGCAGATCGCGATGTATCTTGCCAAGGTAATGACACCCAGGTCACTTCCCGAGATCGGCCGCCGGTTCGGCAACCGCGATCACACAACGGTGCTGCACGCCGTGAGGAAGATCGAAGAAATGGCCCGTGGCGATTACGCACTTGCACAGGAGCTTGAGCTGCTCAAGCGCATGCTCGACGCCTGATCCAGGCACTCATCACGCAGGTCCTTCGGTCCTGCGTGATGCGGCATGTGACCGCCGAGCAATTCTTTCTTTTGCGTGAAAAATCGCCCGAGAAGAAAATTTGAATGCTCTTAGGGTTAAAATACACGATATTCTACCATTTTCGGGGGCGTTCCAGGGGAGCGCCCCCTTGCTTTTGGACGCGGTAGAGGGCAGTGTCTTCCCCCCGCTCCTTACAGGAGCCCCTAAGTCCAGTTTTGCCAGACGGTTCCGTCTGGCTTTTCATGAGTACGGAATGAGCGTATGAAAGCGACCCTCGAGCGGACCGACCTCCTCAAGTCCTTGACCCATGTTCACCGGGTGGTCGAGCGCCGGAATACCATTCCCATCCTGTCGAACGTCTTGCTTCGCGCTGACGGCGGCGCCTTGAACCTGAAGGCCACCGACCTCGATCTCGAGATCGTCGAAGCTGTTCCTGCGATGATCGAACTGCCCGGCGCCACCACGGTACCGGCACACATGTTCTATGACATCGTGCGCAAGCTCCCGGAAGGTTCCCAGGTTGTTCTGGAAACCACCAGTGACAATGCCACTTTGGAAATTCGGGCCGGCCGCTCGAAGTTCACGCTGCAGATGCTGCCGGAAACCGACTTCCCGGATCTGACGGCAGGCGAGTTTACCCATGGCTTTGCTCTAACTGCGGCCGATATCCGCAAGCTGATCGACACAACTCAGTTCGCAATCTCCACGGAAGAGACCCGCTACTATCTGAACGGCATCTATCTGCATACGGTTGATGCCGCCAACGGCCAGCAATTCCGTGCCGTGGCAACCGACGGACACCGTCTGGCGCAGGCTGAGGTTCCGGCGCCCTCAGGCGCATCCGGCATGCCGGGCATCATCGTTCCGCGCAAGACGGTCGGCGAAATGCAGAAGCTTCTGGAAGATCCGGAAGCTGACGTGCAGATCGAGCTGTCCGATACCAAGATCCGCATCACCACCGGTTCCATCGTGCTGACCAGCAAGCTGATCGACGGCACCTTCCCGGACTATGGCCGTGTCATTCCGCAAGGCAATGACAAGGAAATGCGGGTTGACCGGGACGAGTTCAAGGAAGCGGTCGATCGCGTGTCGACGATTTCTTCCGAACGCGGTCGAGCGGTGAAACTTTCCCTCGATGAAGGGCGCATGGTCCTGACCGTGAACAACCCGGATTCGGGCAGCGCGACCGAGGAACTTGCCGTCGAATATGATGCCGAGCCGCTCGAAATCGGGTTCAACTCGCGTTACCTGCTTGATATCGCCAATCAACTGAGTAGCGATACAGCCCTGTTCCGGCTGGCAGATTCCGGTTCCCCCACTCTCATTCAGGACAACACGGTCGATGACTGCCTGTTCGTTCTGATGCCGATGCGGGTCTAAGGACCGGTAACGGCGCAGGTACACGGAAGCGGTTTGATGACTGAATTCAGGACAGCGCAGCTGACTCGCCTGTCCCTGACCAACTTCCGGAACTACGAAAGCCTGTCGCTGAACCTTTCAGCGAAATTGGCGGCTTTTGTCGGCGCGAACGGCGCCGGCAAAACCAACATCCTCGAAGCCATCTCCTTCCTCACTGCCGGGCGTGGCATCAGGCGCGCGAGTCTGGCCGACGTTTCCCGAAAAGATGGAGATGGAAGCTGGAGCGTTGCCGCGACGGTTCTGCTCGACGGCCTGGAAACAAAAATCGGCACTGGTCTGATGGTCGGCACCAGCGGCCGGAAGGTGCGGATCGACGGCGAAGAGGTGCGCGGGTCGGAAACTCTCCTCGACTATGTTCGCGTTCTTTGGCTGGTTCCGGCGATGGATGGACTTTTCACCGGCTCCGGCTCAGACAGGCGAAGGTTCCTTGATCGCTTGACGCTTGCCATCGACCCTGCTCACGGCCGACGTGTCAGCGATTTCGAAAATGCCCTGCGTCAGCGCAATCGGCTTCTGGATCAGGGTGGATCTGACGCCTTCCTGACCGCTCTGGAAATTCAGGTTGCCGAACTGGGCACGGCCGTTTCCATTGCCAGAAACGAAACCGTCGGCCTGCTCAGCCAGATGATTGCCGATCAGGCCAAGCAAGAACTGCCGTTCCCGCATGCCAAGGTGGCGCTTGAGGGCACATTCGAGGCTGAAACGATCGGGCTGAGTGCATCTGACCGGGAAGATCATTACCGGCGACTGCTGCACGACGGGCGCCCGCGTGACAGAGCCGCCGGAAGAACACTCACCGGACCGCACCTGAGTGACCTGAAGGTTCGCCATGCCGCGAAGGACATGCCGGCAGCCCAGTCCTCAACCGGTGAGCAGAAAGCTTTGCTGATCGGCCTCATTCTGGCTCACGCGGAACTGACGGCAAAGGTCTCCGGAATGACTCCCGTGCTCCTGCTGGACGAGGTTGCCGCGCATCTCGATCCCAACCGCCGGGAAGCGCTGTTCACCAAGCTGAATGCCCTTGGAGGGCAGGTGTTCATGACCGGAACGGACGAGGCGCTTTTTGAGGCGCTGCCACCCGAAGCCGAGGTGTTTGAGATCAAGGATCACGGCAGTCGTCTCCTCACGGGTGAGCAAACCTCATAAAACCGCCTGAATCTTATGGTTTTCCACCAGAATCCCTTTGCTGGCTTGCTTACAGCCCGCGCGTGGTTGAACGCCCCAAGGAACCCCGTATAACGGGGGTAGAAAAGATAAACCGATTGGTGATTGATTCGCATGAGCGACACATCCACGTCAGAGCCTGTTCCAACTCCTGAAACCGAGAACGGTGCCGAATATGGCGCAGAATCCATCAAGGTCCTGAAAGGCCTTGATGCCGTGCGCAAACGCCCCGGCATGTATATCGGTGACACTGATGACGGCTCCGGGCTTCATCACATGGTTTACGAGGTGGTGGACAACGCCATCGACGAGGCCCTGGCTGGCCATGCAGACCATGTAACCGTAACGCTTAACCCGGATGGTTCGGTGACCGTATCCGACAACGGACGCGGTATCCCGACCGACATGCACCCGGAAGAAGGCGTCTCGGCAGCTGAAGTGATCATGACTCAGCTGCATGCGGGCGGGAAGTTCGACCAGAACTCCTACAAGGTCTCCGGTGGTCTCCACGGTGTTGGTGTTTCGGTGGTGAATGCACTTTCCACCCGGCTGGATCTGCGCATCTGGCGCAACGACCAGGAACACTTCATGACGTTTGCCCATGGCGAAGCGCAAGGTGCCCTGGAAGTGGTTGGCCCGGCCAACGGCAAGAAGGGAACCGAAGTTACGTTCCTGCCCTCGCCGGAAACCTTCTCCAAAACGGAATTCGACCTGAGCACACTTGAGCACCGCCTGCGTGAACTGGCGTTCCTCAACTCCGGCGTTCGCATCATCCTGACGGATAAACGCGGCGTGGAGGATGTGGTCGAGGAGCTGTTTTACGAAGGCGGACTGGAAGCTTTTGTCCGTTATCTGGACAGGGCGAAACATCCCTTGATCGAAGAACCGATCAGCATTCAGGCAGAACGCGACGGCATCACTGTCGAAGCCGCCATGTGGTGGAACGACAGTTATCACGAACAGGTTCTGTGCTTCACGAACAACATCCCGCAGCGCGATGGCGGTACGCACCTGGCCGGTTTCCGGGCTGCTCTGACGCGTCAGGTTACCGGTTATGCGGAAGCAACCGGTCTGATGAAAAAGGAAAAGGTGTCACTTTCCGGCGACGATTGCCGTGAAGGCCTGACCTGCGTTCTTTCGGTAAAGGTTCCGGACCCGAAATTTTCTTCGCAGACCAAGGACAAACTCGTGTCTTCCGAGGTTCGTCCCGTCGTGGAGAACCTTATTTCACAAACACTTAGCGAGTGGCTGGAAGAAAATCCGGCACCAGCAAAATCGATCGTCTCCAAGGTCGTCGAAGCCGCGTCTGCCCGTGAAGCGGCGCGCAAGGCGCGTGAGCTGACCCGGCGCAAAGGTGCTCTGGATATAGCCTCGCTTCCCGGTAAGCTGGCGGATTGCCAGGAACGGGACGCTTCGAAAGCCGAATTGTTCCTGGTGGAGGGTGACTCCGCAGGTGGCTCGGCAAAGCAGGGCCGTCACCGGGAAAATCAGGCCGTGTTGCCGCTGCGAGGCAAGATCCTCAACGTTGAACGTGCCCGTTTCGACAAGATGCTTTCTTCAAACGAAATCGGCACGCTGATAACCGCGCTTGGTACCGGTATCGGCAAAGAGGAATTCAACGTCGAAAAACTGCGCTACCACAAGATCATCATCATGACTGATGCTGACGTGGATGGTGCGCACATCAGAACCCTTCTCTTGACCTTCTTCTTCCGGCAGATGCCGGATCTGATCGAAAACGGCTACGTCTATATTGCTCAGCCCCCGCTCTACAAGGTCAAGCGCGGTCAGTCGGAGCAGTACTTGAAAGATCAGTTGGCTCTGGAAGACTACCTTATCGCGCAGGGTCTCGATGATGCGTCCCTGACCCTTTCAGGTGGTGAAGTCCGCACGGGCCAGGATCTGCTTTCGGTCGTTGAATCAGCCCGCAAGATCGCCGAGATCTTCGACGGTCTGCACTCGCGTTACAATCGCGATGTCGTCGAGCAGGCAGCCATCGCCGGAGCCCTCACCGCAGAAATCCTGGAAGACCATTCCAAGGCTGAAGAGGCTGCGGCCTATATCGCCCGGCGGATGGATATTCTGGCGGATGAGTTCGAACGGGGCTGGACAGGCGAAGCACGCGACGACGGCAGCCTGGTCTTCAAGCGCACAGTAAGGGGCGTCGAGGAAGCGGCGACGATAGACGCAGCGCTCCTGGGTTCAGCTGACGCACGCCGGCTTGCCAACTATGCGGAACACCTGCACGAGGTCTACGGCAAGGCAGCAATTCTTCGCCGCAAGGACATCCCGACGGAAATCCGCGGACCGCGAGCCCTGCTGCAGCAGGTTTACTCATATGGTCAAAAGGGTATCTCTCTGCAGCGCTATAAGGGCCTTGGAGAAATGAACCCCGAGCAGCTTTGGGAAACCACGCTGGATCCGAATGTCCGCTCCCTGTTGCAGGTCAAGGTGAAAGAGGCAGATGATGCCGACGACATCTTCACCAAGCTGATGGGCGACGAAGTCGATCCGCGCCGCGAATTCATCCAGGACAACGCGCTCGCGGTGGCAAACCTGGACATTTGACGAATAAAAACGTCTGAAGTGATCAAGAGCGGCGATTTTGCCGCTCTTTTTTGTTGGTCTCAATCAAAGCCACAACTCTTTCGTCAGGACGTCCAAGGCTCCGGTTTACCGAAGTAAAAGCCCTGCGCCGCTTCAATGTTGAATTCCTGCAGCAGACGCGCTTCCTCGGCGGTTTCGACATGTTTGGCAATGACCTTGATGCCGAGCTCGTGAGCGGCCCTGACCAGACCGTTCAGGATAGCTGCCTTGGCCGGTTCATCGACGACCTGCTGGGTCAGGCTCGATTCCAGTTTGAGCCACTCCACGCGCAGTCCGGTCAGACGTGACAGAACCGGCCAATGCCCCGCAAAATCGTCAATCGCCGTCTGACAGCCGAATTCGCTGACAAAATTGAAGAACGATTCCACTGTTGCAGGCTCTCGAAGGAAGTCTTTTTCCGCAATTTCCAGGCAAAGTCGCGATGCCAGAAGCGGGTTGGCCGACAAACGATGATAGAGCCCGTCACGAAAGTTCGGATCTCGAGCCGATTCCGCCGAAACATTCATGGTCAGCAGGGAACGGACCGGATTGCGCTCAGCTGCGTCCAGCACCTTGTCCAGCGCCCAGGAATCGACCTGAGCAATGAAACCTGACCGCTCCGCCGCTGATATCCAGGCTCGAGACGATATCCCGCTTGCCCGATCTCCCTGCAGCCGCAACAGAACTTCAGAACCGCATATCCTGTCATTCTTCAAGCACATGATGGGCATGGCATAGAGTGCAAGCTCACTTGCGCGGAAACTGCCCGGCTCCGGCAAATCCGTCAATTCGCTGCGCCGGATCTGACAGTCACTGGACTGGACGCTGTGGATCTGAACCGATTGTCCACCATACCTCTTGCCGCGCAGGCAGGCCCTGTCAGCCAGCCCCAGAATGCTCGCGGCATCACAGTCCTTCAAGGGAACGCCGCTGTCGACAAAGGCGACACCGATCGATCCTCCGATGGTGAATACACGTTCCCCGACTTCCAACCGGATCCGGTCAAATCCATCGAGGATCTTCTCGGCAACTTCCAGGGCCGCTTCTTCATTGGCCGTCGGCACCATGCCGGCAAACTCGTCTCCGCCGATCCGGGCAACGGTACCGAATTCGCCCAAAGTTAGACGTAGACAGGCAGCAACCCGCAGGAGCATGTCATCGCCGGCATCATGCCCTCCGAGGTCATTCACTTTCTTGAATTCATCGAGATCAATGTAGAAAATCGCCAGACCTGTTTCCGTGTCCGCCGACAAGCGCACCAACTCACGGTTCAGGGCCATTTTGAAAGCGCGGCGGTTTTCCAGTCCCGTCAACGGGTCCTGATAAGCCAGCCGCCTGTTTTCTGCGACTTCCTTCGGACAATCGACATTTCGCCTGATGATTGCCATGGAGACAGATCGCCGTTCCTCGCCGTTGCGGGTTTTCGGAAGCGGGAACATCCTGACCTCGCACATCTGACGATCCATCTTACCAGGCGGATCTATCTCGCCATTTTGAGGTATGTAAAACGTTTGCGGCAGATCCTCGCCGATGGATGCCAGCATCTCGGTCAACCGATCAGCATCATAGTTGCAGGCGGTCACCTCAAGAAGCATCGCGGCTTTCTGCTCGTTTGTCTCCGAGCCATCGAAAATCAGAACATCGTCAGGAAAATGTTCAAGCAGCCCGTTCTCCAGACCGGCGGCGGTTTCCCCGTTTCTGCGCTCGACGGGTTCCGCCTGACCGTTGAACTCGTCCTGACCGATGTCCTCCATGTCGAACTGCACAAGCACGGCCTTGCGCTCCCCCGTGAGGGAAATGAAGGAAGTGCAGATCATGTGATGGCAGAATACGGCGCCGGACTGAAGGTAAATGGCGCCACTGGCTTGCGCCGGAACACCGCCGAATGCCGCCGACAGCACAACTTCGCATCGCTTCCAGCTCGCTTCGGAAAGCAGACCCTTCAGGTTCGAGGGAACTTCGGCAACATCCATTGCCGCGCATTCTGAAATCATATGTTTGTTGGAAACCAATATGCTGCCGTCTCTGGCAACATAAGCGGCAGCGTGCGGCAGCACCTCCAGCAAGGACGTGTGAAAATCCGTGAGCGTTTTACTGTCTGCACTTCCGGATTTCCCCCGCCGGTCATTTACTAACCGATGGCTGATTTGCACCAGATCGCCCTTTCAAAAAAATCTTCGCAATTGGCGCTAACTCAAATACAACAACGCGCCGTCTTTATGCTGAAATCTCTAACACAGTTTAACGCGTAAACTTGCGCGAGGAAAACTTCCCACAAGTCTTCAATTTCTTATGGTTAACAAAAAATTAATCTAATAGTTGCTCATTTATTTAAAATTTTAACTTGTTTTTACATGACAAAAACCTCACCCGCCGCTGTCTGCCACATTTTCATCACCATGGTGACGTAAGGGCGCGCCGCAAATTGATGTTCATTGATTGAAGTTTGTCTTTAACCGGGTCCATGCGCCCTCCACACCAATGGAAACACTCATGAATTTTTCGATCAAACCGAAGCTCGACTGGCTGGCTCCTGCGTGCATAAGCGCAGTCCTGATTTTCAACGGCGGACCGGCATTCGCGGCCGAAAGCTTTGAGCAGTGCGGCAAAGCTTCCTGGTACAAGCTGGGTGGCAAGACAGCCAGCGGTGAAAGAGCCAATCCCAATGGTCTGACGGCCGCACACAGAACCCTCCCCTTCGGAACCATGGTGGAGGTGACCAACCTGTCGAACGGTAAAACCGTCACGGTCCGCATCAACGACCGTGGGCCCTTCACCAAAGGACGCGTCATCGACGTGACTCTGGCCGCGGCCAGGGAACTCGGCTTCGTCGGCAAGGGCATCACACGGGTTCGGGTCACCGACAAAGGCGGTCAAAGTGACGCGCAGCATCGTCAAAAGTGCCAATAATTCGTTCAAATTATCGCTGCAGCAGACTTTGCCCGCATGACGCTAGGGAAAATCGGTCTTATTTAACCTATTGAATCTTATTCGCAAATATAAACGAACTAAAGTTTCGTATTTGACTCAGTATGAATAACGATCAGTCGCATTACGGTGAATCAAAAAATAAAATATTTTACGGTAATGACATTCGCTGAAGATGCCGCTAGAGTTGCCGCCGTGGTCGATGGGGCCACGTGCACAGTAACTTTATTCGCGCAGTCTTCCCGGCTGCGCGTTTTTTTTATGGGATGCGAAAAAAATACAGATCCAGGTGTTCCCAGGCGGACCCAGCCCCGGCATCTAAGTGCCCTTATGCGACAGGACGGAATGCCTTACATGACTTCAGCTGCGTAACTTTCATCCATTTGCCAGCGCAAGTGCCGACGTCATCTGCGTCATCCGATGCCACTTCAATACCTGAGATCTTTTTGACCTTTCCCCGACCGACCGGTCAGGCAATCAGCGACTTCAGTTCATCGTACATCCAGCGTGTTGCGGGGCCTTGAGACGTTTCCTTCGCCATGAGGATTTCGATGGGCGGACTCCATGGCTTGTGATCGAAGCGAATGTTCATGCGATGCATCCTGGATTGCGCAATCCATTCATCTGCCAGAAAGGCTGGCAGATAGGCCCAGCCGAGGCCGTCCATCACCATTGTGCAGATGGTGCGATAGTCGTTGGCAAACCAGGCAAGCGTCGACATCTTTGGAAAGGCATCCAGACCGGTTTTGTCCGCTCCACGCAAAAGCAATTCTCTATATGGGATCAGATCGTTCATGGAGAGGTGCTGCCGGCCGGCCAGCGGATGGTCGGAGGCACAGACCGCATGAAACGGCAAATTACCGATAAAGCAGTGCTCCACTTCATTGTCGATATCGGCCTCGGAAATAATGAGGCCAAGATCCACCTCTCCCGATTTCACGAGGCCACCGATATCCGGACTGGCCACGGAAACGATTTCAAGGGCAGTTGTCGGAAAACGGTCGCTGAAGCGGTGTAAAATCCCGGGCAGGCGCGGCAATGCCAGCGCGCTGTCCATTGCCAGTCGAACTTCAGCTTCCTCGCCGCTCTGAATGGAAGCTGTCGCTGCATTCAGGTCATCCACCTGCCGAAGGATCGAACGGGCGAATTCAAGAATACGGCTGCCTTGTGCCGTCAACGTCGGCTTGCGCGTCGACCGATCGAACAGTTCGACATCCAGATCCACTTCCAGAGAGGCAATCCCCTGACTGACTGCAGACTGCACCTTGCCAAGTTTGCGCGCACAGGCCGAGAATGAACCCGTCTCCACGGTTTCGGCAAACATTCTGAGATGCTCCAGACTGTACATGTTCCTCACTTTCGGTGAATTCGCATACCTTATCACTTTTTCTGATGGTAATTGATTTTTATGCATCAAGAAATTTGATTATAGGAGCTTCGGGATTTTGGAGTTTCATTGATGACGATTAAAGAACGGGTGCTGCATTCGGTCCTCTTTGAGGTGATTGCGCTGATCCTTTTCGTACCCCTCGCGATGATGGTAACAGGCAAGAGTGCGGGCACCATGACAGCCCTGAGCGTCAGCCTGTCACTGATCGCCATGGTCTGGAACTTTATCTACAACTGGGGTTTTGACGGTCTGTTCGGCACCGATCGGCTGTCACGGCGCCTCCCCTTGCGCCTGTTTCACGGACTGTGCTTTGAGTTCGGGCTGATTTTCGTATCGCTGCCACTGCTCATGTATGTCCTTCAGGAAAGCTTTCTGACGGTTCTGGCAATGGACCTTGGCGCAGTGGTCTTCTTTCTCGTTTATGCCGTTGTTTTCAACTGGGTTTACGACATCACCCGCGACCGCCTCTTTTCCTCGGCACTTGCCGGCAAATAGGGCCGGCAACCAAGCCCTCTAGCCCGCGTCAAGCTTAGTGAACGCTGCCATGATATCTTGTCCATAAGCACAGAAAGCCATTGCCGAAGGCAACCGGATCTTGTAAGAGGACGCTCTATCCGCCGCATGGATCATCAGCGGCCTGACACGCACCCGTAGCTCAGCTGGATAGAGCGCTGCCCTCCGAAGGCAGAGGCCAGAGGTTCGAATCCTCTCGGGTGCGCCATTTCTTTCGTATCTCCTCTCCGTACAATTTAACCCCTCTGAGCTTCTGTCGATGCGCAACTCGCGCTCAGCCGCGACGACTTGTCCGCATGCGCGACACGGGATGTCGGAGCTGCCGTATTTTCAAATTCCGAAATCCGAGCTAAGTCAGCCGGCTATCGGCTGCAGGCCGCTGCGATGAAAAGGGATTCCAAATGACAAAAGTGGCGCTCGTGATCATGGATGGAGCGGGGTTCAACTCGGTCGTCAGTGAATGCGGTTATCTGGAAGGCGCCGTCGCGCTTGGCCAGGCGCGACGCTGGAAAATGCATACAGCGACCCCGAGCCTGTCGGGACCCATGTATGAAACGATCCACACTGGTCTGTGGCCGCACGAGCATGGCATCGTCTCCAACGAAGCCGTGCGGCGATCCTCTTCGTCCAATATCTTTTCCCTGGCACGCGCCGCGGGCAAGACGACCGGTGCCGTTGCCCAGGAATACTTCCACCGGCTTTATATCGATGAAGCCTGGGATCAGCTGCGCTCCGTCGAACATGAAGATGAAGACGCGCATATCCAGTTTGCGCGGTTCTATTCGATGGAAGGTTACGGCCCGATCAACGCGGTCGCACCGGCTGAGATCGACCTCTGTGCACAGACAACACTTCTGATGGAGCGTCACGCCCCGGACTACATGCTGCTGCACACCTGCTCCGCCGACACGCTTGGCCATACCTATGGCGGCGACAGCAAGGAATACCGCCAGCAGATCTGGCACATCGACAACGCGCTTTCGCGGGCCATCCCGGTCTGGCGCAAGCTGGGGTACGACATCATCGTGACCGCGGATCACGGTATGACAGCAGACCACTGGCATGGTGGCACAACGGCAGCTGCGACCGAGATCCCCTTCTACCTGTTTTCCGACGCGGTGGCCCCGGCGGAAACCGAAGAACTTTCACAGCTCGGCATCGCGGCATCCGTCCTGGCGCTTCTGGGAATCACGGCTCCTGAAGGCATGCGAGAGGCGTTCATCACGCCAAAGGGATAGGCTGAACTGCCGAGCAGAAAGCGCACGAACTCTCGTGCGCCTTCTTTTTACTTTGCCGCAAGTGTCCTGCGGGCCACTTCCATGAAGTGGCGTATCACCTTGACCTCCCGCCGCTGCGCCAGATGCACCAGGGTTTCGCTCATTTTCAGATCGACGTCCGTCAGACTGATCTGCACCAGACGATCGTCATGACCGAACTCGGCCCTCGATACGAAGCCGATACCTGCTCCCGAAGCCACCACTTCGCGTACTGCCTCGCGGCCTTCGGCAACGATGGCCGGCTTTAGCCTGATGCGATGTTCGGCGGCGGCTTCAACCAGTTTGGCACGCGTTTTCGACCCCTCCTCCCGAAAGATCAGTGGCAGTTTGGAAAGCTCCTTCAGACTGAGGCTGCGTTTGCCCGCCGGCAGAAATCCGCGTTCCGCAAAGGCGGTGATTTCGGTCGAACCGAGATTGAGCGTCGCCATATCCTTGCCGGGATCAACGCTGCCGGCAATTCCGATTTCCGCGTTGTAGGCACGCAGCTCCTCCACGATTTCCTTGGTATTGCCCACCCTGAGGGAAACCGTAACATCCGGATATTTCTTGCGAAATTCCGTCAGAATTTCGGTCACATGGTGAGCGGAGTCCGCAACGATGCGAAGCTCGCCTTCGATCGCGGCACTGGTTTCGGACATGTATTCCTCGATCTGCTGCTCGATCTCGAAATACTGCTTCGTCATGCGAAACAGCGTTTCACCTGCCTGTGTCAGATGCACCCGCTTTCGCTCTCGATGAAACAGTAGAACATCATGGTCCTGCTCCAGCTTGCGCACTTGTTCGGAGATGGCCGGCTGGGTGTGGCACAGCGCTTCGGCCGCGCGCGAAAAGCCACCCAGAAGAGCAACGTGATGAAAGGCTTTCAACTGACTGTGACGCACAGCAAACCTCCAACATTCGACATATAAGCCCCACCTATATTTCGATTGAAAATTGCAATTTCACATATAGATATAATTGCTGCAAAGGTATTCGGGAACCACCAATCTTGGAGAGCTTCCGATGAACGCCCATAACCCACGGATTGAGCCGCCGCGCCTGGGTGAACCATATCTTCTGACACCCGGACCGCTGACCACCTCCTATGCCGTCAAGGAGGCGATGCTCGTGGACTGGGGAAGCTGGGATGGTGATTTCCGTGCCATGACCCGTGAACTTCGCCAACGCCTGATTGATCTTCTGGGCGACGGATCGGACGATTTCGATTGCGTGCCGATGCAGGGCTCAGGAACCTTCTCCGTTGAGGCAATGCTGGCTTCCTTCATTCCCAAGGACGGCAAAGCCCTGGTGCTGGCAAATGGTGCATACGGGCTCAGGGCCGCACAGACCCTCGATTACCTGGGGCGTGACTATCAGCTGCTCGACAAAGGCGATTACCTGCCTCCGCGTGGTTACGAGGTGGCTCAGATCCTGGCGGCGGATCCAGCAATAACCCATGTGGTGGCGATCCACTGCGAAACCTCTTCCGGCATCCTGAACCCGGTTGAGGAAATCTCGGAAGCCGTTTATGCAGCCGGACGAAAGCTGCTGGTCGACAGCATGTCCGCCTTTGGAGCAATTCCGCTGGAAGTTTCCCAGATCCGCTACGAGGCGATGGTCAGCTCGGCCAACAAATGCATCGAAGGCGTTCCCGGTTTCGGCTTTATTCTGGCACGCAAGTCCGAGTTGGAAGCCGCGAAAGGCAACAGCCATTCGCTCAGCCTGGATGTTCACGCCCAATGGGCACACATGAACAAGACCGGCCAGTGGCGGTTCACACCGCCGACTCATGTTGTTGCCGCCTTTCTGGAAGCTCTGCGCGCGCACGAGACTGAAGGCGGTGTGACCGGCCGCGGACGGCGCTACACCCAGAATCGGGATGTCATGGTCAAGGGCATGCGCGAGCTTGGCTTTGAAACCCTGCTCGACAATCGCTGGCTTTCACCGATTATCGTGACCTTCTTCTGCCCCGCAGATCCGAATTTCATTTTCAATCGCTTTTACGAGCTCATGAAAGACAAGGGCTTCATCATTTATCCGGGCAAGCTGACCGTGGTTGACAGTTTCCGTGTCGGCTGCATCGGTCAGATGGATGAACACGTTATGCGGCAGGTTGTTGTTGCTGCAAGAGAATCGCTGCGCGAGATGGGAGTAGCCTCCGCCAACCCGCCACCGGCAGCTTTGGAAGAACGCGCCAAACTGGCCTCCTGAAAGAACAAGGAACAAACATGACAATTCACACGAGCGTTGAAGCAAACGAGCGCGTTTACGCTGGCCCGAAAGTACCGGCAGTCGCGATCTGCCTCGATGGGTGCGAGCCGGAGTACCTGGATGTGGCGATTGCCAAGGGCCTGATGCCGACCTTGAAGAAAATGCGCGAGGAAGGCACCGACAAGCTGGCGCACTCCGTCATTCCTTCCTTCACCAACCCCAATAACCTGTCTATCGCAACCGGCCGTCCGCCGATCGTGCATGGCATCTGCGGCAACTACCTGATCGATCCGGATTCAGGTGAAGAGGTGATGATGAACGACGTGCGTTTCCTGCGCGCGCCGACCCTCTTTTCCAAGTTCTACGAAGCCGGTGCCCGTGTTGCCGTGGTAACCGCAAAAGACAAGCTGCGTGCGCTTCTGGGCGCCGGGCTGAAGTTCGATGAAGGCCGCGCCATCTGTTTCTCCTCGGAGAAGTCCGATCAGGCGACACTTGCCGAAAACGGTATCGACAATGCCTCCAGGTGGCTGGGCATGGAAGTGCCGGAAGTCTACTCCGCAGAACTTTCCGAGTTCGTCTTCGCGGCGGGCGTGAAGCTTCTGAAGGAATTCAAGCCGGACGTGATGTACCTGTCGACCACCGATTACATCCAACACAAGTTCGCACCGGACCAGCAGGGTGCACTCGATTTCTACGCCATGTTCGACAAGTATCTGGCGCAGCTGGATGAATTGGGCGCGGCCATCGTTGTCACCGCCGACCACGGCATGAAGCCGAAGCACCTGGCGGATGGTTCTCCGGCCGTTGTTTACGTTCAGGATCTCATGGACGAGTGGCTGGGCAAGGATCAGGCCCGCGTGATCCTGCCGATCACCGACCCTTATGTCGTACACCACGGCGCCCTTGGTTCCTTTGCGACCGCCTATCTGCCGGAAGGGGCGGATCAGGGCGATATCATCGCGAAACTGCGTGCGACCGACGGCATCACCCATGTGCTGACCAAGGAAGAAGCGATCAAGGAATACGAGTTGCCGGGTGACCGCATCGGCGACCTGGTCATGGTCTCAGGCGAAAACATCTGCATCGGCACTTCCGAAGACCGTCATGATCTGGCAGCCTTGAAAGAGCCCCTGCGCAGTCATGGTGGACTGACCGAGCAGGTGGTCCCGTTCATCGTCAACCGCAAGATCGATCTGCCGGAGGCACCGGTCCTGCGGAACTTCGATGCCTTCTTTTACGCAACAAGCGCAGCGGCCCAGTGAGATGACCATCAACGTAGAAATCCGCAACGAGGGGATGCGCATTGGCGGTGAAGAGGTCTTCACCGACGATGTCGTGCCCGTGCATTACCCGTATACGAACGAGATCATCGGAACCGTTCCGGCCGGAAAGGCAGAACACGCGGCGCGCGCCTTCGAGATCGCCGCGAACTATACGCCGGTTCTGACACGCTACGAGCGCCAGCAGATCCTGTTCCGGGCTGCGGAACTGATCCGGGAAAAACGCGAGTGGCTGGCCAAGTGGCTGACCCTGGAGCTCGGGATCTGTCATCAGCACGCACTATACGAAACCGGGCGGGCTTATGACGTTTTCACCCTGGCCGGTCAAATGGCAATCCTGGATGACGGTCAGATCTTCTCCTGCGACCTGACCCCTCAGGGCAAGGATCGCAAGATCTTCACCAAGCGGGAGCCTGTGCGGGCGATTTCTGCAATCACTCCGTTCAATCACCCGCTCAACATGGTTTCGCACAAGATCGCGCCGGCGATTGCCACCAACAACTGCGTGGTCTGCAAGCCGACAGAACTGACGCCACTGACGGCGATTGCACTGGCTGATATCCTTTATGAAGCCGGCCTGCCGCACGAGATGTTCCAGATCGTTACCGGATGGCCGAAAGATATCGGCGAGGAGATGATCACCAACGAGAACATAGACATCATCACGTTTACCGGTGGTGTGCCGGTGGGCAAGATGATCGCCGAAAAAGCAGGTTACAAGCGCACTGCCCTGGAGCTTGGCGGCAACGATCCGCTGATCATTCTCAATGATCTGTCGGACGCCGACCTGGAAAAGGCGGCCACGATCGCTGTTGCAGGCGCAACCGGCAACTCCGGCCAGCGCTGCACCGCCGTCAAGCGCATTCTCGTTCAGGAAAGCGTTGCAGACCGCTTTGTTCCATTGGTTCTGGAAAAGGCCAAGGCGATCCGGTTCGGCGATCCAATGGATCCTGAAACGCAGCTGGGATGCGTTGTCCATGCCCAAGCGGCGGAACTGTTTGAGAAACGGGTTCTGATGGCGGCCGAGGAAGGGGCGGAAATTCTCTATCATCCGGGGCGCCAGGGTGCCTTGTTGCCGCCGATCGTCGTGGACAAGGTACCGCACGGATCGGAACTCGTCATGGAAGAGACGTTCTGCCCGATCGTTCCGATTGTTCGCGTTCCGGACAATGACGAAGAGGTCATGGCGATTTCCAACTCAACGGAATTCGGTCTGAGTTCCGGTGTCTGCACGAACGACCTGAACCGCGCGATTGCCTATATCAACGGTTTGAACGTCGGCACCTGCAACATCTGGGAACAGCCCGGCTACCGTATCGAAATGTCTCCGTTCGGCGGCATCAAAGATAGTGGCAACGCGGTGAAGGAAGGTGTCCTGGAAGCGATGAAGTTCTTCACCAATGTGAAGACCTATTCCCTGCCCTGGCCGCGATAAGCCGGGGCGTTCCTCCCTGGACTGCGAGGCCCGAGTGGCCTCGCCCCTTTTTGTCGATCTAGAGGCTGCGCGCGCTGCGTGGCAGCGAGAGGAAAATCATGACGCAACTCGTTCACACAGAAGGTGAATCCAATACGTCCGATGCCCGTAAGGCGTGGCTGAAAAAGTCGATCGGGCCGAAATCGGCACCCCTTCTGGAACGGGACGCGAATGCTTTCCTGCACCAATCGCTTTCCTCCCCTTGCGTATCGACAATCGCAAAGGCCGAAGGTATCTGGATCGAGGATATGGACGGCCGACGTTACATGGATTTCCATGGCAACTCGGTCCATCACATCGGCTACGGGCACCCGCGCCTGGTTGCCGCGATCAAGGCACAGCTTGATGACTTGCCGTTTGCGCCGCGAAGGTTCACCAACGACCCGGCAGTGGAACTGGCAGAAAAGCTCGGCAGTATCGCGCCGGGTGATCTGAACAAGGTACTTTTCACCACCGGTGGGTCCGACGCAAATGAGGTGGCGCTAAAGATCGCTCGCGCGGCGACAAAGCGCTTCAAGACGATAAGCTTCTGGGACGCATTCCACGGCGCCGGGTTCGGTGCTGCCAGTGTGGGCGGCGAGGCGACGTTCCGCAGCCATATTGCGGGGCCGCTTTTACCGGGAGCGGAGCATGTGGCCACCTATCATCCCACGCAATGCCCTTATGGACACAAGACCCTTGAGGACAGTGCCGCAGCCTGCGCAAACATGATCGAATTCGTGCTTGGCCGCGAAGGGGATGTCGGCGCGGTGATCGCCGAACCGATGCGCGCCATACCTCTGGTCCCGCCACCCGGTTTCTGGAAACGGGTGCGCGAAGCCTGCAATCGGCACGGCGCCCTGCTGATATTCGACGAGATTCCGACAGGCCTGGGCAAGACCGGCAGGATGTTCGCATTTGAACATGACGACGTAATTCCTGACATCGTTACCATCGGCAAGTCACTCGGCGGCGGCATTTTGCCGATAGCTGCCTGTGTCACCCGCCAGGAACTGGATGTGTGCGGAGAGTACGCCATTGGCCATTACACCCACGAGAAAAATCCAGTGACCTCCCGTGCGGCCTTGACGACACTCCAGATCATTGAGGAAGAAGGCCTGGTCGAGCGATCGGCGGAACTTGGCGCATACGCCATCTCACGTCTGAAAAACGAGCTTCAGAATATTCCGACCGTCGGAGACATTCGCGGCCGCGGGCTCATGTTCGGTGTCGAGGTTATTGAGGACCGGGACGACAACACTCCAGATCGCGATAGCGCTGAGCGGATCTACTATGCCTGCCTGGAAGAGGGTCTGAGCTTCAAGATCAGTCAGGGAAATGTGCTTACTCTTTCTCCGCCACTGACAATCAGCAAGTCCGACCTTGATCATGCGCTTTCCATCGTGATCAACGCGATCAAGGCGGAGGGGTGAGCTGCCGGGGCGCAGATGCAATGTGTCGATGGTTACCGAGCTGAAAGCGGGTTATCGAGGCGGGCTAGATCGGATCACCGGCTTTCCTTCAGAAGCGCTTTAATCGGAATGTCTGGATAACGGCCACGCACTCAACCCTGAATAAACTCTGATCATTCCAGCAACCATTCCTCTTGCCCGCTGGAAGCGCAGGAAGCTGTTTGTTTTCTCGCCCTTGCACACGATTTCGTTACCAAAACTAGCAAGCGAATAGACCTAGCTAAACAACCTTATTTATATGTCGCATCCCGGTTGTTTGGTATGGTGACCGAACTGTTTTTTAGAATTTTGATTGCCATTTTCCTACCAGATCATGGTGTTCCGATCATCGGCGCGACCGCTTCGAATAGAGGCTCTTTTCGAGCCTGAACCAGGGGAAATCCCCGGTCTATTGCGGCTTGATGCCTCCCGATGATCGCAAATGGGAGCGAGATTGTGGCCAGACGTTTGTTGCACGTCGGTTTGCTCGGAATTGCGACCATTTTCATCCCGGCGGCTTCAGTTCTGGCTGATGAAAACCGAAGTATGGAATGCCGGGGGCCGGATGGTTCGTACCAGGTACACTACGCACCGGAAGACAAGGTGCTGCAGATCGACAACCAGGAGGTGGGGCTCGTGTTTCCTCCCGCTGAGACGCACGGCACCTATATGGTTTCGGCGGTGATTGATGCAGCCCCTGTCATTGCCCTGTTCGAACCGCAGCACAGCGTCGTGTACAACTCTTTCGACGGGTCACGCATTCTTCGGGAAGATCCTTGCATACCGATACAATCCACTGCGCAGACCGGTGAGGAGACAAGAAGGCACTCACTGCTTGAAATTCAAAAGCTCCTGCTCGGTATGGGCATCGATGCCGGCCCGGCGGACGGTGTCGAAGGTCGAAGAACCCGTTCCGCGATCGCCGCATTTCAGCGTTTGATCAATGCGCCGGCAACCGGAATGCTGACACCCGGACAGACAAGACGCCTCATGGAGCTGGTTCAAAATTCCAAGAAGGAAACCGCGAAATTACAAACGCCGGACAGCGCGGATGAAGAGTTGAAAGACACCCCATCTGAGGTGGCATTTTTCAAGGACTGCGAATATTGCCCCGAGATGGCTTCCTTGCCGAAGGGACGTTTCATGATGGGTGCAACGCCCGAGGACAAGCGTGTGCCCTTCATCGAATTCAATCTGGCAAACGCAATGCCCAGGCATGAAGTCACCCTGGACTACAGCTTTGCCATCGGCCGCTTCGAGGTGAGCGTCGAAGAGTTCGACCTTTTCGTTCAAGAGACCGGTACTGAAGTTGGCGGCAGTTGCACTGTGCGGCTCATCGAGCGGGGACCTCTGGCACACAAGCATTCGGGTACACTTCACCCCGACAGCCACAAGATCATGCATGGGCCAAACGCCGTTATCATCTCGGACGGATCTCATCGCCGACCGGGACTACCGGTGAATGACCGTCAACCGGCCTCCTGCATATCGCGCGGCGAAGTGGACGCATATCTGCAATGGCTGAGGGCGAAAACGGGACGAGATTATCGCCTCCCCACCGAAGCCGAATGGGAATACGCAGCAAGAGCCGGAACTGAAACGATTGCCTTCTGGGGCAACGACCTTTCCAGAGCGTGCGAGTATTCCAACTTTGCCGATCAGCAGTCCGGTTACGCTGTCGGCATTGCGTCACCGTGTGCCGAAACAATCCGGCGGGAGTGGACGGCAGAAGTTGGCAGCTACAAGCCCAATCCGTGGGGTTTGTACGACATGTTCGGCAACGTTCAGGAAATGACTGCCGATTGCTTTTTCAATACTTACGAGGGCTCACCTGCAGACGGTACCGCACGTTCCAAATCCGATTGTACGGTGTTTGTTGCCAGAGGCGGTGCCTATGAGCTGCCCTACACTTCCATGAGGGCCTCGGAACGTCTTTTTTATGGCTATGATCCAGAAGCGCCAAACGACATAGAAAGAGGCAGATCGAATGCGCTCGGCTTCAGGGTAGCACTGTCGCTGCAACCCCAGACGACTGAGGCGGCCGCCGAACCATCAAGAGATACGCCACAGCCCGCGGGAGACTTGATGGAAAGCCGTGAAGCCAGTGTCAAGGAGGTCGTTACCGGAGCCTTGCAGCCGGTGCACTCCAACGGCCACACATGGAAAGCTCTCGGCAATTCACGCTTCGTCACCGGTGATATTTCGATGGGAGAGGACAGCCTGACCTTCGGGAACGGCATCCGGCTGCCGATAAAGTTCGTGACTGAGCGTACCGGGCCTTGGGCCGTCCAGAAGGCAGAACTGCCAGGCAAGATTTACAAACTCGACCCTCCGGCCAGTCCGCCTTTGCTTGGGGGATATTCTCTCTGCGATGACCCCGTCAGCTATCTCGTTTTTGCGCAACCTTCCGCCGATCAGCTGATCATGCTGGCCTTTGTCGGCAACGGCGTTCCATTCACCTCCGGCTACAATCTTTGTGCCAATTACGATTTCGTTCGATAGTCAGACTGCAAGGCTCAAAGTTGTGACGCCTGCCACCATCAGAACAGCCGCCGTCAACCGCCGCGCCCAATACCCTTCCTTCAGGAACACGAAGCCGATCAGGGCCGCAAAAATGACTGACGTTTCACGGAGCGCTGAGACCGCGCCGAGTGGTGCGAAGTTCTTTGCATAGAGGACCAGGCCGTAGGCGACCATGGACACCATCCCGCCCGCAATACCGATGACCCAGGTCCGGGCAGGCATTAGGGGCAAGACCGCGCGATAGCGCATTCCCAAAAACATCACGACGAAGATGTTCAGCAATGCTCCCCAGGCCCAATAGCTGAGCGTGTTCCCGGAAATACGGACACCGATCCCGTCCGTGAGCGAGTAGCCGGAAATGAAGATCCCGGTTGCAATCGCAAATCCCACGGCTCGCTTCTTGATGCCCGCACGCAAAACGGACCAACTGGAAAAAATGATCCCGAGTGCGATCAGGCCAATTCCAACCCAGGCCTGTATCGGAAGGTATTCTCCCACAAAGAGAGCCGCCCAGAGGGAAACCAAGGCTGGTACAATGCCTCTGGCAATCGGATAGACAACACTCAGATCACCGAATTTATAACCTTGGCAGAGCGTATAGAAGTAACCGAACTGAATGACCGTGGTCATCAGGATGTAAGGAAAGCTCTCTGCCGAGGGCAAGGGCAGAAGAAGGACCATCACCGTCCCGGGCAGCACGTGCCCAAGCGCGACAAGCCCAAGTGTGATCGCCCCGTCCGCAGCTGTTTTAACAATGGTGTTCCAGGTGGCATGCAGAACTGCCGCCAACAGGACGATCAGGATAACGCTCAGGCTCATGTTATCAGAGGGCGGCCTTGAACAGGCCAGTCAGGTTTTCTTCAGTCAACTCAATCGGATTGCCACCGCAGCTCGGGTCGACAATGGCTCCCTTGACCAGTTCCGGAATGGCATCTTCCCTGACACCGAGATCGGAAAGACTGCCCGGAATACCAAGGCTGTCGTTGAATTCCTTCACGAATGCACGGAAACCGTCAAAGCCGCCTTCTATCCCAAGATAGGCCGCCGCCGTGTTGAAGCGGTCAGCGATGGCCGGGGCATTGAAGTCGAGCACAGTGGGCATGCAGACGGCATTCGTGGTGCCGTGGTGCGTGTTGAATACGGCTCCGATCGGATGGCTCATGGCGTGGATAGCGCCAAGCCCCTTCTGGAAGGCGGTTGCACCCATCGCTGCAGCCGACATCATGTGAGCACGTGCTTCGATGTCGCTGCCATTTTCATATGCCCGGGGCAGGTAATCCTTGACCAGACGCATGCCCTCCAGGGCAATGCCCTGACTCATCGGGTGATAATGCGGAGAACTGAACGCCTCTACGCAATGAGCGAAGGCATCAAGACCGGTTCCAGCGGTAATGAAACCAGGCATACCGACTGTCAGTTCCGGATCGCAGATGACAACGGACGGCAGCACCTTCGGGTGGAAGATGATCTTCTTTGCGTGGGTCTCGGAATTGGTGATGACGCTCGCACGCCCGACTTCAGATCCGGTTCCGGCAGTCGTCGGAACCGCGATGATCGGCGCAATGACATCAGCGTCAGCACGCGTCCACCAGTCGCCAATATCCTCGAAGTCCCAGACCGGACGGGTTTGAGCCGCCATGAAAGCGACCATCTTGCCCAGATCGAGACCGGATCCGCCACCAAACGCAATCACGCCATCATGACCACCGGCATTATAGGCTTTGACACCTGCTTCAAGGTTCTTTTCGTTCGGGTTGGGATCGACTTCGCAGAACAGTCCCCGCCCCAGGCCGGCTGCTTCCATGATATCGAGAGTCGACTTGGTGATTGGCAGCTCCGCGAGCCCCTTATCGGTCACCAGAAGAGGGTTCTTCATACCCGTTGCGGCGCATGCCTCAGGCAGTTCCTTGATACGTCCTGCACCGAACTTGATTGCGGTCGGATAAGACCAGTTTCCAACAAGGCTCATCGACATGTTTCCTGTAAAGAGGCTGGTCGCGCACGGGCATCATGCCATTGCTTGCACGCCAGCTTATTGATCGAGTGTTTTCATATTCTCCAACAGTCCCCTGGCTGCCTCGTCCAGGTGCGGGCTCGGGATCTGTCGGTTTCACATCAGCGGATTGACCGCTTCAGCTCGTGGCCTTTTTGAGGTGATAGGACTTCGGGCGTGTCAGGTTGTGATACCCGATCACCGACAATCCACCCCCACGTCCGGTATCCTTGCAACCGGTCCAGCACAAGCCCGGATCGAGATAATCAGCTCGGTTCATGAACACGGTTCCGGTTTCGATCCGGTCCCCTACACGAACCGCACGATCGATGTCACGGGTCCAAAGTGACGCCGTCAGACCGAAGTCGCTGTCGTTCATCAAACGGATCGCTTCCTCGTCGGAAGATACTTTCATGATGCCCACAACCGGCCCGAAGCTCTCCTCCCGCATCACCCGCATGTCATGGGTGACATTGGTCAGGATCTGTGGTGTCAGGTAAGCGCCGCCATCGTCTTCCGCGAAGGTCTCGATGTGAGCGACTGCACCGGCTTCGACGGCTTCTGCGATCTGCGCCCGGACCTCATCGGCAAAGCGGACATTTGCCATCGGTCCAATTGTCGTTTCGGCGTTCAGAGGGTTGCCGAGCTTATAGCTTTTCACAATCGCGACCGCCTTTTCAACGAACGCGTCGTAAAGGCTCTCATGGACGTAAATCCGCTCGATGCCACAGCAACATTGGCCGGAATTGAACATGGCACCATCGATCAGCGTATCAACAGCCGCATCGAGATCCGCGTCTTCCATGACGTATCCCGGATCCTTACCGCCAAGCTCTGTGCCGACGCCGGTAAAGGTTCCCGCCGCAGCCTTTTCCATGGCCTTGCCGCCGCCGACCGATCCGGTGAAATTGACAAAATCGAACGCGCGCGCGCTGATCATTTCGGATGTGGTGTCGTGGTCCAGGTAAACGTTCTGGAAGACGTCTTCCGGAATGCCTGCAGAATGAAAGGCCTTCGCCATGCGTTCGCCTACCAACAGGGTCTGCGTGGCGTGTTTCAACAGAACGGTATTGCCTGCGATCAGTGCCGGAGCAACCGTGTTGATAGCTGTCATGTAGGGGTAGTTCCAGGGAGCGACCACCAACACGACGCCATGAGGGATGCGCTTGATGTATCGCAGGAAGTTCTCGTCCTCCCCGGCCTTGATGTCAGCGAGAGACTCTTCCGCGATTTGGGCCATGTGGCTGGCCCGCTCGTTGAAACCGCCGAACTCCCCGCCATAGCGGATCGGACGTCCCATCATCTGCGCCAGTTCCTGCACGATCTCGTCATTCATGGCGCCGACCGCAGCAACTCCTGCCATGACCAGGTCTATGCGCTCCTGCAGCGGGCGTTCGGACCAGGCAACCTGGGCTGCGCGTGCCTTGCCGGCAGCTTCAAAAGCTTCTTCACGCGACAGGGTTTCACGTTCTGCAAACACCGACCCGTCGATCGGCGAGATACATTTCAAACTCCGGCTCATGCCGATTTCCTTCTTTAGAAAGGCTGTGTCTGGATGCGCCCGAAGTCAGGCGCGTTCAAAGCCGCGCTGGATTTCGTAGTCGGTCACCGCGCGTTCAAAATCCTCAATTTCCACGCCGGCCGCCCGGGTGTAGTGATCAATCACATCGTCTCCAAAAGCGCCCCGCAACATTTCCGACGTCCGCAGTGTCTCACGCGCCTCACGCAGGGTCCCCGGTATCATGCCCGTATCTCCCTGGTAAACGTCACCCTTTGTCGGTGGTTGAAGGTCCAGCCCTTCTTCAATACCTGCAATGCCTGCCGCCAGCATGGCAGCCATGGCAAGGTAGGGGTTCATGTCCGATCCGGGGATCCTGCATTCGACACGAATGGCCTTGGTTCCGTCACCGCACAGGCGGAAACCTGCCGTGCGATTGTCGACGGACCAGATTATTCTCGTCGGCGCAAACGTACCCTTCATAAACCGTTTGTAGCTGTTGATGTAAGGGGCCATGAAGTATGTGTAATCTGGAGCGTATTTGAGCAGTCCAGCCATGTAGGACTTCATCAGCTTCGACATTCCGTGTTCGTCGGTCTCGTCGTAGAAAACCGGCTTGCCGTCTTGCCAGAGAGACTGATGAACATGGCTCGAGGAACCGACCTTGTTGTGGTTCCACTTGGGCAGGAAAGTCGCGGCATGCCCGTTCTGCCAGGCAATTTCCTTGACCGCGTGTTTGGCAATCGTGTGATACGCAGCCGTATCCATGGCGCTCGCGTATTTGATGTTGAGTTCTTCCTGTCCTGTCTCGGCCTCCCCCTTGGAATTCTCAACCGGAATACCGGCATTCCACAAATGATTGCGGATCGGACGCATCACGTGTTCTTCCTTGGTTGTTTGAAGAATGTGATAGTCCTCGTTGTAACCTGAGATCGGCTCCAGATCGCGGAAACCCGACTTTCGTATTTCATCGAAACTCTTGGCAAACAAGAAGAATTCAAGCTCCGTTGCCATCTTGGCATCAAAGCCCATCGCCTCGAGCCGTTTGACTTGTTTTTTCAGGATGGCGCGGGGCGAATGCGAGACTTCTTCATGCGTGTGGTGGTCGAGAATGTCACACAGAACCATTACCGTGCCTTCGAGCCAGGGAACCGGGCGCAAAGTGGCAAGATCCGGCTTCATGACATAGTCGCCATACCCGCTTTCCCAAGAAGTTGACGCATAACCGTCGGGCGTTGCCATCTCCAGATCCGTTGCCAGAAGGTAGTTGCAACAATGGGTTTCCTCATAGGCACCATTGATGAAGTGACCTGCGTGAAAACGCTTGCCCATCAAACGTCCCTGCATGTCGACAAGACAGACCAGAACCGTATCCACTTCGCCTTCGGCCACTTGCGCCTTCAGGCTGTCAAAGCTCAAAACTGCATTCACGAAACAGTCTCCCCATTCGTGATCTTTTCAAGGGCAGGAAGCAAAAGGCTCAGCAGTTCCTGTCCGATTTCATCAATGTCTTCAGGTGCGCGCAGAAGGTCGTTGCGAACCTCTATCATTACGTTGGCCAAGCTCCGGCTCAGCGCATGGATCTGCAGCGAGTGCGTTACACCATCCTCAGGTCCATAAGGCTCGTTCCGCGCAACACGGCGGTGAGGAAGAGAACCGGCATGATCCAGCATTTCGTCGACAAGCCGGCTGTCACTGTCGTGCAGCAGACCGATTTCCACCGTGCGCGGTTTGCCGAAATAGATCGGGGTAAAACTGTGCACAGTCACAACCACAGTGTCCGGGCCATGGCGATCGAGCACCTTGCCGGCCGCGTCACAGAACGGCTCATAGACAGTCCTAATCCGCTCCTGACGCTCCTCGGCGGACAGACCACGATTGCCAGGCACCTCAATCAGTTCGGACTTTTCGGTCATGGCACCGGGTGCTTCCGGCGGTCTGTTGCAGTCATAAACCAGCCGGGATACGCACGAGGCGACAACCGGAGCATCCAAGGCCCTGGAGAGGAACAGAGACAAATCACGGGCTCCCGGGTCCCAGGCGGCATGACTGACGCTGTCCGCAGCCGAAAGTCCGAGATTGTCATATTGCGGAGGAAAGTGACTGGAGGCGTGTTCACACAAAATAACGACGCGTCCCTTGCCTTCGGCATTCAGAATCTCGACGGCTTTCGTCATACCGAGCCTCCTTCATCAGGCATGTTTTCAATCAATCGAGTCTCCAGAAGCTGTCCGTTTCCGTAGAGGATCGGATAGGCAACGGCCGCAATGTGGCTGTTGAATTCGCGCAGCGCACGGAGCGTTTCCAGGTGAATGTCACTGGTCTCAAAACTCTCGGCATTGCCACCTTGAAGGCGTTTCAGATGCCGTTTCCGGCTCTGGCGCTCCGCGCGTTTAAGTTCTGTTTTTTCAAGGCTGAGCAACCGCGCGCTTTCAAGGTCGTCCGAAATCAGAACGTTCGAAGCGAGCTTGAGGTTGGACAGGATTGCCTCGTGCATGTCCACCAGCTCTTCCCATCCGGCTTTTGAAAACTTCGCCTTTTTCTTGCGCAGTTCATTTGCAAGGACGGCAAGGCGCTTTGAAACAACGTCGCCAGCCGTCTCGAGGCGGATTGCGTATTCGGCCAGATCGAGCGCCTCGCGCGTGTTTTCCTTGCCGAAACTCTCCTGAGGAATGGATGCCACGTAGGAACGAATACCGGAAAGACACTCGTTCACATCAAGGTCCATGGCCTGCAGGGATCGGATCGCTTCCTTTTCGCCGTGTTCATAGAGCGACAGAACGGGGCGGAACATGGATTCAACAACGCCAAGCATTCGCAACAATTCACGCTTCAGGCTGGTAAGCGCCTGTGCGGGAACTTCGAGGTCTGCCTCGTCCAGAACGCTGACGGGCTTGTGCGCAAATTCAGCGCCCTGCTTCTGATCGCCACCGGCCTCAGGCAGGATACGTTCCATCGGACCGGCCAGATAGTTACAGAAGGGAAGCGCCAGAACGAGCAGCAATGCGTTGAAGCCCATATGGGCATAAACCAGCATCTGGCCGCCATCCGGGTTTCCAACCAACCCGGCTCTCAGGAGGTTTTGCGACACGAACAGAACACAGATCGCCAGTGTTCCCCTGAGAATAAGGTTGGCCAAAGGTATGCGACGTGCCGGAATGGGCATTCCGCGGCTCAACCAGACGGGAATGAAGGCGCTGCCGAAATTTGCCCCCAGCACAAGCGACAGGCCAGCAGCAAACGGAATGGCCCCGATCTGCACCAGCGTGACGCACATCAAGATGGCAGCAACGCTTGAATGCATGACAAACGCAAGCGCAGCACCAACGATGAAGGCGGTGATGTAGTCCCGCTCAAGATAGGCCGCGATGGCGGGAAGAAAGGCACTGTCACGGATGGGATCCATGGCTTCGCGCAGGAAACGCAGTGAAATCAGGATAAAGGCAATGCCCATCAATATCCGGCCAAGCTGACGCCACTTGCGTGTTTCGGTCTTGACGAAAAGCCATCCACCGACCGCGAGCAGGAGCGGCACGAGCCAATCCAGCTTGAAGGACAGAATCTGGATAATGAATGCGGAACCTAGATCGCCGCCGAGAACGATCGCTAGTCCCATGCCGAAGCTCAGGAGACCGCTGGCCGCAAACCCGGCTGCCAGCAGCGCGACAGCAGCCGAACTCTGCAAGACGATCGCGAGCCCGACTCCCATCAGACTGCCCTGCAGCTGCCCGCTTTGCCTGGTCAGCAAGCGTTTGAAAGAGGCGCCGTAGCTCCGCTCAATACCGGTCCGCACCATTCGCACCGCGAACAGCAGCAGCATGGTTGCACCGAACAGGCTTATGAGGAAACTAACGATCGCCATTGTCAGCCATCCAGCAATTTCAGCATCTGAGCATGCAGTTCGGGCGTGGCGGCCGACACCACGCATCCGTCCGAATGCAACGTCAACGCATTGCCCTGCCAGTCCGTCATGATGCCGCCTGCAGCCTCAACCACCGCCGATACCGGCAGGTAGTCGTAAGGCTGCAAGTCGTAATCAACGACGACATCGACGTGACCTGCCGCCAGAAGGGCATGCGGGTAACAGTCATAGGTGAAGCGGCGGGTCTGCCCGATTTTCATGAGGCGCTCGAACACTCCGGGTTTATCACAGTAGAGCTTGTCGCCCTCGTTGATAAACACGATGGCCTGATCGAGCTCCGTCTGGCCGGAGGCGTTGATGGCCTTGCCGTTGAGCGTCGCTCCCTCGCCTTTCACGCCCATGAATGTTTCATGCAAAGCAGGCATACCGATGACGCCCAGACGCGGAACTCCGTCGACGAGATGCCCGAGCAGGAAGCCGAAGAGAGGATGCCCTGACAGAAACGAACGGGTTCCGTCGATGGGATCGATGATCCAGACATTCTCGGCGTCCACATCCTCGATTCCGTGCTCTTCTCCGAATATGCCGTGATCTGGAAACTGTTCGGCGAGATAGGCTCGAACCTTCGACTCCACCGCCTTGTCGGCTTGAGTAACCGGGCTCTCGTCTTCCTTGAATTCGATACCGAGCCGGCCACGAAAGTAGCTGCGGGCCACTTCTGCACCAATGTTGGCCATGTGCAACGCATGCGCACTGTAGTCAGTCATTCTGGGCCTCTTTCAGGTCACGCGATGCAACGTCAATTTCCACTCCGGCGCTTTTGATCCGATGCGACAGGTCGCCGGTGGGCGGCACATCCGTTACCAGGAAATCAACCTCATCCAGGGTCAATCCCCGGTAGGGTGCACGTTTTTCAAATTTAAAATGATCAAGAGCGATCAGGACCTTATCGCTGCATTGTCCAACGACGGTTCCGAGCTGGGCTTCACTGGCATTCACGTAAAGAAACCCGTGGGAACTGGAAAGACCATCGGCACTCAGCAATGCCAGGTCGTATGCAAATCCCCTCGCCTGTGCCTCGGTCAGGGATCCGAAAGTACCGCGTTCATCCTGCTGCATTTCTCCGCCGAGAAGATGCACGCTGTTGCCGTTGTGGTTCACCAGTGCCTGGGCGACACCGATCGAGTTTGTGGCGATGGTCAGACGCGCGTACCCCCGCAGCTCCTCGGCAACAAATGCAGTCGTCGTACCGACATCCAGAAACAGGCACATGCCGTCCTCGACATGTTCGGCAACGGCAAGCGCAATCTTTCGTTTTTCATCTTCATGCTGGGCGATACGCCGGAAAAAACTCGGATCGCCCTGCGCTCCCACAAGGTAGGCACCGCCATGAACACGGGCCACCGCGCCGCTTTTCGACAGCGCCTTGACCGCACGGCGCACGGTTTCCTCAGAAACGTCCAGGGCTTTTGCAAGATCGGCATTCCGGGCGGAACCGCCGAGCCTGCGCAAAACACTCAGTAACTCAAGCTCCCTGTGGGAATGAGTAATCATTTAGCCAGCTCACAACATTCAAACACACATCATTACCTCACTAAATCCACAAAAACGCAATAATGTTTTTGCAAAAAATCACAAAACCCCTCATAAACACACAAAACAACGTATTATCTGCGATGGAAAACCGAGCTGCAGATTGAGAGTGCCTAAGGGTGCGCTTTTGGGGCAGCGTTCGTGCAATGTGATCAAGGCGCGATCATTTCGCTCGGAAAAAGGCGTTCGATCTTGCTAGAAACACGGACGAATTTCCGCCTCACCGACTCGAAACCGGGTCAGCGCGCGGAAATCGCCCCTGGAGGAAATTCGACATGCACGACAGCCGGAATGTTCTGTTCATCATCATCGATCAGCTGCGTGCTGATTGCGTCTTCGGCGAGTTGGCGGAGTATGTTGATCTGCCGAACCTTCGTGCATTCGCAGACGATGCGGTCAGCTTTCACCGCCACTATTCCGTTGTGAACCCTTGCGGCCCGTCGCGCGCATCGATCCTCACCGGCCAATATGCAATGAACCATCGCTCGGTCCGCAATGGAACGCCGCTGAGGCACGACACTCCGAACATTGCCACTGAAATGCGCAAATCCGGCTACATGCCGCTTCTGTTCGGCTACACAGACACTTCTCAGGATCCGAGAGCTTATCCGGCAAACGATCCCGCGCTGAAGTCTTACGAGTTTCCGTTGACCGGCTTCCACGAAATGACCGAGATGCGGCTGGAAATGTCCTATCCGTGGCAGTCACACCTGATCAACCGAGGGTACAAGTTCGACAAGTACTGGGATGTCTATAAACCTGTTTCCCCGACCGGCGGCGCTCCCAAGCTCAACGACCCGGCGCTTTATGCCGCCGAAGACAGCGACACCGCCTTCCTTACCAATGCCTTCCTCAACACGATGCCGGCCTACGGCCAGGAAAGCTGGTTCGCACACCTGACCTATATCCGGCCGCACCCGCCACTGGTCGCACCGGCACCTTTCAACGACATGTATTCGCCAGAGGAACTTCCCCTTCCCAACAGGCTCGAAACCAAAGAAGCAGAAAAAGCCCTGCACCGGTTCTTCGCTCCATTGATCCGGAAAGCGAACGCAGCCAGCTTTGTCGAAGGATTTCCGGAGCTGGAGGAAACCGATGAGAACATCAAAACACTCCGCTCCGTCTATCTGGGCCTTGCCACGGAAGTCGACCAGCATATCGGCCGCGTTCTGCAATTCCTCAAGGACAGCGGACAATATGACAACACGTTGATCGTCGTGACGGCCGACCATGGCGAAATGCTCGGCGACCGCCACAGCTGGGGCAAGATGACCGTTTATGATGCGGCCTATCACACACCCCTCATCATACGTGCACCGGGCAAGACCACTCAGGCTGGGCAGGTCGTTCGGGAGTTCACCGAATCAATCGACCTTGCGCCGACCATTCTTGACTGGGTTGGTCAGGAGATCCCCAACTCCATGGATGGCAGATCGCTCTTGCCGTTCCTGGATGGGCAAACGCCCGAGAACTGGAAATCCTACGCGTTTTCCGAACTTGATTTCGGCGACCCGATTTCAGAAACGCCGTGGCAACAAGATCTTGGAACCACTGCGCTCGATTCCAGTCTTTGTCGCATGCGTGACGAGCGCTTCACGCTTGTGGAGTTCGCCGCTGACCTGCCACCGCTTCTTTTCGATCACGCGAAGGGTGGCGAAATGGAAAATGTCGCAAACCATCCGGACTACCAGTCCGATCTGGCCCGCCTGACGCGCCAAATGCTGCGTCACCAGATGAAAAACCACGACCAGACCCTGGCGATGACCATGATCACCGACTCTGGTGCGGTAACCCGCTCGCGACACAAGTAAAACCATCCGCACCCGCACTCCAGCACGCTGTCATAAAAGATAGATATGGACCTGCTAGGTCGGCCTCATCCTTGGCCGACCGGTGGATTCTGCGCATTTACACAGAAGAGCCGCGAAGCCGCTCTCACCTGTAGCGATGCCTATTTTGTGTGCTTTTGAACGTATTTCCGGCAAATTCGGTAAAAAAAACACATATCTATCTATTTTTTTGTTTTTTTGTGGATTCATGGCCGGAAGTGTGGGTTAATGAACGTATGGGTGGAGATCAAGAAAAAATTCCTCATAGGGGTCGTGAACTGCTCGATGTTCTTGCAAGGCTGGGAGGCTCTGCAAGAAATGCTCAGATTGCGCAGGTTATGGACGTCTCCGAAGAGACCGTTCGCCGCCTGGTGAAATCACTCTCAAAGATCGGCAAGGTCGAGAGAGTTCATGGTGGCACCTACCTCTCCAGGTCGCAGGGTTCGCCGATGTATTCCGGAGCCCTTGAGCAAAACACCAAGGAAAAGACACGTATTGGGCGTGCTGTCCGCAATCTGATTTCAGACGGAATGGTGGTGTTTCTCAACGTTGGATCGACCACGACCCACGTCGCCGAACAACTGCGCGATCTGAACGGCCTGACAGTCGTCACCAACTCAATTTCGACCGTTGCTTCCCTCGCGGACCAAAATGGGACCCGTGTCCATCTGGCTGGGGGAGAAGTCATTCGCTCTGAGCGCGGCAGTTTTGGCCGGGCCACCGAAGAGTTTGCCTGCCGGTTCAATTATGACGCCGTGATCTGCGGGGCGGATGCGATTTCCCACAAGGTTGGTTTCCTCGCTTCCAACCCGGCTGAAGCAGATCTCACCAGGGTCCTCGCGGACCGAACGGAACGCATGGTTATTGCAGCCGACTGCCGCAAGTTCGAAACCCGGGCTCCCTACGTTTCCTGCGCATTCGACAAGGTCACGGACCTGGTAACGGACGCCAGACCGGCGGAAGCCCTGGGCACAGCGCTGAAACGGGCAAACGTCAAGGTTCATGTAGCAGCCAGGCAGGCGTCAAGGACTTCGGAAACGGCGATTTCCGGAAGAAGTCCGACGCCGGATTCAACGGCTTAAGGTGCGTGGGGAGAATCTTATGAGACATCTGCCTTTGCATGCTCGGACCGCCAATCTCCCGTTTCCCCACTCGGACTTGAGTTGCTTCTCACCTGGCCGCGCCAGGGGCCTGAATAGCGTGTCGGGACAAGGCTCTAGGTCGCATAAAAGAAGCCTGCATTTCCATAAGAACACCTTATCGTTTCATCCTCTTTATCGATTTTACATATGCTATTCCGCAGTGAATAGTTTCATCGGGGAAATACGTCACTCAACGTGGAGGAACTAATGAGAAAACTGCTTTTGATGGCCGGTGTCGCCGGCCTGGCACTTACCGGAACGGCATATGCAAGCTGTCCTCCGGTAACGGTCGCAGACCCGCAAGGGGTTGCTGCCGGTGCCTATCCTCAACAGTATGACCTGGCGGAATTCGAGTCCGCGGCAAACTGTCAGCTGAGCTTTTCGGAAAACCCGGCAATCGGCGAACTGAACGGCCGCATTCGCGGCAATGGCGACTTGCCTGCCGTGGCCGACCGCCTGCCTTCCGAGCCGCTGGTGCTGGCACCTTACTCCGAGATCGGCCAATATGGCGGCGTTCTCGACGCTCTCTCCAATGCAACGGAATCAGGCACGTCAGACTTCCTGTCGGTCCGTCACGTAAACCTGTTCCGGTACTCGGACGACCTGCAGACGGTTGTTCCGAACGTTGCCAAGTCCTTTGAATGGAACGATGATTTCACGCAGCTTACCGTGAAGCTTCGTGCCGGCCACAAGTGGTCCGATGGCGCGCCGTTTACTGCGAACGACATCGCCTTCTGGTACAACAACCTGATGATGGACAAGAACGTCTTTGCCGAGGCGAAGGACTATGCCCTGGCAGGCGGCAAGCCGATGAAGGTTGAAGCACTGGACGACACGACCGTTCAGTTCACTCTGGAAGCTCCGAAGCCTGGTCTGGTCGAAACATTCACTTCCAGCTACGCGCAGCCTTATCAGCCGAAGCATTTCTTCGAACAGTATCACCCTGCACTCAATGACGGTGCGGATGAAGCTGCAAAAGCTCTGGGTTATGAAGGCGGCTATGATCTGATCAAGGCCTATTACGGTAATTCCGACTGGATGGACACACCGTCGCCGATGCTGACCGCGGGTGACCGTATTTCCAACCTGCCGAAGGACGCTGCTCCGACCCTGGAAAGCCACATCCTGGTGAAGGAAACGGCTGAAGGACGTCACTACGTCGCCAACCCGTACTTCTTCCAGATCGACACCCAGGGCAATCAGCTGCCCTACATCAACGAAATGGACGAAGTCTATATCGGCGATGAAGAGGTTCGTAACCTGAAGCTGTTGAACGGCGAAGTCGACTACAAGTCCCAGGCGATCAACCTGACATCGGCTCCGGTACTGCTTGAAGGCCAGGAAAACGGCAATTACACGATCGAAGTGAAGCCGACCATTTCGAGCCCGACCCTTGCGTTCAACGTGACTGCGGAAGACGAAGCCCGCCGGGAGATCTTCAACGACATCCGGTTCCGCACGGCAATGTCCATCGGCATCGACCGCGACCAGATCAACGAGGTCATCTCCTTCGGCCTCGGCACGCCGCAGCAGTATATCGGCTTCTCGCCACGTCCTGAGTATATCGACGAAAAGTGGTCGAGCCACGAAATGGCCTATGAGGCAGATCGCGCCAAGGCGCTGCTGGACGAGATGGGTCTGGTCGACAAGGACGGTGACGGTTTCCGTGACCTTCCGAACGGTGACCCCTTCGTCCTCGACTGGCAGTTCGCAACCCAGGCGACCTCGTCTCAGCTGGTGGAACTGGTCGGCCGGAACTGGACGGAACTCGGCGTCAAAACCACCATCAAGGAAGTGACTTCGGACGAATACCGTTCGGCTCAGTCCGCCAATACGCTCGACGTTCTCATCTGGACGAAAGGTCAGCCGGCAGGTTCAATCCTCGGCGACGGCGAGATCTGGGTACCGCCTTTCGACGGTTACTTCGATGTCCGTACAGGCATGCTCTGGGCTGAGTACATCAGCTCGAACGGCGCAAACGGCGTTGAGCCGCCGGCTTGGGTTGGTGAGCTGAAGACCCAGCTTGACACCTACCAGTCCTCGGCTCCGGGTTCAGATGCTTCGAAGGCTGCAGCCAACAAGATGGTTGAGATCATGACCGGCCAGCTGCTGTTCATCGGCGTCGTCAACTCTCCGGCACCGATCTACCATTCGAACAACCTGAAGAACTTCGCGGACTTCAAGACATCCTCCTACGAGTACTACCGGACTTATCCTTACCGTCCGGCTCAATGGTACCTGAGCAACTAAGCTCCTTGAAATAACAGCGAAAGCGGGCACTCATGCCCGCTTTCTCCCGGAGGGGGGAGCTAATGCTACAATTTGCCCGTTTTACTGCCATCAGGGCAGCCCTTGCGTTCGTCACGCTGGTGATCGTTTCATTGGTGGTTTTCTCGCTGATGGAACTTGTGCCGGGAGACTGCGCCGAGCGGTACCTGGCCTATAAGAACACACAAGGGTCCGCCATTACTCTGGCAGACATCGAAGCCGAACGCGCCAGACTTGGTCTGGACCGACCTTTCCTGACCCGATGGGCCAGCTGGCTCAGTGGAGCATTCAGGGGGGAATTCGGCGATAGCTGCATATTGCGGGTAAACATCGCACAGCTGCTGGGATCCAAATTCTGGATTTCGCTGGCAATCTGTCTCGGATCCCTGGTCCTGGCCTATTCGATTGCCATTCCCGTCGGCATCATCTCCGCTGCCTCCAGAAATCCTCTTCTGAACAATTCTCTTCGCTTCGTCAGCTACCTCGGCCTCGCCATGCCGAATTTCCTGCTGGCGCTGATGATCATGCTCGTCTCGACCGTCTATTTCGGGGAAACGCTCACCGGTCTGTTCTCTCCCGAATACAAAGACGCCCCGTGGTCTCTCGACAAGTTTCTTGACCTCCTGAAGCATGCATGGCTACCGATTTTCATTCTCGGCTGGTCTGCCACCGCTTTTGCGCTGCAAACCGTACGCGCCCTGATGTCTGACGAAATCGGCAAGCTCTATGTCACCGCCGCGGCAGCACGCGGGATATATGGCCGCCGTCTTTTGTGGAGATATCCGGCAAGACACGCCCTGGGGCCAATCGTGAATTCACTCGGCTTTGACCTCAACCGCATCTTCAACGAACTTCCCATCGTCGCTCTCATTCTGACCTTGACCGAGATGGGGTCGCTGCTTCTGGACTCGCTGGCTCGCTCCAACGACCAGCAGCTGGCAGGTGCAATCATCTTTCTGCTGACCGCATCAATCGTCACCGTGAATTTCCTGACGGAAATCCTTCTGGCGGTGGTTGATCCGCGTGTGCGCAAAAGCATCATCAGGTAGGGCCATGACAGCAGTAACCAAAGACCAGAAGGCCAAAGAAGCCTATTTTACCGCCTCGCAAAGGCAGTTGATCTGGGCGCGCTTCAAGAAACAGAAAGCGGCGATGGTGGCAGCCACCGTGCTGGCTGTACTCATCCTGTCCGGCTTGTTCGCTCCTTTTCTGGCTCCTTATGATCCGACGATCGCAGGGCGTGACAAGGAGTACCTGAATGGCGCTCCCCAGATTCCGCAATTCTGCGACAAGAACGGCTGTTCTCTGCGCCCGTACCTGCACCCGGTGACCCGGGAAAGGTCGATCGAGACAAACTTCCGCTGGGTTGAAAAGATCAACGACGACGAACGCGTCTACATGCAGTTTTTCGTGCGTGGTGACGAGTACAAGTTGTTCGGCTTCATCCCGGGCGACATTCACCTGTTCGGCATGGAAGAAGGCTTTGTCCACCTCTTCGGCACCGACAGCGCCGGCAAGGACATCTTCTCCCGCACGCTGTTCGCGATCTGGACTTCATTGCAGGTCGGAACCCTTGGAGTGGTGATCTCGTTTGTGCTGGCGTTGGTCATCGGCGGCATCGCCGGTTACTATGGGGGGTTCGTCGACAGCGTGATACAGATGATAACCGACGCTGTGCGAACGATTCCCTCGATTCCTCTGTTCATGGCCATCGCAGCCTTCATTCCACCTGAGTGGTCTGCCGAAACGCGCTTTTTCGTCATAACCATGATCCTTGGCCTTGTGGGCTGGCCGACCCTTGCCAGACGCGTCAGAACCCACCTGCTGGTGGAGCGCAATCAAGAATATGTCCTGGCTGCGCAGCTGTGCGGGGCAAGCCCCAGTCACGTCATTCGCAAGCACCTTCTTCCCAGCTTTACCAGCTACATTATCGTCGATCTGGTGATCTCCTTCCCATACATGGTCCTGTCGGAAACCGCTCTGAGCTTCATAGGACTTGGCCTCAAGGATCCGGTGAACAGCCTCGGCGTGATGCTGCAGAACGTGACCAAGGCCGACGTGTTGCTGAACTATCAGTGGTACTTCATCCCGGTGGTCTTCTTCATCACTCTGGTGATGGCCTTTGTTTTCGTCGGCGACGGATTGCGCGATGCCGCAGATCCATACTCTGAGGCAAGAAAATGAACCTGATTGACGTCGAAAATCTGAACCTGAAGTTCAAAACCGACGAAGGGCTGATCACTGCCGTGGAGGATGTGTCGTTCTCCCTCAATCAGGGTGAGGTGATGGGACTTGTCGGTGAGTCCGGATCAGGCAAATCGGTGACCGCAAAAGCCCTGATGCAGCTCAACGCAAACAACGTCCAGTATTCCGAGGACAGCAGGATCACGCTTCACCTGGACGACGGACCGGTGAACGTGCTTGAGCTGAAGCGACCACGCGACATGGAAGTCGTTCGAGGCGGTGCGATCAGCATGATCTTCCAGGAGCCGATGGCAAGTTTTGCGCCCGCCATGACCATCGGCAGCCAGATGGTCGAACAGCTTCTGATCCACACCCCCATGAACAAGAAACAAGCCAAGGAACTGTCAATCGAAATGCTTGACAGGGTCGGCATCATCGAACCGGCGGCGCGCTTCAACCAATATGCGTTTGAACTGTCCGGCGGCATGCGGCAGCGGGCGATGATCGCCATGGCACTGTCAACCAAGCCTAAGCTTCTCATTGCCGACGAACCGACAACCGCTCTTGATGTAACCATTCAGGCTCAGGTTCTGGAGCTCATGCGTGATCTGGTCAAGGAATTCGGCATGAGCATCATTTTCATCACGCACGACCTTGGCGTGATTGCCCAGATAGCCGATCGCGTAGCGGTCATGTACTTGGGTCGTATCCTCGAGTCGGGGCCCGTCCGGGACGTCATTCGCAACCCGGCACATGCCTATACAAGAGGGCTGTTGAACGCCCTGCCGAAACTCGACGACCTTGACGCTCCTCTCACGCCGATCCCCGGGGACATACCCTCTCCGCTGGAGCGGCCCTCAGGCTGTGTGTTTCATCCCCGAAATCCGGAACTGAAACCCGGATCCCGTTATGAAACCGAGCGCCCGCCGCTTACCGAAGTCAGCCCTGGTCATTTCGCTGCCCTGTTTCCAGAGGACGTGCCGATATGGAAATGAACACACCTTTGATCAAGACCGAGAACCTGACGGTCGCTTACAATATCGGCGGGCATGTCTTCAATCGCAAGGTATTGAAGGCCCTGGACAATGTCTCCATCGAGATCCCAAAGGGTTCCTTTTTCGGTGTCGTGGGCGAATCCGGATCGGGCAAGACCACACTCGGCAGAACGCTGTTGAAGGCAGTCGGCCAGTTTGAGGGTACGGCGCAGTATGACGATGGCGAAGTCCGGTTCGACCTGAGTAACATGACCAAAGCTGAGCTCAAGGAATACCGGCGACGCGCCCAGCTGATCTTCCAGGACCCTTATGCGGCACTCAGTCCGCGCATGACCGTTCGAGATATCATTGCCGAACCTCTAGAGGTCATGGGCCTGACGAGCAGTCGTGAAGAAACGGATGCCAGGGTTCGTGAAATCGCTGCCAAGTGCCGGCTGAACCTTGAGCACCTGCGTCGGTATCCTCACGCATTTTCAGGCGGACAGCGCCCACGTATCTCAATTGCGCGTGCTTTGGCTTGCGGGCCCCGCTTTGTTGTGGCGGACGAGTCCGTTGCGGCACTCGACGTCTCGATCCAGGCTGACATCCTCAACCTTCTTAAGTCTCTTCAAAAAGACCTCGGACTGACCATCATGTTCATCAGCCATGACTTGTCAGTTGTGGCCCATACCTGCGACCATGTTGCGGTTATGTATCACGGTCGAATTGTAGAAGAAGCGCCCACACGACAGCTTTTCGAAGCACCAAGGGAAGATTACACAAAGACCTTGTTGTCGGCGATCCCGTCGCTCGACCCGGACGACCGTCACAAGCTCTATAAGCCCGAGAAGCTGTCGGTTTAAGACACCCCTTGCAAATGGCCAGGTGCGAGCTTTCCAAGTTATGCGGAAAGCTCCGCCGGGCTCCATTGCACCGTCAGCTTGCAACAAACAGACAGATCGGGGAGCTGTGCCACTGCTTCCCAACTCGCACACTCCTTCGGTCGAACGCTTTTTCTAACCGGTATTTCAACGCATCATTCTCAGTTCCGTTTGAGTTTCTCCAGTTCAGAGCCAAGGAGCTTTGCAAATTCGGTCGTCAGCGCGGAAGGCGGCCGGTGAGCCGGCTGCATGATCGACACTGAAAGCACCACCCTCGGCCGGAAGGGACGGAAAACCACCGGACACGGTTGCGGTCTTGAATTGACATACCCGGCAGCGGTGATCGGGTCGCAAACGCAATAGCAAAGCCTCTTTTCGACAAGCGTCAAAGCAGGCTGAAAGGTCCGGAGCTCAAACCGATGAACGAAGTCGGCTTTCTGTTCGTCGAAGGCAGCCATTGTCGCTATGAGATTTGGATGGCCCTCCTGAAGAGCAGCCATCGGCTTGCCCGACAGGCATCGCGCGTCAATCTCCTGCCTCTCGGCCAGCGGATCATCTTCCGGCACGGCACAGACGCATTCCAGCTCGAAATCCTGCGTTGCGATGGCAGGGTTGGGTGACGGCGTTTCCGCAAACCCGATGTCGTACTGCTGTGACGTAATCCACTCCGCGACCACCGAGGAAGCCCGCATCATCAGGGAGGCTCGAACTTCCGGACGGCCTTCGAGAAACTCGGCAAGGATCTGCGGCATCATCATGTTGGCTGCGGCGGGCATGCAGGCAATGTTCAGCCGACCTTTGCTGAGTGCCCCGATTTCCCGCATCGTCCGCGTGGACAGGGTCAACCGGTTCAGGATCGCTTCGGCCTCGCCAATGAAGAATTTCGCCTCGGGCGTCGCCTCCATCCGGCCACGCTGACGGCGGAACAGAGTCAGTTCAAGTTCGGCCTCCAGATTGGCGATCAAGGCACTGACCGCGGGCTGCGTCCGGCCGAGAATCTTGGCGGCTTCGGACACTGAACCCGTCCGCATCACCTCTCGGAACGCCTGAAGTTGCCGAAAACTAACATTCATCAACATTGTTTTTTCACGTGTTTTTCCGACTTTATAAAGTCACTTTATTCTAGCATCAATTTTATCGTTTTGACCTAATATATCGGGAACAGCATGTTCTTCCCAAGTTTTGGTGCTGGTCCCGACCGGCGCGGGGGAGGAACGAATGGAACGCTTTGCCAGTATTACGCTGACGTTTCTGATATGCGTTGTCGCCCTGGGTCAGTTCGTACAGGTAATTACCCGCTACGTTCTGGAAATCCCGGTGATGGGCCTGGAGGAAAGCCTGCTTTATCCGACCATGTGGCTCTACATGCTCGGTGCGGTCAATGCTTCGCGAGAAAACACCCACATCCGGGCAAATGTACTTGAGATTTTTCTCAAGACCAGGCGCCAGCATCAGGTTCTTGCCGTCATCGGCGAAGTCATCAGCCTGATCATCGGCCTCTGGCTGACCAGTTGGGCCTGGGACTTCACCCGCTATTCCATCCGCGTCTGGCGCGAGAGCCCGACGCTGTATCTGCCAACCTTCTATGTCGATATCGCCCTGACCGTGGGCCTGCTCCTGATGATGGTCTTCACCGCCCTGCATCTGCTGCGCCACCTGCGCGCTCTTCTGATCAAGGAGGCCTGAGATGGTTGAAGTCGCCCTTCTCGCGGTTCTGGTTCTTGTCATCCTTCTGACCCTGGGCGTGCCACTGCCCTACTGCTTCGGCGGCGGACTGATGGTGATGTATTTCGTCGGCGATGTGGTGATGAAGGGCAACATGCTCTGGGGCTTCCAGCAGCTTGGAAACCCTGTGCTGCTGGCAATCCCTCTCTTCGTGCTGGCCGGCACGATCATGAGCGTCTCGGGCATTGCCGCGTCCCTGCTGAATTTCGTCAACATATTCATCGGACACCTGCGCGGTGGCCTCGGTGTGGTGGCCACAGTGTCCTGCGCGTTGATCGGCGCCATTTCCGGTTCCGGGCTCACAGGCGTTGCTGCCATCGGTCCGTTGCTGATCCCGGAGATGGAAAAGCAAGGCTATCCGCGTGAATATGCCACCGCGCTTATCGCCAATTCCTCGCTTCTCGGGTTGCTGATCCCGCCATCGGTCACGATGATTGTCTATGGCTGGGTTACGGATACCTCGATCCTGGCCTGCTTCCTGGCAACGCTCGGTCCCGGCCTGTTGATCATGTTGAGCTTTTCCGCGGTGAACATCCGCATGGCGAAAAAGTTCCCGCTGAAACTGGACGAGCCGCCGAAAGGGCAGGAATTCATTGCCGAGGCTTCTTCGCGCGGTTTCAAGGCGACCCCTGCGCTGCTGATGCCGGTGATTATTCTTGGTGGAATTTACGGTGGCATCATGACGCCCACCGAGGCCGCAGCCGTCGCCGTAATCTATGCCGTTCCGGTCGGGTTCCTCATCTACAAGGGGCTAAATCTCCGGACATTTCTCGGTGCGGGCCGGGAAGCTGCGACCTCCGTTGGCGCGATCATGCTGATGATCCTGTTCTCGATGATCCTGTCGCAGATGTTCGTCCTGGAAAGTATTCCGCAAGCACTGGTGCAGGCGATCTTCTCGATCACCGAAAACAAGGTCGTGCTGCTGATCCTTATCAACATCCTGCTGTTTCTGGTGGGCATGGTGGTCAATGACGTCACCGCCATCATCCTGATCGCTCCGCTGCTTTTGCCGCTTATGCAAGCGATCGGCGTCAGCCCGATCCAGTTTGCCGCAATCATGGGTGTGAACACCGCCATGGGAGGTGTCACCCCGCCCTATGCCTCAATTCTCTATCTCGGCGCGCGCATCGGCAATGTGCCGGTCACCAAGGTTATCCGGCCCGCCATGATCCTGATCCTGCTCGGCTACCTGCCGGTCGTGTTCCTGACCAGTTTCTGGCCGGACCTGTCGCTGTGGCTGCCGCGCGTTTTTGGCTACTGACCCCGCTTCATCTTGACTGGAGGAGAAACCAACGATGATGAACTTCCTGAAATCCACCTGCATTGCCGCAGCCTTGCTGGCGACCACCGGCATTGCGACTGCCGACACGCTGAAAGTCAGTCACATCCGCCCTCAGGATGCGACGATTGACAAGGAACTGCGCGTTTTCGCCGACAAGCTCAAGGAAGCAACCGGTGGCTCACTGGAGCTGAACCTGTTCCCGGCATCCGCTCTCGGAGACTACACGTCCGTTCAGGAACGTATTTCGGTAGGAGCGATCGATATGGCGGTCCAGCCGGCTGCGACCGCGGTTGATCGCCGGATGCAGATTTCAGCATTTCCCTATGTCGCCGCAAACTGGGACGACGCCAAAAAGATCTACGGCCCGGGCGGCGCGATCCATGATGCGATGAAGGAGCTCTACGCCAAACAGGACATCACCATGCTGGCTGCTTATCCGGTCTATTTCGGTGGCATTGCGCTCAATACCGATGCTGTAAATCCGGGCGATCCTGCAGCCTCCAAGGGCATCAAGGTCCGCGTACCGGGTATCAAAAGCTTCCAGCTCACTGCCGATGCTCTGGGTTACATCTCTTCTCCAATCCCGTTCTCGGAAGCCTTTACCGCTGTGCAGACAGGCGTGGTTGATGGTGTGGTCGGCTCCGGCGCGGAAGGTTACTACGCCTCGTTCCGAGATGTGACCACCACTTACGTGCCGGTGAACACTCACTTTGAAGTCTGGTACATGATCATCAATTCGGGTGCACTGGCCGACCTCAGCGACGAAGACCGGGCAGCGCTCGAAAAGGCAGCATTGGAATTCGAAGCCAAACGCTGGGAAACCGCTGAAGCAGACCAAGGTGCATTCGAGCAAAGACTTGCCGACTACGGCGCTACCATCGTCAAGCTCAGCGATGACGAACTCTCCGCGACTGCCGAGCATGTGCGTGCGCAGGTCTGGCCACAGGTTCTGGAAGATGTCGGCCAAGAATGGGGCCAGTCCATCCTCGACAAGATCGGCAATTAAGCCGTCGCTGAAGGGGGCGACTGCCGCCCCCTTTTTTCTTCAGCCGGAGATTCCCCATGTTTCGATCCCTGAGAGAGACGTCACCGGATATCGTACAGGTGACGGTCAATGGTCAGCCGGTCCGGGTTCCCTCCGGACAAAGCGTGTGGTCTGCTCTGGCGCTGTCAGGTCAGACAATCACGCGCAAGGCAGCCCTATCTGCAGAAGATCGCAGCGCCTACTGCGCCATGGGCGTCTGTTTCGAATGCATGGTGGAGATTGACGGCGAACCCAACCAACAGGCCTGTTTGCGCCGGGTTGCTGCCGACATGGTCATCACCTCCCAGAATATTACCGAAACCTCGAAGGCGCTTCATGACGGCCTTTGATTGTGTGATCGTCGGAGCTGGTCCTGCCGGTATGACGGCAGCTCTAACGCTTGTCGCACATGGCGTGCGGCCTCTGGTTCTGGATCGCGGAGCAAAAGCTGGCGGTCAGATCTATCGTTCCGCCGCGTCTTCTCCGCTTCCCGATACATCCAGGCTGGGGCCCGAGTACACGATCGGCGCAGATCTGATTGCAGACTTTGAAGCCTGCTGCGCGAACCATGAGCCCGAAGCGGACGTCTGGCATATCGGAGACGACGGCAGGATCCTCTACTCCCTCGAAGGAGAGACACGGCAGGTCGAGGCCCGCGAAATTCTGATCTGCCCGGGCGCGATCGAACGACCGATGCCGATCCCCGGCTGGACCCTGCCCGGCGTCATGACGGCAGGGGCGGCGCAAGTCATGCTGAAATCGGACGCAATCGTGGCTGAAAACGCGGTCTTCGCCGGCTCCGGTCCGTTGCTCTTTCTGGTCGTCGCACAGTATCTGCGCCTCGGCGTCAAGGTGGCAGGATTGGTCGAAACCACCCCGTCAGAAAACTATCTGCGTGCGCTACCTGAAATCTCCGGGGCTCTGCGCTCTGCTTCGCTTTTGTATAAAGGCCTGTCACTCCTTCAAGAGATCCGACGCGCGGGGATACCGGTATTCCGAAATGCATCACAGCTGAAAGTGCTCGGTTCCAGTCGCGCCGCCGGCCTGTCGTTTCATAGCGCAGGTAAGCAAAAACTGTGCGCAGAGACCGTCTTCCTGCACCATGGCGTCATTCCGAACCCGAATATGGCAAGAGCGCTTGGTCTTGAACACATCTGGGATGAAAACCAACTGGCCTGGCATGTGAAAAGAGATCGTTTCGGGCAAAGCTCGGTACCGCATGTCTCAGTCGCCGGAGATGCCGGTACCATTGTCGGTGCCGATGGCGCGCGTCATGAGGGTCACCTCAGCGCACTTAACATCCTGGCGCGGCTTGGCCGGATTTCCCAGGACAAACGGGATCAGCTGTCCCGTCACCCCATCAGAGAACTGCAGCGTTTGTCCAAGTTTCGCCGATTCATTGATCGGCTTTATCGGCCCGTTGAGGTCTTGCGCATGCCGCAGGACGAGAACACTCTGGTCTGCCGCTGCGAAGAGCAGAGCGTTGCAGATCTTCGCGCGGGTTTTCAGGACGGAGCGCGAGATCCCAACGCGCTGAAATCACGAACCCGTTGCGGCATGGGTCCGTGCCAGGGGCGCCAGTGCGGGCCGATCGTCAGCGCACTCCTGGCCAAATGGCGCAATCAGAACATGGAGGACGTCGGTTACTACCGCCTGCGCAGTCCGCAGCGCCTTCTCAGTGTGGAAGAGCTTAGCCGCTTCAAGACCGTTGAACCAACCCGATGCGAAACGTCGGAGGCTGCGCAATGAAAGCGGATGTGCTGATCATTGGCGGCGGCATTCAAGGATGCGCTTCCGCCTATCACCTTGCCCGTCAGGGCGTCACGGTCATTGTGCTGGAAAAAGACTATGTGGCGCGCCACGCATCGGGTGTGAATGCAGGCGGTGTCCGCCTCCTCGGACGTGACCTTGCCGAGGTTCCTCTGTCCAAGGCTTCAATGCGCATTTGGCAAACGCTTGATGACGAATTGGACGCCGATACCGGATTTCGGTCAACCTCGCTGGTAAACATCGCAGCAGATGCAGCCGACATTGCCACCCTGAAAGCACGCGAAGCAAGGATGCGCGCGGCCGGTCATACCCACGAGCAGATCATCGACCGTCAGGAACTGCGAGATATGCTGCCCCACGCCCATCCCTCCTGCGTTGGTGGCGTCACATCAAGGCTGGACGGTCTTGCTAATCCCTTTCGATCTACCAACGCCTTTCGGCTGGCCGCCGAACGCCATGGAGCTTGCATTGACGAAGGTGCTGAAATGCAAAGCCTCCGACGGGTCGGATCTGCCTGGATCGCACAAACGCAATCGCAAACCTATGAAGCTGCCACCGTCGTGAATTGTGCGGGAGCATGGGCAGATCGTGTTGCACTGATGATTGGTGACAACGTGCCGCTCAGCCACGCGGCACCCATGCTGATGATCACCGCACGCATGCCGCATTTCGCTTCACCCGTTGTCGGCGCGGTCAGTCGGCAGCTCAGCTTCAAACAATTCGAAAACGGCACCGTTCTGATCGGTGGCGGGGCCAAGGGTTTTGCCGACCGTGCAACCAACACAACGCGCCTTGATTATGCAAAGCTTGCCAGGGCAGCACGCACTGCCATCGACTTCTTTCCGATCATGGCCCGCGCCTCAATCAATCGAATGTGGGCAGGGCTTGAAGCCTATATGCCCGACAACCTTCCGGTGATCGGACCGGCGGTAAACGCTGAGAACGCCTTTCATGCTTTTGGCTTTTCCGCACATGGCTTCCAACTCGGCCCAATCGTTGGCAAGGTTGTTGCCGACATGATTTTGAGCGGACAGGCCGGATTTGACTTGTCCGCATTCCGTATCGACCGCTATGACCGGAAAATACTTTAACTGGAGCAGAAAATGTCAATCACACGCATCGAAACCGGCCAGCGCATGAGCAAGATCGTCAAGCATAACGGCACGGTCTACCTCTGCGGCCAGACCTCCGACAAGGATACCGTTGCCGAGCAGACCCGTCATTGCCTGGAAAAAGTTGAAGCACTGCTTGAACAGGCTGGCAGTGACAAGACCCGCATTCTGCAATGCATTATCTGGCTTTCGGACATGGCCGACTTTGCCGAAATGAACGCGGTCTGGGATGCCTGGGTTCCGGAAGGCCACGCACCGGCACGGGCTTGCGGCGAAGCCAAGCTTGCCCGGGACGTTCTGAAGGTTGAGCTGATCGTCACTGCCGCCTGTGACTGACCGCAGGTCACAACGGCCAACTTGATTTCAAATTTCTGACGGGGCTCAAACGAGCCCCGTCAGCATTGTCAGAGCAGCAAATTACCGCTTCGGGATGATGTTGTGTTCCGGCCCGAACGGGAACCCGGTGATGTTATCGGCACCGTCTTCATTCACGATCAGGATGTCGTGCTCGCGGTAGCCGCCCGCACCAGCCTGACCTTCCGGGATCATGATCATCGGCTCCATGGAGACGACCATGCCCGGCTCCAGAACCGTGTCGACATCCTCGCGCAACTCAACAGACGCCTCGCGACCATAGTAGTGGCTGAGCACGCCAAAGGAGTGTCCGTAACCGAAGCTTCTGTATTGCAGCAGATCATGGCTGCGGTAGATGTCATTGAGTTCTGCGGCGATATCGCTGCAGCGGGCGCCTGGCTTGATCAGTTTCAGGCCTTCCCGGTGAACATGGCAGTTGACTTCCCACAGACGCAGATGCTCGTCCGACGCATGTTCGCAGAAGAGCGTGCGCTCCAGTGCGGTGTAGTAGCCGAAGATCATCGGGAAGCAGTTCAGGCTGAGAATGTCGCCCGCTTCAACCACCTTGTTGGTGACCGGATTGTGCGCACCATCGGTGTTGATGCCCGACTGGAACCAGGTCCAGGTATCCATCAGTTCAACGAACGGGAAGGACTTGGCAATTTCGCGGATCATCGCATTTGTCGATGCGATTGCCACTTCGTGCTCGGTGACGCCAGCCTGAACCGCGTCGACCAGCGCTGCGCCACCGACGTCGCAAATGCGTGCACCTTCACGGATGAGGACGTGTTCTTCAGCGCTCTTGATCGTGCGCTGCGCCATGGCATCGGCGGCGATGTCAACGAATTCGACTCCCGGAAGGGCGTCCTTGAGTTGGTTGAGCAGATCGAGCGAAACATGATCGAATTCGATACCGACGCGCTTGACCGAGGCATTCGGCAAGCCGAGCAGCGACTGGATCGCGTAGAAATAGTTGTCGCGGCGCCAATCTGTGTAAATCACCGTATCGCCGTGAGTGCGGCGCCAGGGCTGGCCACCATCGATCCCGGCCGCGATCGTCGTCGCCTTGTCCTGCGTGATCAGCATTCCATATTTGCGACCGAAGTAGCAGTAAAGGAAGCCGGAGTAGTATCAGATGTTGTGATAGGAGGTGAACAGGCAGGCATCGATCTGCCGGTCTGCCATCAACTTTCTCAGTTTCGCCTGACGACTGTCCATCTCCTGCGGAGAAAACGGCGAGAAAGCCTTCTCACCATTGTTCATCTCGTAAATGCGGATCATGTCTTCGCTCATGGGAGGTCTCCTTTCCCTGTTTCGATTTTAGGCCAGCTTTGCGCTGTTTTCCGGGCCTGAAACGCAAAACGGGCCGGCTTCCCTTCACAGAAGCCGGCCCGCCAGGCCCAAATTCAAATTGTCTTGCTGCCGGGAGAACCGTTCTTCGGCCTCCGCCCGGTGGCTGGCGTTCCGCCACCGGCTCAGTTTGAAAGCAGCGGGGCTGGTATCAGCCCGGTGATAATCCTCTCAAGCGTTCCGACCGGCGGCGCAACAGCTCCAGCACGGTCAGGAGTGCGATTGATATGGCAACCATCAAGGAAGCCACCGCCAGAATGGTCGGAGAAATCTGTTCGCGCAACCCTGTAAACATTTGCCATGGTAGCGTCTTCTGTCCGGCGGAACCGAGGAAGAGAACAACCACCACTTCATCGAACGATGTGATGAAGGCAAACAGCGCACCGGAAACGACACCCGGAATGATCAGCGGCATCTGAACCTTGAAGAAGGTTGTTACCGGGTTTGCGCCGAGGCTTGCCGATGCGCGAACCAGACTGCGATCAAAACCGACCAGCGTCGCCGTTACCGTGATGATCACGAATGGAGTGCCGAGTGCGGCGTGTGCCAGCACGACGCCCCAATAGGTGCCTTGCAATCCAATACGGGAATAGAAGAAGTACATGCCCGCGGCGGAGATGATCAACGGCACGATCATTGGCGAAATCAGCACAGCCATGATCGCCGACTTGTACGGCACATGTGACTGCGACAGGCCGATGGCTGCCAGTGTGCCGAATCCGGTGGCGAGCAACGTTGCGATCGGCGCAATCAGAACCGAATTCTTCAGCGCCTGTTGCCAGTCCGGGTTGGTGAAGAAGTCGTTGTAGTGTTTGAAGGAATACCCTTCAGGGCTCAGCGCCAGCATTTCCTTGGTAAAGGTGAAGAAGTCCTGCGCGTTGAAGCTGAGCGGAAGGATCACCAGGATCGGAAAGATCAGGAAGAAGAAGATCAGTCCGCAGATGACCCTGAATGTATAGAACCATGTCCGCTGAAGAGGGGACGCATATGGTGGAAGTGCGCTCATATCGTCCTCCTATCCGAGCTTGACGTTATCGATGCCGACGATCTTGTCGTAGACAACGAACAGCATGAGAACCGCAACCAGCAGCAAGGTTCCAAGGGAAGCCGCCAGTCCCCAGTTCAGCGACGAGGAAATGTGATAGGCGATCCGGTTGGAAATAAAGATACCCGAAGTACCACCCACCAGTTCCGGCGTGATGTAGTAGCCGATGGACAGAATGAACACGAGTACTGCTCCGGCGCCGATCCCGGGCACCGATTGCGGGAAGTAAACGCGCCAGAATGCGATCCAGTCATTGGCGCCAAGGCTTTTCGCAGCCCGTACGTATGATGGTGAGATTGTCTTCATCACCGAATAGAGCGGCAGGATCATGAACGGCAGCAGAATGTGCGTCATCGCAATGATCGTGCCTGTCTGGTTGTTGATCATCACCAGGCGGCCTGCGTCGCTGATGATGCCGGTCCAGACCAGGAAGTCATTGATAACCCCCTGTTGCTGCAACAGCACTTTCCACGCGGACGTTCGCACCAGAAGGGATGTCCAGAAAGGCAGCAAGACCAGGATCATCAACAGGTTGGACGTGCGTAAAGGCAAGGCGGCCAGCAGGAATGCAATCGGATACCCAAGCAGCAGGCAGGAAACCGTTATCACGATGGACAGGAAAAGCGTGCGACCGAACAGGAACAGATAGATCCGTTCGTCTGCCGGTTTCATCTCAATGCCTTCAGCGGTCTGTTGCGCATCGAAGGAATTCAGGAAGTAGCCACCTGTATAGCGGGGCGAGAACTGTTTCAGGACCTGCCAGGTTGAAACATTGCCCCACTTCCTGTCCGCATCGAGAAACTGTTCCTTGAACGGTCCGGCCTCATCCATGCGTTTGATGCGCCGGCCAGTCTTGCGGAACAGGCTTGAAATCCCGCTCTGCTCGTAGTTCAGACGAGACCCGAGACGGGTGTGCGTTTTTTGGTCAACGGCAACCACCATGTCGCCGTATAGCGCGGCAAAGACTTCCTCGCTCGGAACTTCACCGGAGTTCGGATCCCATTCCTGTATTGCGATAACCGTTCTGGGAAGCGTGTCGGCAACGATCCCGTTTTCCACGGAGCGGAACAGCATGTCCGCAATCGGTGCGACGAAGGTAATCAGGACAAAGATCAGGAGAGGCGCAATCAGCATAAGGGCGCGCAGTTTTTCCCGGCGCAGCGCCCTCGCCAGTGCCGCCTTCAGCGGCTTGCCGTCCTGGGTCGTCAGGACCTGACCGTCGGTGGTATCGCTCATGAAAAAGTCTTCCGCAAATCAGAATGGAGGTTCCGGGTGGAGAGATCCCCACCCGGACCAGAGCCTATTGGCTTACTGAGACAGCCACGCCTGGAACTTGGCGTCGATGTCGTCGCGGTAATCCGCCCACCACTCGTAGTTATAGAGGAAGGTGTTTTTCGCGTTGTTCGGATCAGTCGGCATATGCGGTGCCATGTCGATACCGAGTTTCGCGTGCTGACCAACCAGCGGAGCGGAAGACTTACGAGCCGGGCCGTAGGAGATGTATTTCGCCTGATCGGCCAGACGCTGTGTGTCGGTGGCGTACTTGACGAGTTTCTTCACCTCAGCCAGACGATCTTCTGGCAGACCTGCCGGAATGATCCAGCCGTCTAGGTCGAACACCTGCGCGTCCCAAAGCATCTTCACCGGCTGCTTCTGCTCTTCGATCAGAGCGAACAGACGACCGTTATAGGTGGAGCCGATCACGACTTCCTTGTCGGCCAGAAGCTGCGGTGTTTCAGCACCTGCAGACCACCAGACAACGTTGTCCTTGATCGAATCCAGCTTAGCGAATGCCTGTGCCTGACCTTCTTCGGTTTCCAGAACGTTGTAGACTTCGTCCTTCGGAACGCCGTCACACAGAAGAGCCCATTCCATGTTGTTGATCGGACGCTTTTCCAGGGAGCGCTTGCCCGGGAATGTTTCCAGATCGAAGATGTCACAGATCTCGGTCGGCTCCTTGCCGCCCCACTCGTCCACATCCGAACGGTAGCCGAAAGTGGTGGAGTAAACGATCTGCGGGATGAAGCACTCGGATACCAGCAGGTCGCCGAAGTCTTCAGAAGCCGGTGTTCCATCCGGAGCAGCGGCAAGGTCTTCGTCCGGGTTGATTTCCAGAGCCAGGCCTTCGTCACACAGACGGATCGCATCGGAAGCAACCACATCGACCAGGTCCCAGGTGATGTTGCCAGCTTCGTTCATCGCACGCAGTTTTGCAACAGCTTCGTTGGACGATTCATCCCAGATCACGTTGATGTCCGGGTTTTCCGCAGAATACGGGTCTGTGTAGGCATTCTTCTGGGACGCCTGATAGGCACCGCCCCAAGAGACAACCGTCAAGTCTTTCGCAAGCGCCGCGCTACCGGCGAACGCCAGTGCAGTACCTGCAAGAATTACAGTTTTGAGCTTCATGTGTGCTAGCTCCCTCTTTTAGGATTTAACGGATATCTTTCCGTCGTTGTCGCTGGCGGCCAAAGGCCGACCGCCTTGCGAATTTAGACAACAGCGTCGAGCGCTTTACAGTCGTTGAGCGCCCAGCCCACAGGGACTGTGTCGCCAACATGCAGCTTGCGCTTCTCTCCGCGGTTGCGAACCTTAACGATGAACTCATCGTTGCCACACACGTTCATGCGAACGCGAATGTGATCTCCTAGATAGATCAGTTCCTCAATCCGGCCATTCACCAGATTGTCCATGGCATCGTGAGTATCGAATTCAACACGCTCGGGCCTGAGGGACAACGTGGTTTGGTCACCTACGCTGGATACATTGACCCTGTCGGCCTTGAGCTGAGTGCCATCCCCAAGTTCGACGAGGCAATCTTCACCCTTGATGTCGATGACCTTGCCGTTCAGCTTGTTGTTTTCGCCGATGAACTGGGCAACAAACGAGTTCTGCGGATCTTCATAAAGATCGTCGGGCGTGGACAATTGCTGAATAACGCCGTCGTTGAAAACCGCGACCCGGTCCGACATCGTCAGCGCTTCGGTCTGGTCGTGTGTCACGTAGACCACTGTCACGCCGAGATTTTCGTGGATGTGCTTGATTTCGTACTGCATCTGCTCACGCAGCTGCTTGTCGAGCGCGCCAAGCGGCTCATCCATCAGAACCAGCTCTGGATCGAACACCAGGGCGCGGGCAACCGCGACACGCTGTTGCTGACCGCCCGACAACTGCGCCGGACGCCGGTTGCCGAAAATACCGAGTTCGACCATGTCCAGCGCGCGCTGCACCTTCTCTTGCTGCTCGGCCTTGCCAACACCCCGCACCTGAAGTGGGAAGGCCAGATTTTCAGCAACCGTCATATGCGGGAAGAGAGCGTAGTTCTGGAAGACCATGCCGATTCCCCGCTTATGCGGCGGCACATTGTTGATCGGCCTGTCGTTCAGATAGATCTCGCCGTGTGTCGCGGGTTCGAACCCTGCCAGCATCATCAGGCAGGTGGTTTTTCCGGACCCAGACGGCCCCAGCATGGTCAGAAATTCGCCGGGCGGGATATCGAGGTTGAGGTTTTTTACGACCAGGGTTTCCCCGTCATAGCTCTTTTGAACGCTGTCATACTTAACAGCAGCGCCCCGTGATTTCGCCATTTTGTCCCCAAGTCTGGTTCTATAATTATTATTAATTGCACGACCGACATATCGCAGGAGATTTTTTGCTCCTGTAACAATCGCCCTTGCGATCGCGACTAGAAAATCAAAAAAAATCCTACAATGAATGAGGCAAATGAAAAAGTATGAATATTTTTTAGCGCGCAGGAGTTTGTATATTTTGCATCGCAGTGAAGGCGCGAGATTGTTTTCTAAATGGATGCGGCGCGGAGGAG
>JBCCVB010000021.1:0-62232 GCA_039195965.1 Pseudomonadota bacterium
CTGGTTCCTGGCACGCAACTTGTTGGAAGGGCAGTTCCGGTGCTTGAGGCGGACTACCCCAGCGGTGATGGAAAGGGGCCTCTCTCCGACAAACCCTTCGGCGTGATGTTCGAGGCGCTCGACAGCCTTCAGGAAGGGGAAGTCTATCTGGCCAGCGGGGCTTCTCTGAATTACGCACTTTGGGGAGGATTGATGTCGACCCGGGCGATGCACCTGAATGCCGCCGGTGCCATCCTTGATGGGTTCATTCGCGACACGGCCGAAATCAGACGGCTCGGATTCAATGTTTTCTCACAAGGGAGTTTTGCTCAGGACCAGGGCGTCCGCGGCAAGGTTCTGGACTATAGGGTCCCCATTCAAGTAGGAGACACGCTTGTTAGCGAAGGAGATCTCATTTTCGCAGATGACGAGGGTGTCCTCGTCATTCCGCGTGCCGTGGAAGCCGAAGCAGTCGAACGCGCGCTCGAAAAAGTGGCGACAGAAAATCAGGTTGCCGTTGCCATTAAGAATGGCATGAGCACCGTGGAAGCCTTCGACAAATTTGGCGTTATGTAGCCACGTTCCGGCACTGCTTATTACATTGCTTGTTTCCCGTCGGTCGGTCTGGGGCACCAATCGCCCTGGGGAGTTCCAGGTCGACTGCAGGGACATAGCATTCATTTGACTTTCAGCTGTTCTGACGGATCTTGAGGCTATGCCTTTCACTGATCACCATCAGTCATTCCATTGTGCTGACCCGGGAAGTATCATGGTGACATCAGGTTGCCCCTTGCCGTAGGACACCACGGAATCCGCACCTCAAGTATCACTCACAGCGCGCGTATGGCGCATTATCGCCAAAGCCAAGGTGATTGAGAATTGCAAATCGAACGCGCCACATTGAAATTCGAAAAGTTTGCGTCAGGGATTTGTGATTAATGCGACGCTAAGTGGCATCCCTCTGCACATGTTGCTTACGACCACGGCGATCTATGCAAATGGGCCAGCAAGTAAGAACAGAACATACCTGCCAGAAATCGTAGGAAATAGTGGTTAGGAGTTGCTGGTCTTGCAAAAACTTCTCCGAGTCGGAACCCCTCACTCTCGCATGCTGTTTGCAATTCGCTCGGAGTGAGAGAAGGCCAAATGATTATTGTCGGTAAAAAGAGGGCGATTATCGATGATGGCTCGGCAAATTCCGCCCTTACAAAATGGTTCAATTAGGGATACGCGGCGGGTATTTTGAACCTGATCAAACGCCGCGTATATGGTTGAGAATGTCGCACGGTGGTCGACTAAAAGCGTGTCTACCGGCCAACTGCGGCCAAACGCTATGTTGCTTGCTAAGGTTTCGGGGATCGGGCGCGCCGCAGCAAAGAGGGGTTCAATAATCGTGACTTGTTTACCAGCGGCCTCCAAGCGCGCAACAGTCTCTTGCAATCGTGCGGAAAAAATCTCTGCAACTTGCTCTTCAGGTACCCAGCGACCATCGAAGGCTTTGCCACCGCTAGGCAGGGCTTGACGCCATATAGAGACCAACACCACCTCCGTTACTTCCGTTGATCTTTCTGCTAGCGCTAGCGCCGATTCGGTGTAGTTTTGACATCTGTTTCGACCGGCTCCCATGACCGGCATGCAGCCGTGATCATAGACGAGGCCGCCACCGCGCTTTTCGTTTGAAAGCCAAAGGTCCAGAGCACCTGAGAGCGCCAGTGCATGGCTGTCACCAATCACTAGTACCTCGCGTTGAACTTCTGGCGCACCAATCCCACAAATCTGGTCGATACTAGCGCCCATGTAGTTACAGCGCCGAAACGCGTCTGGAGTGTCTTTCCGGAACGCTAGAATACTAGTCACCTCAGGCGCGAAGCGGCTTGGTAAACCGTTGTGCAATAGGATCATTCCTGAAGCAGCAAGAGTACTGAATGACATTCCAGCCACAAGACCCAAGTATAACCGCCTACCCGACAGGAAACGTCCAGTCCGGATTGGCATTTCGATAAGATAGTAGATTGCAGCAGCCAGTACGAAGGAGAGAAAGAAGCCAAGGACTCGCCAGCTCGATGTGAACTCTAAGGTGTGTTCTTGCAGGAAGATTCGGATTGGCCAGTGTACCAAATATAGCGGGTATGAGAGCTTTCCTATCCAGACCATCGGTCTGCTCGCCATCAGTTGAGTGACCGGTGCAGTAAGGGCAAAACCGCCCAGGATGAGCGCTATTGCCCCCAAGGTTGGCAGCAGTGCAAACCACCCGGGTACCAGCGTCAGCGGGCCGTAGAGGAAGACAGAGGCTGCGATCAGCGCTAGTCCCACCGGCCCCATGATCTGCAGCCACTGTCCCTGAACCGTTCGCCCGTGTACCGTTAGTGCCAAGATCGAGCCAAGCAATAACTCCCAAGCTCGTGTGGGTAGCAAGTAGAAAGACGCCTCCGGCTTTATTGGCGTAAATATCAAACCTAGTGCAAAAGACGCCAGCATAGCTAGAACAACTACCGGCAGTAATAGCTGCGGAAGCCATCGCCAAAGGGCAATACAGCACAACGGAAAGAACAAATAAAACTGCTCTTCGACTGCGAGCGACCACATATGCAGCAATGGCACTGAGCCCGCTTGGAGGCCAAAGTAATTGACATTCTGCCAGAAATAGATGTTCACCACGTACAGAAGCGACCAGAGCGTCTCGGCAGCCAACTCGTCATAACGGTGCGGAAGGAATAGGAACCAACCCGCGACCATAGTCAGTAACAGCGTGGCCAACAGCGCTGGGTAAAGCCTGCGAACACGCCGATAGAGGAAATCGCCAAGGTGAAAGCGTCCGGACTCCAGATCATTTCGAATGATCGTAGTGATAAGAAATCCTGAGATGACAAAGAAAACATCAACCCCAATGAATCCGGCCTTCCCGAGAGAAAAGAGGTCAAAGTGAAAAACGAGAACCAACACCACCGCCACAGTTCTCAAGCCATCTATGTCCGCGCGATATTTCATATAGTGAGCGCTCCGAGGAAGTTTTTAATTAATTGGAAATTGAATGGATTGCCCATTGTTTGGCGAATTTAATAAAGGAAAGCAAGGAGATCATCGGTCATTGCGGTAGGGAATTGAATGGCATATTTTCGTGATTGTTGCCCAATGTTCTGGGGTGTGCCACGACCGGGAAATGAAGCATGGTCTTTTGACTCTGATCGTTCCTTTTTTGATTGGCAGCTGTGGCTGAGTAAGCAAGCTTTCGACTTTTGCTGTCGGGGTCGAGGCTACAGGACAGCACCGCTGTGTTCATTTTGCAAATCCCCAGATGAAACCACGAGTGTAATATTCAAAGCGACCGGCACGCAAAGAAATGAATAGCAGGATTGCCCGCTGACCTAACCTTCAGAACGCGTTGCAATTCGCCCTGGAAAGTATTGCAGCCCCGACCATCACACCTGACCGGGGCTGACCTCCCTGCTCATAGTGCTTCCCAAGCTGTCATTGTGATTCCAATTTATGTCATGTGCCGAGTAAGTCTTGGGTTTTGGGTCTGTTCAGTAATGGCAAACTTCCCGTGTCAATTCTGATCTGCAGGGTAAAATAATCGAGACATGAAAGATTGCCGAAAGTCTCTTGGAGGTTGGAAGGAGCGACATTTTTTGACTTGCAGGAAGAATCAAGAAGTAGTGCATTTGTACTTCCAAGTTGGATTGCGGAGAAAATGTCACAAATCAACAAATTCATCTCGTGAGATTACAAATGTGGCGGAAAAATATTTCTGCATCCCACGGTGGATTCAGTGTGTAATCGAAGTATTTCAGAATTTCTGCAGTCCAGTTTAATTCGTTGTCTTGATATTCAACTAGGTCAAGTTCAAAAAAGTCATTTAGCAATGTTTCGTCGAAATGACCTCTGTAACATCGCGATTGGAAGTCGAAGTTGAAAAAAGATTCAATCGCTTCAGCAAACATCGCATCATCTATGTCTTTTTTCTTTACGAGAACACAGATTTGGTCTGCGTCAATATTCATTTCAAAAACTTCATGTCCACATCTTGTTACAATATCCCATGTAAGTAAGCATGATATTGTTCTTTCGAATGCAGCAATATTGAAGTTTGTACACAAAGCACCTTTTAGTGTGTGATTTTGCTTTTTTTGTCGTAATCGCGATCAATAGTTCCATAATACAAAAGATCTTTGTGTGCCTGCTCTGTATATACTAAGCTACACATGCCTTTGGCTAGTGCAGTCAAAATTTTGCTGGCAAGAATTTTTTCTCTATACTTGATATTTGTTTCGCGCACTCTTACCGCTCATCTTTATCCGCTGACCGTAAAGCAATACTCCATAATGGTGTAAGGCACGAACAGTAAAGTTGACCCAGTGAATCGACTGCACTGGTCAGATATGATCCGTCCGCGTCTTAGCAGGATTGCACGACGGATAACGAGAACCAACGAGTCCGGTATCATGTATCGGACATATCGAATGCCCACGTAAACTCTCGGATGTTAAGCAGCCATTTGGTGGTTTTTATATGGAGTACATGTAGTCTTCCGACCTGGAACGTTGGAGGGTGCACATGCGCTGCTTGGTTGTTGGTGGAACAGGCTTTTTGGGAGGCGCAATAACCGATGCGCTTGTAGAGCACGGGCATGATGTTGCGATCCTATCCCGAGGCAGCACATCCAGACCCACTCGATCTTCTGTAGAAGCCATATGCACTGACCGATTTGGAGACCTTGGCTCACTTGTATCGGAAAGGTTTGACTGGGTTTTCGATACATGTGCTTTTTCTCCTGATGCCGTAGAAACGCTCTTGTCTGCCGTCGGTGAAAACATCGAACGGTATGTCCTGATTTCCTCGATATCTGCTTACGGAGAGTTCCTGAAACCTGCCCTGTGCGAAAAAGAAGATGTGCCGGAAGCTTCGATGCACGATCTGGAAGTAGCTTCAAATGTTCCTCCGGACAAACGCGCTTCCGCCTTCGCCTATGGTTCGTCCTATGGCCCGTTAAAGCGTTCTTGTGAGTTAAAGGCTTCGCGAATGCTCGCAGACCGAGCGACCTCTTTGAGAGTTGGCCTTCTGGTAGGTGCCGGCGACTACACTGATCGGTTAACCTGGTGGGTGCGCAGGATAGATCAAGCTCGCGGCGAGCGAACAAGAGTACCTGCACCAGCTCCGCCACAACGACCAGTACAACTGATTGATGTCAGGGATGTAGCTGAATTCGCTATCCGCAGTACCACTGAAAATTTGCCTGGAATCTGGAACGTTACGGGAAAGACGGTGGCTATTTCCGAGGTTTTGGATGCGGTGATCAAAGTGTGTGGTTCAAATGCTGAACTTGTGTGGGTGGATGAAGACGCGATCCAGTCAGCGAATGTTGTTCCGTGGGTCGATATGCCAATGATGGCACCGTCATCTCCCACCTTCCGGTATTTCCTTGAAGTCAGCACTGGCAAGGCCTGTTCAAAGGGCCTGAAATGCAGGCCTATCGAGGAAACTCTTAAACCGCTGTTGGATTGGGATCGCAGTCGCCGGGAAACTAAGCTGAAGGTGGGGCTGACAACAAAACAGGAACTATTATTGTTGTCATAACGTGTGTCAGCCAGATTGTATGGTTGTTGGTGCCATCTACGGTTTCAGTTGGGATTGGCAGACCTGATCGACTGATCGAGAGTTGCCGCTACCCCATGGCAGAGTTGAGCCAAAGACCGTTTATGAAAAGCCGCGAACTGACCTGACGGAATTTCATGGCTAGGGAAGACTTATGGAAATCGAGCAGGTTTCGCTTGAGTTTGTGATGACACTCCGCTCTTCACACGAAGTGAATGCGGTCATTCTCTTCGGTTCGCAGGCAGCAAATACGGCGCGGCCAGATAGTGATGTCGATCTGCTTGTAATTGTCGAAAGCGGATTCGAGCAGACAGCCAGATCTTACATGGGGCGATTGTTCGAGGTCACGTTCGTGACAGAGAAATCGACTTGCGATTGGTGGCGCTCCAATCCCGACCACTGTGTGATGCTTTGGCGGAATGCCAAGGTGCTTCATTCGAAAGCCAACACCGCAAAGCGTCTAATGCAGTTTGCAGCGGCGATCGAAGAAGAAGGAAAGTCGGCAATGTCGAGTACCGACATTGTAAAGAGGCATCGAGCTGCGGCCTATCAAATGGATAGTCTCGAAGCCTTGGCAATACGGGACCCGCTTGCGGCCAATCTGGTGTTAGGTGAAAAGATGGCCGTGTACGTCGGCGACTACTTTTCCGTACGAGGTCTATGGCTGCCGGCACCAAAAGAGAGACCGGCTATGATCAGGTCACTTGATGACCAAGTTGGTGCACTTCTGGATACGTTCGCCCAACCAGCATCTGAGTTAGACCGAAAGTTTGCCGTTGCACGAGAATTGATAAACTCAATCTTTCAAATCACCGAAAAAACGGACATTCAATAGTCTGGCGACATTGTGCAGATTTGGTCTCCCAAAATACACTTGTCGCGCTCAGCTCAGTCATTCCTCAAACTCGAAATGCACGTCTTCCAGCTAACAAATCAGGAGAAGTTCATGCGTCTCGGGTTTGAAGTTCCCGGCAGTCGTTGTCTCCGGGGATACTCCGAACCGACGCCCCTTCTCATGTGCGAACACTTGTGAACGCCGCTGCGTCCCGCAACGGCGGCCCCAGGCGTTTTTATGGCAGGGGCGCCCACTGCTAACCAGAAATCCTTGAGTCCTACCGCAAAAGTTCAGCTGTCAGATGCCAATGCCAGGAACCTGGTTTCCTATGTTCCTGATCTTCCAGGTGGAATGGTTCGAAGCCCTTGAAAAGATCGAGCAACTCTGCAGCATTGCAATAGAAGTGCGGATGGTTTTTGTCACCGTCTCCCTCCCTTACCCAAGTGTCTGGCGCAATTTCCGATCCGATACCAAAGTTCGCATTACGCTTGGAAAGCATTGTGCCCTGGTAAATCCCGCCGGGCTTAAGAACGCGCTCTATTTCGGAGATGGCCTTGCGGACGATTGCCGGATCGCCGTGGTAGATCACGTTAAACGACAGCACGTAATCGAAGACGTGGTCCTCAAAGGGAAGTTCCGTCATTGGAGCGAGATGAGTGGTGACGTTCAAACCCTCCGAAGCAGCACTTCCTTGCAGTTCCATGAGCCCGGCCTGAGACAAGTCCATCGCGTGGGTCTCAAATCCCGCGCGGGAAAATGCCAGCGCATGCCGTCCGACACCACAACCAAGATCGAGTGCCTTTACAGGTCCGCGCTGCTGGAGCTTTTCGATCTGAACCGAAACCCCTTCGTCGGGCCGCAGCCAGTCTGCCCGGCCCTCTTCCGTCTGCCATCTTTGTTCCCAGGCCAGATGGGCGGTATCGGTTTTTTCAGCGGTGTGTACGTCGTTCATTGAGACGATCCTTCCAGTATCCGGTTTCTGGCAATGCTGCCGATCCGTTCAACACAAAGCACCAGGACGAAGATCATCAGGATAATGGTCATCGCCAGCTGGTAATCGAAAAAGTCCATCGCCACCTTCAACTCGATGCCGATGCCGCCCGCGCCTACCAGGCCAAGGACAACAGATGATCGTGTCGCTTTTTCCAGCGCAAACAGGGAGGTGGTGATGAATGAGGGCATGGCCGCGGGAACCACGGCACAAAAAATAGTATCAGTCTTGCCGGCGCCTGCCGCAGTCAGAGCTTCGCTCGGCCCTTTCTCGACGTCCTCCATGGACTCGGCAAAAAATCGTCCGCAAAACCCGACCGTATCGACGGCAATAGCCAATGTTCCGGCAAACGGCCCCAGACCGACGGTGATCACGAAAACAAGCGCCCAGACCAGATCCGGTACGGTTCTAAAGAGGGCGATAAGCAATCTGGAGACGGTGTAAAAAGTCCGCGATAGAACCGTCTGTTTGGTCAGTCCCTTTGCTGCCAGGATTGCCAGCGGCAGACTGACAATGATCCCGATGACCGTGCCGGCAAACGCCATCTGAAAGGTTTCCACCAATGCCGTGGAGAGCTGCGGCAGCCGCTCCATCGAAGGTGGCCAGGCGCGAGACAGGAAATCCGCCATGGCGGGACCGCCGGACAAAAGGGCGGAAAATGACCATCCTGCCCCCTGAAACGACCAGATCACGAAGGCGGCAAGCAGCGCATAGGCGGTAAACTGGAGAGCGCCCGGGCGCTCCAGTCTTGCGGGATGTCCGTCTCTTTGCGACTTAAGAGTCTCAGCCATAATGCCTGCTCAAATCTTCAGAGACGAGAGATCTGCTGGGTGCATCCAACACGATTTCCCCGCGCTTGAGCGCCAGCACACGGTCGGAATAGGCAATTGCCTGTTCGACATTGTGAGAGGTGAAGAGCAGCGTGATCCCCTCCTCGCCTGCCAGCTGATGAAAGAGCTCCATCACTTCATGTCCGGCTATCGGATCGAGACTGGCGACCGGTTCATCGGCAACGATCATCTTGGGCTGCTGCATCAATGCGCGGGCAATGGCGACCCTCTGCGACTGTCCTCCGGACAGCTGATCGGCCCGCTTCATCGCCTGGTCGGCGAGACCGACACGCTGCAGGCAGAGCATTGCACGCTCCCGCAGTTTCGACGGCGCCAGCATTTGCGACCAGCCCCGGATGCCACCTGTTCGGCCAAGATTGCCGTGGATCACATTCGTCAACGCAGACACGCGAGGAACCAGATTGTGCTTTTGAAAGACGAAACCGACATCAGCTCGCAAATTGCGCAAGGTTTGAAATCGTGCACTGGTGACATCTTCACCAAACAACGACACCGCACCTTTGTCCGGTTCGATCAACCGCATCGCACAGCGGAGAGCTGTCGATTTGCCGGCTCCGTTGGATCCGATCAGCGCAACGGCTTCCCTGCTGCGAACAGAAAAGGTAATTCCGCGCAGGATTGCCTTGTCCCTGCCGAAGGTCTTGCACAGTCCCTCAACGGACAGGTCACACCTGTCGCCTGCCGCCGTAGCCGGGTGAAGAACCACCGGCGCTTGCGCACCGGTGGCTTGGGTTTGGGCTTGCGCCATCATTCACCAATGAACTTGTCGTATTGCGGGAAGCCGGCAGTGGTGTACATGGACCGAACCAGGTCGTAGGCACCGTCTTCGATCGCAACCAGGTCCATGCCGGAGTACTTGTCGTTTTCCTCGTGCTGAAGGATTGCTGCAACGATGGCGGCCTTGTTGTCGAGGATAGCCTTGCGAACCCCCTGCGCTGCAGCCGGATCGACATGGGCCGCGGCCATCAGCATATCGTTCGGCAGGTCACCGGAGCGGGCTATTACGCGGAAGAAACCATTCGGCACGCCCTCGTCCTTGTTCCGCACCCGGAGCCAGGAATTGTGGTTGGTTCCCATACCGGCAATTTCGCCCTTTTTCAGCGCCTCGTGAGCAATATTGCGTGACGTGTGCAGCTTCTCGATGTCCTTTACCGGGTCGATGCCATAATCGGCCATCAGCTGCATCGGGCAGAGCATGTTGGATGTTGAGCCAATGTCGCCGAACGCCACTTTCTTTCCTTTCAGGTCCGCAGGACGGGAGACGCCACTGTCGGCGCGCACGACGATTGCGCAGAAGTAATCAGGCCGCCCGAGGCCGATAAGCGGCGATGCGTCGGTCAGCTTGTTGATGACGATGTATTCAGCCGGTCCGGTGACGACGAAATCGACACGTTTGGCTCTCAGTGCCTCGGCAGCTGCGGTGCGGCTGGTAACGGGGAAGAATTCGAATGTGTGACCGGTCGCGCTGTCGAGTGCCTCCTTGAAGGGACCCCATTCCACTTGCAGGCGTTCCAGGCCTTCAACGTCCGTAACGGCCAGTTTGAAGGTGTCTGCAAATGAAGATGAAACTGAAACAGCAAGCACAGCAGCCGCGAGCGCGGCGGATTTCAAAAATCGCATTGTGGAAACTCCCTGAGCGCCGAGACCAAGCCGGCATAGCAATGAGATCCTAGCGACGATGACATCTTTGATTGTGAAGAAGGTATGTAATTTTTACGAAATTTACCGAAGTAAATTAGTCATAGTGGTTTCTGTATTTAAATATTTCAGGTTTTATATAGAAAAATTACATAGTTATCATTTTTACGGCAAACAAACTGAAGTTAACAGTCATAAAAATTCATAAAAGTATTATCTTGCCGACATCCGGGAACGCGGAAATTTTGCTAGTTGCCTCTCCGTTTCTTGGAGGCGCAGATGCTGGTCGTTGAGCAATTGTCAAAAAAATTCGGAGATCTGACGGCGGTCGATCGTGTTTCACTGGCGATCCCCAAAGGCCAGATGGTAGGCGTGATCGGCAGGTCAGGTGCGGGCAAATCTACGTTCCTTCGCATGATCAACCGGCTGACAGATTCCAGCCGGGGAACGATCATCAACGACGGGCGGAACATCACGGAATTGCGCGGCCGTGAGCTGCGCTTGTGGCGCGCTTCCTGCGCGATGATCTTCCAGCAGTTCAATCTGGTGGAACGCATGGATGTGCTGACCAATGTAATGGTCGGGAGGATCGCCCATACCGGATTTGCGCGCTCCATGATGTGTTCCTTTACCGACGAAGATCGGGTTCATGCCATCCAGGCGCTGGATCGGTTGGGTCTGGTTCCCCAGGCGCTTCAACGCGCTGGAACACTGTCGGGCGGACAGCAGCAGCGGGTGGCAATTGCAAAAGCACTTGTTCAGAACCCCCGCATCATGCTCGCCGATGAGCCGATTGCCTCCCTGGACCCGGCAAATGCGACGCGGGTCATGGATGCCTTGCGTGAAATCAACAGAGCTGATGGCCTGACTGTCCTTGTAAACCTGCACACACTGGACACCGCGCGCGCCTATTGCGAGCGGATCATCGCGATGCGGGACGGGCGAGTTCATTTCGACGGAGCACCCGCAGACCTCACCACGAAAAAGGTTCGTGGGATTTACGGCACGGACGATCTATCCGGCGATATCAATGAAGCCGTGACTTCTACCTCCCTGACAACAGCTACGCACCAACGGCCAAGACAGGCGATTGGGGCTTAACTCGCAAGAGCGGACTGCCACTCTTGCGGTATTTCGGCGGCTGCGGCCGCGTGACCCTGCCGGGAACCCGGCAATCAAGGAGCACTAAGATGAAGGCCATTTTTGCAGCAGCGGTTTCCGTTGCCATTCTGGCAGCCTCCCCGGCCCTGTCGGAAGGCTGGCAAGATCAGTACAAGACCATCAAATTCGGCCTCTTGTCCGATGAAAACGAGAAAGACCGGATTGCACGATACACCCCGTTCAAGAAATATCTCGAGAACCAGCTTGGTGTTGAAGTCGAGATCTTTACCGCCGGTTCTTATGATGGTGTCATTCAGGCAATCGCCGCCGACCAGATCGAGTTCGCGTTCTTTGGCTCTTCGTCATACGCGGCCGCCTACACCGAAACCAATGGCGGAGTTGTTCCGTTGGTTTCCCGTCTCCAGAAAGACGGTTCCACCGGTTATTTCTCCGTTGTCGCCGTTCGCTGCGACAGCGGCTTGAAATCCCTGGACGACCTGAAGGGTAAAACGCTGGCTTTTGCCGATCCTGACTCCACCTCCGGCTACGCTGTGCCTTATTTCAACCTGTCCAAACAGGGCTACGACCCGAAGACTTACTTCGGTGCGACCCCGTTCTCCGGCGCGCATGAAACCGGCGTTCTGGGCGTCTACAACAAGCAGTACGACGCTGCTGCCACTTACATCACCAACGAGACCAACGGCGTTCCGCAACGCATGGTCACCAAGGGCATGATCGAAGACGGTGCGATCTGTACCATCTGGAAGTCCCCGGAAATCACCTCCGGTCCGCTGGCTGCGCGTACCAACCTGCCGGAAGACCTGATCGCCGACATGCGCAAGGCGGTCATGGAGATCCCGGAGAACGACACCCTGGCATTCATCGAGATGACCGGCGGCAAGGACTCCACACAGGAAGGCTGGATCGAAGTTGATCACGACCGCTATCAGTGGATCGTGGACATGCGCGACTGGCTGAAAAAACAGCGCCGCGGCGGCTAACAACAACTGAAGAGGGGCGCAATCTTGCGCCTCTCTTGCTTTTCCAAAACGGCATCCGTCATGACAGCACTTTCCCCCGCGATCGAAAAGTTCGAGATCGATTACGCCGCGACGCGAAAGTCAGCGCTGCGCGTAAGCACGATATCGACCGCGGTCTTTGCATTTTGCTTCTTTTTAGCCGCCTGGATCGGCGGCTTCTTCGACATGACCGATGTAACGCTCGCCAATGGCGACCGGGTTTCCATGTGGAAGATCTGGGCCGGCTTGCCCCGCTTGGGCGAGTATCTATACAAGACCTTGCCCGTTCTGCATTGGGATACGCTCGGTGCGGACATTGCCAACTGGTTCTGGCGCTGGAAAATCTGGCTCGAACTTCTGGTCGAGACTATCCTGATTGCCTATCTGGCAACTCTCCTGGGGGTTGTCGGAGCGTTCCTTTTGAGCTTCCCTGCATCGCGCAATCTTGCCCCGAATTCGTTCATACTGAACCTCACCCGACGCTATCTTGAGATTGTCCGCACGGTTCCGGAACTGGTCTGGGCTCTGATCTTCGTCTTTTGTTTCGGCGTCGGCCCGCTGGCAGGTGTCCTGGCAATCGGCCTTCATGCGACCGGTGCTCTCGGCAAGCTTTATTCGGAAGCAAACGAGAATGCCGACATGCGCGCCGTCGAGGGCATCAAGGCGTCCGGCGGCACCTGGTTCGACCAGGTGCGCTATGGCATCGTTCCGCAGGTCATTCCCAATATCATCAGCTACACGTTGCTGCGTTTCGAGATAAACGTACGCGCTTCCTCGATCATCGGGTTTGTGGGAGCTGGCGGTCTGGGTCAGGAAATTCGGGTGGCCATGTCGCTGCAGGAATACACTGACCTTTCTGCCCTGTTCCTCATTATCTTTGTCACCGTGATCGTCATCGACACGGTGAGCGAAAAGGTCCGTCACCGCATCATCGGCCTGACAGGAAAAGGGGTTTGACGATGACAGACATTTCTCTCGAGCTTGATGCTGCCAGAAGATTGGTTCCAGGGGCGTTCCGAACACCATTGAGAACCAGATTTGTCCGTTTGGCCTGTTGGTCAGCTTTTGCAATGCTGACGTGTTGGTGTCTATGGTCCTTCGGGTTTTCACCCGGGCGCATTCTGGAAGGATTGACCCGTTTCGGCAGCGTCCTGTCGTTCATGTTTCCGCCCCATATCTGGGATACCTGGCAGGATTGGCGGGAAGTTCTCACAGGGCTCGGAGAAACGGTGGCCATGGCCTTCATGGGCACGCTGCTCGGGGCTGTGGTCGCCTTTCCCCTCGCCTTTCTCGGCGCGAAAAACATCATGCCCCTACCTTGGCTACGGCTGAGTGCAAGACGCGGTTTCGACGCGCTCAGAGCAGTCGAACAGATTATCCTCGCACTGATTTTCATCCGGGCTTTCGGCCTGGGACCGCTTGCCGGTATTCTTGCCATCGCGGTTTCAGAGATCGGAACATTTTCCAAACTCTTCTCTGAAGCGATCGAGAATACATCAAAAAAGCCTGTCGACGGCGTCAAGGCCTCCGGAGGCGGAAACCTTCAGACAATCCGTTTCGCCATTCTGCCCCAGGCCCTGCCCGTGATCCTGTCGATCATTCTGTATAATTTTGAATCAAACACCCGTTCCGGCACCATTCTCGGCATTGTCGGTGCCGGTGGGATCGGTTTTCTTCTGGCCGACCGCATCAATGCCTACAGATGGCCGGAAGCGTGGACGATCATTTTCCTGATCATCCTGACCGTTTACCTGATTGACGGCTTCTCCGGTTTCTTGCGCAAACGCATCATCGGCAAGCAAGGGTGATGACCGCGATCCGTTTGGTGAGGGGGATCAGTGAACAGGCAAGCTGTTGCGCCGGGCGGGCCCGCAAGCTGTTGCTGTTTGCAATCTCACGAGACAGTCGTTAGCGCGCGCGGATTGCCGAATTTTGCAACGCAGTGCCAGACGCGCTTCAGCAATTTCTGGTCTGCCTTGCCGGTTTTGCGAGCCAATCCGATCTGCCTGGGTGTGAGGGTGCCGTTTTCCAGAAGCGACGCTGCCAGGTTCGCGACTTTCTGTCCGCGATAACTCACGCATGCTGGAATGCTGTTTGCGTCCATCCGAAAACCGGCATGCCATTCAACGGCACAACCAAGAATGCTTGCCGCGGTTTCGATCTCTGTCTCCCGATAGCTCGGGTCAAGCACAATGGCGTCGACGTCTTCGACCAGGTTCACCGGCTCATGAATATGGGCTTCTATGTAGCTGTCGAGCTCGTCAACACCAGGCCTGTTCTTCTCAGCGAGGGAAATGAGGCCCATCTGATCAGCCACTCCAAAGTTGGTCGGTTCCCAATGACTGTCGGGGTAGCAGAATGTCGATCGAGGCAAGACATGGGGGCGCATTCGCAGATGACAGGACCCAAAGCGCTGTGAACCACCTGTTGCACGCTCCAGATAATTCAAAGCACCGTATTTCGGTCGCAGCGAAGGGTGAGCATTGTCGTAGGCCGCACCGAAGATACGGCTTTCCCAGTTCCACCGATCTCCACCGGGGTGCGCGGACAAACCGCCATTGCTGTTTCCGGTCTCGAATTGTGATCGGTAAAAACCTTCGCGTGCGAGCGCTTCTATCATCCATTCACTTCGGTGAAGTGTATCCGGGTGGAAGTTTATCGTAAGGCGAGCACGATCGGGAACAGGTGGTCCGTTTGCATAAGAGCGAACGTGATCAATTGCTCTTTGAGTGCTGATTAGAAGCATATCGCCTTTGAGCCAGTCGGGTGAAATCGGTGAGTGAAATGCGCGCCGCGTGTGTTCCATCATTTCAAGGACATTCACCCTGCGAATGTCAACACTGCCCCCAACCGCGATCCGCCTCCGGATAGACTTTGCGCCCTCTACCGGCGCGCCGGACGTTGGTCAGCTCATCGAGCTCGATGTGCGCTCCGTTCTGCTGTTGCATTTGCACTAGAAATCACAAGTCGCCGAGAATAGTGAAATGAAGGAAATCAATAAATTTTACCGATAAAGATACATGTCCATCAAGATTTTTACTTCAAATTGGAAATCGTGCTACTTTGTGATCAAGATTGTATCGTCACTTATTGAAGAAGAATTGATAAAAATGACCAGGTTATCTCACATAATTCCCGGATCAATCGCAATGCTGTTCTTGTTGAGCGCCTGCCAGTCAAGCGGACAGCCGGACGGAGGCCTGGAAGCCGGCAGTGCGGCGCCTCCCGTTGCAAATGTTGTTGTTGGCAATGAAGGGCCGGATGGACCTCCCGGAGAATGCGTCAATGTTTCCGACGAAGGTACTTCGCTTACCCCGGGTTGCCCGTAACTCTGAGTTGGTTCCACAAAGCGGTTGGATTTAACGCCAGACCGGGCTCTGCTGTTGACTAGTCTTCGGTCAAAGGCTGGAGAACTAACCTAGTTCTCAAAGCTTTGATTATTATAAGAAATTGGGAATCGGTTGATATTACGTAGCCGCAGCATTATGTCATGATATGTATTTCTTGAATTCGTGAATGGATTTTTCTTGATTTAATTTTTTGAAAATTTCAATGATGATAAAATTAAGTAAAAATTGAGATAATTTTGAAGTTGTGACTACTTAGATCATTGATATATCTGACGATTGGTAGAGAAGGTTTTAAAACTTAATCATAAATGAAGCCTATAACAGTTCCAATCGCAGAAGGTCGTCGTAGTTCACACAAAAAGACGGCCCCAAGGGGCCGCCATAACCACTTCATTAATTGTTGAGTTTTACGCGATCAGGGAACGCTTACGACGTCGCCAGCCAGCTAAGCCGAGAATACCCAACCCACCAGCAAGAAGGGGAAGAGCTGCAGGAACAGGGACAGCAGCCATGTTTGTTCCTGTCAGTTGCCAGTTCATTGTCTCAGTAGGGCCATTGCTCCCAAAAATGGGGTCAATCGAAACGGTCCAAATGCCACTGAAGAGGGTATTGGCAATAGCTCCGATGATCAACGAGCCGCTTCCAGTCAAGTTTTCAGTAATGTCGCCGGATCCTCCGGTAGATGTCCCCCCAGCCGAAGTCATCTTGAACTGGAAGTCCAGTGGTGATGCTAAGGTGTTCTGCCAGTCGAAAACGAGCCCAAAATTGCCTGTCCCAAAGTCCATGGTCCAGCCATCTTTATACAAGTTCTGGTTGGTATTTACGTGGGTTACAGATCCCCAAATCTTGAAGTCACCGGTTGCAGTTAGCAATGGAGCTCCGGTTCCGTTGCTGAAGTCGCCGAATGTGTGGTCAGCGGCGATCCCGTTGTAGTTGCCCGATGGGCCACCTTCTTCGATTGTACCTGAAACCGGTACTGCGGTTGCGGGGGCAACTAGTGCCAAAAAAACGGCCGCGGTTAAAAAATTTCTCACTTCAATTACCTCTCACTTATAAGTTAAATCTCACCTTTGTTTCATCATTAACTGTAACGGAGTATTTCTAGGATAAATGTTACCCAACTTATTCAATATATCTAAATTACTAGACTGAAATTGATAGGAATTTATCCCATGATCTCACGCTATTAATTAATTAACTTTACGTCAAGAATTAATGTCCTTTAGCCTTTTCGTTGTCATTTAAAAGCGGACCATCGATTCAGCCTGCAAACCGTCGACACATGGGAAGCCGAGCTTCTCGATGCCGGGGAACGGGACGAAGAAGAGGAACTCGAAATATTGTCCAAACATTAGTAATAGTGGTGGGGACATTCAGAGAAGTAATTGAAGTAATAGCATTTTTGTCAATTCGATCGTTCAATGGCAATTATGGACAAAGTTGCGTCCGCCGTTGATGATGAGGGTATCGACTAGTGTGCTTCCGACAAGGGCATCGTTGCCGCCGACAGCGTTCTCTATGTTGATCGGAATTGACAAAAATATGTCGGCTGTCCGCTCAATTATGTCGATTAGATCTGGAAAAAAGCCGACACGCGCACCTCAGCCTAGGTGCGACCTCCTCATCGGAAGTCGGTCCGAGCTGCATTTTGCGTTTGCACAAAAGTTGCAGCTTGAGATTGCGAGATGGTGGCTCTGCCAAGTGCAATCCACCGGCTCTCAATCCTCCGACAATTCCGAGGGATCGATGTCGTAGATGAAGTAGGTCGGGTGGCGATCAATGGTTTGAAGGATGTCCCATTTGAGTTGGCTCAGATGAAAGTCCATGCGTTCTGAAGCAAGTTCAGTGTTGCCTTGCTCTATGGCATCGGCAATTGCGCTGTGTTCCCTCACCACCTGCTCCATCCGGTCGGCAACAGGCAGTGTCAGGTGACGATGACGGTCGATCGGTGTTTTGATCTGCTGGATCATCTTCCATAGCCCCGGAAATCCGCTCATGACGGCTATTTCCGCATGAAACGCACTGTCGGTCCTGTCGAATGTCGCTTGCGACGAGGCTGCCACGGCCTCGCGGCTTTCCTCGATGATGGACCGCAAGCGGAGCAGTTGTGACGGTGAGGCCTTTGCAGCCGCGCGCTCGGCGAGATCTCGTTCCAATGCGCGCCGGGCGACGAGAGCTTCGGGCAATACGGAAAGTGGAATACGCGCAACAAAGGTACCTGATTTCGGTACAACCTCGACAAGCATCTCCTTTGACAAACGCATGATCGCTTCACGCACTGGTGTGCGGGACGCGTTGAACTCGGTTGCAATTTCCCGTTCCAGAATCGGAGTGCCTGGCGGCAGCGTCAGGTTGGTGATGTCGTAGTGCAGTTGCTCATAAACATGATCGGCAAGGGTCTGACGAGATCCGGAATCGAATTGCCCCCTGCCTGATGGCCCTGTGTTTGCCGCCCGTCGCCGGCCGGGCGTGCTGTCTTGTTCCGACATGTCCGTCACCTTCTCGGTCAAGCCTGACTTGCTTGGATATTGGGTCTCTCTGAACGTTTCAACTTGAATAACTAGAATACCTGGTATACCAGTTAAAGCAATGTGGATGCTGGTTTTCGGCAAATATCAAGCTGCAGAAGGAAGTCAGATCCCCTTGAACCTGAGATGTGCATGGGCCTGCGGCACAAAAATCGAAAGGAAAATCGATGAGCTATGAGTTATCCCTTGAGGGAAAGACGGCGCTCATAACCGCAGCGGGTCAAGGCATTGGCCGCGCCAGTGCCGAAGCCTTTGCCCAAGCCGGTGCCGCCGTTTATGCAACTGATATCAACGAGAACACTCTTGCCGAACTTTCCAGGGTCGAAGGCATAACGGCCATCAAGCTTGATGTAACCGACGCTCGAAACATTTCCGCCGTTCTGGACGCGACCGGCCCACTGGATGTCCTGTTCAATTGTGCGGGCTTTGTTCATGCTGGCAGCATTCTTGATTGCCCGGAAGACGATTGGGACTTTGCTTTTGAGCTGAACGTCAAGGCACAGTACCGCCTCTGCAAGGCCGTTATTCCTGGCATGCTGGAAAAGGGCAAAGGCTCGATCATCAACATGTCATCGGTCGCCTCGTCCATCAAAGGTGTTCCCAACCGGTTTGCCTATTGCGCCTCCAAAGCCGCGGTCATCGGGCTCACAAAGTCGATTGCTGTCGATTTCGTGACCAGGGGAATTCGCTGCAATGCCATCTGCCCGGGTACGGTGGATAGCCCGTCGTTGCATGACAGGCTCCGTGCCACAGGCGATTACGAGAAGGCCTTGAGTGAATTCATTGCGCGCCAACCCATGGGCCGGGTCGGAGCTGCGGAAGAAATTGCCGCTCTCGCTCTCTACCTCGCATCGGATGCCAGCGGTTTCACCACCGGACAAACTCACACAATCGATGGCGGCTGGACCGCCTAATCAGGAGCAAGAAATGAGACTGTTGCGTTATGGCCCCAAGGGCCAGGAAAAACCGGGCATCGTGGATGCGGATGGTGCTGTTCGGGACCTGTCGGAGCATGTGGAGGACATCTCTGGGGAGGCCATAGGAGACGAGGCACTTTCCAAGATAGCCGCTCTGGACCTGTCCACCCTGCCGGTGGTCGACGTCGAGCGCTATGGTCCATGTGTATCAAATGTCGGCAAATTCATCTGTATTGGCTTGAACTATTCCGACCATGCGGCGGAAAGTGGCCTTCCGGTGCCTTCGGAACCGGTGATTTTCGCCAAGGCTACCTCTGCCATCTGCGGCCCGAATGACAACGTCGAGATTCCGCGTGGTTCAACGGCCACAGACTGGGAAGTCGAACTGGGTGTGGTGATCGGCAAGGAAGCCAAATACGTCGATGAGGCTGATGCGCTGGACTACGTCGCAGGATATTGCGTCATTAATGACGTCTCTGAACGCGACTTTCAGGCCAAGCGTGAAGGCCAATGGACCAAAGGCAAGTCCGCCGACACTTTCGGTCCGATCGGTCCCTGGCTGGTGACCCGTGACGAGGTGTCCGATCCCCAGGCGTTGCCGATGTATCTTGATGTCAATGGCAAGCGGATGCAGGACGGCAACACCAACACGATGGTTTATGGCGTTGCTCATGTTGTCAGCTACCTGTCGCAATTCATGTCGCTTCAGCCTGGAGACATTATCTCAACCGGCACCCCTCCAGGGGTTGGATTGGGCATGAAACCGGAGCCTGTCTATCTGAAGGCGGGCGACGAAATGGAACTCGGCATTGAAGGGCTCGGTATTCAAAGCCAGAAAGTCGTTCAAGGCTGACCCCTTTTTTGGGTTTCGACCGGCGCTCATCGAGCCGGCTCCGTACCATCGAATGCAATCCCGTCATGACAACTGTCGTGGCGGGACCGACCCTCACCAACTTGAACGAGTGCCTTGTGGTTTTGGTGGAGAGCACGCATGAATGTTGATCTTCTTTACGGTCGTGAAGGCCTGACGATTTCGCTGCCCGGCAGCGCCAATCCGCATGTGATCGAGAAACCGGCCTTCCCGTCCTGTCCCGCACCATCGCTGCAAATTCAAGAAGCGCTGGAAAACCCACGAGGATCAGCTTCGCTCAAGGAACTGGCGCGGGGCAAACGTTCCGCCTGCATTCTGATCTGCGACATCACACGACCCGTCCCGAACCATCTCTTCCTGCGTCCGATGATCGACGCGCTGACGACTGCCGGAATTCCGCTGGATCAGATCGTGGTCCTGGTCGCAACGGGCCTCCACCGCCCCAACCTCGATGAGGAGTTGGCGGAACTGGTCGGTGATCCGTGGGTGCTGGAAAATGTGCGCGTGGAAAATCACTACGCCCTGCAGGACGAAGATCATGTGGACCTTGGCTTCACACCTGGGCGAAAGGTGCCGATCAAGCTGGACCGCCGTTTCGTTGAAGCGGATCTGAAAATCGCAACCGGTCTGGTTGAACCGCATTTCATGGCCGGATTTTCAGGTGGCCGTAAAGTTGTCGCTCCGGGCATTGCCCATCATGAAACCATTCGAACCTTTCATTCGGCCCGTTTCATGGAGCACCCTCTGGCTCGTGAATGCAATCTTGAAGGCAACCCGCTGCACGAAGAACAGCTCGAAATCGTAAAGCGACTGGGAGAGGTTTACGCACTCAACACCGTGATCGACGACAAACGCAATCTGGTTTTCTGCAGCTTTGGAGAGATTGTTGAAAGCCATCTGGCAGCTGTCGACTTTGTACGCTCCTACACCGAAATCCCTGTCGGTCGAAAATTCAAGACCGTGGTGACAAGTGCGGCCGGGTATCCGCTCGACCAGACCTACTACCAAACGGTCAAGGGAATGGTCACGCCTTTGGATATTCTGGAAGAAGGCGGCACCTTGATCATCGCATCCTCCTGCGCAGAGGGGATAGGTTCGGATCACTTTCGAACAGCACAGCAAAAGCTTGTTGATCTGGGACCCGATGCGTTTTTGGCAGAGCTGGAAGCAAAGAGCTTTGCAGACGTGGATGAATGGCAAACGGAAATGCAGCTCAAACCCATGCGGGTGGGGCAAATTCAGCTGTATGCCCCTTCCCTGTCGGAAGCGGATTTCACGCTCACCGGAGTGGAACGCGTAACTGATCTGACAACGGCGGTTGCAAATAGCATCAGCCGGCACGACGACCCGGACGTGGCCATTATTCCCGAAGGTCCATATGTGGTGCCAAAGGCAGATGTGCAGGCGGCGCCATGACGCAGCATCTTCATCTGGACCCGGTTGGAGGCATATCGGGGGATATGTTCCTTGCAGCGATGCTCTCCGCATTTCCCGAGGTCCGTGAAGAAGTCCTCAACGATTGGACGGCTGCCGGTGTTGCGGATCATGTGAAACTGGAAATCCAGCCCGTTCGGGAAAAAGGTTTTGCCTGCCTGCGTGCCGATGTCATTTGCGATCACAGCGCACCGCCGACCGCGCACTGGTCCGATATTCGCCAACGGATTATGCAGAGCGCGCTGCGCCCGAATGTGCGTGAAAGGGCAATTGCCATTTTCGAGCTTCTGGCCGAGGCAGAGGCGAAGTGCCACGGCATACCGGTCGAGCAGGTGCATTTCCACGAAATTGCGGATTGGGATTCTCTTGCAGACATCATTGGTGCTGCATCTGTGGTGGAACAATGCGGTGCCGGGAGCTTTTCGGTCGGGCCCATTCCTACCGGCAAAGGCCGAGTGAAAACGCAGCACGGGTTGATCCCCGTTCCTGCACCCGCGACAGCGGAACTCCTGAAGGGTTTCGATTTCACGGATGACGGCGGAACAGGTGAACGCGTAACGCCGACAGGGGCCTCAATTCTGGCTCATCTTGTCCCTCACCCGGTTTCATTGACACAACGGGGCCGACTTGAGGCCATCGGCATGGGCGCTGGGCGCATGCAGATCGACGGCATTCCCAACATCCTGCGCGTTCTCGCTTTTTCCGATCAGAGCCGGACAACAGAGCAGGTGTCGCTTATCCGGTTTGAAATCGATGACATGACACCCGAAGAGCTTGCGGTGGCGTTGGAGCACCTGCGAACGAGGGAAGCGGTTCTTGATGCCGGTTATGTAATGGGTTTTGGCAAGAAGGGACGCGCGCAATATGCGGTCACGGTGATGACACGTCCCTACGATGCCGACGACGTCATTACAGCCTGTTTTCTGGAAACCAGCACGATTGGCCTGCGTGTAGAAACTGTTGCCCGGCACACGTTGGCACGAGAGGAAACCGTGCAGACCGGTATTCCAATCAAACGGGTCGACCGGCCTGGGGGAGCGACTGCAAAAGCCGAGAGTGACGCCCTGGCCCCGCACGGTTCGCTTCGGGAAAGGCGCGCAAGAGCTCGCTTGGCTGAAGCCACACAGGAAGACGGCAATGCCTGATGCGTTGGCCGACTTGAACCGTGTGCTCGCACCACTTCCCCGGTTGGCGGTCGCTGTCAGCGGGGGTGTCGACAGTCTGACACTTGCCTTCGTGGCATCCAGAGTGGTTTCCGACTTCCGATGTATACACGCGGTTTCTCCTTCGGTTCCACCTGAGGCAACGGAGCGCGTAAGAAGGTATGCGGCGCAATACGACTGGTCTCTGGATGTGGTTGAGAGCGGCGAATTTGCTGATCCCAATTACCGCTCCAATCCGCATAACCGCTGCTACTTCTGCAAGCAGAATCTTTACGCAACGATGGCATCGCGTTTCGATGGCCCCTTGGCATCAGGCACCAACCTCGACGATCTGGGCGATTACCGTCCCGGCCTGAATGCAGCACGGGAGTTCAATGTTCGCCATCCCTTTGTGGAAGCAAGGATTGGCAAGGATGCTTTGCGGGAAATTGCCCGGAAATTCGGGCTGGAGGATATCGCAGCACTGCCTGCCCAGCCGTGTCTTTCCAGCCGGATCACCACCGGACTGCAAATCAGAGAAGCGGATCTTCAGTTCGTTGATCGTATCGAGAAATTGCTGCGCCCATACGTGACCGGTGGTGACCTGCGTTGCCGGATAACACCTGAAGGCGTGAAGATCGAAGCAAACGACATGTCTTCAGCTGCAGAGCAGCTGGTGCGTGAAGCATGCAAGCGCGCGGGACGTCTCTATCTGGGAGTGCGTCCTTACGCTCGAGGTAGCGCCTTTCTGCGCCCTGTCACCGATGCAGATTGATCCGGGAGGCAACATGGACGCTCACACAGTATTCGATTGGTCCCGGAAGGCTCGAACAGGCGTCCCCGAAGTCGTGTTTGCGGAAGGTAAATCGGTCGGTCAGGTTCAAGACATTTTGGCTGCCCATGTCGCAAGAAATGAACCTCTCCTGATCACGCGCCTGACGGAGATGCAGGTCAGGTCCTTCGCTGCAGTTGAGATCGAACATCTGACGGTTGATCCGCAGGCGCGCGTTGCGATCTACCGTGGTCCAATCTTGAGTGCCGACGCCCCGGAAACCGTCGTTCTGGCTGCCGGAACTTCCGATCTTCCGGTCGCTCTGGAGGCAGCGCATTCGGCAAGGTTCCTCGGTTTGCGAACAGAGCTGATTGCTGATGTCGGGGTCGCAGGACTGTGGAGACTGGAAGCCCACCTGGCTGATCTCGTAAGTCACCGTGTCGTCATTGCAGTTGCCGGGATGGAAGGCGCGCTGTTTTCCGCGTTGGCCGGACTTCTGCCCGGAGCGGTCATTGCAGTTCCAAGCTCGGTCGGCTACGGCGTTTCCGCTGGCGGAAAGGCAGCTTTGTCTTCGGCGTTGGCTGCCTGTGCGCCCGGGGTGCTCACCGTCAACATCGACAACGGTTTTGGGGCCGCTGCGGCTGCTGCGAAGTTGCTTGCGTTTCGTTGAAACTGGGCCGTTGAAGGTCGTGAGCACGCGGTAGCTCACTCCATCAGGAACACCTGCTCCATCATGGACCATTGGTCACCGTCATTGCGGGTTGCCAGCGGCTCCTGGCAGGGATCCGTCAGGGTCCACCATTCACGTGTTTTCGGATCTTTTGCCATTTCCGCCATATCGGCGGCAAAATCGGTGCCGTGGTATTCCCAGTATCCGAACAGGATGTTCTCCGGCTCGCGTAGAAAGATGGAATAGTTCCGGATGTTACTGCGCTTGATCTGGGCAAGAACCTCAGGCCAGACGTTTGCGTGCAACCGTTTGTACTCCTCGATTTTTTCAGGCTTGATCCCGATCATCATTCCCATGCGCTGCATCACGCGGCCTCCCGAACGTCGTGATGAACCAGTTCCAATTTTGAAATCACATTCCAGTCCCAGTCGATTCCCAGCCCCGGTTCGCAGGACGGTATCCCGTGTCCGTCAACGACCTGCATCTGACTTTTGGTCACGCCATCAAGCTGGGGAATATATTCAAGCCACTTGGCGTTCGGCACCGCGCAGATCAAAGGCAGATGAAGCTCCATCAGGAAGTGGGGACAAACGGCAATGTTGAAGCACTCGGCTGTGTGGGCAACCTTGAGCCAGGGGGTTATGCCACCGATGCGCGCGACGTCCACCTGTACGATGGAGGCTGCTCCCAGTTGCATATAATCCTTGAACTGGCTCTGCGAATACATGCTTTCACCCACCGCAATCGGGACATGTGACCGGCGAGCCAGCTCGACATGGGCTGCGATATCATCGGCCGGCATAGGCTCTTCGAACCAGGCGATGTTTAGCTCATCAAGCATGCGCGCAGCACGGATGGCCTGCGCGATGTCGTAGTTCTGATTGGCGTCGACCATGATTTCATAATCATCGCCAACAGCCTCGCGCACCTTGGTCAGTCGGTTGCGATCCTGAGCCAGATATTCAGAGCCGATCTTGATCTTGGAACCCTTGAAGCCTTTTTCCTTGGCCGCGACGGCATTCTCCACCAGCTCTTCTTCCGTGAAATACATCCATCCGCCTTCGGTGGTGTAAAGACGCATCTTGTCACGAACACCACCGGCCGCCTTCCAGAGAGGCAGGCCGTTCTTGCGACAGTTCAGGTCCCACAAGGCGGTATCGATTGCGGCAAGCGCAAGTGATGTGATTGCACCCACTGCAGTGGCATGGGTCAGGAAAAGCAAATCCCGCCAGATCTGCTCGAAACGCGCAGGGTCCTTGCCGATCAAGGCAGGGGCGAGTGTGCGCTCAAGAAGAGAGACGACCGCAGGCCCGCCGGTTCCGATCGTGTAGGTGTATCCGGTTCCGGTGGCTCCATCACTGTCGTGAATGATGACGATGGGAGTCTCCTGGCTGACGAAGCTCTGGATCGCATCCGTGCGGGTGATCTTGGGTACAAGATCGATCATCTTGATTTCGACGCGGGTGATTGTTGCCATCTCAGTTGCTCCGGATTGCGTTTGTGGTTTCGGCGTCAAACACATGCGCCTTGTCTAGGGTGAGGCGGAACGTCATGCGTTCGCCCGGGGCTACCGGACGGGGGTTGAGCATCTTGCCCTGAACCTCCGTATCGGCGAGATCTGCAAAGAGGATCGTTTCGGTGCCAAGCGGTTCCGACAGATTGACGGTCAGCTCTATCTCCGCCCCCTCGCCGTCTTCGGACACGCCGTGTCCGACAGGGCTGAGATTGTCCGCACGGAAGCCGAATTGAACCTTCTGCCCGGTAAAAATACCTCCACGGGCAGAAGACGGAACCGGGATCTCCTGCCCATCTGACAGGCGGATCGTGTTGTTTTGGGTGACGACACCGTCGACGATGTTCATCGGCGGCGATCCTATGAACGTTGCCACGAATGTATCGACGGGCGTGTTGAACAATTCCAGCGGTGTGCCGACCTGAATGATGTGACCGTCGCGCATAAGGACGATCCTGTCGGCCAGGGTCATGGCCTCAACCTGATCATGCGTGACGTAAACGATTGTGTTGCCGACCTTCTGGTGCAGCTTCTTGATTTCCACCCGCATTTGAGTGCGCAATTTTGCGTCGAGGTTCGAGAGCGGTTCATCGAACAGAAAGACATCCGGGTGCCGAACAATCGCGCGGCCCATGGCAACACGCTGGCGCTGACCGCCGGAGAGCGCGGCAGGCTTGCGATCCATCAGCTCGTCCAGGCCCAGAATAGTAGCAGCCTCCCTGACCGCTTCATCGATTTCGGCCTGTGGGCGTTTGGCGATCTTCAGCGAAAATCCGAGGTTTTCACGAACATTCATGTGCGGATAAAGGGCGTAGTTCTGGAATACCATCGAGATGTTGCGCTCGCGCGGAGGCAGATCGTTGACCACTCTCCCGCCGATGGCGACATTGCCGTCGGAGATTTCCTCAAGCCCTGCGATCATCCTCAGTGTGGTGGACTTGCCGCAGCCCGAAGGACCGACCAGAACCACAAACTCACCATGCTGGATGTCCAGATTGATGCCATGCACGGCCTGATGATGGCCATAACGTTTGACAACATTGTTCAGTGTAACTTCAGTCATGGATTATCCTTTGACGCCGCCGAAGGTGAGGCCGGCAATCAGGTGTTTTTGAACGATGAAAGTGAGGATGAGAGCCGGCAGGATCATGAGCACGGCAAGCGCGCACATTCCGCCCCAGTTGATCGTGAATTCGGCCGTGAAATCCAGGAGGCCCACCGGCATCGTTTTCGATCTGACGGAACGCGTGAGCTGTGATGCCAGGGCAAATTCATTCCAGGAAGTGAGGAAGGCGAAAATGGCAGCCGAGGCAACACCGGAGCGTGCCACGGGAAATTCCACCTTCCAGAAGGCTTGCCAGCGCGTACAGCCGTCTATCTCAGCCGCCTCATGCAGCTCCTTCGGAATTTGTCGGAAAAAACCATCCGTCAGCCAGATCGTGAATGGAACATTCATTGCCACATAGGCGAGGATCAGCCCGAAATGCGTGTCGATAATGCCGACACGAGCAAACACGATGAAAAGCGGTAGTGAAAGGGCGACGCCCGGAACAGCCCGGAACAGCATCAATCCGACAAAGTAGCCCGGCTTGCCCTTGAAGCGATATCGCGCAAACGCATACCCGCCCGACATGCCGATGAGAATGGCGATGAAGGTCGATACGATCGAGACGATCAGTGAATTGCGGAAATAGCTGAACACCGGCACTCCGCCCTCACCTGCGCCGGCAAACATCGCCTGGTAGTGTTCAAGTGTGAAACTGGGTGACCAGACGGGCGGCTTGGCCATGATCTCGACCGTCGGCCGAAACGAATTCAGCACGATCCAGAGACCTGGGATACAGATGATCGCCATGATCATGAATAGACCGGCAAAATGAAGGACCTTCAGGAGACGCCGGCGACTGCGATGTGATTGATTGCGATCCATTGCCCTATCCAGCCATGCCCAATTCGGCGCGTGCGGCGCTCAGTTTCTTGAAGAAATAGACGGTGAAAGCGATCGACAGCAGGATCGATACGTACCCCATGGCATTGGCGAGGCCCATTTTGGCGTCAACATAACCGGTACGGCTCATGAGGGTCCAAAGCAGTTCCGTTCGTCGGGCGGGCCCGCCGCCGGTCATGATCTGCACGATGTCATAGGCTCGTGCCACATCGAGACTGCGGATGGTCATGGCGATATAGATGAATGGCATGAGGAACGGCAACGTGATGTGTCGAAAGCTTTGCCAGGGTGTGCAGCCGTCCACCTTTGCCGCTTCGAGTGGATCGCGTGGCATTGCAAACAAACCGGCCAGAATAAGGATGGCAAAGACCGACGTGCTCATCCAGATTTCGGCAAACAGGATCGAAAACAGAGCCAGCCTCCCGTCAACCAGCCAGGGCAGAGCCGCATCTGTGAGGCCTGTCGACTGAAGAACGTTGTTCACCAGGCCGACATTGTCGTTGAAGATGAACTTGAACTGGAAGCCCACGAGTATGGGCGAGAACATCATGGGAAACATCAGGATCGTGCGCAGGGTTCTCTGGCCCCAGGTCACCTTGTTCACCATCAGGGCAATGCCCAGCCCGAACAGCATTTCCAGGTTAAGCGCGATGGTCAGCACAAGGATGGTTCGGCCAAACGCCGCCCAGAATTTCCAGTCTTCAAGAATGCGTTCGTAGTTGCGCGTTCCGATCCATTTCCAGAGCGAAGATGGGCGCGTCAGCTTGTATGGTGTGAAACTGGAATAGAGTGAAAACAGGAGCGGTATCAAAACCACGACTGCAATGACTATGATTGCAGGCAGCAGCAACAAAAACCACTCTGGCAGGCGGCGGCGCATATTAAGTCCTCTCACAGAACCTTTTGTAGTCAGGTAAGCTGGCGCGCATTGAAAGCGCGTCGCTCAGTCGGGAATTGAAACCCTGTCAGCGGCTCAAATCCACCTTCTCTTCTTTCAACCTTCGCGGTTGCTTTTTCTCAGCCTGCCTGTGCCCTCGTTTCAAGGCGGCACCGGCATGTCATTGGTGGCGGTTTCCGAAAGCGTTGTTGTGTTCTTTTGGACACGCGGCATCGCCAGGGCGCGGAAATCCCGGCCTCTCGAGCAAGGTGTCAAAACAATCGGAGGGCTTTCTTGGGTGATTTTTTACCCGGCCGAGGTGCCCGAAATGAGCAGCCCGGCCGGGATGAGAGGCCTTTAGTAGTGACCCGCGTCCTGCATCATTTCATCGACTTCTTCAGCGGCATCATTCAATGCCTCTTCAACGCTTTTGTCGCCGACAATCGCTGCCTGCAGCTCGGGGAAGACGATGTTGGTGCTTTCCACCCATTCCGCGATCGGAGGAACCGCGAAAGCATGCTTGGCGCCTTCTGCGAAGGCAGCCAGAGCTTCTGCGCGGAACGCATCATCGCCTGCATTAGCCTTGGCCAGATTGGCTTCCCAGACAGCAGAGCGGGTGGGCAGCGAACCGCCTGCACTTTCGGCAAGCTGGCTTTCCTCGCTGGTCAGGAAGCGTACAAGCGATGCAGCGGCTTCCTTGTTGGCGCAGTCGCTGGTAACGGAAAAGCCGTGATGTCCGGACCAGCCGGTGCGTGTAACGCTGCCCATCGGCTGAACAGCCACGCCGACATTTCCGGCAGCCTTTGAGGAGGCGGGATCATTGAAGAAGCCCGCCCAGCCCGGCCAATCCAGGTTGAGAGCAACCGTGCCGGAGGCAAACCCCTGCCCCAGGTCATCCCAGACGTAACTGGTGGTACCTGCGGGCACCGCCTTGGCCTGGTAAAGATCGACAAACCACTGGAGTGCACGTTGACCGGCTTCGGAGTTGAATGCAGGACGTAGGTCGTCACCGAGATACTGTCCGCCTTCAGCCACCAGCATTTCGTAAAAGCGGCCAACAATCGCCTCGTCCTTACCGGCATATTGCGTGCCATAAAAGTTGGGCGGGTTGGCAAAGAAGATCGCCTGGTCTTTCACCTGCTCCCAGGTCTCCGGAACGGCCAGCGGATAACCGTACTTTGCCTCGAATGCCTTGGCCTTTTCCGGGTCCTTGTAATTCGATTTGAGATAGTAAAGCACGGACACGTCAAACTGGGCGCGGGGCAGCATCAGGAGTTCGCCGCCGACCGTTGAAGCCTTGATGTTGCCGGGCACAAACTCCGCGATTTCTTCAGCCGGAACGTAATCGGCCAGATCTACATATAGCCCTTCATATTGAGGGGCAAAGGACGAATGGTTGGATCCGACGCACCAGGACGTGGTGCCGGCCGCCATGTCCGATTTCACTTCCTTGTCGATTTCGAAGTGGCTCTTCTTGGAGATGATATTGACCTTGGCTCCGGTGGCAGCCTCCCAATCGGCGATTCGGCCATAGAGCCCTTCATACTGCTGACCACCGATCAGCTTGGCGTCAATCTCGACGCCCGGAAAGCTGCCATAGTCCGCTGCAACTCCCAATTCCGCAAATGACACCAGCGCAGAGCAAGCGGCTAACGCTCTGAAAATATTGGATTTCATGTGGTTTCCTCCCATTCAGGGCAACGCATACTGCTCGTCGGCAGCCCTCAATATTCATAAATAAAACATTTATTTGAATTTAAATCAAGCCTTGACCTGCAGCTGGAATTTTCGGTAGAAATCAGGAAGCAAAAGAACGGGAAAATCAGCCATGCCTAATGAGCCAGACGCCAAGTACCGCGCACCCGCGCTGGAAAAGGGCCTGGATATCATCGAGCTTCTGTCGGAATGTCAGGACGGTCTTTCACAAAGTGAGATCGCAAGGGCGCTGGAACGGTCCCAAAGCGAAATCTATCGCATGCTCTCCACGCTCGTGCGTCGGGGCTATGTTTCCCGCAACAGCGGTGATCGCTATTCACTCAGCCTGAAGCTGTTCTCGACGGCACAAAGATTTTCGCCGATCGAACGGCTCCTTGAAATTGCCCTGCCGATGATGCGCCGGGCGTCGCGCAAGGTCTGGCAATCGTGTCACATCGGCATGGAGACAGGCGGTTCGATCGTCATCGTGTCATCGGTGGAAAGTCCCGGAAACTGGGGCATGGCCATTCGTACCGGATCGGTGATCGGTTTGTGCAACACTGCGACCGGGCGGATCCTGGCGGCATTTCGCAGCGAGGAGGAACTGAAGGAGTTGATCAGGACCCACCCGCGCGCGGTCGGCGAGCCGGAGCTGGACGAGAAGAAGTTCCGCGCGGAGCTGCAATTGGTCCGCGACCTTGGCTATTACAAGGAAAAATCGGAGACCACCCGAGGCATCACCAATCTGAGCTTCCCGATTTTTCACCCATCCGGGGAAATCGCAGCGGCATTGAGCTGTCCGTTTCTTGAGCGTGTAGACAGCTTGCGGACGGCTGATCTTGAAGAAACGGAAAACGCCTATCGCCAGGTTGCCGAAGATCTCACAGCCTATTTCCGCGGAGAGCTGACGATTGAAGAAGGCGAGCAATGACCGATGCCGGTTTTCCGAAACGGTCGCTTGCCGGCGGTCAGCTGACAGTCCCGGTTCTGGGGTTCGGTGGAGCACCTCTTGGCGGGCTGCTGCAAGCGAATGATCACGGCAGGACCCAAGCCATGCTGTCGGAAGTACCCGCGGCAGGATATCGATACTTCGATACAGCTCCTTTCTACGGTTTCGGCCGGTCAGAGCGGATGATCGGGGATCTGCTGCGCGGTACCGACTATCTGTTGTCCACCAAGGTGGGACGGCTGCTCGAACCGGGCGCGCACGACAATCCATCCACGCTCGGCTGGCCCGATCCTCTGCCGTTTCAACCCGTCTTTGATTATACCTACGATGGGGTCATGCGTTCGTATCAGGAAAGCCTGCAGCGGCTCGGTCTCGACCGTATCGACATGCTGCTCGTTCACGACATTGGGGAAATGACCCACGGAAGCGACAACGATGAACATTTCAATGATTTGAGAAACGGTGGATACCGGGCGCTGGAGGAGTTGCGCAGCGCCGGAGATGTAAAGGCCATTGGTCTCGGCGTGAACGAAACGCAGGTTTGCCGGGATGCGCTGACAATCGGTAACTGGGATGTGTTTCTTCTGGCTGGCCGGTACACACTCCTGGAGCAGGATCCGCTTGATGACCTCTTTCCGGAATGCGCGGCGGCAGGGACGTCGATCATCGTGGGAGGTCCTTACAATTCCGGGATACTGGTCGGCCGATCCACATGGAATTATGGCGACGCCCCTCCGCAGGTTATTGCTCGTGTAAAAGCGCTTTCCGCCTGTGCCGAGCGGCACCGGGTGTCACTACCATCTGCAGCGCTTCAGTTTCCGCTTGCACATCCCCTTGTCGTCTCGGTTATTCCGGGCCTCCGAAATCTGGCGGAGCTCAATCAGACCCTGGATTGGGCCGCGGCCAAAATACCGGCAGCGTTTTGGCAGGAACTGAAGGGCAACGGCCTGCTGCATCCTGATGCACCCATCCCAAACCAAAATCCATTTCAGAAGGTGTGAAACATGCGTATTGACGCTCATCAGCATTTCTGGGCGCTTTCCCGTGGCGACTATGGCTGGCTGACACCCGAATTGGCGGCAATCTATCGTGATTTTCTGCCCTCTGACCTGTCTCCCCTGCTGCAGCAGACCGGGATTGAAGGTACGGTTCTGGTTCAGGCAGCCCCGACTATCGCAGAAACAGAGTTCATGTTGTCGCTCGCGGACAAACACGATTTCATCAAGGGGGTGGTCGGCTGGGTTGATTTTGCCGAGCCGGCTTCAGTTTCGGTCATCGACAGATTTATGCAGCATCCTGCATTTGTGGGTTTGCGCCCGCTCATTCAGGACATCGAGGATACGGACTGGATGCTGCGCTCAGAACTGGCTCCGGTCTTTGAAGCGCTGATCAAGCGGAACCTGAGCTTCGATGCACTGACGCTGCCACGTCACCTGAAAAATCTGCGATCACTTCTTGCCCGTTATCCGGAAATGCAGGTGGTGATCGACCATGGCTCCAAGCCTTTGATCCGCGACAAGGTGATTGACGGTTGGGCTCAGGACATGGCGGTGATTGCTTCAGAAACTTCTGCCTATTGCAAACTTTCTGGCCTGGTGAACGAAGCTGCAGGCGATTGGACGGTCGAAGATCTGAAGCCCTACGTTGATCATCTCCTGTCCACCTTTGGCCCGGATCGATTGATCTGGGGCAGCGACTGGCCCGTCTGCACGCTGGCCAGTGAGTATTCTCGATGGGTAGAAACAACGGAAACGTTGCTTGAAGGCTTGAGCGAGAACCAGAGAGACGCAGTCCTTGGTGGCAATGCGATGCGCGCTTACAGGTTGCGAATGTGATCGCCGTTTCAAGAGGTCTGCATACCGGCGATTGACATGACGTCTGGCTAAACAAAGAAATGCGGTTCAAGCACTGGTACGGGAAACCGTTGTTCGGGCTCGGAAGTGGATCAATCCAGATGGAAGACCTCTTCCATGGAAGCCCACCATTCGTTGGGTTTGCGGTTTTCCAGTGGCTTTTGCATCGACATTCTTCGCCGACATGCACTCGACGTGATCCTTCTTGCCGGTCGATGGACGCTGTTGGACCGGAGCGCTGAAGATAGTCTTGTCGCGCTATGCCGGGAGCGTGGGACCAGTTTGGTGCTCGGAGGAATTTTCAATTCCGGCATATTGGCGACAGGGCCGGTTGAGGAAGCTCATTTTGATTACAAGATCGCCGGGCCGGATGTCCTTGCGAAAGTGACGGACTTGAAAAAGGCCTCAGAAGAACGCGCCCTTACGCTTGCCACCGCCTCGCTGCAGTTCGCTCATTCACGCAAGGGTGTCGTCAGTGTGTTGATAGGGACAGCCAAGTCTGCATCCTTGACGAGGAACCTTTCAGCATTGAAAGAACCGATCGATGAGACGGCCCTTGAGCACATTTCTTCAGTCATAAGCTGCTGATGAGGCGCTGCCGGACCGGGTACCAATGAGCCAACCCTCGATCAGGTGAAGAGACACCTCTTTGAAGTGCGACAAGGGACCTTATCCGGTAAGCCCGACCGACCGCTGAGAAGATGTCCTAGAACTGATACTTGCTTTCCAGCAGCAGGCCGTAACGCTGATAGTTTTGATCCAGGACGATTTTCTCGCCCGAATCACGCCATCTGCGGTCAAAATTCGATTGCAGCCACCAATAGCGGCCGCCGACACCGAGGTGCCAGTTTTCGGTCAGTGCGACATTCAACATCGCATCGGCTTCGACACCGTAGGTCCAGTCGGCTCTCCAGCTGCTATTCAGGGTATCCACTTTGTTGTAGCTCCAAGGAACGCCAGCCAAGTCCACCGACCAGCCGACACGATCGGTGAGATCCCCTTCTGCTGACAAACCTAGACGTAGGGCGTGCCATTGTCTTGACTGTTCAAGGGATGTCGAGCCGACATTCACTTCGATGCCATCGTTCAGATAATGGTACCCGATGAAGCCTTTCAGCCGCGCCTGGTTGTTCGCAAAGCTGGTAAATTGCCAACCGCCGTCAACCACAACATATCCAATCGTCTTTTGCTCAATATCCGTGCTCGCGTAACCCAGAAAGTCCGCGTCACCGCTGACATTTTTGCCGAGACCGACATAACCACGCACAAAGGTGTTTGCGGTTACATCCTCCAGCGTGCCAACAAGCTCTGCAGTGTGCGATGTTACAGAATCCGTGCTGTTTAACTCGAAATCGCTCGTATCCAGTTCCGAGTGTGATCGGCTGTACCAATAACGGAGCCCGATGCTCCCTCTCAGGCTGGAGGTCAGGTAGAGCTCAGGCGTACTCGCATTATAGTCCGCCGCATCTGCTGCTCCCGCGAAGAAAATCATGGGTAGGAGAAAAACAAATTTTCTAGACATCGTCCGAATACCGCTTGGTGATTGTGCGCGAGATTCGCGCTAAAGATGTAATTACTAATTGCAACTTATGGTTAACGGGAGGTGAAGGCCGGTTGAGAGATTGCGACTTTGTGGTGTGGCGAACTGCCCGGGCTTCACCTCTCAAGGATGCAGGTAGTGACAGGAAAGGTCTGAATGATTGCATGCGGCATAGATTGCGGAGGGTTGAAAATTTTCCGGAGCTTGGAACTCTCCCGGCGCGTGACCTTGTTCTCTCACAAAGTGGTTGGCAGTTTGTATCGGGCAGAATATGGCTGTCCTGTCCTGTCCTGTCCTGTCCTGTCCTGTCCTGTCCTGTCCGGTCCCTTGAAGAAACTTTCAGGTGAGAAAACCCGTTGAAGTGTCTTGTTGTCGTTTCTCATCCATTGCCAAACAGCCTTTGCAGGCACCTTGCCGACAAGGTTGTGCAACACTTGATCGAAGGTGGTCATGACGTCATTGAAGAGGACTTGTATGCGGAAGGCTACGATCCGGTTCTGTCAGAACACGAGCGGGGCACGTATTACGGCACCTATGATGCCTCTGATGTAGAAGGTCAGGTAAAGAGGTTGCAGGAAGCAGACGCATTGGTGCTTGTGTTTCCAACCTGGTGGTTCGGGTTTCCGGCAATTCTGAAAGGCTGGTTTGACAGGGTATGGGGACCGGGAATTGCCTATGACCATGCGGATGACTTTGGCCCCATCAAACCGAAGCTTTCCAGGCTGAAGCACGTACTGGCGGTGACGACGCTGGGCTCCCCATGGTGGGTCGATAGACTGGTTATGTGGCAGCCGGTCAAAAGAATACTGAAGCATGCGTTGCTTGGTGCGTGCACCAGAAACTGTAAGCTGCGCTTTCTTTCCCTCTATAACGCTGAAAAAATTGAAGAAAAGCAAGTAGCGGTATTTGCCGGAAAAGTGACCGAAGCCCTGGAAAGGTGGAGTTAGAAGACCGCAACATTTGATTTGTTGTAATGCCCCTCGCCGCTCCAGAAATCTTGATAGCAGATAGCCTGAATTGGGCTGGACACCCATCTTTGCAACAGCCTAAGGTCCTGTTCTTCTCTTCACCGAACAGCGGGCCAAATTTGCATGGAACTTTATTTCGCGCCGAACACGATCTCAATTGCAGTTGCGATCGCAATGGAAGAACTGGGTCTGGCTTACGAAACCAGAAGAATTGATTTCTCCACCGGCGAACAAACAAGTGCCGACTATGCAAAAATTAACCCCAAGGGCCGTGTTCCTGCCCTCGTGACGAAGGATGGCATCATCACTGAAACAGGTGCGATCCTGGAATATGTCAACGCAGTTTCACCCTCAGGCAAGCTGGTGCCAGCTGATGCCTTTCAGGCCGCGAAAATGCGTGAGGTGATGTTTTACCTTGCCTCCACTATGCACGTGAACCATGCGCACAAACTCCGTGGAGCCCGCTGGGCGAACGAAACAACCAGCTGGGAAGACATGCGTGCCAAGGTCCCTGAAACCATGTCAGCGTCTTGTGCATATGTGGAAGACAACCTGCTGCAGGAGCCGTATCTGCTCGGCGAAGAGTTGTGCCTTGCGGATCCCTATCTGTATTTGATCTGCACCTGGCTAGAAGGCGACGGAGTTGATATCGCCTACTACCGAAAGTTGTCCACATTCAAGTCGCTCATGGATAATAGAGCCTCTGTCAGGAAACTTAAAAGTGCAGGAATGCTCTAACTTTCGGTTGCAATTCTAAAACTGTTTCGGGGAATAGACCGGCCTGGGAGCAAAGGACTGTCGTCCGCAGTCTTCTGCCGTGAGCTTTGAAAAATCAGCTCTCTGGGACAACACACATGCCGAATTTCTATCAAAAATAGCAAGATTTTGAAAATGCAATTATGTATAGAGTCAGTAGAAGGGCCACATTAGTGCTGCGAAGCGGATAAACGGCCTTTCTGGTAACAGTTTGCGCGGGAGAAACAGATGGCAACGACGACGTTCACCATAGCGAACGAGTCCGGCGGTGATCTCTACGTTTATGACTTCAATTACAGCACCCAATCCGCCGTTACTCCGCTTGGGGGTGGAGCGCTGGAGAACAAGAAAACGCTTACCCTGACGCTGCAGTCCGATGCAGAACGGCGGATCTATTTTTCTGCGCAGAGGTTGTCGGAGAGCCTCGAGACAGGCAAGGCGCCTGATCCCTTCAACTATACCGAAGACGCCTCGGTCATGTTTTCCTTTGCCGAGTACAGGTATGAACCCGGCAACAACCGCTATACTTTCGACCTTTCTTACATCGATGTCTTTTCCTACCCGGTGACGGTTCAGTTCTCCAACCTGGGCACTTATGCGGGGGCAGTTGCCAACCACGTCTACGGGCCAACAAGTCTGTCCGAGGTCAAGACGCAGTTGAGCAATCACAAAGATTACGCTTGGTCCGCCCTTGTCTGGCCTTTGAAAAACGTGAAAACGAAATGGAACCATTTTCCAGATGGCATTTATCGGGTCATCGGCCCCAACACCGCCTGGCAGCAGGATCTGCCAGATCACAAGACCGGTCCCTGGGTTCCCACCAGCTATGAGGCGTTCTTCTCATCCCTTCCCAAAACCGGAACCGAATTGTTTGGCAGCCAAAGCAACTGGGATGGGTGGCAGAGCCTGACACAGTCAGCCGCTCCCGGTCCCAGTGATACCGGATACGTAAAAGCCTTGCATGCGGCAGCGACCCCGGATGCAAACGGAAAGTACGGGTTTTTCTGTTATCCAAGGGACAACGCCACAGGAGAGTTCACCTGGGTGCCAGACAGTGCTGACTGCAAGATCACTGTCCACTCGGTAGATGCTTGAAAAGCGCAGGCTGTAAAATTTCTGTCGACGGAAGCTAGTTGCTTTGCGATCTCTGCATCGCGGCAATCTTCTTGTCGGTGTTGTACTGGCTAAGGGCATAAACAGCCCAGATTGCGGCCGGTATCCAGCCGATCAACGTGATTTGCAGCAACAGACAAAAAATGCCCTGGAATGGCCGTCCGATTGTGAAGAAGACCAAAAACGGCAGAAGGATCGCAATAATAAGGCGCATTTCAAACTCCTTAGTCGCAAGTGGCAGGGCCGGCCACTCGCACAATTCGATTGGCTTTGACGCAGTCACCTTTGAGGAACGGAGCCAATCCGATGACAATGTGATAGGAAGCCTTGCTTTTCCCCATCTCTCAAAGACTTACAGATGTCACAGCTCTTGGCAGACGATCGCATTGCAGAGCTTTCAGTCTCAAGCAAGCGCACGCCTAAGCAGGTCAGTGTCTATATAGGCAACGATTTCAACGATGCGACTGTTTCTCATGACAATCGCGAAACAATAGGTTTGATTGTACTTCAGTCCGGACTTGGTGACGCCTGAACTCGTAAACTGGAGAAAAATCTTTTCTCCCTCCCCGGTGATGTCAACGAACCTGGTGGTCATTCGTCCGTCAAGCTTTTCCAGCAGCGGTCCAAATGCCTGGTCGATCAGATCCTGCTTTGAATGATAGACGCCTGAAACAGGGGTTGAGCCAATCACCGTCCACTTCACGTCGTCAGCGATAAGATCGAAAAACGGTCCGCTATCGCCCCGCTCCCAAGGTCGAAACGCTTCACGCACAAGATGCTTGTTGGTTTCAGTCAGGGAAATCTTCTCTCCCGATCGTCGAACGTCAGCCCAATTCTGGAGCAAAATGTGTTGTTTGAAGAGTCTGCCCAGCTTTCCTGAAGTTGTCCATCTTGCGGCCTCTATCTGGGAGGCAGAAATTTCCGATGCTCCGGAAAGTGCCTATCTGACGCGCTGATTTGCCTTCAACTGGTCAATTGTTGCCGCCCAGGTGCAGCGCCCAGTCTTTTGGTTCGAGAAAGCACTCCGAACCGCGAGACTGTCTGGATACTCTTGCCTTTACGCGTTGAAGCCAATGCATGAGCGCGGAGAGGTTTCACCGGTAGTTCAGATTTGTAAAAGCTGCCGGAGACGTTTTCGAAAACTTCAAGGTAGCAAATGAAGTGTGAAGAAACTCAGGCCGTTCTCTGGAGAGGGAATGAATAGATTAGATATACAGTCAAATTAACAATTTATAAACTATAATTTACTTCGATATTTGGCAAAAATAACTAGATAAAACTTAAGTGGGCATTTTTTGCCCAGCATCTGGAAGAAATTGCCTAGTAAAAAGAAAAAATTACCTACTATTATTTTGATTAACCTTAACTTTTTTGCGCCTGAACTTGTTTATTACTTCGTTATAGATTTGTAGCCGTGGCTACGAACCGCTTTTTGCCCTGTGACCTGGGATTATGAAAATGGGTGTTGCGATATCAAAGCCTGAATCCTCTGACATCGATTATGCGTCCGACGAAGAGACCCTGCCGGATCAGCTTCCCACTGAAACGACAATCGACCTGAAGGCGCTTTCCGACGACGATCTGCTCGGGCTGATTGCGTCGGATCGGGAGGATGCGTTCCAAACGTTGGTGGAGCGTCACGTCGATCGCGGCTATGCAGTTGCTTATCGTATCCTGCAAAATGGGTCCGACGCCGAAGATGTCGTTCAAGACGCATTCCTCCAGGTCTGGACTCGCAGAGACGTTTGGCAGAGTGGGAGAGCCAAATTCTCGACCTGGCTTTTCAGGGTTGTCAGCAATCGCTGTATCGACCTGTTGCGCAAACCGCGAGCGGAGACAGTTGACGAACTTCCTGAACTAGAAGACGAAAGCATCAGCCAGTCTCAAGGTCTTGAACAACAGGAAGCAACTGAGTTGCTGGAACGGGCCATGATGAAATTGCCGGACCAGCAACGGGTCGCGTTGGTCTTCTCTTATAATGAAAACATGAGCAATGGCGAAATTGCCGAGATCATGGATACGACTGTTTCGGCGGTAGAGTCCCTTCTGAAGCGAGGTCGTCAGAAATTGCGCCAGATCCTGAAGAAACAGGGCACCGAAATCTTGACGGCGTTCACATCTAGTTAACTCTACTTCCCCGGTTGGAAATAAAAATCGCCTGAAACAGGACAGCTCGTCCGTTGAACTGTCAGAGCGCGGGTATTCGCGCTGACCGCGCCGAATGATGGGCGTGGATGTGTGACATCAGGAGAAGACGATGCCTGTTATTTCGACCAATACCGCGGCCAACACAGCGGTCCGTTACCTGAACTCCAACTCTGCGGAACAATCAGATTCACTTGCCAAGCTTGCCAGTGGATCGAGCATCACCAAGGCGTCGGACGATGCCGCCGGCCTTGCCATTGCAACGAAGATTTCCTCCGATGTCGCCGCCCTCGAGCAGGCGTCCACCAACGCGTCACACGGGATCTCCGTGTTGCAGACCGCCGACGGTGGCGCAGCAAATGTCAGCGACATTCTGGAGCGTATGAAGACGCTGGCTTCTCAGTCTGCTTCCGGAACCGTGACCGATACGGAACGTGCTTATATTCAGGCCGAATTCGAACAGCTTCAGGAAGAAATTGACGGCATTGCCGAAAGCACCCGGTACAACGGTCAAAGCCTGCTTGACGGGTCCAGCGACTTTTCCGACGATTCCGTTGAAACCGCTGCAACCGTGTCGGGCGCTTCCAGTGATGCAACGGTCACGGCCGGCGACACCGGAACCGTTCTCATCAATGATATCGAGATTGAACTTTCTTCCGACGACACCACTTTGACCGTCGACGAAATGGTCGAACAGATCAATTCCGGTTTGCAGTCGGAAGGTGAATACACGATCGTTGCGTCAAACGAGTCGGGAACGCTGACCCTTACCACCCTCGACAGCGGAGCTAACTCTTCCATCACGCTGGCCGACGGTAGCGGCACGCTCGACCTTTCAACGCTCGGTCTGACTGCCGGGACCACCAACGGCACGACCACCGAAGTCGACACGACCGGTGCGGACATTGTTGTCGGATCCTCTTCCTCGGACACGATCAACCTGACACTACCGGAGCTGACAGTCGAGGCACTTGGAATTGAGGGTCTGGATGTTTCGACTGCCGATGGTGCGAAGGAGGCGCTTTCGGTTCTGGATATGGCGATTGACGAAGTCTCCAATGCCCGGGCCGAGATGGGGGCCACGATGTCCCGGTTTGAGTTCCGTTCGGCACAGATCGACACCAGCATCGAAAACCTGGATGCGGCCCAGTCCGCCATTGCCGATGTCGATATCGCGAAGGAACAGGCACAGCTGTCTGCTGCCAGCGTGAAGGTTCAGGCGGCTGTTGCAGCGGCTTCGCAGGCCAATCAGATGCCTGAAAACCTGCTGCAGCTGATCCGCTAACACCAGAGTTCCCGGACCGTCTTGAGTTTGCCCCCTCACCAGGTCTGCTTCTGCAGGCGCCCTGGCGGTCCGGGATCCCCTCTTCCTCCCGCGGCATATTGAGAACCGGACCTTCGCTATGAGCGTGACCGACACAACTTCGTCCACTGTGACGCCGACGACAACGACGCAGACGGTTTATACTTCGACTGCGAATGCCGATGCGGATGTCGACTGGGATGCCTTGATCGAGGCGGCTGTCCTGGAGAAGCAGGTCCCTGCCGATACGATCGAGATCAAAATGGCCGAAAACGAGGCCGAGATTGCAGCCTACGAGGAAATGCAGTCGCTTTTGCAGGGCATGGAAGACGCACTGGATGTCATTCGCGGTACAGACAATTCGCTGACCGAATCCGACGATGTTTTTTCGCTTCGGGACGCCTATCTGACGGGCTATGGCGATGTGAACGCCGAATCCGCAGTCGTCGTGACTGCGGAAGACGGAATTGACGTCGCAACATATGAACTGAAAATTCTGCAGCTGGCGACAAGTCAGAAGGTGGCCGGTGGTGTCTTTGAAGACAATACAGCAGACCTCGGCCTTTCCGGCACCTTTACGCTTGGACTGGATGGTGCCGAGTATGCACCCGATGGTGAGGACGGAGAAGCGGCAGGACCTCAGGAAATCACCATTACCGAGGATATGTCTCTCGACGAGATTGCAGAGGAAATAAACACGCATTCGCAGACGACTGGTGTTACGGCTTCGGTCATAAAGGTCTCCGATGATGAATTCCAGCTTGTGCTGAGTGCGTCAGAGACCGGTCAGGACATCGTCATGACGCCGGTTGCAGGTGACGATATCTCTCAGTCGCTCGGGTTGACGAATGACGAGGGAGCCTATGTCAATGAGCTTCAGGCTTCGCAGGATGCGATCATCAGCGTCGACGGTGTGGAAGTCACGCGCGACAGCAATGTGATCGATGATGTGATCGAAGGGGTCACATTTTCCATTTTCCAGGAAACCGGCGAAGACGACTATATCGCGATCGAAATCTCGCAATCGCTGACGAGCATTCAGAATTCTATCTATGAATTGGTGGATGCCTACAATGCCTATCGCGAGTGGGCCATCACGCAACAAGAGGTCGCATCAGGTGGCGGCGCGGCAGATGGCGCCGTCCTTTTTGGCGACAGCATCTTGCGCAGTGCAAATTCCGACGTTGCAGATGGCCTGTCGACTGTCATCGATGAAGAGAGCATGGCTCTGCTGGGGTTATCCTATGACAGCAGCAATTTCCTCGTTGTGGATGATGATGCTCTTGCCGATGCCCTTTTGACCGATCTGGATGCGATTGAAGATCTTTTACTCTTCAATATGGAAACCAGCTCCAGTGATCTCGCGCTTCTTGCTCGCAACGATTCAATGCCCGACGAATTGTCGCTCGACATCGAGGTTGGTGATGATGGCAGCGTGACAGGTGTCAAGGTAGACGGTCAGGAAGGGCTGTTTGAGATTGACGGCACGCGTATCGTCGGTGTCGAGGGTACGATTTACGAGGGTATCAGTTTTGTGTTCACCGGGTCTGAAAGTCAGACGGTGGACATGACCTTTTCCTCCGGACTGGCCGAAAACCTCTACAATTCGGTCAATTTCTACAGTGATGCCTCGGACGGATTGCTGACGGAGACCATCACCAGCTTGAACGAACAGAACACGGACTACCAGGAGGAGTATGACAGCATCATTTCCGATGCGGACGACTACCGTGATTACCTGACAACGCTTTATGCGTCGTATCAGGCCGAAATAGATCAGGCAGAATCCGATCTTTCGTACATTGAAGCTCTTCTCAATTCAGGAGGTTAAGTGATGAGCTACGCCATGAACCGAGCAATTGCCGCCTACCGTACGGCAGCGGCGACTGTGGCTCCCCCCGCAGCCGTGACGTTGTTGTTTGACGAGGCCCTGAACGCGATCGTGCTGGCCGCCGGCCATTTGCGCAAAAAGGAATACGAGCAATCCCAGTTGCGTATTGCCAGGGCGACCGGAATTTTACGCGGCTTGCGTCAGAATGTGGATCTTGGTGTGGACGAGACCCTGGGCCAGCAGATGATCGACATGTACACCCGCAACATCTTTGCCCTGAACAGTGCCGTGGGAAGAACAGACGCCATTGAGCGATTTTCGACACTTGCTGCAGGATTGCTGGAATTGCGGAATGCCTGGGCCGAAATGACCACACTGACGCCTCGAAAACTGCAATCAATCCAGGACGAAATTCGCAACGAACGAATTGTTGCTGAATGTTTCTAGACCATGGACATCCAACTTCCGGGCATGTACCGTCGCGGTCATGCTCGGATAGTACCTGGTTTGGATATGGTCGACGAAACGCCGTTAATGGCAATCGAAAAGTTTGATGCGCTTCTTGATCAACATGGATCAAACTTGGACGATTGGCCGGCCGCTGAGCAAGGTCCCGCGAGAGAGCTCTTGAATATGTCCAGTGAAGCAAGAGAACGACTGGAAGAGGAAAAGGCGCTGACCTCGATGCTTTCCGCGCGCCCTGCTCCTAAAGCACCCAAAGGGCTTGCGCAAAAAATCATCAAAAAAGCGCGCGAGTCGTCCTGACCGCACAATTCCGGAATTGAAAACCGACCGGTTGGCAAGGAGACTTCTCGTCTGTTGCCGCCGGTTTTTTGGTATCTGCGACTGGTGATGCGAGTCGGCAATTTCTGCCGAGTCATTGCCGATGCGTGCTGCAATTGGCATCAGATACGCCGTTTTTTCTCGCCAAAACAATCATTCTTCAGATGTTTTGGCGGATTTGCGACCGGGCAATATTTTCCGCAAGTTGATACCAGTCGGTCGGCAAATTATTCCTAAGTAAAAAAATACAAAAAACTGCGCCCGGTTCCTGTTTCAGGCCCGTTTCACTATTAGAATGGGTGAATATTTGAAATCATCAGATTCAATTCACCCTCGAATAGTGCTTATCGAGCGAGGGCGGAGATATGACTATATCCACCGTGAATTCTTATTCTGATGTTGCAAGTACATCTTCGGCTGCAACTTCAAATGACGCCAGAACAACTATCGATAGTGACGAATTTTTGTTGCTGATGGTGGAGCAGCTTCAAAACCAGGATCCAACCAATCCGACTGATACGAACGAATACGTCAGCCAGATGGTCGACTATGCGAGCTTTGAAACGCAGACACAGATTTCAGATCAGCTGACGTCCATCACGGATGTGCTCTCAAGCTACATGAACTCGCAAGGGCTGGGATATCTCGGTCAGACGGTGGAAGCCATTGGCAACACCACCTCTCTTCAAGATGGAGAGGCTCAATGGTCCTATACGCTGGACAGTGAGGCCGAGAGCGTTTCCATCAACATTCTCGATGAAGACGGAAACACGGTTTATAGCGCAGAAGGCGAAACCGGTGCCGGTTCGCATTCTTTCTCATGGGATGGCGTGACGTCTGACGGCGAACAGCTTGAAGACGGTGGTCAATACACGATCCAGGTGGAAGCACTGGATGGCGAAGGCAATGAAGTCTCCGGATATACCACTGTCATTGCCGAAGTGACTGCTGTTGATGCCTCCGGTGATGAGGCAGTTCTCGGCATTGGGGATTCCTCGGTTCTTCTGGACAACGTCCTGGCCGTTGTCGCGACGCAATAAGGGAGGCCGAGATGAGTTTGCAAGGCGCCCTGAACGCTTCCATATCAGCGCTATCTGCCCAAAGCACTGCGCTTTCGGCAATTTCCGACAATCTGGCCAATTCCCAGACGACGGCCTACAAATCGTCGTCGACAAGTTTTTCCAGCCTGGTAGCCGGCAGCGGCTCCAATTCCAGTGGTGGCGTTTCAGCGACCATGGTGTCAAATGTCGATCAACAGGGTCTGCTCGTTCAATCCACGGAGGCAACGCATCTGGCGATCGAGGGAGACGGTTTCTTCATCGTTTCAGATAGCAGCGACGCTACCTCGACCTACTATACGCGCAATGGTGAGTTTACGGTCGACAATGAAGGCTATCTGACCAACGGCGATTACTACCTGCTGGGTTGGGCAACTGATGCCGACGGCAATCCTGTTGGCGGTACCAGCGAGAATGCGTTGGAGCCAATCGACCTGGACTCGGTCCAGAGCTCGGTTGACGCGACTTCAAATGTCGAGTTTCAGGCCAATCTTCCTGCGGATGCGGCAATCGGCGATGAATTCGAAACGACGTTCGAAGTCTACGATTCTCTGGGAACCACCAGTACGGTTACGGCTACTTACACGAAAACCGCCGAAAACACCTGGGAAATCAATTACTCAGATCCAACATTGCCGTCTTCCGGAGATGTGGTCGGGACAGTGACCTCCGGTCCGGTCGAAGTCACCTTCAATGAAGATGGAACGCTTGCGTCCACCAATCCGGCCCCTGCGGAACTGACGATCGGCAGCTGGACGACAGGTGCGCAGGACAGTTCCATCAGTCTCGGTCTTGGTGAGCCGGGTGCGACCAATGGGCTGACCCAATATGCCTCGGATGGTGGGGATCCTGCCATCGATGTTCAGTCCATCGATCAGGATGGTCTGGCATATGGCAATCTCAGTTCCATTGAAATCGCCGATGACGGCTCCGTCATTGCCTTCTTCGACAATGGTGAAGAGCGCCCGATCTACCAGATCCCGGTTGCCACTTTCGGAAATCCTGACGGTCTGGCTGAGATGAGCAATGGCGTATACGCGCGTTCGTCCAATTCGGGCAATGCGACGCTTCATGAGCCGGGTGCCGGAGGCGCAGGGACCATACAGGGAGGCTGGCTTGAAGCCAGCACGGTCGACACGGGAAACGAGTTTTCCAAAATGCTTTCGGCGCAGCAGGCCTATTCGGCAGCCTCCCAGGTCATGACGACCGCTAACAGCATGTTCGACCGACTGCTTGAGGCGGTGCGGTAACAACGATGTCCGAAGAGCTTAAAGCCTGCCGGGAGGCGCGAAAGCGCCTGAAAGCAGAGGTTCTCAGACTGGAGGCGGCATCCCGCAATGCTGCCTTCAGGCTGAGGCTTCTGGTTGCCAAACGCGATTTGCAGGCTCTGATCCGAAAGATGCGTCAACAGCAGGCGGAAACGGGGCGGCAAATGTCCCGATCCACCGCAATCACCCAGGCAGTCAATGCCTATGCCAGAACAGCCCAAGCCTGGAAGACCCAAGGACGGTGAGCATGTCAATGAAACCCGAACGCCAAATGACCGTGATGTTGTCTCCCGCCGATATCGCGAAAGTCGAAGCTGCCGTTGACCATGCAATCAATGTGGCCGAAGACCTCATCAGTGTGGCGCAGGAAGAAAACCGGAGGCTCAAGAGTGGCCGGCCTTCCTCCATTGAGGACCTTCTGGATCGCAAGCAGAAGCTGGCAAATGAACTGGAAAGTTTCTTGAAGGCGTTCAAGGCTCAGAGCAATGTCTTCCTGCTTGCCTCGCCCAAGAAATTCACCCAACTGCAGGTTAGCAACGAACGGCTTACGAGTGTTCTGTCTGAAAACAGTCAGAACCTGACCCGTGCCCTGACTGCCAACCGCCGTCGCGTTGAAACGATCATGCGGGCAATTCGGGAGAAGCAGAATTCCTCGGTGCCCTATGGCAACAACGGCAGGAGCAGTTTGTCCTCCCCCTACCCCGTTTCGATCGGGCGCCGTTACGAGGCCTGAAATTTAACATCCAGTTGCCGAGAGGAGACAGGACCATGACAAGCCTGAATACGTCCTCCTATATTGCGACCAGCTCGCTGAGCGCGACACAGGTTCAGCTTTCGGTCGCGTCCGCCAACATCGCCAACGCAGATACCGACGGCTACACGGCCAAATCGGCGAGCGTGACGTCGCAGGCAACTCTCGGATACGGGTCAGGCGTATCCGTCACGGGGATCTCATCAAGTGTCAGCAAATATCTGCTGGAAGACCTGATGAGCGCGACGACCGAAACGGCAGGCGCAACCGTGACGGCGAATTACCTTGGCAGCCTTCAGCAATCTTTCGGCACGACGACCGGGAACGATGGTGATGGCAGCTCTCTTGCCAACACAATCGCAGACTTCGAGAGTTCTTTGACGGAACTTGCGGCTACGCCGGAAAGTTCAAGCCTGGCAAGTGCAACCGTGTCGGCGCTTGAGGATGTGACCTACCAACTCAACGGCATGTCTGCGGAGGTTCAAAAGCAGATTGACCAGGCCGATGAGGAAATTGCTGATGGCGTCGATGCTGCAAATGAAGCGATCACCACGATCGCCGCACTTAACGAGCAAATCGAGGCCGCTTCCGCTCGCGGTGAAAGCACGGCAGGTCTGGAGGACCAGCTCAATGTCGCCATTGTCTCGCTGTCGGAGCAAATGGAGATTGCCACCTTCAAGGGTGAGAACGGTTCCGTCAAGGTATATACCAGCGGCGGTCAGGTGCTTGTCGACAATTCTGCGCACCTTCTTTCCGCGGAGGCAGGGGCCGATGGAAAGACTGCCGTTTCCGTGAACGGCGCTGATATCACAGCCGATCTGGAGAGCGGCAAGCTCGGTGCACTGATTGAGCTGCGTGACGAGACGCTTCCGGCTTATCAGGACATGCTCGACGAACTCGCCACAACGTTTATCGACGAGTTGAACGCCGTGAGCCCGGATCTTCTCACTGGGAGCGGGGCTGCCGATATTGCTGTCAGCGAGAGCGTGCGCTCAGACCCCGGTCAGATGCTGGGGAGCGCTCTGCCGTCCGAAGTTGCCTACGACATGCTGGACGTTTTGCAGTCGGGCGCAAACTTCGATTCCGCGGGTAATCTTTCCGGCGGTGACATGACCTTTACCGACTATGCGAATGACGTTCTTTCTGATCTCGTCGGCAAGACCAATTCCGCTCAAACAAGCCTTGAGACTGCAGAAGGCGAGCTGACAATCGTCTCGGATACGATTTCGTCCATGTACGGTGTCAACGTGGACGAGGAACTGGCCCGGCTATCGGAGCTCGAGCAGTTGTACTCCGTTGCCTCGACGCTGTTGAGCGTCGTCCAGCAGATGTTCGACGATCTGTTAGCTGCCGTTCAATAGGAGTTAAGCAGATGGCCATGCGTGTTGCGACCTTCAGTCAGTCCTCAACGATTCTGCAAAACGCCCTGCAGACGCAGGCCAAACTGGCGAAGAACCAGGAGCAGCAGGCCAGCGGTTACGTTTCATCCGATTATGCCGGACTTGGCACGGACGCAGCCACGCTTGTTGATCTGGAAGTTTCTGTCGCCCGATCGAACGCGACAATTTCAGCTGCCGAAGACGCCCTTGCGCGAGTCGAAATGACCTACTCGGCACTGGGTGGCATGAGCGATGTCCTGACATCGATGCGGGCTGATGTAAATGCGGTTCTGACGGAAGAGGATCTGGCCGATCTCCAGATGGTCGCCGAAAACTATCTGGAGGACATGACGGCTCTGTTGAACACACAGTTTGCGGGCCGCTATCTTTTTGCCGGCAGCAACACTGATGAGGCTCCGGTCGATCTTGATAGCTATCAGGCAGTAAATCTGACCGACACGAACTCCGATTACTATACCGGTGATGGCTATGTGCAGTCTGTTCGTCTCGGCTCCGACCGCGTGCTTGATTATGGCGTGACAGCAGATTCCTCTGCCATCGAGGAAGCGATGCGGGCACTGTCCTTTGCGGCAACAGCTGATCCGCTGACAATGGATGACCTCGAGGAGCTTTCGGATCTGCTTGTGAGTGCACAGGACGGCATCATCGCCCTGCAGAGCATGTCCTCCACAGCAGCTTCCAGCCTTGAAACCTTCATAGCGGCGGAGAAGGAGTACATCACGAGCGCGGAGGAAATGATCACCGAGATCTCTTCAGCAGATGTCGCCGCACTGATCGTCGAGGCCTCAAGTTACGAGGTCCAGCTGGAAGCAAGCTATGCCGCCCTCGGTTCAATCAACAATCTGTCTCTGCTTGATTATCTTTTCTGAATTAAGCGGGACGTGAAGACTTCAGTATCGCAACCGCTAGTGCGCGGCTTTGAAAGTCTTGTTGCTAAAGGAAAAAGCGGCCCAGCCGGGCCGCTTTTAATGATGTCGTTTTTGATGGATGTCGATTAGCCCGTCTTGCGGCGACGTGCTGCAAATCCGAGTAGCGCTACACCGACCGGAAGCAAAAGGCCGGCTGCAGGTATCGGCACAGCAGTGATGCTGACTGTATCGACAAAGCCACCCAATGTGTTCTCAGTTCCCGTTGCCGAGAACCTTAGGTCGTAATTACCGGCAGTTGTCACCTTAAACAAAGCTGTAACGAGCGACCAGGTTCCGACGGAAGTCACAGGGGGCCCTGCTCCAGGTCCTTCTACCTTCTGTTGGCCTAAAATGCCGCCCAGGATTTCATAAAAGATTCCGTTGGAAGCGGTGTCGTCGTTGCGAGGGCTGTAATAGAATGACAGCTCATAAGATCCGACTCCGAGCGCCACGCTTTGTTGCATGGAAGAGTTCGAGCTACCGGATGGATGGCTATCAAGCTCCACGTAATGCTGTCCGGAATGGGCATCGATTGAGCCAAGTGTGCCGTTTGTTTGAACTTCGATCCCGGCTCCTGAGTTTGAGGTCCATCCTGGTATGGATGTGTACACGTCCCATGATCCGGTACCAGCAAGATCAGAAAGTTGAATTGTGTTCACAATCCCCACATCTCCTGATGTGGTTTCGAAATCGCCGTTGAATACTACCGCGTTCGCTGAACTCGTAGCTAGTAATAAAGCCCCGGCAATTGTGGCAGTTCTGACTGCATTCATCATATTTAACTCCCCCTTTAAAAACTACTTGTCTGAGGGCCAAAATTGAAAGGCATCGACCAGCTGTGTGCGGCCGACAAATACTTCCATGATATGCTTCAACATAATTATGATCTTCCGTAAGATCATTAACGATTTATAAAGCAATATTTCAATGAAAACAAGCTATGGTGGAAAAGCGAGTTGTAAAGGTAAATTTTCTTCATCAATTTTGGGTGAGTGACTGTGAGTCAGCAGAGTCTTGAATGCTTAGTTTAACTTAGATTAATGCTACGTAAGGTTCAGTTTAATGTATTCATTGAGGTGGAATAACTTGGTTTCGGCGTGTGTGTTGGCGCCGCCCGGTAGTTTCAAGGGCCGGTTTCCGGAAAACACATCAGCTCAGTGAAATTGCAGCACCCAGCAATGAAACACCAATTAACAACAACGTGTTAAATTGGATGACCGCGAAGTTGACCTGTGGAACGCAGTGCCGGACAGTTTACATCTGGCTCGGCAGCAGCAGGACCAGTCCTGGGAGCATCAAGAGCAAAAGTAGTCTCAGGATATCCACCATCCAGAACGGTGTAACACCTTTGAAGATAGTAGCTGTCGGTACATCTCCGACTACTGCTCTCAAAACGAAGACGTTAAGACCGACCGGCGGGGTTATCAGGCTGATTTCTGTTACGACCACCACGATGATGCCGAACCAGATCGGGTCATATCCAAGCCCAGTCACCAACGGAAAGAAGATCGGCACGGTGAGGAGCAGCATGGACAGGCTCTCAAAAACACAGCCAAGAGCAATATAGATTAGCAGGATCAGTCCCATGACGACCCACGGCGGCAGGTCGTGTGCAGTCACGAGGTTGCTAAGGGCGTTCGGCAAACCCGCTATATTGACGAAGTTCGAGAAGATCCACGCGCCGATCAGCACTGCAAACAGGCTGGCGGCCGTCATGGCCGTTTCACGCAGGGCGTCGAAGGTCGCGGCAAGTGTGAGACGTCGGCGGGCAAGCGCGATCAGGAAAGCGCCCATCGCACCCATTCCGGCTGCCTCCGTCGGGGAGAAGCTTAAATTGAGTGGTGGAACATCAAACAAACCATAAAGCCCACCAATCACAAGGAAAAAGAGCAGGAGAACGGCCCATACGTCTTTCAGGGCAGACAGCCTTTCCGCCGAGGATGTGCGCGTTCCGGCAGGCCCTGCTTCGGGATCTCTCCAGACGGTAAAGCGGACAGCCGCCAGATAAAGCAGAATGCCGAGGAAGCCGGGTATAATGCCCGCGACGAAGAGTTTGCCGATGGAGGTCTCGGTCAGAAGCCCGTAAATCACCAGAATGACCGATGGTGGGATCAGGATCCCGAGCGTCCCGCCCGCGGCAATCGAGGCCGTTGAAAGCCTGTCGCTGTAACCGAAGCGCCGCATTTCGGGCATGGCCACTTTGGACATGGTCGCGGCCGTTGCCAGCGATGATCCAGAAATCGCAGCAAAGCCCCCGCAGGCAACGATGGTCGCCATGGCCAGGCCGCCGCGAAAATGCCCGAGGAAAGCGTTTGACGCTGCATAGAGTTCGCGGCTGATCCCGGCCTTGTTGACGAAGAGGCCCATGAGGATGAAGAGCGGTACCACCGACAAACCATAGTCCTGGCTGGTGTCGATAATGAGCCTGGCTGTCATGGAAATCGATGCCCGGAAGCTCGTTTCGATCATGAACCCAACCATGCCGACAAATCCCATGGCAAAGGCAATGGGAACGCGCAGCATGACCAGAAAGAGCACGGCTGCGAAACCGAGTAGACCTTCAAGCATCCAGGGAACTCATCAATTTAGGTGCGAAGAGATGTCCGAGCCCCCGCAGGATCAGGACTGCGGAGGTGATTGCGGTGACAGCAGCGATGAACCAGCCAACGTAGTGAAGCGGCAATCGAAGATATTCCATCACATCCCCGTAGGAACGGCTTCGTTCAGCCAGCACAAACACGCGCATCGCCGGCCAGATCAAGATCACACCACAGAAAAGATCGGTAAATGCATTGCGCCAGCGGGTCAGATGTTTGCGCTTGAAAAAGCCATCCAGCAGATCAACGCTGATGTGACCGCCTTGTGCGGAAACCACCGGCAAGACCGAAAAGACCATGATTGCCATCAGTAGCCGGGTCATATCCGCAGCAACTTCGATCGGAGCATTGAACACGGATCTCAATATGACGTCGCAGAACGTCATCACCATGAGAAGAAACAAGGCGAGCGAGGCAAGAATGGCCGGCAGGCGAACCGCAGCATTTAAGAGGCGCGACACGTCAATATCCTTCAGGTTTAGGTGGTCCGGCAGAAGCCGGACCACTACGTGTCGTTAGTTTCCGGCCATTTCTTTTTTGACCATGTCATAGGCGGCCTGGGCGTCCAGGCCCGCTTCCTGCAATTCTGCCAGAACCTTGTCGGTTACTTCCTGGGTAACCTTCTCAAAGGCAGCGATGTCGGAATCGCTTGCAGGGGTGATCTTGGTGCCCTCTGCATTCTTCGTTGCTTCGTAGGCAATCTTGTCGGATTTGTCCCATGCAGCCCCGGCCATGCGGCTGGCCGGTTCACCGAAAACTTTTTTATCGAGAGCCTGCTGGACGTTCTCCGGCAGGCTGTCGAAAGTTTCCTGGCTCATGATGATTGCAAACGAGCCGCGATAAAGACCGCCCGGCATGTCGTAGAGGTTCTTGGCAACTTCGTTCAATTTGAAGCCGACGCGCTCACCCACATTCATGGCAACGGCGTCAGCTGCACCAGAGTCCAGAGTTTCATAAACCTTCGGTGCGGGCACGTTGATGCCGACAAGACCAAGGGCAGCGCCCACATCACCTGCGACACCGCCGCCGATGCGTGTCTTCAGGCCGTTCATATCGGCCAGGCTGGCAACTTCCTTGCTGGAATGGATCTGTCCCGGTCCGTGTGTGTTCAGGGAGATAACCTTCACACCGCGATGTTCATCGAGTTCGGAAAGATGCTTTTCGTGCACGCGCCAGTAGGCAACAGAGGCGTCTTCGGCGCTTCCTTCGTATCCGGGTAGTTCGATCAACTTGGTTCCGACGAAGCGACCCGGCTGATAGCCGTGAAAGATGATCGCCATATCGGCGGCGCCATCAAGGACGAGGTCCATTTGCGCAGGAGGTGGTGCCAGGCCGAAGACCAGCTCTCCTGAAACTTCTCCGTCGGTTGCCTCTTTCATCATGTCGACGAGGCCGGCGAAGATCTCGGTATTGATGCCATGTGTAGGTGGCAGCCAGCTGGAAATTTTCAGAACCGTTTCGGCAGACAGCGTTGAAACACTGAGGCAAAGCGAAACAGCTGTTGCGCCCGCAAACTTCAATAGCGACTTCATGTTCCTCTCCCTAAAATTATGCGTCTCTTTGGTTGGGCTCCTCCACTTTGCCCGAGACTTATCAGGAATACTTTCACCCAACGTGAGGCTTTGTCAAGAAATATGAAACTGCATATAAATTTTGCACCCTATGACCGCATTCGGTTTTCAGGATACAACCCTTCAAGGGTTAGCCTAAGCGGAAGTTGAAGGTGTTTAGTGAATTGATTTTGTTATGTTTTGCTTGCTCAAATTGTCTCTGAAATGCCAAACGCCTCTGGATGCATCAAATTGCAAATGCGAAATCTCTTTGTTGAAGCACTGAGTAGATATATGCAAAATCAAACAAACTGAGCCGGTGCCGGAAGCTCGGTTGGAAATTCAGGCGGCTAAGGGAGAGTGTTTTGGAAGTACCATTCAGAACCAAGCGGATGCTTAATTTCGGCGATTGTGATATCTCCGGAACGGCATATTTCCCATCATATCTGAACATCTTGAACGGGGTGAATGAGGAATTTTGGCTGCACCTCGGCTTTCCCTGGCACAAGATCATTTGGGAAGAGCGTTGGGGAACGCCGACCGTTCACATTTCAAGTGATTTCTCCAGCCCTTCCTTTTTCGGTGAGGAGCTGGAATTCGAGGTCACCGTACAACGGGTTGGCCGCTCTTCGGTCACGGTTCATCACGAAATCAGCTGCAAAGGGCAAAAGCGTTGGTCGAGCACGCAGGTGCTTGCTGCCAGCGATCTGGACAAACACTGCTCCATTCCCTGGCCGGATGACGTCAAAAAGGCGCTGGAAGCCTTGTTGCCGCCATCAGAAGCCGAAACCTGAACCGTACTCCGGTCAGATTGTCAGCGTGCCGACGCTCGCACCGCCGCAGACGTAAAGTGTCTGACCGGTAACGAAGCTGTTCTCCGGACTGCAGAAGAACAGGAAGGCGTTGGTTACGTCCTGTACTGTGCCGATGCGTCCGACTGGAATGCGTTTGGCTAGTGCTTCTTGCTGGGGGCTGTCCTTTTCAACGATGCCCCAGAAATTATCGGTCAGGATCGGCCCGGGCGCGACCACATTGACGGTGATGCCATGCGGTGCGAGTTCCAGCGCCCATGTCCGTGCCATGCCGATCATTCCGGCCTTGCTCGCGCTATAGGCGGTGCGTGTAGGCGCTCCAAGGGCAGCCCGGGACGCATTGAACATGACACGGCCGAATGACCTTGCCTTCATTGCCGGCAGTGCTGCCTGCAACAGGGTGAGAGCGGACCCAAGATGCAGTTGCGCAAGCCCGGTAATGTCGGCTGGCTTCGCGTCTTCCACCAGGTTGGGCCAGATCAGACCGGCATTGTGGATCAGATGAGTGACGTTGAATTCCGATTGAATGGTTTCCGCAGCCTTTGCAACGGCTTCCGGATCAAGAAGATCGGCTTCCACAGAATGCAGGTTGGGATGGTTCTTGTCCGGTGCAGAGCGCGCAACGGAAACAACCTTGTATCCCTGCCCCAACAGCTTTTCCGCAAGGTCTGCTCCAATGCCCTTGTTGCCTCCGGTGATGACCGCTGTGAATTCCGTCATTCCGCCACCATTGCCAGCACCCGAAGCGGGCTCCCGGTTCCATTCTTGATTTTCAGAGGGGCCGCGATCAGTACGGCCCCTTTGGCGGGGAGCTGATCGAGGTTTGCAAGGCACTGCAGACCATACTTGCCCGCGCCATGAAGAAAATAGTGAGCGGGATAAGGCGGCACGTAATGAGCCCCCTGCCCCGCATCGGTGCCAACAGTCTCGGTCCCGAACCCGCGAATGTTCCGTTCCTCGATCAGAAAGCGGATGCCGTCGGGGGTCGGGCCAGGCGAATGAGGGCCGTCTTCCTGCATGTTCAGGTAATCGGCGCCAGTGCGTTTGGACCAATCGGTGCGCATCAACACCCAGGCGTCTTCCGGAATGTCTCCGTGCTCTTTCTCCCAGGCTGCTATCACGTCGGGCGTTAGCTCGAAGTCTTCATTCTCCGCTGCTCCTTCTGAACAGTCGATGACCACGACCGGGCCGACAAAAATCTCGGCCGGTATTTCGTCGACAGAACCGTTCGGAACATCCTTGCCGGAAATCCAGTGCGAAGGTGCATCGAAATGCGTCCCGGTATGTTCGGACATGGAGATGTTGTGCCATTTCCAGGCCGGACCGCGATGGTCGTAAGCGCTGATTTCCTCCATCCGGAAGCGAGCGCATTGGCCGAATTCAGGCGGCAACACGATCACCGGAAAATCTGGGTCCAGCGTGTGGGTGAGATCGACGACTTTCACGGCGCCGGTTGCCAAGTTGGAAACCAATTTTTCCAGATTGCTCATGCGCCCTCCCCTGCCTGCGTGAGCTCACGCTCCAACACTTTCGGGTCTCGGCGCCAGCGATCTCGTATCTCACCGGCAACATCCCCGCACCAGACATCTTCAAGGCCCTGCTGCAATCCACTGACCACAGCTCTTGCCAGAGCATTTGGCGTGACCTTTGGTGGTGGCAGAGGTTGATACCAATCGTCGTCTGTTGGCCCTGTGAAGACCGTCATCACACGAAGGCCGGAAGATCTGAATTCACCGCGCAGGGACTGGCTTAGCGAGTAAGCAGCTGCATTGGAAGCTGTGAAACAGCCGTAGTCGGGCGTGTTGGACAAGGCGTGGACCGACAGGATGTTAACCCAGGCGACTGCCGAGTTTACGCCGTCGTTGGTGCGCGCGCACATCCCTGGTCCAAAAGCTTGAGCGAGCCGCATGAGCCCGAGATAATTGACCTCCATTTCCTCTCGAGCGAATGCGGTGTCCCCACGCTCCAGAACGCCGCCCGGACGCATGAAGCGCGCATTGTTGATCAGAATGTCGGTCTTGCCGCCGATTTCGCCGGCGAGCTTTTGAACGGATGCGGTGTCAGTCACGTCAAGCGGCAGAACGCTGACATTTTCCAGGTCCGACAGCTCTTCCCGGTTGGGATGCGGCCTCCAGTTTTCAGATTCTCCGACAAAGACGGTCGCTGCACCTGCCCCCAACAACGCTTTTACAAGCGCTGGTGTGTTGGGATTTCGCAGATCGGTTACGAGAATACGCCTGTGCTTCGGGTCAGCAGAAAGAGCGCGCATGTGTGGATCGTCTTCCATATGTTCCGTCCTCTCGGCTGGTACCGCCAGCAAGACACCCTGACCGGAAGCATCCAGCCGATTGAGAATTGTGACATTGCCGCCGCGCTCGCAATCGCCATGCAGGTGACACAGGACCACCGGTCCAGCATCAAGCTGTATCGATCCCATGCGCCACGGCATGCGTTCCCTGAAATAGAGCTTTGTCGAGGTGCGCACCGTTGTTTCGGCCAACAGTTTGCCCGCAGGAGATACATCCCGCCATTCCAGCTCGCTGGAAAGACAGCCTTGGCAGGCGTCGCGAGGAGGATATTGTATTGTCCCGCAGTCTTCGCAGACCTGAAGTGCAAAACGACCCTCGGCTGCTGCTGCCGTCAAGCCGATCGCGGCTCTGGAACGGGCTTCAGGTGGTCGCATCGGGGAATGGGTGCGCTTTTGCGGGTTTTTCCTTGGAGGCGGTTGAAGCGGTGAGGTCATGACTTTCCTCCCTTCTTCAGGATGGCCGCGCTGGTACAAACCCCTCGGTCGTAGTTGATCATGCCAAACCCCGAGACCATTGCTGTTCGGGCGTTTACAACCTGGGTGTCTTCGGCGGTTCCGGTTACCTGACGAAGTGCCTCGACGAGACCGATGAAGCCTCCGGCAGCTCCCGCCTGCCCTCCTGATAGCTGGCCACCGGATGTGTTGTGCGGAAAGTCTCCGCTAATGGTCAGGTCTTTCGAACGGACGAACTCCGGTCCAGCGCCTTTTTCGCAAAATCCGAGATCTTCCATCTGCATCATCGAAATGACGGGATAATCATCATAGGTCTGAAGCAGATCGATGTCGTCAGGTGTGCAGTCCGACATTGTGTAGAGCTCATCGATGTCGAGTGTCCAGCCGCCTCGAAGCTGGATAGGGTCATCCGCATGCGCATTGTGGCGTTCAATCGTTCCGCCGATCGTGGCGAAGGGAAGATTGCGTCGAACAGCTTCTTCCACAGACATGACGAGAAAACACTCAGAGCCTGCGCAGGGCATGACGCAGTCAAACAGCGCAATCGGATCGGCAATCGGACGAGCCGCCAGATACTGCTCAAGTGTCAGGGGCTTTTTCATCACCGCGTTCGGATTTTTCAGTGCATTTTCGCGTTGGGCGACGCAAATGCGGCCGAAATCCTCGCGCTCCGCACCGTACTCCTGCATGTAGCGATCGGTCAGCAGCGCGAAATTCGCATTTGGTCCGCCATACCCATATGGGTAGGAGGCATCCTGGGCAAAGCGGGAAAAGCTCGACAGCATGTTCCGGAAACTGTCGATGTGATTGGTGTCTCCGGCAACGCAGGCGACGATGTCGGCATCACCCGCTTGAATTGCACGGGCCGCCCGGCGCAAAGCTACCACTCCGCTTGCGCCGCCCATGGGAATGTGATCGAGCCATCTGGGACATAGACCAAGATGCTGAGACAGACCGACCGCCGTGTCCGGAAATAACGTAAAGCTGGCAACGGAAAACCCATCCAAATCGGCAGGTTTCAACCCGGCCGAACGAAGGGATCCGCGCAACGCGCCGGCAATCCACCAATGCGCCGTCTCGATGGAATAGCGTTGATAGGGCATTGAAAACGGCGCTGTTACTGCCACCCCGTCGTAACTTTGACGCTTACCCATCAACTGGCCTGCCGTTTCTTCAAATGTGCGGTTGCAACAGTATCCGGATCTTCCAGAAGTCGCACAGACATTTCTTTCAAGGCGGCACGCTGGATTTTCTGGGTCGCGGTCAGTGGTAGTCTGTCGACGAAGGCGATGTAGCCGGGGGCCTTGTAGTAGGCCATCTGTTCCAGGCACCAGCGCGTGATCTCGTTAGCTTTCTGCTGGCTGGGTGTCTTGACCTTGAGACACGCGAAAACCTCGTCGCCGCGCACAGGATCCGGTACCGGCGCAATTCCGGCAGCTTCGATATCCGGATGGCGCATCAGGATCGATTCAACCTCGACAGCTGCTATATTCTCGCCGGAACGCCGGATGACATTCTTCTTTCGGTCGACAAAGAACATGTTGCCGTCTGAACCTTGTCTTACGATGTCGCCGGTATGGAACCAGCCATCTTTCCAGGCCTCTTCCGTCGCCTGTGGGTCCTTGTAGTATTCGGCAAAGAAACCACGACGCGGATCAGGTCCTGCGTGTCGGACAAGCAATTCGCCCTGGCTGGCGGAATTGCCGGCTTCATCAATGATCAGACATTCAACTCCAGCGTCCGGCTTGCCGATGCTTGCCTGCGCAACAAGCCTGTCTTCGGTCGAAGCTGCAATGACGGCACCTGCACCGGTCTCGGTCATCGCCCAGGCTTCGACCAGAGGAAATCCGAACCGATCCTCAAAGGCGATCTGGAGCTTCGGATCAACGCCTGCGCCAAAGCCGAAACGCACTGAGTGAGCACGGTCGTCCGGGGAGGTTTCGAACCCCATCAACATGGATGGCATGACACCAAGATAGTGCAGGCAAGTGGCCTTTGACGATGCAACATCCGACCACCATTGACGGGGATGGAACCGGTCCAGAACCGTCAGACAGCCACCAACCATCACCATCGCCATGAAGGAATAAGCCATGGCGTTCATGTGAAAAACCGGCAGCGGAGTGATCATCCGTTCGCCGTCTTCCGTCAATTTCGCCAATCCACCGACCTCGGCGTACCAGCGGCCTGCAAGAAGAAAATAGGTATTTGGAAGAACACAGCCCTTCGGCTTGCCGGTGGTGCCGGAGGTGTAAAGGATCGCTGCCTCCCGAGCTTCGCCGTCCAACGCACGAGTGACAATCGCGTCTTGTCGAGGGCTTGCGATCACGTCTCCCGGCGCGATCACTGCAGTGTTGATACCTGCGGCGTCGGCTGCAGCTGAAAGCTCATCATGGCGGCCGGAAACGGCAATGATCAGCGCAGGTTCAGAATGGCCGATGAGATATTCCAGTTCCGCCGCTCTCAGGTCCGGGTTGATGGGCACAACGGAAACCCCGATCCGATTGGCTGCAAGCCAGAAAAGAAAGAACAAAGGCCGGTTTTCCAGAAGGAGAGCAATGCGCATTCCCGCCTTGAAACCGGCCAAGGTCAAGGCAGATGCAAGCGCATCAACCTCGTCCCGGGCTGTCCCGTATGTGATTTCACCTGCGGAGATGCCATAGACCTCGGCCGTGCCGCGAAGAACGTTCAATATCGGGCGGTCCGGATACTTTTCTGCCGTCGTGGCAAAAGCCTCATAGACGGACGAAACCTCTGAAACACTCATGGCAGCAGCTGAATATTGCCGAACGCAGCGTCGCAATTCAGGATGTCGACGCGTTTGTTGGCAATTCTGAGTTTGTCATCGACGATGGCAAGTTCATGCACTGCGGTGAGTGCCAGCAGAAACTGTTCGTCAAGACGGGTTTCGACATAGTGCATTGATGTGTTGGTGATAATCCGTTCGTCGGTCATCTCATCAACGAACGGCCGCTGAATGACATGATGACAGCGGCTCTTCGGCTTCTGACTGAAGGTTCTGGCGCCATTCAGGCGTTCGACACGCAAGCGCAGCATGAACATGTCCTCATAGAGCAAGGACGTCACAAGATGCGGGTCTGTCTGCTTGTAATCGAGCGGCATCCAATAGTGACCGTCTTCCAGCCACAGTGACAACCATTCGTCGTAGCGGCCGTCATCAAGCATCCTGGCTTCGTCATAGATGAAGTCGATGACCTGATCCCTGGTAATCGTCATCATGCATCCTCCATGGTGGCGGTCATGAACTTCACCCATGCGTCGAACTGATTGCGCATCTGACGTTCCGTGGTGCCGTTTTCGACGGCCTCCTGGCTGTAATCTTCCTCATCCGTCATCAGCCGTTGAACGTTGACCCATTCCATGCCGTCGGACATCAGCCCTTCCTGGGCACGTTCGTACATTTCAAGGTCATCGTGCCCGACCATCGAGGTCGGTGCGTTGATCATCCGGTTGTACATCGCGGTCCGTGCCAGCAGATCGTCCGGGGCACCGACCAGCCGGTAGATATAGCTCTCCACCAGCGTCTTGTCGGGACCGAGGGGAATGAAGTTCCGCAGTTGCTGGATTGGTCCCTTGATCATGATGTTGGGGAAATAGACCGTGTTGTGCCGGTTTTCGCCGAGGATCTCCTTGGCGCGCTCTTCACCATAGGTTTCGACCATGGCTTCGAAATAACCCGCGATTGCGGAATAATCGGAGTGGATTGAATGATGGACGCCCGTGTGCCCATGACCGTTCGGCCAGGTGCGTATGCCCATTTTCTCGAAAAATTCATATGGCGACATGAATGGTGCGATGATTTCCATCGCAGGCGGGCGTGGTTCCGGATTGCCCATTTCCTTCCAGATGTTGACCGCCGTTCCTGCGGAGCTCTCGTGAGCGACCATCGGGTGACAAGTGTCCGTCTGGTTCTCAACCAGCATCTTCCAGTTACACTTGTGCATGTAGCGCAAGGGCGGACCGGCGATTTCCAGGCGTCCGACTGGAGACCGGTCGACCATATTGTCCAGAGAGCTCAGGCTATCGCCGAAAAATTCATCGAAGCCGATGCCATCGGCAGCAAGCCGGGCAAAAACGAACCCGCGGTGGACATGCACCGCTCCGACAGGTGTCAGGCCCTGGGCGTTCTCGGTCTCTGAAAATCCAGTGTCCTCGTAGCCCTTCTTCAACGGGATCGCCAGCAGGCAGCCGTTGGTTTTGAAGGACCAGGCGTGATATGGGCAGCGGAAGAACTTACCTGTGTTGCCTTCCCGATCGATCGCTATCTTTGTGCCCTTGTGCGGGCAGCGGTTGTGCAGAACATAGATCTCGCCATCGGAATGGCGGACCTGGATTACCGGCTGGTCACCGACCTGGGTCGTGAAATAGTCGCCCTTGTTCGGTGTCTGGCTCTCATGTCCGACAAACACCCAGGTGTTTGCGAAGAGATGCCGCATTTCCAGCTGGTAGACTTCCCTGCTCGTATAGACGTCCCTGTGGACCTGCGGCCCTGTAAAAAGGGCAGCGATTTCGCTGGCTGTTCGCATGCTGGCTCCTCCCTAGAATGCGAATTGCTTTAGATATCGAGTACCAGACGCGTGGATTTCGCCCGGCTGACACAAATCTGCATGACTTTTCCTGAAGCTTTCTCGGCGTCCGACAAGACGACGTCGCGATGATCGGGTGTTCCGCTGATGACATCAGTCTGGCAGATACCACAATCACCTCTCTGACAATCATACATGACATCGACACCGGCCTCTTCGAGAGCCTCGACGATGGTCTGGTCCGGCGCGACGGTCACAACCTGTCCCGTCCCGTGAACTTCAACTTCAAAAGCTCCATCGCCGGTCTGACTTTCCGGCGAGCTGAACAGTTCGACATGAATGGCGTCTTCTGCCACTCCCGCTGTGACAGCTGCTGCGCGTGCCGCGTCGATCATTCCTTTCGGACCGCAAATGTAGACATGCGTTCCCGAGGGCTGTGCAGACATTAGTGCGGTAAGGTCCAGAGGCGCGGTGTCATCAAAATAGAAGTTTGCAGCCAGATCGAATGCGGCTTTGAGTTTTTCGGCAAAGCCCATTCGCGAAGACGTGCGCGCAGAATAGTGGATCTCGAACGAGCGGCGCTCGGCAGCCAACTGCGTAGCCATCGAAATGAGCGGCGTGATGCCAATCCCGCCGGCCAGGAGCAGAACATGTGGGGCTTGAGCAACAAGCGGAAAGTCGTTTTTGGGTTCGCTTGCGGAGATGGTCTGCCCGAGCGACAGCTCGTGCATCGCCCTTGACCCGCCCTCCCCTTCGTCTTCGCGCTGAACAGCAACAGACAATAGGCTGTTCGGTTCGGGCCAGTCGATCAATGAATATGCGCGTGTGCCGAGCGGGCCCAGGTCGAACTGGAGATGAGCACCGGGTGCGTAAACCGGTAACTGTTGTCCCGCCTCAGCCCGGAACCCGAATACACGAACCAGATCCGTCTCCGGTTCAATAGTTTCAAGAACAAGTTTCACCGGCAATCCCTCCTCCGAATAAAATATGAAATTTCATATAAATTGAGTCAAGCCTCTTTTTTTCGGAAAGTTTCCGGGCTAAACGAAAAAGGGGTCTATTGAAGCCTCTGAGATCTGCGCAACTGCTCAAAGCGGGGAAAGTTGTTGGCACAGGCACCGGAAAAATTCGTTTCCTCCTACCTGCTCTATCTGCTTGCCGCGTCGAGCGAAGCGGCAAGTCACCAGTTCCACGCGCGCGTGCGACAACTCGGGCTACGCGTACCCGAATGGCGGGTCCTTGCCTGCCTGTTCGATCAGGACGGCCTGATGATCACCCAGCTGGCGCGCTTCTCGCTGATGGAACAATCGCGCATGACGCGGATCGTCGACCAGATGGAGAAACGGGGCCTTGTGGTTCGCAGGAGCGATGCTGGTGACGGACGACGCGTCCGGGTCTATCTCACGGATGACGGCCGCATGCTGAGCACTCAGCTTGTCTTTGAGGCGAAGGAACACGAAAACAGGCTGCTCTCCGCCCTGACGCCTGCCGATGCGGAACGGATCAAACCGTCCCTGCTCAGGCTTCTGGACGCTCTCAATTCTTCTTTGATTTCCAACGACTAGACCCACAGATCGGCTAACGCGCAGGCATTGCCAACGCTTTATGCATCGTGC
>JBCCVB010000022.1:0-59155 GCA_039195965.1 Pseudomonadota bacterium
AAATAGCATGAATACTCACACAAGGTTCACTAATACCAACTTCACCAGTCTAGATGAACTGCTGCAGCAGCAACTCGATACTATGGCAGAAAAAGCAAATCAGCCAAAACCTACTGAACCACCAGGTGATCCGGATATTGTGCCCGCAACCGATGCCACAACAGGCATCATGGCAGGAGACACTAATCCGATCGATCTGCCCTTCATGAACCTGGACCCCTATGTTCTTGACGGAAAGGAAAACCTTCCAAGCGGCGAACTCCAGGAAGGCTCTCAGGGCAATCTCGTTTCCGAAATCCAATCTTCGAACGGAGCGGGTGAGCAACAACTGGGCTTTGGCCTGGATATGGAGAACTACACGTTCCGCACGGACGACGGGACCCTGGATGTTCTGGCACTCAGCGAACAGCGCATGACTGAAATCAAGACCATGAACTACAACGGGCAACTGACCCCGGTGGAGTATCAGAGCGGTCTTGCCTATAACTTCGAAGGCAGTCTCTATGACACGCAGTTCAGACAGCTTTATGTCACGATGGACGCCGAAGTCGCCACGACAATTCAAACCGAATTGTTCGACACGAATGGCAATCCGGTTCTGACCGCCTACGGATACGAGCAGATGCTCAACGTTGAAGGACAGGCATTCGACTACGGAATTGAAGAATTCATCATGGGCTTCGAGATGATGGTCAATCTCGAGAGGCTTGACAGCGGAATTTACGAGATGACGCTTTCCGTCGTCTTTGAAGGTGAAATCGTCTACCTGAATGGAGCTGGACGGGATTATCTCTTCGAAGACGAGATGACTGCCTGGTTCTCCGACCTCAGTGAGGTAAACGTTGACCAGTTTCCGCAAGGCCTGTTTGACGAGATTGCCCGTTTTGCCAACGGTATGGGCGAAGCCTGGGATGCGTTCGGCGACCTCAATGACCATCTTGAAGCTATTCTGTTGCAGCTCCATGAAGACGGTCACTATCAGGCTTGGGATGATGCAGGCCAGGGCCTGGACAATCCGTTCGACTTCGATCTGCCAACGATCGATCCGTTCTCCTGATCGCGGCAGTCGACTTGCCGCAAGTGACCAAGATCACTGAAACCAGGCATTGCCCCTCCGCTCATCCGAGCGGGGGGTTCAGCTGATCGTGTCTTGATTTTGACCGGTTCTTCGGTTCAATAGAAACCTGTTGCAAATCAGTCAATTGAGATGCCCGCCAAAGGGTGTTCGAGATACAATAACTGGAGTTCGCCATGCCCCGTCCCATCCGCAGCGCTTTGGAAGCTGCTCGCAGGCTCAAGACAGGTCTAAGGATCGCTCCAGCAATAGCGGCAACTTTCGCTCTCGCGGCATGCCAGTCCCAGTTCCAGCAACCATCCGACCTTCTGTTCGCCCCTACATTCAGCAAGACACGCCAGAACATTCCCTACACTTACAACACTCCCTATGACTGCCGCACCTTCACCGGATCGGGCTTCAAGGGGATTGCAGGCGGCGTCGTTTATGATTTTGACAAGAGATACGTGATCTCGCAGGCCGGGTGCTTCCAGTCACAACAGGAATGCCAAGCCTGGTTGTCGGTCATGCGCAGCTATATTGACGTTCCACGCTTTATCGGCTGCCAACCCTACGTGGCTTGAAGAAAAATCAAACCGGAAGAGCACCCTGTAGAATGGGATAGCCGGCAACATAAGCCTCGATATAGTCACGCAGGCATTTCGCCCGTGCGCTCAATAGACGCCCTGTTGGCCAAACCACATAGGCTTCCCGGCTTTGCCCGCGCCATTGAGGCATGACCAGCTGAAGTCTTCCGGTTTTCAAATCGTCGGACGTTTCACTTACGGGCAACAAGGATATTCCCAAACCGTCCGCAGCCAGTTGCCCGGCGAGGCCGATATCATCCACCGCAATGTCAGCGTTCAAATGCAGAGTATCTGTTACCCCGGCATCTGCGTTTTCAAGCTGCCAGTTCGGAAGAACCGACACTCCGATCAGTCTGTGTTTCCTCAACTCTTCAGGTTTCATCGGGCTGCCTGCATTCTTAAGATAGTCCGGCGAGGCAACCAACATCGTTGCAACGCAGCCAATGCGCTTTTGGTACAAATGCAGATCCGTCTGCGGACCTATCCGCAACGCCAGATCAATCCGGTTCTCCAGCAGATCCTTGTTCTGATTATTCAACTGCAATGACAATTGAATTTCCGGGTAGTCCCTGAGAAAGGCCGACCACATCGGCTGCAGCAGGCCGACTGATATGTTTGTTGGGGCGGCCACCCGCAAACGCCCTCGCATTTCGTGCAGGTCAGAGCTCAATCCGCGCTTTGCGGTTTCGGCCTGCTCCATGACGTCGGCAAAGGCTTCATAATAGGCCTCCCCTTCCGACGTAAGGGAAAACTTGCGCGCGGATCGGTGGATCAGCTGAGCCCCTATTTCTTCTTCCAGCTTGCGCAAGCGCCGCGTCACCGTTGCGGCGGGAAGCTGCAATTGTCTCGCAGCGGCCGAGAGTGACCGGTTTTGAACTATGCAAACAAACAGAGCAAGATCGTCGAACATGATTCCATTTCCGGAATTTAAACTGCCGATATTTGTTATAGATTCAATCTAATGAAATGAATAGGTCTTCCGTGCGGAACCAACCACGGAAGGATCTTCCAATGACCAAACATTACATCAGCGCCTGTATCGAACTTCGTGACGGAGCGGATCTTGAAAAAGCCGAAAAGGGATTGCGGCTGCTCGCAGAACAGACGCAAAGCGAACCCGGCTGCCTTCTCTTTGAGATCCGTCAGAACCTGCAGGAACCACACAAATTCACGCTCTGGGAATGCTGGACGGACCGAAAGGCATTGAGCGATCACTTCGAAATGGAGCACACAAAGGCCTATCTTGCGCAGGACCTGACCCAGGTGAATTACATCGAGGAACTTGGTGAGATCGGAATGCATGCCGATGAGCAGGCAGCGTGAGCATCGGATGAAACACCGGTTGATCACCACCCTACTGATGTCACTCGGCCTGTCTTTTTTCATGTCCTGCTGGGTGACCTTCATCAACCTGGGTTGGAGCGATGCCTTTTTGGAGCAATGGATGGCAGCTTTTCGTCTTGCCTGGCCGGCCGCAGCTGTCATTGCCTTCTTCCTCGGCCCGGCCGTGCAAAGAACCGCCACTCTCATTTCACGGCATTTGCCCTGAATTGCACTGGAGCAGTCATGACCTTATTTCGACAGAACTTTGAGAAACTCGGCATGCCGGTCGGCCCCTACACCCATGCCGTTAGACACCACAACACTCTTTACACTTCAGGTTTCACGGCCTTCGGAACAGGCGCCCAGAACGGCAGCGCAAACGAACAAACGCATGCAGTTCTGGATCAGCTGGAATTCATAGCTCTCCAATACGAAAGAGACCTGACTGACCTTCTGAAGGTTACTGTGTTCATCACCGATCCCTCGGACATTCCAGGCGTCAGGGAAGCCGCACAGTCCCGATATGGCGATGCAGTACCCGCCAGCTCGCTGGTGATGGTTACGGGTCTGTTCGCTCCTGAACTCCGTGTGGAGATAGAAGGAATATTTGCGCTTTGATCACTCAAGGGTAAAGAAGAATTGAGATCAATTATTGGAAAATAGGTAATTCTCTCAAAATACCCGAAAAGCAAATTCTGGTACAATTTTTGTTCAAGCACTAAATAATAAGCTTACAATTGTGCTCGGACAATACGTCCCGAAATAAACAGAACTTAACCACCTGACGCACAGGTGGTTTTGTTTTGCCGCTATTTGGCCGGATCGATGTCTCGGTCGTCAGTGAGTTTCTTGCGAAAGAACAACGTTTCTTCGATCGGGGTCTCATAATAGGCATCGATTTGTTCAAAACCTGCTGCCGTATAAAGCTTGATAGCTCCTGTCATGGTTGGAAGGGTATCCAGCACCATGGAGCGATATCCGGCACCGACGGCCGTATCGACAATACAATCAACCAACGCGCTTCCGACACCCAGCCCCCTGCCTTCAGGCAACACATAGAGCCGCTTCATTTCGCAGGTGCCACGGTCATCGAAACGGCGCAACCCGACACAGCCCAGGACTTTTCCGCCGCCATTTTTCGCCAGGAACAAGGCTCCCTCCGGAGGAGAGTACTTGCCCGGCATTGCCTGGAGCTCTTCTTCAAAACCCTGATAGGAAAGGTCGATGTCCAGCCAGTCGACATAGGCACGGAACAGCGTTTTGACGATCTCAAGCTCATCGCTCGTTTCAACAGGAGCGATCACAAAACCGGATTGAGAGGACATTAAGACTAAGAAACCTGATGTTGAGTACTGTTAGTTTCCCGGCGGGATCGCGGGAATCGCTTTCAGATAGGCAGCAATCGCATCGCGATCACTGGCGGGAAGTCGCGCCATGTTCTCCTGAACATGAACCATTTCACCGCCAACGGAATCATAGTCCGGTGTGAAGCCACTTTCCAGGTAATAAGCGATATCTGCGGTGCTCCAGCTGCCGAACCCGCCGTCAACAGGAGTTATGTCAGGGATCCTTCCATCACCCGTTGGCGCAGACGCACCTCCCAACCACTTGGAAAGGACGAGCCCTCCTGCAAAATCGCGTTCCGTATGACACTCACCACAATGTCCTGGCCCTTCCACGAGATATCGGCCACGATCCCAAAGTGCCTGATCAACCTCTCCATCGGAAACCGGTGATGCGATAACCGGAGCAGGATCGAGAAACAGGCGCTTCCAGAGCCCAAGACCACGGCGAATGTTAAACGGAAAACCAAGCTCGTGATCGGCGGCTTTGCCTTCAACCTGCGGCAAGGTCTTCATGAACGCATAGAGGTCTCCCAAATCAGTGGCCGTCATCCTGGCATATGAAGTGTATGGAAATGCCGGATAGTAGTTTTCACCGTGCGGCGATGTGCCGTGCGTCATGGCGTTTGCAAAATCGACAAGCGACCAGCCACCGATACCATCTGCCTCGCTGGGGGAGATGTTGGGCGCAACGAAAACGCCGAAAGGCGTTTCAAGCCTGAGCCCCCCGCCAAGCTTTAGCAGGTCTTCGCCTTTTGCTCCCTTTGCCGCGTGACAGGAAGCGCACCCTCCCGCCCAGAATACCAGCTCGCCATTTACCGCATCCCCCTCCTTAAGGGACGCGGCTTGCTGGGCGCTGATCTGTGTTGGAGCAGAAAGCCCCCACGCTGCACCTGCTGCCACGACAGCAAGCACAAAAAGGACAATCAATGCCTTTTTCATGGGGCCTCTCCAGAAATTCGCGTCAAAAGTGTTTGATGCGGTGCCGGTCAGTTCTTTTTACGGAATGCTTCGTGGCACGACTTGCAAGTGCCAAAAACCGGCCCCATCGCCGCCTTGAAGGCATCCACATTCGCCGGACCACCTTTGCCTGAAGCGGCAACGGCCTTTTCGGTTGCGGCAGAAAACTTGGCGAGCTCAGCTGCAAAGCCATCTGCATCTTCCCAGATCTTGGCCGTTGCGCCGGTGTCACCCTGATCCGATCCGGCAGGGAAAAAATCGCCGAATGTAACCGAAGCCGCGCGCATCGCAGCGATGGCCGACTTGCCTGCAACTGGATTGTAGTCGATTTCGCCCTTCATCATTCCACCGCCAAGACCAGCTGCGGCGCCAACGGACGACATGATGGCTTGCCGGGTAGCGACCGGGTCTTCAGCGGCTTGGGCCGCCATTCCAGCCAACCACAGCCCTGCAAACAGAGCGGTGGACACAACTCTCCCGTGAATGCGCATAACCCTCTCCCTCTTGATTAACGCATCTGACGGCGCGCTAGGCACCAGGAAGAGTACAGCCCAGAATTGGTTGGATTATGAAATCACGCTCCCGTGATCGATTGTCGAAGTTGCTGAAATCAACCGCCTATTGAGATCCCGGACATAAGAAAGCCCCGACCCTTGCGGGTCGGGGCTTTCTCCATAAGACTATGAAATGTCTTACTTTACTGCAGCTTCATAAAGCTCAAGCACATAGTCCCAGTTGACCATGTTGTCGACAAAAGCTTCCAGATACTTCGGACGCGCATTGCGGTAGTCGATGTAGTAGGAGTGCTCCCAGACATCACAGCCGAGAACCGGAGTTGCACCGTGAACGAGTGGATTTTCGCCGTTTGGTGTCTTCATGATTTCCAGTTTGCCGTCCTTGACCGCAAGCCAAGCCCAGCCGGAACCGAACTGGCCGATACCGGCAGCAATGAAGTCCGCACGGAACTTGTCATAACCGCCAAGGTCACTGTCGATGGCAGAAGCGATTGCGCCCGGCAGAGCGGTGCCGCCGCCATCCTTCTTCATCCACTTCCAGAAATGGATGTGGTTGTAATGCTGGCCGGCATTGTTGAAGAGCGGTGCGTTTTTGCCGTAGCTCTCCTTTACGATCTCTTCCAGGGACTTGCCTTCAAGGCCGCTGCCTGCGAGCAGCTCGTTGCCCTTTGTAACGTAGGCCTGGTGGTGCTTGTCATGGTGAAACTCAAGCGTTTCAGCAGACATGTAAGGGGCCAGCGCGTCATATGCGTACGGCAGCTCAGGCAATTCGAAAGACATGACAAACTCCTCAAATAGGTCATTGACCGGCGGTCTGGACCAAAGGCCCGAAGGGCCGTGTCGAGCGGCAAAATAGGATTGCCGGGCCCGGACGGCAAGCACCGAAATCCAAAATAAAGAAATTTTTTCTTTTTTTTTAGATCTCCTCCGGTTGGAAGGCGCCTCGGATCAACTTGCCATCAAAGCAATCAGGCACCTCTCCGTCCCGCGCGTAAACAAACAGCGCAGCTCTCCAAATGGCGCTGAGAGTGGTCACGAACAACGCGCTCACCAGCATGATGACAGCGGCGACTGCCAACAGACCGCCGCCCAGTAAGGGATTGTCTTCAAACTCGGACACTCCCCAAAACAGCAATGGAAGTGCCAGCAACGAAGTGCCCAGGTTCAGGATACCCAGACCGACATAGCCGACCAACGCCTCACCCCAGGTCTTCCGGATTGCCTCCACCGAACGCTTGACCGCCGCGACCGGGCCAACACCGTCAACCACCAGGATCGGCACGACAAAATATGTGGCTACAGCCCAGCCTGCGCCAAGCAGATCGACAAAGACCTTTCCAATTCCCCGAATCCGGCTTTCCAGGATCTGCAGGAGCCAGCCCACTGTGGCCGTAACAAACGCCCAGACCAGAATTTGCGGCAATCTGCGCAGTGCGGACGCAAGCCCGTCACTAATGGTGGGGTTGCCGCCTCCGAACCGTATCAAGGCGCAGGTCAGCAAGCCGGCATTGAAAAAGATCATGATGAAGTAGCTGACGAAAAAGAGCACGAAAGCCAGTCCCCAAAGCCACGGAGACTGGTCTGGTTGTTGCTGATCCAGCACTGTGTGAAAGAAGCTCTGCAAAGTGGGAGAAAGGTAGATTACCCACGCGCCACTTCCGACGATGGCGACCAATGAGGCAGCGCTCATGATTGGAAACAGCAACAATTCCTTGTCGAGCACCAGGACTTTCCAACTTGCAGCGGCAAAGCTGAAAGCCCTTTCAAACTTCTCAAACACGATCGGCCTCCAGATTGGAGCATCCCAAGAACCGCTGTCGACGACAAAGGAGCAAGGAAGCTAATGGGACGCGACTGGCATTTTCGAGTGCAAAAAATCGCAGATCCACACATCTTGGACTTGCTGAGAAACTGCAGACCCAAGCACTACGCCAGTAGAGATGTTCGATTTTTCCAACCGCAACATAGTTAGCCTTAGTAACCCCCACAAGAAAACAGAACTGAAAATGAACTATATTTCACACACACTAATATTTTCATCCTGGCAAATTCACACCAGACCACAACAACTTCTGTTGCAATCTCAGCCTGAGGAAGTCCGGTGGAAGAATGCCGCTATAGCGGGTTTCAAGGTTCAACGAGAAAACCGACTGCAAACAGAAGAGCTGCGACGACAAGAGTGTCAAGCGTTGCCCTTGCGCTCAGTTCACTGCTGAATCAAAGTTCGAACTCAGGCCTGTAACTCTCTGTTTTGATAGAACTCCCCTTACCCACCAGGCCGGTAGCCGAACAGATACTTCACTCGGCATAAAACTGAACCAAACAGTTGACTATTTATCACCGCACTGATAATTCATCCAATTGGTTGAATGACTGATCTAATCAAGCTTCTTCTCCGATAACGGATGCACTGGAGCTTGCCGGATTGAAGGGAGGCAAGACATGGAATTTGCAAATGTGAACTGGATTGCAGTTATCGCCGGAACGGTTGTTGCGTTTCTTTTCGGATGGCTGGTCTATTCGCCGATGCTGTTTGCCAAGGCCTGGGCCGAAGGATCTGGCGTTGAGCTCACTTCCGATAGCCGGCCGCCCATGGGAGCAATGGTTCTGCAGATTGCAGGCCTGTTCTTTCTGGCCACGGTGATCGGCGTGACTGCAACGATCAATGCGTTGTTCGCTGCCATTCTTGCCATTTTGGCTGCCGCCAGCCTGACGATTTCCAACGGTGCCTTCTGCGGCAAGTCCAAAGCCGCGCTGACAATCGATGCCGGCTACATAATCGGAGCAGGCATTCTGATGATCGCGGCACAAGGCATTCTCTAGGTTTTATGGTTGCGAATTGCCCGTGGGGACCACTCCCTGCGGGCTTTTTCTTTGAGAATTGCCCCATCGGTGCGAGAGATAGAAATGCCGCGCGATTGCGCGGACAGCTTCATGCGGTCACTCGTCGGCTTTACCGGTGACAATCCTGCCGATGCATGGCAGGGTTGAAACATTCGGCCACCCTTCCCGCTCTGGCGCGTTCAATGCCAGCAATCTCAATCCGAAAGAGGTTCGCATGCCAACACAGGACCGTGCTCCGATCGCACTCGCCCTCGGCGGACTTTTTTCACTGGCAGCCGCCATGGGTATCGGTCGATTCGTCTACACCCCGATCCTTCCCTTCATGACTGAAGGACTGAAGCTTCCCGCCGATGACGCGGGCCTGATCGCATCCGCCAATTTTCTAGGTTATCTCGTTGGAGCTCTTGCCGGGGCGGCAAGATCCTTGCCCGGAAATCCCCGACACTGGTTCCTGGCAGGTCTTCTCGTCAGCGCCATCACAAGCCTGGCGATGGCGACCACCTCAACGCTCGCGTTGTTTCTGCTCATTCGCTTTGTCAGTGGAATTGCCAGCGCGTTCGTTCTCGTTTTTTCAACAACGCTGGTGCTCGAGCGCCTGAATGCTGCGGGTCGCGGAAACCTGTCAGCAGTGCATTTCGGCGGTGTTGGGTGCGGAATTGCGTTCTCTGCCCTTCTGATAAGTGGCACAGCGCTTTATTCGGCCAACTGGCAAACACTCTGGATCGTCAGCGCCATCGCAACCTTCATATTCATGGCGCTTGCGGCCTGGCTCGTTCCACCGCTTACCAAAGCGGCTGAAGCCGCCGAGAACGATTCACGACGTGACAGCGAGCCGCCAAAACTGGTGAATGGCAGCCTCATCCGACTGATCCTTGCATATGGCCTGTTCGGGTTTGGGTACGTCATCACCGCAACATTCGTTTCGGCTATTGCAAGATCTATCCCTGCTCTCCAATCGACCGAGCAGTTTGTCTGGCTGGCGGTCGGACTATGCGCGGCACCGTCAATCTACATCTGGAACAAGGTTGCAAGCACAGGCGGGACGCGAAAGGCCTTTGCCATAGCTTGCGTTCTGGAAGCTGGTGGTGTGGCGCTGACGGTGCTCAGCAACCAACCCGTGGTGTTCTTGCTGGGCTCTGCACTGCTCGGTCTGACTTTCATGGGCATCACCGCCCTGGGATTGATGGAGGCGCGCCGCCTGGCGGATGCAGGCGGGCCGGCTTCTGTCCGTCAGATGCTGGCAGTCATGACCGCCAGCTTCGGCCTGGGACAGGTGATAGGTCCATGGTTCGCAGGAAGCCTGCATTCCGTGACAGGCTCTTTCGAGGCCCCGTCACTGGCCGCGGCCGCAGCACTGCTCGTCGCCGCAGCTCTCGTTGTACGATAGTTCTCCTTGAAAATCAGGAGTGGGAGAAGTCCCAATAAAGGTCGCGCGCCCGAGCTGCGATCGGGCCTGGTTGCAGGTCGCGATCCTCAATGCGCTTGACCGATGTCACCTTGTTGTAGTTGCCGGTTGAGAAAATCTCGTCGGCCTCAAGGAACTCATCGTAGTGCATTGTCCGCTCAAACACTTCATAACCAGCCGACCCGAGCAGCTGGATAACGCGCTGTCGTGTAATTCCGTTCAGGAATGTGCCATTTGGAGCCGGAGTGTGCACCTTGCCGTCTTTGGCCATGAAAATGTTGGCAGATGTCAGCTCGGCGACATTTCCAACCATGTCTCTGACAACCGCATTGTCGAAGCCTCGGGACTTGGCTTCCAGCATTGCGCGCGCATTATTCGGATAAAGACATCCTGCCTTCGCGTTGACGGGCATACATTCCATCGTCGGGCGTCTGTAAGGAGAAAGCGTGATACTCGATGCAGCGTCTTTCGGTGCCATCGGCGCATCAAAGAGGCAGAGACAGAATCGTGTCGTTTCCGGATCGCCGGTGATAATTCCGTGGCCATCCCCTTCTATCCAGTACATCGGTTTAATGTAGATCTGCTGGTTGCTGCCGAATTTTTCGCAGCCTTCCTTGGTCAGCTCGATCATTTCCCCAACCTGCATTGTTGGTTTCATGCCGAGAGCCAAGGCGGAATCGTTTACGCGTTCGCAGTGCAAATCGATGTCGGGCATAACGCCCTCGAAGAAACGGCCGCCGTCAAACACGCTAGAGCCGAGCCAGGAGGCATGAGTTCGAGGACCCATGATGGGCGGGTTGCCTTCATGCCAGGCTCCATCGATCCAGGTCCAGGTATCGCTCAAACCGCTCATAAATTGTCCCTCTTCGTCGCTGCTGTTTGGCAGTTCGTTCCGCCGACACAACACCGGCTGTTTCCTCGGGTCAATAGCTTACCAGAACTTTGAGAAAAGTTGCCGCCTTTATTCTCCTTGACCGCCAACCTCGAGATCAATCCATTCGAACAGTCACAAAAGGAGGAAAATTCTTCCCGTTACCTTTTACCGGAAAGGACTTGTCCCATGGTCTCACGAAAAATCCTTCTTCAAGGTCACATCCCGGTAATCCATGAGCGCATTCAATGGGAACCATTTCTCAATCCGCCTTGTGAGACAAACACGGCTGAACAAGACGGTATTGCTTCCGACCAGCTCGCGATTGACATCAAGGCACATTTGTTCACTATATGTTCTTTTAACTGCAGGACAATCGATATGGAACAGCGCATCTCAATGACAACGCTCGCAGTACCCGATGTGGCGGAAGCCCGTCGATTTTTCGAAGAAGGTCTCGGCTGGACCGTAAACGCCGCCCCCTCCCCTGAAGTGGTGTTCTTTCAGATCGTCGGAAGCGTTTTCTCTCTTTACAGTCGCGAGGCGCTTGCCAAGGAAATCGGCCGCGATGTCACGCATGAAACGACCGGTGCAATCACGATTGCCTGGAATGCCCGATCAAAAGCGGAAGTCGACGAAAACTTTGCCAAGGCCGTGTCGGCGGGCGCTACTCCCGTCAAACAACCGGAAAAGGCGTTCTGGGGAGGTTATTCTTCCTATGTTGAAGTTCCCGGCGGCCACCTCCTGGAAATAGCCCATAATCCCTTCTGGACCATCGAAGAAGACGGATCAATCACATTGCCCCCGGCTCAATAATGCAAAAAGATGGTTGGATGCGACCTTTGTCTCAGTCAACAGCGCTTGACGCGCGGTCTGCCGCAGGGTTCTCTTCCGCAACCGCAGAGTGACTTCCGATCAGGACGGTATCGGTTGCGTTAAATCGAAACGTATGCAGTCGCTCTATCACGAGAGATACAAGGGCAAACCTGGTTTCACGGGCAGTACGTATGCGTCCTGACTGTTTAATTCTTGCCCGTTGAGCAGGCCAAGGAGGGCCGGATATGGCATATGCTGCCTTTGTGTTTGATGCGTATGGAACCTTGTTCGATGTACATGCGGCCGTACGCAAGCACGCAGCCAAGCTTGGTCCGGATGCCCAGAGACTTTCTTCGCTATGGCGGGAAAAGCAACTGGAATACTCCTGGGTCCGCGCCCTGATGGGCCAGTACATGGATTTCTGGGAGCTGACCGAACAGGGACTGGACACGGCTTTTGCACTGGTCCCTTCAGCAGACAAATCCCTGCGCGATGACCTCTTGAACGCTTATTGGAAACTGGATTGCTATCCGGAAGTGCCGCAGGTTCTGACCACGCTCAAGGCAACAGGTGCCAAGATCGCGATCCTTTCCAATGGCTCTCCCAAAATGCTTGAGGCAGCGGCCAAGGCTGCCGGCTTGACGGAGCTCTTCGACGAGATTTTCTCTGTCGATGAACTGCGCACCTTCAAGACCGACCCTCAAGTGTATGAAATGGTGACCACACACTTCCGGATCTATCCGGAAGAAGTCTCCTTCCAGTCTTCAAACCGTTGGGACATTGCCGGAGCCGCCGCGTTCGGTTTCCGTACCGTGTGGATGAACAGAACCGGCATGCCGGACGAGTATCCGGATCTCGCTCCCAAAGCCGTTCTGGCAGATCTTACCGGCCTCACCACTTTGGGATAAGCCGGATTGAAAAAATTTGCTCTGCCAGCAGCCATCCGCTGGCAGAGCATTCGAGGCTCAGTTGCTCGACTGATCAAAATGCCCTTGAAATGCCGAGCATGAAGCGGTGGTTTCCCGAATTCCGGCTGACACTGGTACCGCCAAAATTCGACTTGTCATCGATGATACCCGTTAGCGAATAGTCCGCCCGAACACGCCAGTTTTCCTGCACGGCTACTTCCAGACCGCCACCAAACACCGGCCCCAGAGAAACGGAAGACTTCTCTTTTCCGTTTGCCTTCAGGCTGTGTTCTGTCGCCGCAACGCCAACACTCACGTAAGGCATGAAACTTCCAAGAGGCAGCCCGGCCCGCGCCTTGGCATTCACACTCCATTTCGCGCTGGCTTCAATGGTCCCAAGCGTCGGGTGCTTGCCTTTTTCACGTCCACCGAGGTAGGTCGCTCCCCCTTCAACGCCAAGCACGAAACGCGAGACTTCCCAGTTGTAACCGCCAAACAATCCAAAGGCGGCATCAACACGGGACAGATCTTTCGTCCTGCCATTCGCCTTCACATCGGTTACCGTTTGAGAAGGCCCGGCCTCAAAGCCGACGTACGGTCCGGCCCAAAGTGTCTCCGGTGCTGCGACGGGCACGAACTCCGGCTCGCCAAACGATCCCCGATCTGCAGCTTTTGCACCGGACATCAGCACGGCCAGAACGCCGCACAGTATCAGGGGTTCCAGCAGCCAGTGCCGGCGAAGTCCACGCAGAACCGTCTTCCGCCTGATCACCTCGCCGGCACCCAAGCGCTTAGCGGGAACAAAAAAATCATAATTGGCAAAAGGACTTACCATAAACGATCTCACTTCATTCTTATCATGTCTCTCGCATCACAACATTTATTTATTATTGTAAAACGATAATTTTAAAAATGTACGCAATAATTTTTTTGTCAATAGCAATATTAAAAATTTGCACTATCCAGATGGATGCGATAGACACGCTGCCATTGAAGCCGGACGATTGGAGTAACCCATGAGCGAACTTGAACGGATCGACCGTGAAAAGCGGCTTGCCCGAATTCGCCACCTGTCTGCATTCATGAAATGGGCGGTTTCGCTGGTGCTTGTCCTCATTCTCCTGCTTGGCGGCCTGGTTATTGTCGAACTAGCCCTGCCAACGGAACTTCTGTTTTCACCAGACGAAACGATTGATTTTGCTGAAGTTGAACGCCGCCTGGACGAGGTGCCTTATCTCCAGAGGCTGGGCATCGCCGGCCTGTTCGGCATCGCAATTGCACTTCTTTCTTTGGCCGTCTGGAACATTCGTCAGGTCTTCAAACGCTTTCAGGCGATGGAGTTCTTCTCCCCCAAGACCCTGGCCAACGTCATTTCAATCGGCGTTTGGCTGATCATCTTCGCGATATTCGATCTGATCAGCGATCCTATCGGGTCGGTTATTCTGACGTACGACTTCCCCCCCGGAGAGCGACTGGTTGAAGTTTCCCTGGATGGCGCGGAGATATTCTGCCTGGTTCTTGGAGCCTTAATGCTGCTGCTTGGCTGGATCCTGAGAGAAGCTGCGTTGATCGCAGATGAAAACCGCCAGTTTGTCTGACTCATTCACGGAGATGAAATTTGCTAGCTGATATCGCCATGCAGCCGGGCAAACGCCTTCAGCGAATCCAGCGCTGCGCGAAAGCCATGAAATGGGCAGCATCGGCCTGCCTTGCGGGCCTGGTCCTGCTCTCCATTCTATTGGCGCTATCCATATTGTTTCCCACTTTCGTACCCCTCATCGGGGACAACCCGGTTACAGTTGGAAATCAGGAAAGAACCCTTTCCGAGCTTTCAATGGCTCAACGTGGATCGGTGACGGTCCTGCTCATTGTCTCGCTGTCATTGCTGATGGGGGCGCTTTGGGCCTTGCGACGTCTATTCGAACGCTTCCAGAATGCGGAATTTTTTGCCGGAAAAACCCTGGACGCCATGGCGTCTTTGGGGTTTTGGCTCATCTCTTTCGCAATTTTCGACTTTGCCAGCGACCCCGTCTCGTCGCTCATTGGCACGATGGACTATCCGGAAGGGCAAAGGGTTGTTGACGTTGCAGTCGATGGTAGGGAAATATTTTGCATGATTCTCGGGACACTGGTGCTGTTACTCGGCTGGGTCATGCGCGAGGCAGCCGTGCTCGCTGAAGAAAACCGACAGATAGTATAGCGAGCCGTCATGCCCATCATCATTGAACTGGACGTCATGCTCGCGCGCCGCAAGATGCGGTCGAAAGAACTTGCCGAACGAATAGGAATCACCGAGCAAAACGTCTCTCTGCTGAAATCTGGTAAGGTAAAGGGTGTCCGATTTGAAACGCTCGAAAAGATCTGTGAAGTGCTGGATTGCCAGCCGGGAGACATCTTGATCTACGAACCCGACAAGAGCGTCGGGAGCTGACGCCTGCCGCCTTGCACTCAAAAGCGCCAGCCTGACACAAGTCAGCCCTTCTATTGCTTGACCGGTGATCCGGACAGTACAGCAAGAACAGGTGACGTGGCGGCTATGGCACTCAAGAAACCAAATTTCGATGAACGGTCAGCGCCTGCATCAAGAGCCCGTTTCCGAACAGGCAGACTTCTGGATCTGCAGGAGGAGCAGGTCTGCGATTGCACTCTTTACGACCTTGAAAACGGCAACACCGGCATCATTCTGCGGAATGAGGAACAAACAGTACCCGAAACGGTGTTCATTCAGGACGACAAGGACCTCACCTATACGCTTGCTCAGATCCGTTGGCGCATGGGCCCCTATCTTTTCAGCGAATATCTGGAGTTGCCTGTTCCATTGAGCCAGGCTCAGAAGAGCTGACGACACCTTGCTCACTTATGTCCGGAAGGCATGAAACGTGTCATTTTCTTGATGGCAACATTTCCTCGTGACAGACCAATTCCCGGTCGACAGAGTCCCAGGAAATCGCACGCGATACAAAAACGGAGAGTTCAGGCCTTACACTCTCAGGTTCATCCAAAGATGATGCTCTGACGACAACGAAGCCCTCCAGACCTTCTCTCGTATGGAAGATAGCGCTGCCACACTGGGGACAGAAACGACGCTTGATCGAGTTGCCACTGTCAGCCTTCTTCACGAATTCCGTAACGCTGCCGGTGACCTCGAATGCCTCTTCAGGAAAAACCGTATGCGTCGCGTGGCCGGTTCCGCCGATCTTGCGGCAATCCTTGCAGTAACAGTGGACTGTCCTGACAGGTGGTGCTGAGCAGGCATATCTAACAGCCTCGCAAAGACATCCTCCCGTCAGTTTATTCGTCAATGTTCAGCTCCTCGTTGCCTCGATCAGCGAACCTATTCAGCAGCCTCTGCAGAGCCGTAGCCCAGTTGCTCGTTCAGCTTGCCGATCAGACCGATCGCGGCTTCTGCAATAACAGTTCCCGGCGGGAAGATTGCTGCTGCGCCCGACTGGTAGAGTTCTTCATAATCCTGGGGCGGAACAACACCACCGACAACAATCATGATGTCCTCACGCCCCTCCTGAGCCAGTGCTTTTTTCAAAGCCGGCACGAGGGTCAGGTGGCCGGCAGCAAGCGATGACACGCCAACCACATGAACGTCGTTTTCAACGGCCTGCCGGGCAGCTTCTTCCGGTGTCTGGAAAAGTGGACCGATGTCAACGTCGAAGCCGAGATCGGCGAAAGCCGAAGCAATCACCTTCTGGCCGCGGTCGTGTCCGTCCTGCCCCATCTTGGCAACCAGAATACGCGGCCGGCGGCCATCGTTATCCTCGAAGGCCTCAACAAGTTTCTGAACCTTTTCCATGGTTCCGGACATGCCACCTGCTTCCCGTTTGTAGACGCCGGAGATCGACTTGATTTCCGCCTTGTGACGATCAAACACCTTTTCCATCGCCAATGATATCTCACCAACGGTCGCCTTGGCACGTGCCGCCTTTACGGAAAGATCAAGAAGGTTGCCTTCCCCGGTCTCGGCACACTTGGTCAGCGCATCGAGCGCTGCCTGCGTCTCGCTCTCGTCACGCTCATCACGAAGACGCTTCAGCTTGTCGATCTGCGCGGCCCGGACCTGCGCATTGTCCACCTTCAGGACATCGATTGCCTCTTCACTGTCCGGCTTGAACTTGTTGACGCCGACAACAGTCTGGGCACCGCTGTCGATCCGCGCTTGCGTCTTTGCTGCTGCCTCTTCGATCCGCAGTTTCGGAATGCCCTTTTCGATCGCCTTTGCCATTCCGCCAAGCTCTTCCACTTCGCGGATATGGGCCATGGCTTTCTCTGCGAGGTCCGATGTCAGTTTCTCGACGTAGTAAGAGCCGCCCCAGGGATCGATGACCTTGGTCGTACCGCTCTCCTGTTGCAGGAACAGCTGGGTGTTACGGGCAATGCGTGCGGAGAAGTCAGTCGGCAATGCCAGGGCTTCGTCCAGTGCGTTTGTGTGTAGTGACTGGGTGTGCCCCTGCGTTGCGGCCATGGCTTCAACACATGTGCGGATCACATTGTTGAACACGTCCTGCGCAGTGAGCGACCAGCCCGATGTTTGCGAGTGTGTCCGCAAGGACAGTGACTTCGGATTTTTCGGCTGGAAATTCTCCTGCATGAGAGTCGCCCAGATAAGGCGAGCCGCTCGCAGTTTGGCAACTTCCATGAAGAAGTTCATTCCTATCGCCCAGAAGAACGACAGGCGCGGCGCGAACTGGTCGATATCCATTCCTGCGGCCACACCTGCGCGGGCATACTCAATGCCGTCGGCGATCGTATACGCAAGTTCCAGGTCCGCAGTCGCTCCGGCCTCCTGCATGTGATAGCCGGAAATCGAGATCGAGTTGAAACGCGGCATGTTCTTGGACGTGAACTCGAAAATGTCCGAGATGATCCGCATCGAATGTTTCGGCGGGTAGATGTAAGTGTTGCGGACCATGAACTCCTTCAGAATGTCGTTCTGAATGGTTCCTGACAGGTCCTTTTGCGCAACGCCCTGCTCTTCCGCCGCAACGATGTAAAGAGCCAGAACCGGAAGAACCGCGCCGTTCATCGTCATGGAGACGCTCATCTTGTCCAGCGGAATGCCGGAAAAGAGCGTACGCATGTCATAGATCGAGTCGATCGCAACACCGGCCATGCCGACATCGCCCGCGACACGCGGATGATCACTGTCATAGCCCCTATGCGTCGCCAGGTCGAAAGCAACCGAGAGCCCCTTTTGTCCGGCCGCAAGATTGCGGCGGTAAAATGCGTTGGAATCCTCGGCAGTCGAAAAGCCTGCATATTGGCGAACCGTCCACGGCTGCTGAACATACATGGTCGGATAAGGACCGCGCATGAATGGTGGCAGACCAGGCCAGGTCTCCAGATGTTTCAGACCTTCCAGGTCTTCGGACCTGTAGACAGGCGGAACCTCAATGTCTTCAGGTGTTTGCCAACTTGCCTCAGAGCCTGCTTCGGCTTCCTTCAGAAAGTTGCGGAAGGGCATATCGGAAAAATTCGGGATCCTGCTCATTTTAGGACCTCCTGACCAGATTGTCCGGCGCTTAGCGCCTCATTCAACCTTGCATGGGCTTCTTCCAGCAGGCCAAGCAGATTACAGCCCGCAAAAAGGAATGTGTCGACCCCTGCCTCAGTATACGCCTTTTCGCGCTCACCAGGCTTGCCGGCAAGATAGAGATGAACCGCTCCAGCCTGTTTCAATGAGCCCGCAACCGCCTCGGCCTCAGCCTCATAAACGTCGTCTGATGAGACGAGGCAGGCCAGAACCGCACCGCTCTGCTTGAACGCGGCAATCAGATCATCGGGCGTGTCATAAACCGCCACCCCGTCAGCCTTGAAGCCGCCGGCAGCAAAAGCATTTGCCGTCCAGGTTGCTCTTGCGGTGAACTGAGCCAAAGATCCAAGTGTTGCCAGGAATACGGTCGGTGCTCGATCGGTATCGCGCTCGATTTCTTCTGCGCTCGACCTCAGTTTTTCGAACGGCTCGGCGATGCGGTAGCTGGCAGATCCAAGAAGAGACTGCCCCTCGGGCCCCGCGCCGTCGGATCCGGTGAAATCCAACAGTGCATTTCCATCCATCGCCGACTTCCGCAAGGCATTGAACCATTCACCATCCCCCGGTTCGGGAAGGCTTTTGTCGGAAACCGGCAGACAAACAGTGTCGTTGCTCTCGTCGCTCAGGACCTTCACACCTGCTTCCGACAAATCCGGAAATTCGCTCACGCCGGTAATCGGACGTTTTCTGCGCGCGACGCTCTGGTCAAGTTGCGCGCTGGATTCACCAATGCGTTCTTGCACCAGCCCCTTCCGCAGAGCCTCAGCGATACCGCCCGCAGCCTCGACTTCCTGAAAAAAGGTCCAGGCGGCATCACAAAGATTGCCGGTTCTGTCCTCGATGGCCCCGGATCCGGCAGCCGGATCCATCACTTTCGAAAGGCTGCTCTCCTCAAGCAGAATAGACTGGGTATTGCGCGCAAGCCGACGCGCAAATTCGTCAGGCAGACCAACCGCAAGCGTGTGCGGCAAGACACAGATGCTGTCCGCTCCGCCAACGCCGGCTGCAAATGTCGCAACCGTGTTCCGAAGCAGGTTCACCCAAGGATCCCGGCGCGTCAGCATCCGGTAGGATGTCGTCATGTGCAATTGTGCAGGGGACTGCGGCAGCCCAGCGCCTTCCAGAACACATGACCAGAGAGCCCTGATCGACCTTGCCTTTGCGATTGTCCCGAACTGGTCGGCGTCGGCAACAAGGCTCATTGAGATGCGGTCTGCCCAGGCTTCCGGCTGAAGTCCCGTTTCTTCGAGTGTACGCAAGTGGGCTGCCGCAGATGCCAGAACCAGTGCAAGCTCCTGGGCCGGAGACGCCCCCGCATTGTGCCACTTCCTACCATCCGCTTGAAGAATTCTTGCCGAGCTGCCAAGCGCTTCCAGAGCTGTGACAGTATCGCGGATTTCCTTCAGTCTAAGGCTGTGATCAGTTGAGACGTCTTCCGAAACTGAGGATGCGGAATAGGGATCGAACCCCGCGACGAGACTGGCCATTGACGGGTCAATGCCCTGCGTATCCAGATAAGCTATGACCAGCGCAAGTGCTTCGAGACTTCCCTGCCCCGCCTCGATCCTCAGATCGATCAGGTCGAGTTGAACGCCGTCGAAGAGTTTTTCCAATCCGCTGATACTAGCTGCTTCAAGGCCGAATCCATGGGCCGCCGCAGCACCTGAAAACACCAGCTCGGCACCGCTTGCTCCACCTTCCAGATCATCCAGCAATTGCTCATTGGCACGGGATGGGTCGGCAAGGTCAATTCTCTGAACGATGGACCAATCCTGCTTTCCCGCGCGCAGCAACTGGGCTGGCGTGTCGGTCCGCCGCGCATATAGTGGCGCGATTTCCAGTCCGTCGTCGGTCGCTCCATAGAGCCTTTTTCGCGAAGCACCCTTCAGGGCTTTGTCAACGGACGCCCACCATGCCTCTTCATCGGCAGAGTAGAAGCTTTCAGGTCCGGTAAAACTGAGCGGCATTGCAATAGTCTCCCTAGAGCCTCGTTTTAGTCCGCGGCCCCAAAGGTTGGCAACTCAGCACAAAGGGTAAGTATTGGGCGGCCGAACTTCATCCGCATCGCCGGTCTTCCAACGGTATCAGAGAATCAGTACCGGTCTTTCACAGAAAATGCATATGCAAATTCTATTGTCATAAATGTTGAAATCTGGCTGCTTTTTGTCAATTTTCTGGCGCAATTTGTCAATTTTGCCAGTTTTCCCTATTGGTACGATCTACAATTGTATTGTAGCGTATAAGTGCTGACGCATGGGAAATTCTACCCGTATAAAAAATGCGCGGCATTCGGGTTCTGTCTTCATCTTGCGGGCTGAAACAGGACGCGTGACCAACCCATCAGCGGAGGCGTGTGGCACAAGCCTGTCCCCCGCATATAGCGGTTCTTCGCGAACCGCAAAGGATGTGCACAATGCTTGACCAAGCAGAACTGAAAAGCAAGCTGAGAGCGATCTCGGAAGCGAATGCCGCTCACCACGTTCTGGACATTTTGGAATCAAATCTCCGGCGCATGGGCGCGACCCATATTCTTATCACCGGCCTTCCAATGCCCAACCGGCCGATCGACAATCTTGTTCAACGGTTTAGATGGCCCGATCAGCGAAACGACGGAATTGAAAGCACGTCGCTTTCGGCGAATGACAGTGCATTGATGCTGGGGCTTGGCTCCAACCGCGCCAGGATCTGGACGATTACGGCAGGCGATATGGAACATTCCGACCTTCTGGCCTCTGCCGGGGAAGGCAGCCAGATTGTCGTCGTGCCGGTCACCGAGCTTTACCCGTTCCAGGCCTTTGTGTTTGCCAGCGGTCCTTCGCTTCAGGTCAACAAGTACGATCTTGCCAATCTTGAAGTTCTTTCAGCCGCAGCATTTTCCCGGCTGCGCGAGCTTGGTGTTGTTTCAGGCCAACGGCCCGGCGCTCTTTCGACGCGCGAGCGCAAGGTTCTGGAATTGACCGCATATGGAAAAACCGCCGGTGAAATCGCCGAAGTTCTGGACATTTCCCAAAGGACGGTTCACGCGCATCTGCAAAATGCCAGTGTCAAACTGAATGCTTCCAACAAGACCCACACGGTGGTCGAAGCATTGCGTTACGGTCAAATCAGCGTTTGACGCTGATCCGCTGATCAAGACCTGGTAAGCACAAAAAAGGCGCGCCCTTGGCGCGCCCTTTTCATATTACCAGCTGTCTTGACGACCCTGTCAGTAGGTCATCATCGGCGGCAGTTCCTTCGCCTGCTCAACCCATTTGGTGACTTGGCTCTCACTCGGCACCTGGCGAACAAGTTTCTTTTCCTCGTTCACTTCGCCCATCTTTTCTGCAAGGTTTGCGGCATTGCGGTGCTTGAGCTCCTTAACAGTATCGACCCCGGCTGCTTCCAGAAGCTCCGAGTACTCTTCGCCGACGCCACTGATGCGCATCAGATCAGCCATGTTGGCCCATTTCAGAATGCGCTTTCCGTCGATACCCGTTTCCTCCTCAAGAGCCTTACGGCCTTTGGGATCTTTCGCGCGCTCCAGATAAGCTTCTGTTGTCTTGATACCTATTTCGCCGAGTTTCGCAGCGTAAGTTGGACCAATGCCTTCGATTTCATCGATGGAATAAGACATGCGCACTAAACTCCTTTAAGACCGGAGATCGAACCCTGGGGCAATTAGACGATCTGGCTCAATCCCGGAATTTGTGAAATCACTTCATCAACAACGTCGTCCCCCGCTTTTTCCTTAGCATAGGAAACGAGTTCTTTCACAACACTTTGCACGCCGTTCATGTCGAGGCCCGCACTTGTAAGCTCATTCAGCGCGGCCATAGCGCCCATGCCGCCGCCCATCATGCTGCCGAGACCACCGAGAAGACCGCCACCGGACTTTTCCTGCTCACGCTCGGCAACCAGATCCGCGGCTCCCGGAAGCGCGTCGAAAATCAGCTGCATCTTGTCCTCCGGGCCTTCCTTGTTCAGGAAGCCGAGAATGATGGCGACTGACTTCTTCGCAACCTCTTCATCGATCCCGGCTGCCGTCATGATCCGGCTGATGAGCTCTTCCATACCATTCTCCTAACTACTAATGCAGATGATCCAGCACCTGGCTGTATTCTCAGCTCAATCTATTAAGGTCATAAATTTGATCCGTCGATGGGCAATAGCTATCCAGGCTGTTTATGACGCACCATAGGCGCGCTTTTTTGAATTGGCTTTGTTAGGGTTCATTCATTGGTTCGGGATTCGGGGGTTATTGTGACAAAAAAGGGCAGCATTTTTATTGGCGCCAGCACTAAGGACGAAACCCTCGCACTGAAACTTGCCAATCGGCACGGTCTGATCGCTGGAGCGACGGGCACCGGCAAAACGGTTTCTCTGCAAATTCTGGCCGAAGGGTTTTCGAAAGCCGGTGTCCCTGTCTTCTGCGCTGACATCAAAGGCGATTTGTCGGGTCTTGCAATGGAAGGCGTCTCAAAAGACTTCCTTGAAAGACGCGCTCAGGAAGTCGGCCTCGGCAAGACCTACGAGTATAAGGCGTTTCCGGCCGTATTCTGGGACCTGCTCGGCGAACAGGGACATCCCATCCGCACCACGGTCTCTGAGATCGGCCCTCTCCTGCTGGCCCGTCTTTTGGAACTCAACGACACCCAGGAAGGTGTATTGAACGTTCTGTTTGAACTCGCTGACGACGAAGGCATGCTGCTGCTGGATCTCAAGGATCTTCGTGCAATGCTTGCGCATGTAGCCGAACGCGCTTCCGAGTTATCTACGCTCTACGGCAATGTATCCAAGGCTTCGATCGGCGCCATCCAGAGACGCCTGCTCGTGCTTGAGAGGCAGGGCGGAGAGAATTTCTTCGGTGAACCGGCCCTGGATATCAGGGACTTCATCCGAACCGCACCTGATGGACGCGGTGTCGTCAACATTCTGGCAGCCGACAAGCTGATGACTTCACCCGGGCTCTACGGCGTGTTTCTGCTATGGCTCTTGTCTGAACTCTTCGAAGAGCTTCCCGAGGTTGGCGATCCTGAAAAGCCGAAGCTGGTTTTCTTTTTCGACGAAGCTCATTTGCTGTTCAGCGATGCTCCCAAGGCCCTGATAGAAAAGGTGGAACAGGTCGTCCGCCTGATCCGGTCGAAGGGCGTCGGTGTTTACTTCGTCACACAAAACCCGTTGGACATTCCCGAAACCGTTCTGGCGCAACTCGGAAATCGCATTCAACACGCCTTGCGCGCATTCACGCCAAGAGATCAGAAGGCTGTCCGCGCCGCGGCAGAAACCTTCCGCCCCAACCCGGACCTCAATACCGAACGCGTGATTACCGAACTCGGCGTTGGCGAGGCGCTGGTGTCGACGCTTGAAGGCAAAGGCATTCCATCGATTGTTCAGCGCACGCTGATCCGTCCGCCCTCTTCCAGGCTGGGCCCGGTAACCCAAGCCGAACGGCGCACCGTCATCCAGTCGAGCCCGGTCTTTGGTCTTTATGACCGAACCAAGGACAGAACTTCCGCTTATGAAGTCCTGATGAGCCGCGCCGAGGAGGAGCAGCGTCAGGAAACGCGCCGACAGGAAAAAGAAGAACGTTATGCGCGCAAGCATGGCGAAAGCCGGCGCTCCCGCTCGGGATTTCAACTCCCGGATTTCGGACGCGACGACCGCCCTCGCCGGGACAGCATGGACCGTCGGACACGGCGACGCAGCCAACGGGACTCTGTGCTTGAGGCTGGTCTCAAGTCCGCTGCTAGAAGCCTCGGCTCATCACTTGGCCGCGCGCTCGTAAGAGGTCTTCTGGGGTCATTGAAGCGTGGAAACTGACCCCTTGAAACCTGCACCCTAAGTAGAAAAATCGATTGCAGTAATCAGTTTTCAGGTTGTTTTGGCGGCCTGAAAATCTTCGATACTCGAAAGCCACTTGCAACTCGGCGGAGCAGGATTACCGCCCGGCTTCACCTATGCGCAATTTACCTGCTCAACCTATTTATACATTATTTCATAGACTTAGATTCTGCACTCAGGAAAAATTGAGCAAAATTTTTCCCCAAAAACCACCTCCTGCAAAATCTTGAATCATTGACTCATGTTTTGCAAAACCATATTTGTGGCCTGCAACCGATGCTTAACTCTCGGCTGTCTTTCCTATTGACGGTAGCTGGCATGCAAGCCTTTGCCACTGTCCCAATTCAAACTCTTGAAGGCATCCGGAATCTGCCGGTCACGCGCGAGATCGAGTGATCGGGATAGGTGTCCGAGATGAAATAAGTCATGCGTATGGTGGGCGTTGTACCTATGCGACAGGCATTGCTGTCGTTTACAATTTTAAGTTGCTATTTCATTGCAACACCAGCACATTCACAAGAAGCAAAATGGTCGCCGCATATAGAATTTGGCGGCAAGGCAGGTACCAAACGGAACATCGGAGAAGTTCAGGTATTTGCGCCGATCCTGCAGAACAATGACCGTCTGTTTTTCGCTGACGTTCGTGGCATGCTGGATTCCGACGACGCCAAGGAATTCAACGCGGGCCTCGGCGTCCGGCAGATCATTCAGGGCAGATGGATTGCCGGCGTATACGGGTTCTACGATCAGCGTCTTTCCGATACCGGCAACCGCTTCCACCAGCTGACATTTGGTGCAGAAGCGATGACGGCAGGGGCATCGTTGAGGGCGAATGTCTATATCCCGATCGGCAAGACGGTCTATTCCGCGCCGTCGAGCGACTCTGTCTCCGTTGGTTCCTCTTCAATTACCGTTCGCGAAGGGCAAGAGCGGGCGATGAAGGGCGTGGACTTCGAAGCCGGTCTTGCGCTGCCGAAACTTGATCTCTTCAGCAAGATCAATGACCGTTTCTGGGTTCACGGTGGCGGTTACGCCTTTTTCGACGACGAAGCAGACAGTGTTTGGGGACCGCGCTTCCGCGCAGAATACCGTGTCGACGATCTTGGCTGGTCGGGAACAAGGCTGAGCCTCACCGCCGAATATCAGTATGACGAACCACGCGGTGGTCAAGCATTCTGGGGGGCAAGAGTACGCTTGCCGCTTCAACTTGGACCCGCGGATCCTGCGACCCTCTCGCCGCTGGAAAGACGAATGACGGAAACCATCATTCGTGATGTGGATGTTGTCTCCCAGGTAGGTACCTACGGTGCCCCAGTTGCAGCAGTCGATGCTCAAACGGGAGAGAGCCTGGACAACATCAAGGTCATCAATCCGGCGAGCACAGCCGACCTGGTGGCGGAAATCGAGAATGCAGGTGCTGGAAAAACAACTTTTGTCTACGGCAATGGCGAAAAAATAGAAATCTCCGATTCCATCAATCTGCAAGCCGGTCAAAGCGTCAAAGGATCGATATACGCGCGTCACCCGGAAACCGGCCGAAGCATCAAACTTGGCCAAACGCATATCAGTGGAACCGACGCCTCAAAGGATATCTTCGAAGCAAACGACAATACACTGATCGCGGAACTCGAACTGAGTGGTGGCCGCGATGCGATATCCAGCATCGGGTATTCGAATGTCACAGTTGAAAATGTCTCAATTCACGACACGGCGCGCTCCGGTGTGAACTTTGAATCCGGTTCCAATCTGAAGATCTCCGGAGTTTCGATGGAAAACCTGTCCTTTGACAGCGCCGATGGTTTCAGCAACGGAAATCCCACAGCAACACAGGTTGGCGTTGGCATCAGGCTTCACGAAGCTACAAATGTCTCCATATCGGACGCTGAATTCAAAAATCTCGGCATGGCCTTGTTGGCGAACCACAGCAATGGCATCGAAATGTCCAACGCAACCATTGAGGACACCGCCAGCGAAGCGATCCTTTTCCACTATTCGCGCGATGCGGATCTCGACAACATAACCATTGATCGAACCGGAGCTGACGGTGCAGCATTCGTGGCTTCGGGTGATGTGAGATTTACCAATTCATCGCTTTCCAATCTCGGAGAATACTCAGATTTGGGTGTCCGCAGCGGCGTGAACATTTCCTCCTTCACGGGTGATGGTAGCGTTTTCGACTACTCTATGGTCAACAAGGGCTACCAGTTTTCCGGTCTGACCATCGATACCGCCAGCAACTCCGGCATGATGATCATGGAGATCAGTGACTCGTCGTTCAGCGACATCAAGATTTCGAACGTCGAACTTATCGGCATTCAAGTCATGAACAACTTTGGCACGGTGGAAAACCTCTACTTCGACAACATCGAGATCTCGAACGCGAAGAATGCAGGCTTCTGGATGGCGGGCTCGCTGACCAACATCACGGGCTCCGTTACCACATCCAACAGCCCTGTGGCATGCGGAAGATCGCCCTGGTTCACCACCAGCCTGACAAACGATCCCGGCAATAGTCTGATTGTAAACGGCACGGAAGTAACAGGCGCAAACGTGACGACTTTCTGCTCGCCGGCGTACAACTTCTAAAGACGCAATTTCGGTGCGGCATCGAACCAAGGTGCCGTGCCGAACCATTTGATTCTTTCACCACCACTTACGTGCGTGCTTGCGCGCGGCGGCCCCATTACTCATAAAAGGCATTGTCAGTCTTTGCCTTTTTTGAAGTGGGTCATATGCCGGCGCCGAATAAATCTAACATCAAGATCGAACGAAACGCCCTGGCTATTGGCAAGTGGGCAAACCTGTTCATGGCGTTTGCGGGGGTTCTCACCGCGTGGCTCTCCAGATCCGATGCCATGATGGTGGATGGGCTCTATTCGGCGGTCAACTTCGTTTCGGCAATAGCTGCAGCGCGCATCGGAGCACGTGTAGGTCTACCGCCAACCCGCAGCCGTCCCTGGGGGCATGACTTCGATGAGGTGCTTTATGTCACCTTCCGCAATCTCATTCTGATCGGCATTCTGATCTTTGCCGCAGTCGTCTCGGGTACGAAAATCTGGACATTTTTCAGCGGTGGTACGGTTCCGGAGCTTATCTTCGGCCCGATTGCCGTCTACTCGATCGTTATCGTCGCGATCTGCCTGGCACTTGCCTTCAACTTTCACCGGGCCTATCGCAAGGTCGGCAAACGGAGTGAGCTGCTCAAAACGGAAGCAAGGGCGGCCATGATCGACGGTGCGCTCAGCGTTGGCTCAGGTGTGGCCCTCCTTTCCCTGCCTTTTCTGGAAGACACCGTTTTGGGACCTTATGTTCCGATTGGCGACGCCGTCATCGTACTTGTTCTTGTGCTGGTTTTCTTCTGGCAACCAGTCGCCGCTTTCCGCACAACAATTGCCGACCTGGCCGGAGTCAGTGCTCCGGGCAGCACCTATGCCAAGGTAGCACGCACCGCCCGGAACCTTTCTCGGGAAAACAACTTTCACCTTAACCGGGTGGCCGTTCTGCAGGCAGGGCGCATGCATTACGCCGCTATTTATATCGATCCCGAACGACCGATCAGTGCGTCGGAAGTCGATGCTTTTCAAGCTGCTATTTCTGCAAGATTGGAGGACAAACTCGGCCCGACCCGTGTCGAAGTGATTGTCACTGCTCGCAACCCATCTCCAAACACCGACTGATTTTCGCAAAAAGACACCAGTGACTTCCCGGTGCCAGAAATTAAGTTTGCAGTTACTCTGTTCGCCAAATAACCCAGCACAGAGATACAACCGTAACTTTTAAATTATGAGTTTCATCTAGGTAATTCTGAACTATTTTTTGCCGATAGCGGGTGGGAAAATGTTCCAGGTATTGCGTTCGCTCAGAAGATTTCAGAGTTCACATCCCCTTGCTCAACACGTCAGGGTGTTCGCATTCAGTCTCGTGCTCTCGGCATTGGCAGCTCAGCCCGCAGCAGGAACAGACGCTGGTTCAGATGCCACTCCTTCCGGCAAAACCACAAAAGTATTCAGCGAAACCCGCCTTGAACAGGCACGTGCCTTTTTGCGCGACAATCCGATCTCTCCTCCCGACACGGCCAGTCCGCGTGCGACTTTGGAAAGTTTCCGCTTCATCATGGGCGAAGTTTCCAGCTTGTGGTTGAATGTTCGCAAGTCCTATGAAGATGGCTCGAATGTATTTCTGACACCGGACCAGACAGACCAGCTGATAATGCTGGAAGCGCTCATGGAAAAGGCCGAGCGCACTCTCGATCTTTCCGAAATTCCGGAAACGTCCCGGGATCGGGCTGGTATAGAACTCACACTTCAACTCCAGGAGATTCTGGATCGAATTCCTCCGATCGACCTTGCATCGGTGCCCGGAGAAACCGCCGGTACTTTTCGAACTCCCCACAAAGCAGACAATTTGCCTGCATACTGGACGATCCCCGGAACCAGCCTGAAACTGGCGCGGCAGACCGAAGGCGAGCGTCGTGGGCACTATCTTTTTTCGGACGATTCCATCAAACGGATCCCGTATGACTATGCCGTTGTCAGCGAGCTGCCCTTGCGTACTGACCGCGGTGAAGACCTCTTTGCGTACTATATCTATACGCCGGGAAACCTGATTGCGCCGCGTTGGTACGAGCTTCTGGCCGGAGGTCCGGCCTGGTTACACTGGCAGTTTGCCGACCAGGCTTATTGGCAATGGGCCGCTTTTGTCATTCTGATCGGTTTGTACCTGGCCGCGGCAAGTCTTTATGTCCGCTGGCAGAGATGGCGGGCAGTGTCGGTTTCCGAACGGGCAAGAGTTTTGAAGGCAATCCTTCAACCGCTCGCCTTGATCGCGGGTGCCATGTCGTTCCGCTATCTGTGCGAAGACCAGATCAACATCACCGGCACTCCGCTGCAGGTTGTCAGCACCGCAACCACCGCCATCGTCTGGACAGCCATGTCCTGGCTTGTCTATCGCAGTCTTGAAGTCATTTTCGTCTGGTTTGTCCAGGCACCAACGCAGTCCCAACCAAGCCTGGATGCAAGCCTCATGCGTACCGGTTTCCGTGTCGGTTCGCTTGCTATCTCTCTTATGGTGCTGGGGTATGGTGCCACCAAGATCGGTATTCCGATCTATGGTGTGATTGCCGGTCTTGGCGTTGGCGGTCTCGCCATCGCACTGGCTGCTCAGCCAACGATTGAGAACCTGATCGGCGGCATCATCCTGTATGCCGACCGCATGGTCCGCGTAGGCGAGTATTGTGAATTTGACGGTTTATCGGGAACCGTTGAATCCATCGGCATCAGGTCCACACGCATTCGGGCCCTCGACAGAACGCTGATCACCATTTCCAACGCCGACCTCGCGAAGCGAAAAATTGTCAACTACAGCCACCGCGACAAGTTCCATTTCCGGCATAAAATCGGCCTGCGTTACGAAACCTCACCGGAAGCGATCAAAACCCTTCTCATGGAAGTCACCGCATATCTGGAGCTTCATGAGAAGGTTGCGGAAGAGCCACTTCGCGTGCGGCTTGTCAGCTTCGATGACTATGCGCAAACCGTCGATATCTTCGCTTATGTCATGGCTCCCGACACGGACGGTTTTTTGGAAATACAGCAGGAGCTGTTATTCGCGATCCACGAGATTGTCGTCCGTTGCGGGTCCGACTTCGCCTTCCCATCATCCACTGTTTATCTGGGTAAGGACCAGGGTTTGCCGACGGCAAACCTTCTCGAAGCAACTGTAGAAGAAGACAGATCCACGCATCGGGCGGCGTAAAATCAGCTTTCCCGCGACCTGCAAGGCGTCCTATTCTCGGCACGAAAGGGTCGCCTTTAACAAGCTGCCAGTTGTCATCGCTCCACAATTTACTGTTTGCGATTCACGCCGTGATATGGCCTGTTAGGGCCTTCTGAACGGGCCAGAATCTTTGCGGCCCGATCCAATCTGTTCAAAATCAAGGATCCGTCATGAGTTCCATCGACAAGGTCTTGGCGCGTGTTGACGCCAATCTCGATTCCAGTCTCGACCGCCTGTTCGATCTTCTCAAGATAAAGAGCATTTCGACAGATCCGGCCTTTGCATCCCCTTGCCGGCAGGCCGCCGAATGGCTTGCCAAGGAGTTGACCGGGATCGGTATCGAAGCCTCCGTGCGCGATACCGCTGGTCATCCAATGGTCGTCGGTCACCGCAAGTCCGGGAAGTCCGGACCTCATGTCCTGTTTTATGGACACTACGACGTACAACCTGTCGATCCGCTGGAGCTCTGGGACCAGGATCCGTTCGAGCCCAGCATAAAAACCCGTGAGGACGGCAGTAAAATCATCGTTGCCCGCGGATCTTCCGACGACAAGGGCCAGTTGATGACTTTCGTCGAAGCGGCCCGCGCCTTCATCGAAGAAACAGGTGATCTGCCGATCGACGTCACAATACTATTCGAAGGCGAGGAGGAATCCGGTTCCCCCTCCCTGCGTCCTTTCCTGGAAGCCCACAAGGACGAACTGTCCTGCGATCTCGCGCTCGTGTGCGACACTGGCATGTGGGACGCCGAAACACCGGCAATTTCCATCATGCTTCGCGGCATGGTTGGTGACGAAATCATTGTCAAGGCTGCGAGCCGCGATCTTCACTCCGGTATGTATGGCGGTTCGGCGCAAAACCCGAACCATATTGTTGCCGACATCATTGCCGGACTTCACGACGAAAACGGCAAGGTTACGCTTCCCGGCTTTTACGACGGCGTTATCGAAATGCCGGAAAACGTTACCAAAATGTGGGAAAAGCTTGGATTTTCCGTCGAAAACTTCCTGGGTGACGTCGGCCTCAAATACCCGCGTGGAGAAAAGGATCGCACGCCACTGGAACACCTTTGGTCCCGTCCAACCGTTGAAGTGAACGGCATGTGGGGTGGCTACCAGGGTGCCGGTTCGAAGACCGTCATTCCGGCCGAAGCTCATGCAAAATTCACCTTCCGCCTCGTCGGCGACCAGGATCCTGAAAAAATTCAGGAAGCCTTCCGCGCCTATGTGCGCTCCAAGATCCCGGCCGACTGCAGTGTTGATTTCATCGCCAAGGAAGGCAGCCCGGCATTGAGGCTCGATTTCAACATGCCGGCCTTGGAAAAAGGCAAGGTTGCGCTTCAGGACGAGTGGGGTAAGGAAGCCGCTCTCATCGGTATGGGCGGTTCCATTCCAATCGTCGGCGATTTCAAGCGCATGCTGGGTATGGATTCTCTGCTCATCGGCTTTGGTCTGGAAGATGACCAGATCCACTCACCGAACGAGAAATACAACCTCACCAGCTTCCACAAGGGCATCCGCTCCTGGGCACGTGTCCTGGACGAGCTGTCGAAAGACTGATCCGGTAAATTCTTCGGCGGGTTGACCGTTCAACCCGCCTCCAATCTCAAGGGAATTGGCATGAAATCCATATGCGTCTTCTGTGGCTCAAGCTACGGTACGCTCGAAGCTTACACCGAGGCTACCCGGGAAACCGGTCGCGTTATCGCTGAAAACGGCTATCGTCTCGTTTATGGCGGCGCCAAAGTCGGATTGATGGGAACTGTTGCGGATGCAGCACTTGCCGCGGGCGGAGAAGTGGTCGGCGTTCTTCCGAAATCGCTGCAGGACAAGGAAATCGGCCACGAAGGCCTCAATGAATTGCACCTCGTAGGTTCCATGCACGAGCGCAAGGCTCTGATGGCAGATCTGTCCGACGGTTTCATTGCCCTTCCTGGCGGTGTCGGCACGCTGGAAGAGATTTTCGAAGTCTGGACGTGGGGACAACTTGGCTATCACGAGAAGCCCTGCGGATTCCTCAACATTGCAGGATACTACGATCAACTGATCGGCTTCCTCGATCATCAGACACATGAGGGTTTCACCAAGAAGGCGATGCGTGAAATGGCGCAGGTCGCCGACACGCCCCAAGCACTGATTGACCTCTTCAGGGCTTACGCTCCTCCCAACACCCCCAAGTGGATCAAGAAGGACGAAACCTGAGACCGGGATGTTCGGGTCAGAACACCCCTGCGTAAGGTGTGTGAACTGTGTACAGGGCACCGGGATCACTTTGCAAACAAGGCGTTAGTTGCTAAGCCATATCTAAACCGCGCCCAGATCGCGGACGTTCAACTGATATGTGTGTTTAGTCTATGCGCCTTCGTGATTTGGGTCTGACCCTGCTTGCTGCGATTTCCGTTATTGCCTGTTCTCCAACTGCCGATTTCGATGGCACGTCCAGCAGGCTCGTTTCGACTTCAAATCTTACTCTGGTACAGATTACCGAAGACAGCGTCGGCGGCATCACCAAAGAAACCAGCTACGGGTCGAACTCTATCGAAACCGCACTGCCCGGTTTCACGACCGAAGGCGTGCAGACCGCTGTTGAAAACAACACCGAATGGGCACTGGCCGCTTTCAATACTGACGGTTTTCAGGTGCTGCAGGTCTTCAAGGGTCAGAACGGCAAGGTTCGCTCAGTACACGGCGTGACGCACCACTTGCAGGGGCCGAACGGAGAACGGATCGGCATGACATTTGCCGACATCGGAACAGCTCGTGCCGATTGCCGGGTTGGCAAGAACCTGTGGCGTGGCATGGCCATCTGCAGATCGACAGGTCATCCCAATGTCGAGCTGGTTTACGCGATCCCTGGCTACCAGGGCCCGTTCAACGAATTGCCGGCCTCCAACGATCTGTTTGATGCCGAACTCCAGCGTATTCTCTGGACGCCAAAGTCCTGATATCCGTTAGACATGCGCGTCTGAGCGCACCATAACATTGCCGACAGGACGCCAGACGTTTCTCATCTTGAGGTTTCGTTCGGCAAAATCGGCGAGCGACATCAGCGTAGGCATACCCCGGTCCTGGAGAAACGGAAGTGCATTCACGTGCAATCCGGTCCAGGGCAGAAACGGGTTCCGGCGCATATGCCAATGTATTTCCGAACGAATGGTTGGCTTGTCTGAAGGCGTCCGCCCATGGAAGGCAAACGTATCCGCCACGACAAGCGTGTTCTCAGGTACTGACATCTTTACCGGTTGCGGCAAGCCAAGCGCTTCCAGTTCGTCCGCTTTGATGCGGAACGAACCGCTCGCATGGTGAGACCTGGGATCACGCGCAGCTGTCAGCGAGCATTGGTATTCCCATTCCAGTCGCTCCTTGGTCAGTTTGTGAGAGCCGGGAACGAAAAAGAACGGTCCATCATCTTCGCCGACATCCTGAAGGAACAGCCATGCCTTGGAAGTGGCATGAAATGTGTCCGCATGCGCATCTGACTGCGGATCTTTTTTCTTCACCTTCAGCGGCTCGACAAGAACAGTTTGAAGGAAATTCAAAGGATAGCCACCTTGAGACGCCGCATAGCGGATCATTTGCAGGGCGCGCGGATCGCGCACCGCCGCAGCAAGCGCGTTGTTCCTCTTCAATACTTCCGGGGGCAGCAACGTCATGCGTGTCACAGCCTGCCCCTGACGCATTTCACGTGTTTCGAAAGGTTGTCCGAAGACTTCCTCCTTGAGTTGCCGAAACACTTCATCGGGCAGAAAATCCCGGACGAGGAAGTAACCGTTCTCGTCAAAGAATGCCTGTTGCTCGGGATCCAGTGATTTTGCCAAACGGCGCCTGCGTTTCGCAGCCTGGTTCGCAGCGAACTGCACCCTCCTTCTGTGAAGGCCCCAGTTGTTCAGCCGCTCACTGCCAAGAAGAGGATTCTTGCGAGGGGACTTGTCGGTACCGGCAAGGCCGAATACCCAGATTGGAGCTTTCAAATAAGACAAGGGTGTCATGGATCACCAGAAAGATGAGTTTTTAAAACAGGTTTTTCTAACACGTAGAGGCCTTGCGTGTAACAACGAGTTCGGCTCATCGCACAACTTGTAACCTGCTCCCACTGCCGACATCCTCACTTCATTTCAGCCAAATGGGGACGGTGACCTTTGGCGATTCCTGGTTTATGGCTTTTGTCATGATGAAAAAGGCCCCTTCCCTTGATCCTGAGAAACTTGCAGCGGACCTGACGGCAGGCAAAAGAGCCGCCCTTGCACGCGCGATCACCCTGGTCGAATCCAAGAAGTCCGAGCACCGGCACATGGCGCACCAGCTGATCCAGAAGGTACTGCCATTGACCGGCAGGGCCTTTCGGCTTGGTATCACGGGCGTGCCAGGTGTCGGCAAGTCGACATCGATCGACACATTGGGGTCCAACCTGACCGCAGCCGGACACAAGGTGGCCGTTCTCGCAGTTGACCCCTCCTCGACTCGTACTGGCGGTTCCATCCTGGGTGACAAGACACGGATGGCGCGTCTTGCTATTGACCCCAACGCCTTTATCCGTCCGTCCCCTTCTGCCGGAACTCTTGGTGGCGTCGCCGCGAAGACCAGGGAAACCATGCTCCTGTGCGAGGCGGCAGGGTTCGATGTAATCCTGGTTGAAACGGTTGGCATCGGACAGTCGGAAACAACCGTTGCCGATATGGTGGATTTTTTCCTGGTGTTGATGCTGCCCGGCGCTGGCGACGAATTACAAGGCATCAAGAAGGGAGTCCTGGAGATTGCCGACATGATCGCGGTCAACAAGGCGGAAGGTGAAGGCGCAACGCGCGCACGCTCCGCAGCTTCAGACTATCGCGCAGCCCTTCACATTCTGGCTCCAAAGAGCCCGAACTGGACCCCACCCGTGACCACAATATCCGGCTTGGAAAACGAGGGGCTGGATCACCTTTGGGAGCAGATCGGTATTTACCGCGAGCGCATGCAAGCGAGCGGCGAATGGCAGGAGAAACGCAGCCAGCAGCAGGTCGCATGGATGTGGGACATGCTGCAGCAGCGGATGATGGAAGCCCTCAAAACCAATTCAAAAACAGCCGACCGTCTCAAGGTTTTGGAGAGCAGCGTCAGAGATGGAACAACGGCAGTCTCACTGGCCGTCGACGAGCTGTCCGATTTAATGGGATTGCAGGACTAAAACTCAATGACGGATTCAAAGAAAACGATCCTGGTGACCGGCTTCTCTCCCTTTCCGGGAGCACCCATCAATCCGACGGAAAGACTGATGCGGCGCTTGCCGAAACGGCTTGGAACGCATCAATTCAATGTCGAGATGATCTTTCATGTGCTGCCGACAACCTGGGCTGGCCGACAGGAGGTCACGGAAAAGCTGCGAAACGAAATCCGGCCGGACGCCATTGTTCACTTTGGCGTCGACGGAACCCGTCGCACGATGAACATCGAAACGCGCGCCGTGAACCGGGCCATCCGCGTGCGTCCCGACGCAGTCGGGGCTTCTCCAAGCCGCCCGGAGCTTGCCAGTGCTTCAGAACGCGCCAGAAGCGCCACACTGCCCGCGCGAGCCCTGCGGGACGCGGCGGAAACGGGTGGTGCACCCGCCAGATTGTCGACCGACGCAGGAACCTATCTCTGCAATGCGACCCTTTGGGATTCTGTTGGCTCAGGCATCCCAAGCATCTTTGTTCATGTTCCAGCTTTGCCGAAAGGCCCGAGGGATACACGACCGAGCTATCCGGCAATTGAAGAAGCAGCTGTCAGGCTTTTGCAGGAAACCGCAAGGCGATTGCGATGATTGAGCCTTATCCCGCTTTCTTCAAAAGCCTGCCTACCTGCCGGATGCAGTCATCAGCCATCTGTTTCGCCAGTCCCGCCCGTCCCAGCACTCGCAATCCGAAATAGGCTGACAGGATCCCTCTCGCGGTTTCCCGAGCGGCCGGCTCGCTAGCCCCAGTGTCTTCAAGGAGCGCTTTGAAAAAGGCGTTCTCCAGCCTGTGAACCATTGCCTGCAGCTTGGCTTCCGCTTCACCTCCGGCCGCCGCCTTGTCGACCAGGGCGTTGCACAGGAAACATCCAAGCCGGTCGCCATCATGATCGATGGCTTCGGCAACTTTTCCGAACAGCCCCAGAATACGCTCTGCACCGGAGCCGTTTTCACGGTCGGAAAGAAAGGCAACCGTGCCGCTGATGACCTTGTCGTTGTAATGATCAAGTGACGCCAGATAGATCGAATGCTTGTCCTGAAATGCCTTGTAGAACGAGCCCTTGGTGATCTCCATAGTCGACAGCAACTCGGCCAGGGAGGCTTCTTCGTAGCCGAGATCCCAAAACAGCGTCATCGCCTTGTCCAGCGCCATCTCAGGATCGAATTCACGCGGTCTTGCCATTCATTCACCTGAAATCCGACCTCACGATCGGATCACCTTGTCCTCACGCCCTTGTGTTTTGTACCGATTGGTTCCTAACCCTATCTTGGGTTCACCGGCACGGGATTGAGCGTAGCCCGCTCAGTTTGGAACCAAATGGTACCTAAAAACGAATATCAGGGCAATCTCCTCCGCGCTGGCAAAAGTTCAACCCTTTGGGAGTTTTTCGTTATGATCAAGAATCTGGTTCGCGGTTCCGTCGCAGCTCTCGTTGTTGCCGGTGGTCTCATCTCCAGCGCATTCGGTGCTGGCTTCGACGTCAACGCAACTATCACCGGCCTTGCCCTGCGCGGCGTGGATCCCGTCTCCTACTTCACCAATGGCGCACCGCAGGACGGCGACTTTTCCATCACCGAAGTCCACAACGGAGCAACCTACCGTTTCGTTTCTGAAGAAAACCGCGACCTGTTCAAGCAGAACCCGGACAAGTATCTTCCGCAATATGGCGGCTTCTGCGCATTCGGCACCGCAATGGGCGTGAAGGTTGATGGCGATCCGGATCTCTGGAAGATCGTAGACGGCAAGCTGTACCTGAACCTGTCTGAAAGCATCCAGGAACGCTGGAACAAGGACATCCCGGGCTTCGTCAATACAGCAGACGGCAATTGGGGTGGCATCAAGGACACCGATCCGAGCGAACTCTAAGCTTCGCGAACCTTTCTGAGACACAAAAACCGGTTGGGCGCATGCCTGGCCGGTTTTTTTCGTTTCAACGAAGATCAGTGCAATTCTGAGCATTCCGGCACACCTTTTGCTGTTTTCAGGTCAAGAACCAACGCGAATCCCAACTCGGGACGCTGACAGCGATTGGCAAGGCCGATGACACGTGAAAATGCAAAACTGAACCGCCGCGCGTTTCTAGCCGGGACAGCTTTGTTCCTTTCCGGGACAGCAGCACAGGCACAGATGAAGGTCGCGGATCTCAGGGGATCGATCGATTCAGTCGATCTGGGCTTGATTCCGAATGCCGCCGACGACCAGACCGCACAATTTCAGAACGCTGTGAACAGAGCCGTCGAACGCGGGCGGGCGCTGTTTCTGCCCGCAGGCACCTATCCCGTCGCCAATCTCCGCCTGCCATCCGGTACGCTCATCGTCGGTGTTCCCGGGCGGACAAGACTTGTCTACCAGGGCGGCGGCGGACAGCTGATCAGGGCTGAAGGGGTCAGCAATATCGGTCTCAACGGCATTACCTTTGATGGCGCCAACCGGTCCATCGGTGATTTCACCGAAGGACTTCTTCATTTCATTGGCGTGCGCAACGTTACTCTGGACAACTGCGAGATCGCCGGATCTTCCAAGACCGGGCTCGTCCTCGATCGCTGTTCCGGCCGCGTCGACAATTGCCGGATTTCCGGAGCAGCTGAAGCAGGACTTCGCTCAAACGAGGCAACCGGCCTTGCCATTACCGGCAACACGGTAGCCGACTGTGCCAACGGTGGCATCTGGGTGCATCGCTGGCGGGAAGGCGAAGACGGTACCATCGTCTCCGGCAACAGGATTGAAAGGATCGGAGCGCGTTATGGCGGCACCGGTCAATTTGGCAACGGCATCAACGTATTCCGCGCGCACGGTGTGATGATCTCCAACAATCGTGTCGCGGATTGCGCCTTTTCCGCAATACGTTCCAACACCGGCTCAAACGTGCAGATCATTGGCAATTCCTGTCTGCGGTCTGGCGAAGTTGCGATTTATTCCGAGTTCGGCTTTCAAGGAGCAGTGATCTCCAACAACATCGTCGACGGCGGCACAACCGGAATTTCCATTGCCAATTTCATGGATGGTGGCCGGATGGCGGTCTGTTCAGGAAATCTTGTCCGCAACATTTCCGAAGAAGGCCCCTACCCGCCCGAGGTCGACGGCTTTGGCATGGGCATTGTGGCGGAAGCTGACACCACCTTGACCGGCAATGTTATCGAAGGCGCTCCCAAATTCGGCATGCTGCTGGGCTGGGGACCATACCTGCGCAACATCGCGGCCTCTCAAAACGTGATCCGGGATTGCGGGACCGGGATCGCCGTCACTGTGGTTGATGGTGCCGGCTCTGCCATCATCACCAACAATATCGTTCAGGGTTCGAAAACCGGTGCTATCAACGGTTATCGATGGATGGAAAAGGCAACGGGCGAGCTCAACAATACGACCTCACACCCCAACCTGACGGTCAGCGGCAATCAGATTGCCGCATAACCGCACAAAGCCTCACAGCACCTTGTTCCGTTTAGCCTGCGAAACGCAGCGATAGACAGGATAGACCACCATCGACTTTCCGCGCTTCGTGGGTTGGCAGCACCACTGTGCGGATTCCGGCTTCTTCAATCGCTGCAAGCGTTTTTGGGTAGCCTTCCGGAACCAAAACCACATCATTTACCCGGATGACGTTGGCTGCATATTCTTCGCCATCAGGAACAACCACGACCTTGCGGTCTCCAAAGAAACCACTTTCCGCCATGACCCTGGTGGCCAGGATGACACCTTCGCCGAGAGTGGAGCAGGCTGTCTTGAAATGAAGAACGCCTTCAGGAGTTTCGCAGACTTCTGCCGTGTAACCCCAGTCTGCCAGTACCTTTGCAAAGGCTTCAGCTCCTTCCCTGTCCGTTCGGGCCGACAATCCGATCAGGATAACGTCGTCCAGCATGAGAACATCGCCGCCATCGACATGTCCTTTTCCCGGCAATTCAACAACCTGGCCGAACGCCTCGTCCAGGGCAGTGCGTATCGCCACGCCTTCCCTTATGCGGCTTGCGGTTCCCGGCCGTAGCTGAATTGCGCCTTCCGGCAAACAGAAAGCAGGATCTTCAACAAAGCAGCTGTCCGGGAACTCTTCCAAGGGTGGGAGAACCGTGACTTCAAGACCTGCCTCTTGAAGAGCTTTCACATAGAGCTCATGTTCTTGGCGGAACTTTTCTCCACTCGGGTCGCCCGCATCCACGGCTCGAATGCCATTCGATACGCTGTTTGCTGGGGTTCGGGTGATTGCGTGGGTGAAGCGGAAAGACAGACCGGAACGGTGCGCCATGATGGAACTCCAATGAAAACGACAAGCGATCAGCCAGCCATCCGCCGCGCGAAAATGCAAGATGCAGAAGCGCTCAAAGACTGTATCGACCGTGCCTATGCACCGGTAAAGACGCGTCTGCACGACTTGCCAGACGTGTCGGCGGGCATAGATGACGATATTGCGGGCAAGATCGTGCTTGCTGCCGAAATCCTGGGATCAATCGCAGGCGTCGCAATCCTAGGCATTGAAAACAAAAGTGCTCACCTTGCAAACATCGCTGTCGACCCCGTTCACAAGGGAAAAGGCGTCGGCAAGGCGCTCATAGTGGCCGTCGAAAACATCGCCAAACAACAAGGTGCGACCGAGCTCAGGCTCGCCACTCACATCGGCATGCCTGAGAACGTATCCCTCTATTCGCACCTGGGCTGGAGTGAAACTTCAAGAACTGAAAGCAAAGTATTGATGTCAAAAGCTATATAGCCAGTCAATCAATCACCTGGGCAGTGCAGATTTAAGCAGGGACAGGAACTCTTCCCTGGGCCTGATATGTCCTGCTTCTGCGCCTCGTCTTGTCAGGATCGACGGATTGACCAGACTGTCCAGAAGTGCTGCTTCATCTTCACTCAGCTCAAGCATGACTTCCAGGATCGTCGCCATCATGACTTCCGAAGCTCGTGTTGCACCATCTTCGCATTTCAGGGCAACACCGAAGCCGAGTTCGGGAATTGAAGCGCAAAATACGCCTTCCGCACCGGTTTTGACAAAAACCCGCCCACGAAACCCTTCCATCACCCGCGTGCAGAACCGATCCGCTCCCGCGACCATATAAGGCTCGTTGATGCAAGCATCGTAGATCCGTTCAGCGGCCTCGGCCCGCAAGGGGTCCAGACCCTCACCTGTTCCAAACGCAGCAAATGCGCGCGCAAAGCTCTGCAGCGGTGACGCGTAGGTTGGAATGGAACATCCATCTACACCGCAAACATCCTCAGACAGGGTATCTCCGGTCAGTTGCTCCATCACCAGGCGAACTTCGCGCTGCACGGGGTGACCCGGTTCCACGTAGCCTTTTGTCTCGACGCCCATGACTTTGGCAAGGCCAAGGAAACCTGCGTGTTTGCCGGAACAATTATTGTGAAGTCCGCAAGGTGTCTCGTCGGCCAGGATGAGCTTGGCAGCGTCTTCCATGCGCTGCGGCCATTGCGGACCACATTCCAGCGCATCCTCGTTCAGTCCCGCTTTCATGAGCATGACACGAGCCGAATTGGCATGAACTTCTTCGCCATTGTGGGACGCACAGGCAAGGGACAATTCGGCATCGGTCAGGTCAAGAGCATCAGCGGCTCCAGACTCCACCAGCGGCAACGCCTGCAACGCCTTGATGGCAGACCGTGGGAAAACCCGTGCATCGACGTCGCCAATGCCGCACACCAGCTTGCCTGCCGTATCAACGATCGCGACGCTTCCCCGGTGCAGGCTTTCAGTCAGCTTACCGCGGGTGACGTCTACGAGAGCCGGATTGTCCATGAAGTTTCTCATCCTGATCAGAATACATGTTCCAAGCTAAGCGGATTCGGAATTGGCCGCAGTCAAAAATGCCGAGAGACGCGATAGGGCTTCATCGATCACCTCATCCTGCTTGCAAAAGCAAAAGCGGATGAAACCGGTTGGAGCGTCGCCCCCATAAAACGCCGAAACCGGAACGGCCGCAACACCGGCCTCCTTGACCAGTTTCTCGCAGGCTTCAACATCGTTGCCGCCAAGGTTCATGCCATCAATTCCACATGTCAAAAAGTAGGTTGCCGCACAAGGCAATACTGTAAATCCGAGCGCCGACAATCCTTTTGCCATCCGGTCGCGTTTGCCGCTCAATTCATTTGCCAGCCCTGAATAGTAGCCGTCGTCCTTTTGCAGACCGAAGGCAACCGCCTTTTGCAAAGCGGGCGGCGTTGTAAAGGTAACCCATTGGTGGGATTTTGTAATCGGATCCATCAGCGCAGCCGGTCCGGTCACATAGCCTACTTTCCAACCGGTGAGCGAGAACGTTTTTCCAGCTGACCCGATGCGCACGGTCCGTTCGCGCATGCCGTCAAAGGCCATCAAAGGTTTGTGCTGCTGGTTGTCGAAAACCAGATGTTCGTAAACCTCATCGCAGATCGCATAAGCATCGTGCTCCAGGCACAAATCGGCGATCAGCTGCAACTCTTCTTCGGAAAACACTTTGGCGGTGGGGTTCATCGGATTGTTGATCAGAACCGCCTTGTTCTTTGAAGAAAAGGCCGCTTGAAGCGCGGCTCTGTCCAGATCCCAGTGGGGAGGTGTCACTCTAACTCTGACGGGGATCCCACCGGCCTGTTTCACCAAAGGGAGATAACAGTCATAAAGCGGCTCGATCAGAACCACCTCGTCGCCCGGCGAAATAAGTGCAAAAATGCAATCTGCAAGGGCCTCCGTGGCGCCAGAAGTCACCATCACTTCGCTTTGTGGATCAACTTCCAGCCCATAAAATCGCTTGTTCGCATCGGCAACAGCTTGTCGCAACTCCGGGACACCCAGCATGGGCGGATACTGATTTGGACCGTCAATGAGCGCCTTGGCGGCCACTTCGCGAATATCAAGCGGTCCGTCCACATCCGGGAACCCCTGTCCCAGGTTGACTGCACCGTGCGCCATGGCAAGGCGCGACATAGTTTCGAAGACGGTCGTATTGATACCGGTAAAGACCGGGCTGGTCGGTTTCATGCTTCCTCCGGCAAATGGTTATGCCGGTTCTAATCCGACCCGGATTTTCCGTCGAGTGTTTTCGGTTGCGGTCCTGTCGGTTTGTCCGAACAACTGCCAGGAATGCTCGCCGAGAAATGGCATAGGCGTCGTGGCCGGTCTTTCGGATACCGGCCAACAACTCGATTGTTCCTAGTTTTCGGAATGCTGATGCCACATGTCGGTGACGATCTTCCAGTTGTCACCTTCCGGTTCAAGCACGAAGAGATAAGTGCCGGTAGCATCCATTCCGGCGCTTGCGATCTTGGCTTCGACGGAACCGATCATGACGGCCAACGTCGCATCCTCAGACACAAACAGGTGGTCGATCGTATGACTGACCTTTCCATTGTTGGATGTGACGAACTCGAAAAGCTTGCGCGGCTCTTCAAGCCCCTGCACCGGCGGCGTATTCTGCGCAATCCAGACAGTGTCATCGGAATAAAGGTCCACAAGTGCTTCTGCATCGCCGGCAGCCGCAGCTTCGTTGAACCTGTCATTAAGCCTCGTCAGATCTCTGACGGCCTGTTCCCGACTTCCATCAGCGAAGGTGGGCATTGCCGTGCAGGCGAGCAGGATCAGCATGAGAAAAAATCGCATGATGAGAACTCCAGATTTTGAATAAGGGTATTAGTGGACGGTCTGGCCCACATCGGGCCTGGAAAAGATCACTTCCCGGACCACTTGCCACCGCGCATCTTCGAATGTGAGATCGATACTCAGAACGAGAATTCGCCTCTCTCCTCCAAGTGTCACCTTTCGCGTGATCAGAACGTGTCCCTTGTCACCATCCGCATCGATGGAGTTGTATTCGGCCCAGGTGTTGTCGATACCTTCGCTGGACTCAATCATTCTTTTCAGCATTGAGATGAAGGACGGCTTGTCAGCTTGTGCAAGATTGCCATCGGTGTCGATCAGATGGACTTTCATGTCATCGTGATAAATGTCGTTCAGTCCGCTCAAATCCGCGGTTGTTCCGGCTTTTATCAGGTCTTCGATCGTTTCTCGTATCTCTTGAACCTTCGCGTCGCGCGTCATTTCCTTTCCTCCTTGCTTTGAGTTTCAGGCCTGGGTGCCATTCACCGGGAACGGCTCGGTTTTGCTGCGAAAGAACCTCAATCCGTGAACAATTGAGGCCGGGTTGGGGCGCGCGAAGGGAACGTTGGAGATATCGACAACCTGCAGGTTGCCTGCCTCGTTGACAACGAAAAGACCGGGCTCTGCAAACGGCCCTTCCACGTCAACACCATTTCCCTTGCCGGAGATGTAAAGACCAAGTTGTTGCATCTGCTCCACGGTCAGGCCATAGCCCACCTTGTAGTCAGGTTCGACTTCCTTGATCTGATCCGTGGCCCGTTGTTCCGAGTCGGCGGAAACAGCAATTACATCAACTCCGAGCTGGTTCAGTTCGGGAAGAGCGTCGTTGAGTTCACGTAAGTAACGGGTACACAGGGGACAGTGCTTTCCTCGATAGACCACGATCAGCTTCCAGTCGTATCCATTGGCACAGTCTGAAAGTGACGTGGACCCGCCACCAAGCAAAGCGATATCGATGACCGGAAAAGGCTTTCCGGCCTTCGGTTTTGGACTAGTCATACAGCTCTCTCTGATTTATATATTGCTCGATACATAAAGCAGCCGAACGCTATCGCGTCAAGGATTATATATTGAACGATACAAAAAAATTAGGTCGCCCGAGAACCTTCGACTATGACGACGCGCTTATGGAAGCGATGGGTGTGTTCTGGGCCAAGGGGTATGACGGGGCATCTCTACGTGACCTGACAAAGGCAATGGGGATCACCGGTCCCAGCATGTATTCCGCTTTCGGTGACAAGCGGGAACTCTACTTGAAGACGATTGACCGCTATGCGGATGTGAACGGCTGCGAACCGGTTGTCATCTTTGAAACCGAACCGGACATAGAAAAAGCCGTGCGCGGCTTTCTGGAGAAAGTCATCAAGTACGCGACTGACAACGGCAGTGGCGCCAAGGGGTGTTTTCTGGCCTCCAGCGTTTCGACAAATATCGGTCAGGTGGAAGGCGTCGCAGAACGGGTCGCCGCTGCGATCGATGACACGGATCGGCGGCTGGCAGCGAGATTCGACGAGGAAAAAGAAAAAGGCACCCTGCCTGCTGATTTTCCATCACTTGAGCGCGCAGCACTGCTCTACGACATAAGGCAAGGCTACATGTTCCGCGGGCGTGCGGGTTGGACTGAAGAAGATCTCCGCAAGGACCTCGATCATCGGGTGCAGATGATCTTGTCTCACTGAGATTGATAGAAACACACGACCACAAGAACCGTTGGTCAGAGCATCAGGACTGTCCGCCGTAATACTCCCGAGCGATCTTGTCGACGAAACCTTCTTCAAGAAGCATTCTGACGGCTTCATTCAATTCGTTCAGTCGAGAAGCCCAAGCCGAACGTTTCGAAACACCGAGATAGAGATCGACTTTGTTGCCGGGATTGTAGGGTGTTTTCTCGATCGCTTCAGAAAGCCCCAGACGTTCGATATGATAGTCCACCTGGCAGTCGGTTCCGATCATGACTGCGAAGCGCTCCTTGACAAGCATGTCGACAAGCGTCTGCTCCTGCGGCACACCCACCTTGTCGAGAGTCTGGTCGGCATCGAACCGTTCGAAATACGCGGAATGCAGAACATAGCCGATCTGATGTTTGTAGAGATCTTCGTATGATCGAATTTCATCCCCGCGACCTGTGACCGTGTAAAATGCCGTAGTGCATTTGAAGTACGGTGTATCGGTGTAGGCAATGTATTTCGCCCGGTCTTCCCGATAAGCCAGTCCCGTCATGACATCGACTGAACCGCTTTCCATCGAGGCCAGCCCTCGGCCCCATGGCATCTTGATGACCTTGAGGTCGGCCTCTGTCCTTCGCACGATTTCTTCGATGAATTCCAGATCAAGCCCGGTCAAACCGGCCTCGCTGGAGATGCGAAACGGAGGCCAATCATCCGTTGCCATGATCATTTCTGATGCCCGTCCCGGCACAACTGCCAGGGCTAGGGTCAGAAACACAACAATCAGCCGGAAACGAGTACCAAGCAAAATAACAACCTCTAGCAACCGCCCCTCGACAGTCATTATGCGGCACCATCAAATAGTATGTAGTTATACTTATCAACATCGTTAATTTTAACCAACCAGATCAGAATAAAATTTCACAACATTCAACAAGAATATTGACGAGATCTTGCAACTTTCTGGATATATTGAAGTTGCAATCTCTCCCTCAAGTTTTCGCTTAACTACTTGCAGTACATCATCACCCTGCAATCCCGCGAAACGATAGATGGCCTCGCACCCACAAACCCGCATGGCTGCCACCCAATCGAAACCTTGCTGCCGCGCAGTAAATCGACTACAAGGGCCCAAATTGATTTAGGTCAATAAGCCTGACCCCGGCAACTTGACTGACCTTAGCAACCATACAAGTGAACGACTGGAGCTCGACTTGTCCGCACGTGCCGAGGCCACTACGCCTGTACAATCGACCAAACTTGATGCCTCACGCATAAAAACGGAACTGCTCGCCGGTCTGACGGTTGCACTGGCCCTGGTCCCTGAAGCTGTCGCTTTTGCCTTTGTCGCAGGTGTAAATCCGCTCGTTGGTCTCTACGCAGCTTTCTTCGTCGGCCTGATCACCGCATGCATCGGTGGCCGACCAGGAATGATTTCCGGCGCGACCGGCGCTCTAGCGGTCGTGATGGTGTCGCTTGTTGCCCAGCACGGAGTTGAATACCTCTTCGCGACGGTAGTGCTGATGGGCATCATGCAAATCATGGTCGGCGTACTCAAATGGGGCAAGTTCATCCGCATGGTGCCACACCCGGTCATGCTCGGGTTCGTGAATGGCCTCGCCATCGTGATTTTCCTGGCCCAGCTCGGGCAGTTCAAGGTTCCGGACAGTGCCGGTGGACTGACCTGGATGACCGGCTCGCAGCTCTATCTGATGCTTGGCTTGATCGCACTGACCATGGCCGTGATCTGGTTCCTGCCGAGAATCACCACGGCTTTCCCGGCTCCTCTGGCTGGTATCCTCGTGGTTTCGGCGCTGGTTCTTGGTTTCAATCTCGACACACGCTCGGTAGGTGATCTTGCCTCCATCGCAGGCGGGCTGCCGGAATTCCACATTCCGATGGTGCCGCTAACGCTGGAAACACTGCAGATCATTTTCCCCTATGCGCTGATTCTGGCGGCAATCGGCCTGATTGAATCGCTGCTGACGCTTAATCTCGTTGCCGATCTTACCAACACCAAAGGCGGCGCCTCCAAAGAGTGCGTTGCTCAGGGCACAGCAAACATCGTCACCGGCTTCTTCGGTGGCATGGGTGGCTGCGCCATGATCGGTCAGTCGATGATCAATGTGAAGTCAGGCGCACGTACCCGTATCTCCGGTATCGCCGCAGCCCTCTTCCTGCTGTCATTCATTGTGATCGCCTCCCCGCTCATTGAACAGATCCCGGTGGCCGCGCTGGTCGGCGTGATGTTCATGGTGGTAATCGGGACATTTGCCTGGGCGAGCCTCAAGATCATGCACAAGATCCCGTTGACCGACGCCTTGGTGATGATCGTTGTGACCTGCGTGACCGTTTACGCTGACCTTGCAGTGGCTGTGGTCGTCGGCGTCATTATCTCCGCGCTCGCTTATGCCTGGAACGCAGCCAGCCGCATCAGCGCCCGTATCGGCAAGAGCAAGGAAGGCTGGAAGGTCTACCGTCTCTCCGGCCCGCTGTTTTTCGGCTCCACAACCGGTTTCGTCGATCTGTTCGACCTGAAAAATGATCCCGAAGATGTTGTCGTCGACTTTATCGACAGCCGCGTTGTCGACCATTCCGGTCTGGAAGCCATTGATGCACTTGCCTCCAAGTACGAAGCGGCCGGCAAACGCCTGCACCTGCGCCATTTGTCGCCTGACTGCCAGAAATTGCTTCACAAGGCCGGAAATCTGGTTGAGGTTTCGGTTCTTGAAGATCCGGACTACGAAGTCGCGGTTGACTATGGCCATACTTTCGATGAACCGCAAAAGGCTTCCTGACGCGATCTGAAAGACCAGACAGTCCGGACACGATCATCAAACCCCGAAGGCTTTCCCGTCTTCGGGGTTTTTCTTTGGAAGTCACGTACACGTTCTTTCCGGAACGCTCCAAGACGCTCGTGGAGAATTCACGCCCCGTTTTCGAAGTTGCGCTATTCCTTTGATAATTCGTGCTGGTAAGGTCTGACAGCGCATATAGATGCAACCGGGAAAACACTGTGTCGTTTCGCACCAAGCTCTTCATCACCCCGACCCTGGCGACCGTCATCGGAACATTTGTCCTTTTGACAGCCGCATCGATCCTGATCATTCAGGCGCTGACATCTGAAAAGGTCATCCGCCAGCTGGGCGGCGTTGTGGTTGACCTTGGCATGGAGAGCTCCGAGATAGCCTTTATCGAACAGCTCCACGCCGTTGTGGAGACTTCGAAATATACCGAAGCCAGCTGGGACAGAAACGAATTCAGTTTCGACAATCCGGATCTTATAATCGCCTACCTATATGGGGCCCTTGCACCTATGGACCGGGTTTCCTTCCTGGTTCTGGTGGACGAGCACGGTGAAGGCATCGATGTCGACCGGGGCGATGCAGATGGCCAGCTTTTGGCGGGACCTGTGGAGCTCGCGTCTGAAATCCCGTCCCTGTTGCCGCTGACCGAAAGAGCGGCAAAGCAAACAGGCCCGTTCTGGAGCGATCCGGTTTTCATGCCGAGCCGCGAACACACTTACTTCGTCTATACGCATCCCTTCTACGAGAATGGCGAGTATCGCGGCAGTCTGATGACCGGCATGTCACTTGAGCGGATGTCCAACATCACCTGGCACATCTCAACCGAGGACATCACCGTCTTTCTATTGAAGGAAGGAACACACGAAGTCATTGCCCATCCGGTGCTTTTCGAAAACTTCGACAAGCTGACTTCGGAAAACCCTCTCCTTCATGTCAGCGAGGTCTCCGATACCTTCCTGGCTGATTTCAGCGAGATGCCGAAGATCAAGAACTCGACCTTTGACATTGCAGAAGGCCTGGATCTCCACGCGGGCTACGATGACGATGGCTACAAGCGCTTCGTCATCATTGAACAGAACAATGAAAACCTCATGGGAATGCCGGCCCGCATCGGCGTCCACTTCCCGGCAGAGTACCTGGACCAACCGCTGCAGCAGCTGACAACCGCGATCATTGTCGGCACGGGCCTTTTGATGCTGTCCCTGCTGGGCGCCATCGTGCTGGCACGCCGGATCGCTCGTCCGGTACAACGTGCTGCGGTCGCCGCAAAGGACGTGGCTAACCTTAACCTGAGTGCCGTAGAGCCGCTTCCTTCCAGTGTGATCCGCGAGCTTGATGATCTATCGAAAGGCTTCAACGCAATGGTGGGCGGCCTGACGGCCTTCAATCGATATGTCCCAAAGACACTGGTGCAAAAACTTCTTTCGGAAGGCCGGGCCGACGCACCACCCGAAGAACGCGACGTTGCCGTGCTCTTCACGGACATTGCCGGCTTCACTTCAGCTTCCGAGGGAATGTCGGCAACCGAAACCGCTGCCTTCGTCAACCATCATCTTTCGCTACTTGGTGAGGAGATCACCAGGCAGGATGGAACCATCGACAAGTATATCGGTGACAGCGTCATGGCCTTTTGGGGCGCACCTGACCGGCTGGACAACCCGGCTGAGCATGCTGCCCGAGCTGCCCTTGGTATGGCTGCGGCAATTCATGCGGACAATCAGGAGCGTATGTCTCATGGCAGGCAACCGGTGCGAATCCGGATCGGTATTCACCTTGGTCCACTGGTTGTCGGCGACATTGGCGCCCCGGGCCGTGTCAATTACACGGTGATCGGTGACACCGTGAACGCTGCCTCACGGCTTGAAAGCCTGGGCAAAGAAATCGATCCGGAAGCCGAAGTCATGATTCTTGCTTCAGAAGAAGTCGCTTCCAACCTCGGCAACGACATCCGCCAGGAACGTATCGGGCCACAGATGGTCAAAGGACGGGTGGAACCGCTTCAGGTTGTGAGGCTTCTGTTTTAATCCCTAAAACCAACCACGATCAGGCAACAGCCGCCAGAACCGCATAACTTGCAAGACCGTAAAGACACAGAAGGCTCAGGCTCATGAAGAGCCCGCGCAAACCGTCCCTGCCCGCCAGATAACTGAATGAATAACCGAGCCGCGCAACTCCGAAACCGGCAATCCAGGCAAAGGCAGCCGATTCAGCTGGCGACGTGATACTGAACAAAAGCGCCAGGAACACGAAGTAGACGGTATTCTCCGTGCTATTGCGATGGGCGTTGTGCCGCCTTTCGAGTTCTTCCAAACCCTTTGTGGCTGTGTCCTCGCGCTTCCTTCCGCTTGCCTGCCACTCTTCAGGTGTCGCGTACATTCCGAACTTCGCGCGCGTCAGTTCGGTTGTCGTCATCAGCCATGTGTGGTTGGCCAGAAGCAAGACGGCTGCAATAACCAACAAGACGATTATGAGCTCGCTCGGAAGCGCGATCACGATCGGGCGAACTCCGAAAAGCAGAACATTCAAAAGCAGACAAATGGCGATCAATGCGAACGGATAAGCAAGGATGAAGAAACGAGCTCGCTGACTGCGTTCTGTCTGTGAGGAATCCATGAACTGAAGTTCTCCATTGAAGCTATTTGAAGTCAGAAAACACCACATGGCTTCGTCCGCCAAATGTAATCCAACTAGTTTGCGATGGTCGGAACGATTTTGAGTGGAGCGTGACGAAAAGCAACAGACATGAATTCGGATTGAATTTCCTGTTTTCAAGAAGAAAGTTCACAGTGACAGTTGGTTTTCAGGTAACTACTTTGCTCTGATCAGTCACTCGCGATATGGATTGAATAGAAATTTCCGATCTGCAGACAGGAGATTATCCATCAACCGGCGCTTTCACATCACCCCGACATTGACCACAGTGATTGGGGCCTTTGTTTCGATAACCGCTGCGCTGGTGCTCCTCGTTCAGGCCTCAACCTCGGAAAAAGTCGTCCGTGATCTGGGCGGAGAACTCGTAAATGTCGGCCTTGGCGCCCTCGATCAGGCTTTTTCAGACCAGATCGAGGCGGTCGAGGAAGCCAGCAAGTTCACCGTCGCCGCTCTCAATTCCGGCAGTATTCTGATCGACAATCCTCAGGAGGTCGCTGACTACCTGTTCGGTGCGCTTTCTTCCATGGAACATGTTTCCTTTGTTATTGTCGCAGACCGGAACGGTGACTTCATCCAGATAGACCGGGGCACAGGAGACGGTATCCTCATTCCGCAATTCGTGCCTGTGACCGACAAGACCCATGCCCTCGCCAACCTGATCCAGTCCTCCGCATCAAGAACAGAGGCCTTCTGGACCGAACCGCAATACTACAGCGCGCGCCAGCATACCTATGTCGCCCATGTCCAGCCCGTCCTTGATGAAGGCAGTTATGAGGGACTGGTGATCATGGCAATGTCGATGCAACGTCTCTCGGAAATCACTGACGAAATTTCGACAAACCTGGTTACAGTCTTCATGATCAATCCGGACAGCAACGACGTGATTGCGCATCCGGAACTGGACAAGGTTTTCGATCAGCTGTCTCCGGTAAATCCGCTTATTGCTCTTGAAAATGTACCCGACAATTTTCTTGCAGACTTTGGCCAGACCCAAGTAGTCGATCCCGCAGACTATGGCATCGGTGAAGGTCATAAGTTGCGATTTGGCTATGACGAGAATGACGACAAACGCTTTGTAATCCTGGACAACGATCAGCAGGGTCTGTTGGGTTTACCCGTTGCAATCGGCGCGCACTTTCCGGCCGCCATTCTGGAACAGCCACTGGACCAACTTACCGATTCCATCGTCATTGGCATCGCGCTTCTGGGCCTTTCTCTGGTAGGTGCCGGTTTTCTGGCGCATCGCATCGGGCAACCTATTCGCCGGGCCGCAACAGGCGCACGCGCGGTTGCAAAACTCGACCTTGACGCCGTCCAGGAGCTACCTCGTAGTTCCGTGCGCGAGTTGGATGATCTTGCCAGCGGTTTCAATTCCATGGTCAGCGGCCTCGATGCTTTCCGGCGCTATGTTCCAAAAGCGCTCGTGCTCAAGCTGTTGAATGAAGGCCGGGCCGATGCGCCTCCAGAAGAACGCGAAGTCGCTGTGCTGTTTACCGATATTGCCGGTTTCACCTCCGCATCGGAGGGAATGTCTGCCACTGAAACAGCAGCCTTCGTCAACCATCACCTGTCTCTCCTTGGTGCGGAAATCCGAAAAAATGGCGGCACGATCGACAAATACATCGGCGACAGCGTCATGGCCTTCTGGGGCGCACCGGGTCATCTGGACAACCCGGCCGAACATGCTGCGCACGCGGCAGTCGGTATGGCCAAAGCGATCCACGCAGACAATCAGAAGAGAAAATCGGAAGGCAAACTACCCGTTCGCATTCGGGTTGGATTGCATCTCGGTCCGCTCGTCGTTGGCGACATTGGCGCGCCGGAACGGGTGAATTATACGGTCATCGGCGATACCGTGAACGCAGCGGCCAGACTGGAAAGTCTCGGCAAGGAAATAGATCCGGAAGCCGAAGTCGTTATTCTGGTTTCAGAGGAAGTTGCAAAAAATCTCGACGAAGATTTCCATCTGCAGCCGATTGGAGCGCAAAAGGTGAAGGGTAAGGCTGAGGCGCTGCAAGTGGTGCGGCTGATTGTGTCAGACACAGCGCCGTAACATTCCGCTCTCACCTCACAGGCGACTTCCCAGAAAATCCTTTGGCTTTTCCGCCAGTTCGACGGCATCAGGAGGTTCAGCCAACAGAGGTGCTCGCTCGATGGAATTTCCTGAAAAGATCACCTGCCCGAATTTGAACAACACAATGAACCGTAGCTGAACGCCACATTCAGCACGAGTTCCAAACGGGCCGACTAAGTTCGCTCCTGTCATCGCAACGCGGCACCGCCGCACCGACAGGAGGAAGTCAGAAATGTTCCGCAAAGTTGTTCTTGGCACAACCGCAGCCCTATTCCTTTCCGCAGCCGCTCTGCCCGCATTCGCAAACGGTATCAACATCGAGCAATTCGGTTTCGGTCATGTAACCGGTGGAAGCCAGGAAGGCTTCAACAACCTGATCGGCGTTTTCCAGGATGGCCATGCCAATGAGGCGATCGCCAAGCAGTTTGGAAACCACAACACCACTGCTGTCGGTCAGACCGGAGCACATCATTTCGCCGACACTTGGCAAAATGGCTTTGGCAATTCAGCCGGCGTTGGCCAGTTTGGCACCAACCACAATGCAATCATGACCCAGGACGGCAATGGCAATATTGCAGCCGGTGTTCAGGTTGGTCACGGCTGCGATGCATCGGTCAATCAGACCGGTTCCGACAATGTCGCCGCTTTTGTCCAGACCTGCCCTTAATCCCCATCCAGCTCCCCGGACTTCGGTGGCCTGATCAAAAGGCCACCGAGGGGCTCCAAGGAGGAAACCATGAAGACCAATATCAAAGCCGCCGGTCTCGCCGCGCTGATCGCAGCCTTCGGTGTCACCTACTACGCAACGGATGCCACCCAGGCCCATGAAACCGGAAATGCCTGCATCATCACCTCGCAAACTGCCCGTGGATCAATCGCCCTCACGGGAATAGCCAACGGCTCTCAAGGGCAGCAGGGCGAGTACCGCTTCACCGTAAAGGGCGGCGGGGCAGCAGGCTCCACCTCAACAAGCCAGGGCGGCGCCTTTGAAATCGGTAACAACGGCAAGGCAGAGACCGGTCGTGTCGTGCTCGGCAAGGATGGTGTCTACGACGCCCGCCTCAGATTCGAGCTGGACGGGGAAACCCATGAATGCAGCGTGCTAATCGGCGACCGGATCTGAAACTGCCTGCCAACGTCAATTTTTTCCGGAGGAAGAACCAATGAAACTGACTATCAAACGCATGATGTTCACGGCCGCTACGCTTGGCGCGCTATCCGCAACTCCCGCTCTGGCAGGCGGCTCTTTCAGCTTCACCCTGAACCCTCAGAGTGCCGAGCAGCATCAGTTGATGCGCGCAGGGCTCTTTGCCGCCGCCATTGCCAATGACATGAGCAAGCAGGGTGGCATCAAGCAGAATGGCCTCGGCAATGCCGCCGGCATCCTGCAAAACGGCTTCGGCAACCAGGGCATCGTCGTTCAGGACGGGAATGGCCACAATGGAACAATTCGGCAAAATGGAAACAACAACGCGTATGGCCTCTTCCAGTTTGGCCGCAACACAAACGGACACGTCGTGCAAAACGGCTATGGCCAGACAGGCACGACCTTTCAGTTCGGCTGGTAAGTAGATGCGCACCCGCGTTGAATTCATTCCCTACAGCGCCAAGCCCGGTCATGCCGGGCTCCGCTCTCATCTCGACAATTTCCCGGCTGATTGCCGGTGTAAGGGAATGCTTCTTTCCAGATGGCCGTGTCTGTCAGCACCAGCGAAAACCTCCCATCGCTTCAGGAGGATAGCCCTTCCTTAGCGTCACCCCCCATTTGGGGGGCGCGATTTCAAATGGGTTGAGCTTAGCTTTGCTTCATAGGTTGCCCAAAGATTGTGAGCAAGGTTGTAAAACCAAAGTCCGCGCAGATTGGCAACTGAATTGCATATATCAGTGCGGATTACCGGATACTTTATCCTTTTGGGAGCTGGAGCACCGGTTTCGATCGAATTGCGACAGTTCTAAAGAAACTATTCTATCTATAGTGTGCTTAGGCGCTGCCGCATTTGCGGCGGCGCTTTTTATCTTATCGACACTTGGTTGTGGTCTAGCGCATTCTGAAAAAGCAAAACCGCTCCACCAGCCGCAGCAAATCCTTCTGCGAACGGCAGTTGGTCTTGGCCATCACATTTTTCACATGCTTGCGCGCAGTATCGAGCGCGATCCCGCGGTCCCTGCTGTAGGTCGAAAGGTCCTGTCCCGCGGCGATGGCTCCAAGAACTTGCTCCTCACTCAAAGTCAGACCGAACAATCCGGCAAACTTCGTGATCTCCTCGGAATCCGGCGCCTCACCTGCATCCATCGGGACGAATGTGACTGCAAGCAAGCTGCCGTTCCCATCGATACCACCGAGCAAGGGAAGAAATCTCACGCCGATCTGCTTGCCTGTCAGGTCAGCCAGGGCCACGCTTTCATGTGTGCCCATGGAAAGATTGCCGAGAGGATTTCCACCAAATGAAGACAGAGCGGCCGCGACACGGATGTTCAGTCCCGGATCCCGAAACACCAAGCTCTGGTTTGTCAGACTGAACAGTCCCAGCTTCTGCAGAGCTTCTGCTTCGGCGTTGGCAAAAACGATCTTTCCTTGGGGAGTCAGCAGAATTAATGCCATTCCTTTCCGCGAAAGGACATTGCCAAGAGTATCGATACGCGAACGAGCTTCCGACAGCTCAAGGTGGATCCTCAATGCCTGACGAGCGTGCCCCAACAAGTGTTGTTGCGCTTCAAGTTGCTCCTGTTTCCAGGGCTCTTCATCATAGAGCGAAAATCCCAGCCAACTGAGCCGGCCAGGCATCGCGAGCTGACCGCCAGTGACTTCGTACAATTCGAACGGAAGCAGACTTTCGTGATAAACCGGGCTGGCCAAGCGCTCCTCTTCTGTCCAGAGCATGTCACCGTGCAGAACCTTTCCGACCGGACCTTTGAAGATCCTCGGAAATCGGATATCCAACTCCGCATAGATATCAAGATATTCTCGGTGAAACTCTGGATCGATGCGAATGGTCACAAAGAGATCATCGCGATCATCGGTATAACTTTGGGAGAAAAAGTGACAACTCTTGGCGTTGAGCGCGTCCGTTGCTGTCTGCATCGCGCCTTGCCAAAGCTCAGGTGTCACAGACGCTTCATAAAACTGCCGGATGGCAGCATTCAGCTTTTTGTGATCAACCGTCATTCTGCCCCCTGCCGAATGATGTTTCACTATTTAGCTAGAGTTAGTTTCCCAATAATTCAAGACATTCAATAGCACCAACGGATTAACACTTCGTCGTTACGTGCAACTCTTCTAAAGGAATAATAGAACTTTATTTCAGCCTTCTGGAAAATCACGACCCTTCCTCTGCACGATCAACCTCGAATTGAAGCCGTAAAATCCGAATGTAAGAACGGAAACCGTTCCGATCAGAAAGCGGCTTGTTGAAGACAAGCAATGCTGCGGTCAACTTTCTCTCGCCAACTTGTGACTACTCAAATCCAGAAACTCCGGTCCATTGTTCGCAGACAGACGTTAGTCCTATCGCCCGCTCGCCGACCGGCGTTTGTGTGAAATCCAGGGGGAACTTGTCGGGCACCTCGCAGGAAGGAAGCAATTTATGCAGAACCGCAGACAAATATTAAGTATGGCCGCTGGATTTGCAGCCGCCACGCTGCTTACCGGCAACACTACAGCTCGGGCTCAAGGCAAGGGACGAACCGGCAAGTTTTCCGGTCGCAGCAACCATGTGACGACTGGTAAGGCCGAATTGACGGCAAGTTCCGTCGTTCTGTTCAACGACTTTAGTCTCGACGGCGCTCCCGATGCGCGGGTCGGTCTGGGTCGAAATGGCAAATATGATGCAGGAACCGACCTTGGCGCCCTGAAGAACCTAAAAGGCAAGCAAAGCTATCGGGTCAAGAACGGTGTGAACGTTTCTAACTATAACGAAATCTATATCTGGTGCCGGAAATTCAATGTGCCGCTGGGTGTTGCCAAGCTCGGCAACTAGAAACTCTCTCCGGCTGAAAGCACATCACTTCTCAACGACGTTTCGGGAAAACAATAACTTCCCGCTTAGCTGCCCCGGCCCTTAGCCGGGGCAAGTCTTTGTTGAGACAACTTCCCGGAGCCTCAGGATGTCTCCAAAGGCACCGTTGCCCGGCGTCTCAAGATCAGTTTTGACGCCCCGAAGGCTACGACAATCGCCGCAGCAACTGCTGTCAGGCCAATCGCCAAGTCGGTGTAGGCAGAAAACGGCAATCGGAAGGCCAAACTGAATATCTCGATATAGCTGACTGTGAAGACGGCGAAGAGCACACCAGCGATAAGAAAGGCCACACCGTCACCCTTCAACAGTCCGCTCCGCCTATCCGACTGGAAAACGCGCGAAACGATGAAATAGCCGAAAACGGCTACTGAAAACACAGCCGCATCCAGCAGCAGCAAGCCCGCATCGAACAGAATGCTCATCTCAAGGAACCCTGAATCGTTCAAATTGTTTTAGATCATTCACGCCGCAACCGGGGGAAGTTTCCGGGGTCAACAGCATAAGTCGCTGAATTGAAGAGGTTTTGTTCAGCGGCTGGTGTTAGGTAGGAAGGAATTGTGTCACATTCCAGACCCAGGCTCGTTTTCACAAAGCCTGCACGCCCTTCAGATGAAGCCGATGGGTTGGACAAAGTCACCTGAGGTCACTCTAAATCTCTCTTTATAAACGGCAATTTAGCTTCAATTGAACTTGCCTGCCGAATTCAACCTATGCAAGACATCCCTCGAATTACAACAATTTCATGATTCTCGCCGGGGAGCCTAAATGCTTGCAATCAATAAGATCCTGTCGCTCACTCTTGTGTGTGGGCTTTGCATCGGCTGCTCTGTCACAGCTGCGGTCAAGGGACAGGCAACGGACGGTTCGGAAACATTCACCGGGAGTGCAACCGGTTATGCCGACGGTTCTGGGACTCTCGAAATCAAGAGCAGTCGCGGGCGTGTCTGCACGGGAACATTTGTCTATGTGACGTATCGCGACGGTGAAGGCACCTTCAACTGCAATGACGGTGCTAGCGGTCCCTTCCGTTTCGTCTCCACCGGCACCAAGGGTACAGGCACTGGCAATCTCAACGGAAAGCAGTTCACTTTCACCTTCGGCATGTAAGGTTGCATGAAAAACGCCACTCGATAGAACCTGTGGCGTTTTTTGTCATCGTAGTGGAGCCGATGTTCGCTGACCTGAGTTTGCCCACTGCCCGATAGGGCAATGGGACCAGCTCAGGCGATGGCAGGCTATAATCGCGCCCTCGGCTTTACTTCACCAGTATGTTTCGGAATTGCCACGGATCTTTCGTATCCAGGTCTTCCTTGTAAAAACCCGGGCGGCCATCTAGCGGCGTCCAGTCGGTGTAGTAGCCTTTAACGGGTCCCAGATACGGCATCTGGATCTCAAGGCAGCGCTTGTAGTCCATCTCGTCTGTCTCAACGATGCCTTCTTCCGGATTTTCCAGCGCCCATACCATGCCGGCGATGACGGCGGAGGTTACCTGCAACCCGGTGGCATTTTGATACGGCGCCAGTTTTCGCGTCTCTTCCACCGACAGCTGCGAACCGTACCAGTAGGCGTTCTTGGCGTGTCCATAGAGCAGCACACCCAGTTCGTCGACACCGTCCTGGATCTCGTTTTCTTCAAGGACATGCAATGTCTCCTGAACCTTGCCGGCGGCTCCGAAAAGTTCGTGCAGCGAGAGAACCGCATCGTTGGCTGGATGATAGGCGTAGTGACAGGTCGGCCGGTAAGACAGCTTTTTGCCATTCTCCAGTGTGAAATAGTCGGCAATCGATATCGACTCATTGTGCGTCACCAGGAAACCGAATTGCGGCCCGGGTGTTGGACACCAGGTACGAACCCGCGTGTTGGCTCCCGGTTGCTCCAGATAAATCGCCGCGTTGCAACCCTTCTTGTGGCTCTTGGCGTTTTTCGGCTTCCAGGTCTCGTGCGTTCCCCAGCCTAACTCGGCAGGTTGGAAACCTTCGGAGAGAAACCCTTCCACCGACCAGGTGTTCCAGAAAGTGTTGGGTGGCTTCGGCTCCTTGGCACGCTGGGTATCGCGCTCGGCGATATGAATACCCTTGACGCCGGCCTTCTTCATGAGTTTTGCCCAGCCCTTGCGGCCAGTGGGTTCCTTGAACTCCAATCCGGTGTCGTTTGCGATGTCGACAAGGGCCTTTTTCACGAACCAGGAGACCATGCCGGGATTGGCGCCACAGCAGGAAACCGCCGTCGTGCCACCTGGCTTCTTCTTCTTTTCTCTGCGCACGGTTTCGCGCAACGCGTAGTTCGTCCTGTCTGCAGCGCTGGCATTGTCGTCAAAATAAAAGCCCGGCCATGGTTCAACGACTGTATCGATGTAGAGAGCGCCCAGCTTGCGGCAGTGCTTCATCAGGTCCAGCGACGAAGTGTCGACTGATAGGTTCACGACGAAGCCCTGCCCCTCGCCTTCCGTCAGAAGCGATGACAGAACCTCTTTGTAGTTTTCCGGTGTGAGCGCAACTTTCTGAAACTTGTAACCTCGATCGGTGACAAGTTTCGCATCCGTATCGACTGGATCGATCACTGTGAACCGGTTTTTGTCGAAGTTGAAATGTCGCTCGATCAGCGGCAGCGTTCCCTTGCCGATCGAACCAAGTCCGATCATGACCAAAGGGCCGGTAATCGTGCCGTGGATCGGATATTTGGCTGGGGCAGCTGCCTTGCGCACGGGCTTTTTGGCGGTAGCCTTGCGCGCTGGAGCTTTCGTTGCTGCCGGCTTTGAAGCAGCTGGTTTGACTGCTGATGGTTTCGATGTTGCGGGTTTCGCCGCTGCCGCTTTCCTTGGCGCCGGTTTGGCAGCGGTTCGCGCCGCGGAAGCAGGCTTGCTTGCAGTTGGCTTGCTCGTCGCACGCTTTGCCGTTGCCGGCTTTGCTGAACTTGGTTTTGCTGAAGTTGGCTTGGCTGCGGTTGGCTTGGCTGCAGAAGGTTTACCCGTAGCCGCCTTTGTAGCTGCCGCTCTTGTAGATGATGACCTGGTGGCTGCTGGCTTTGCGGCCGTTGGTTTGGATGCTGTCGGTTTTGCTGCTGACGCTTTCGCTCCACTCGCCGGCTTGGCGGCAGCAGGTTTTGCCGACGGTGCCTTGGAAGCCGCCGCTTTTGTCGCTGCGGGTTTCGCGGCAGCAGGCTTGGCGCTACGAGACGGCGTGGCTGAGGCCTTTTTCGCAGTAGCAGGTTTTGCGGCGGACGGCTTGACGCTTCTTGACCTGGTGGCGGCTGCCTTTGTTGCTGTTGCGGCTTTTGTCACTGCTGGTTTAGACGCTGATTTGGCAGCGCTGGACTTTGCCGCGGCTGGTTTGGCAGCCGACTTTCCTGATGTTGCTTTTGCAGCAGCGGGTGTCGACGCTTTTGCGGCGGTTTTTGCCGAACTTGCCCG
>JBCCVB010000023.1:0-57958 GCA_039195965.1 Pseudomonadota bacterium
CAACACGGTTGGCAGCACAAGAATTTCCAGCTGAAGGAGAAGCGTGAAAAGGCTGCCGAACTGGGCTCACGCCGAGATCCAGACGAACTTATGGCTCAGCTGAAGAAGGGCAAGGAGAAACTGGAGAAACTGTTTGGCGACAAGTTCATACCTGCCATGGTGCCTCCCTGGAACAGGATTGACCCCGAGATCTCCCGCCGTCTGCCCGGCATCGGCCTACAGGGGCTTTCCACCTTTACGTGGCATAACTTTCCGCGCGCTCATCAGGTTCAATCCCATGTCGACATCTTGAAATGGAAAAAACAGGTCCGTTTCATCGGTTGGGAAAGCGCGCGCCTGCGTTTCGATCTGCAGCTCGCCCGTCGGCGAAATTTCCGCAAGGAACCCGTGGGTCTGCTCACACATCACCTGGCACATGATGAGGGCTGCTTCGAGTTTCTGGAAGAATTCCTGACGATCGCCGCTCATCACGAAGGAGCGGAATGGCCGGATGTGAAGGGCTTGTTTGATTGATAACTGACTTCTTCCACGTAGCTTCAAAAAGGAGATAGCGGTTGCGGGACACACTTTACCTGCTGGCGCCAGGATTCGAAGACCCGGCCTACCCGGACAAAACCTTCTACTGCTGGCATTGCGCGCTCATGGAAGGCGTGCTCGCGTCGTTTCCGGGTCTTGCACAAAAGCTTGACGTTAAACGGATTGGCTGGTCCCGTCCGCGACAGGAGGTCGTCGACCTTCTGGGTGAAGACAATCAAAGCCTTCCGGTTCTGGTTCTTGCAGAAGGTGGCTTCATCAACAACAAGGATGAAATCCTGACGGCTTTAACTGACCGGCATGGCTTTCCACTGTCGCATCCTTGAAACATCCACCAGCGCTTCAACAACCTCAATGTCATCACGCGCCACAAGTGCACCCGCCGGACAAGTGTCCGGCAGCCCTCTCCCAGAGGCAGAAAAAGAAGCCAACCGACTAACGTTCTGCGAGCAACATCTGAACCGAAACTTGTGGATTGGCCCGGTGCGTTCGAAGGATGCCTGATTTTGCTTCATTCAAATAGGAAGCACGTTATGTTGCTTCGGTTTCGCAAACATTCTTCCGGTTGAGTTCAAACTTCCAACTTCTTCTTACCGAAAGAGCACGCCGCCAAATTCCTTCCGCAGCATCGCAAGTTTCGGATCAATGTAGGTCTTGCAAAACGGTCGATCCGGGTCAGTGGCATAGTAATTCTGAAAACGCACATCAGAGGGTTTGAAGGCAGCAAAGGAAAGCACTCTGGTCACCAGCGACTCCTCGAAACCGGACTGCAGGTCCTGAAGAATGCTGCCGACTGTTTCGCGCGTTTCAGCCTCAAAGACATAGACCGCACTTCGATACTTTCCGCGCATCTTGTGATGCGAGGTACTGGAATGAGTTCGGAGATGGACCTCGATCAGAACTTCCAGTGGGATAGTGGCTGGTTCAAAGGTGACAATTACGGCTTCGGACCAACTGTCCTCCGGTGGGCCTGATTTAATGAATCCCTGCTCGACTTTTCCCACGCCATTGAGCGCTTGAAAGACGGCTTCAGTGCACCAGTGACAGCCGCCGCCAAGTCCGATTTTCATCGTTGTGCCTGTTGCCATGCTTCTTCTTTCGTTGGCGGTATTGCGCGTCGACAATCTGGCTCGCGCCTGCTTTGCCTTGTAGCTTCAGTTCCGGCCAGCAAGGCAAATCACTTTCTCAGGATATGTCCGTGTAGGTGCTGCTGGAGATCATCCATTCCGCGACCTGACGAACGGGAGAGTCCGGCGCTTCTTCCTCTCGAAAAGTGATGAAGTATCCGCGACCCGATCCGGCTGAGACATCAGTCAATCTGACCAATGCCCCGCTATCCAGAAAGACATCCAGCAAACCGGCCCAGCAAAGGCACACCCCCTGCCCCGCCAATGCTGCGTTGACCATCAACGCGTAACTGTCAAAATCCAGCGTTCGCAGTTTGGATCGCGCAGGAGCACCGACCGCGTCAAACCAGGTTTCCCAATTGTACCAGGCACCGGCGTCGCGATGCTGACCCAGAAGACGTTCAGCTTTCAGAGTGTCCACTGTCAGCTGCTTGCCAGACCGCTCGACATAAGCAGGGCTTGCGACTGGAAAAACATCCTCTCCGAGCACCACTCCCACTTCCAGCCCCGGCCAGTTGCCGTCACCGAATCTGATCTGAACATCAGCCGTCGCGGTATCGTCTGTATGCGCCTGACTTATGATTTGTATGGATGTGTCAGGCAATGCCTGCTCCAACTCAGGCAAGCGCGGTATCAGCCAGTAGGCTGCAAAACCCGACCCGCAACTGACGCTGACGCTGTCGCTTGCAGCTGCGTCACGCAGACGTTCGACCACGGCTTCAATCCGCGCCAGACCTGATCTCAATACGTCGTATAGGTCCTGTCCTTCTGCGGTTAACTGCAAGGGACGAGAGCTCCTGTCAATGACCTTGCAGCCGAGATCCTCTTCCAGCATGGCAAGGCGTCTGCTGACCGCCGGCTGAGACACGTTCAGCTCCAGAGCTGCACGGGTCAGGGTGCCGTGCCGCGCAACCGCGTCAAAGGCAAACAAACTGGAGAAAGGCGGCAGGCGGCTCATACTATAACCTCAGCGTATAGTGATATGAGATTTTCCAATATTGCACAAAGACAGACTTTCGAGGAAATTTCCAGCCATCAAAACAACATTCGAATGTCGAACCCGGATAGACGGAGACGGTCTTATGCACATCAGCGACGTTCTTGAAGACACACATAACGGGATCGTGGCTCCCGACTTTTGCCATCTTCCCCGCGGCTTTGCCGAGCACGTGGACCATCAGGCCGTGGAAGGTGGAAACGATCCTGTCTACGGCTCGGTTGAATGGCGCACGTTGATTTGTGCCAACAAGACCCCGTCGAGCGGTCTCGTCTTCGGCGTTGCAAACTTTCCACCGGGTGGCTGCCTCAACAGGCACCGGCATGCGCCCGCCGAATTCTACTTCGGCCTGACCGGCTCCGGCACCGTTACAATTGACGGCGAAGTCCTGCGGATCGAACCGGGTGTTGCTATCTATATTCCTCCGAATGCCGAACATGAGGTTGTGGCAAACGCCGATGGCCTGTCAATCGCCTACGGCTTTCCATCAGACACGTTCGCTGCAATCGACTACGAGTTTGCATGACAAATCAGCTCTCTCGCCTGATTGCCGAGTGTCAGCCACAGTTTGGCAGCGGCGGAATTTCAATTTGACATCCTGCTCGCTATGGGAGAATGTCCCGGCATGATCAACTTTCAGATGACCACACTTATGACAACACATACCGTCGTTCCTGCAGGGGACGCGGCATGGTCGTCATGGGCAAACTTCTGACCTGATCACCATTGCACCCCTGCTTCGAGAAGCAGGGATTGCAATCGTGCCCCGCTCTCTCGAACGAACTGAAGAGAGCCGCCATGATTTCCGAAAGCATTCCGCCGGCAGACAGCAGTCCCGTTTCAAGCGCCAGTTTCTGGCCTGAAGGATTGCACATTCGCGCCGAAACGCCCGCTGATGCAGAAGCAATCACCGCGCTGCAGAATATGCCCGGATACCGGGCCGGAACGATGCGCATGCCTTACCCGCGCGAAAAAGACGTCAAAAGCCAGATTGAAAACAGATCTGGAGAGGTCGTTTCTTTGGTTGCGGTTCAAGATGGCATCATCGTCGGGAGCGCGGGTTTTACGCGATTTACCGGACGCCGTATCCACGCGGCCATTATGGGTATTGGCGTTCACGACGACTATACCGGGCGCGGTATCGGGCGTGCTCTTATGTCGGAGTTGGTGGAAGTTGCAGATAACTGGATGAATATCCGCCGTCTCGAGTTGACCGTGTTCACCGACAATGTACCGGCGATCAGGCTCTACGAGCGCGCGGGTTTTGAAATCGAAGGCACGCTCCGCTCGTTCGGTTTCCGCAACGGTGAATACGTGGATGCCTATTCAATGGCCCGCGTTCGCAGCTGATAAAGGGACTTACGAACGGAAATGTTTTTCAGTTCGCCATTGCCAGAGCTGTTCCGGCAATGGCTGACTTGCCCCCTTCAGCCGAAACGACAAATCTCGAACCGGTGAGCTTACAAAGAAAAAGGCGGCCGAGGCCGCCCTCTGCTCAAGCCGCAGAAGGCTTGGGATCAGCCGCAAGATCGATAGCGGCCTTCAAGGTCTCCGTGTCTCCGATCTGGTTGGACAGGATCAGGATCAACCGTGTGTTCATTCGGTTGGCTTCATCATCGCTCATGTGACGCTGACTGGAGACGAGATGCTCATAAAAACCATCCGGATCAGCGATGTTCGGTTTCAGATTGAGAGGCATCGGATCACGCGGCTCCTATTGCTGTCTTCAACGCGGCTTGCACCTTGTTGTCATTGAAATTGCGCCAACGCGCGGCGACATGTTGATCCGGGCGGATCAGGTAGACTGTGCCCGGTTTGCCGTCATAGCGATCGGCAAGCATACCGTCGGCATCATCGATGTCCTTGCCGACACGCAAAACATGAGCCTTGACGTTTCCGGCGCTGATGTCTTCAGCCTCATCATCACCGAAAACCAGCAACGCAAAACCGTCCCCGATCTGGTTCAGGAACCACGCATTCTCTCCGCCAACTCTGACCGGGGCGTCCGCACAGCAAGTTCCAGGTGTCATCGCGCCTGAAAATTCGTCTTCATCAACAGTGTTGAGCGAACTTTCCGCGTAAGGCGTGGGAGCGGACAGCCGTCCGGAATTCACCAGTGGTTTTGCGAAATCACTGACTTCGGAAAGGTCCAGAACTGCGTCACGGAACCGGCGGGAGGCCTCGCTCTTGGGCGTGATGAAATCAGTTGACCGCGTCGAGTTCAGCAAATTGTCGTCGGCTGCGAAAGCCCGCTCTTCGTGATAGCTGTCGATCAGACTTTCCGGCGCTTCACCGTCCATTACAAGTTTCAGCTTCCAGGCCAGATTATCGATGTCCTGAACGCCAGTATTGGCACCGCGCGCACCGAATGGCGAAACCTGGTGGGCGGCGTCTCCAGCAAAAAGCACCCGGTCATAGCGGAAGTTGTCGATCCGGCGGCAGGCGAACTGATAAACGGATGCCCATTCCAGTTCGAATTCTGTATCTGCACCGAGCATCGCCTTGACGCGGGGAATGACGTTTTCCGGTTTCTTTTCCTCTTCGGGATCAGATTCCCACCCGAGTTGGAAATCCAATCGCCAGACATCATCGCACTGCTTGTGAAGAAGTGCCGATTGACCGCGATGGAAAGGCGGGTCAAACCAGAACCAGCGTTCGGTCGGGAAGTCCGCCTTCATTATGATGTCGGCGATCAGAAAACGATCCTGGAAAAACTGACCCGAGAATCCGGCACCGACCATCTTGCGTGTATCGGAGTTTGCGCCGTCACAGGCGAGCACCCAGTCGGCCTCCATGGTGAAGACACCATCAGGTGTTTCCACCGTCAGCGACACCCCATCACCAATCTGCGTGAGGTTGATCAACTTGTGTTTCCATCGCAGGTCAATGAGGTTCGATTTCTCGCACTCCTCGACCATGTATTCTTCAAGATAGTACTGCTGGAGATTGATGAAGGCTGGGATCTTGTGGCCGTCTTCGGGCAGAAGATCGAACGTGTAGGTAAGGTCGTCCTGGAAAAAGACCTTGCCGATCTTCCACTTGATCCCCTTTTCGACCATCCGTTCACCGCACCCCAGCCGATCCCAGATCTCCAACGGTCGCTTGGCGTAACAAACAGCCCTGGACCCGACAGACACAGTGTTGTTGTCGTCAATTACAATCGTGGGAATGCCCCGCTGCGCAAAATCAAGCGCAGCGGTCAGCCCAATCGGTCCGGCGCCGATCACCACCATCGGATGGCGTTTGACCGTTCCTGTCCTCTGCTCTTCCGATTGCCGGTAGTCGAATTCCGGATATTGGTAGGTTTGAAACATCAAGCTCTCCTCCCAGCCCTGATGCAAGGTCATCGATCACGCTGCATTTGCCGCAGCGTACGCATTTGTCGCGTTCACACATCTGCCAGTTCTTTGGAGTGCAGCCACTCGGCGTGTTTTGGGGCCTTCTTGGTCTTTGACCATTCTTCGAGCATTTCCCACTTCACACCGTCCAACTTGGCGAGAAGCTCTTCTTCCTTCGGATCCGGACAGGCCAGCTCGACACGGTGACCGTTGGGGTCGAAGAAGTAGATGGAATGGAAGATTGAGTGGTCGGTAACACCAAGCACCTCGACACCGTTCGCCTCAAGGTGATCCTTGAAGGCGATCAGCTCGTCTCTATCCTTCACCTTGAACGCGATATGCTGAACCCAGCGCGGTGTGTTGGGGTCAAAACCCATTTCAGCCTTGGTCGGCAATTCGAAGAAGGCCAGCACGTTGCCGTTACCCGCATCGAGGAAGATGTGCATGTACGGGTCGGGCTCGTGCGTGGAAGGCACATGGTCCTCGGCAATCGCAAGAACAAAATCCATATTCAGCATTTTGCCGTACCACTCGACCGTTTCCTTGGCGTCCTTGCAGCGATAGGCGACGTGATGCATCTGCTCGATTTTCATATGTGCGCTCCTCCAAAATTAGTTACATCTGTAACTATATTTGAAAGCTAGCACAGCCCTTCAGCAGGCGTCAATTGGTTACATATGTAACTAATTATTACTACGTAGCCGCTCCTTACTCGCCGAAAGCGGGTCAATTGGGGAATTCTGAGACGTTGACTGACACAGGAAGTCTGGTGGTCGGCCGCGCAATTGTTTGATTTGACAGCTCTAATGTCACAGCGTCATATGAATTTCCGCACAAATCAGGAGCCTTCATGTCCCACGACCATGACCACGATCATTCCGAGTTGTCCGACATTGAATTGCGCGTTCGGGCACTGGAAACGCTGCTGACGGAGAAGGGTTACATTGATCCTCCAGCCCTGGACGAGCTGATTGAAACCTACGAAACCAAGATCGGACCGAAAAACGGCGCAAGGGTCGTTGCCAAGTCCTGGGCGGATCCGGAGTATCATTCGCGCCTGATGAGCGATGCGACTGCAGCAATCGCCGAGCTGGGGTTCACAGGCCGCCAGGGCGAACACATGGTGGCGGTCGAAAACACCACTGACACGCATAATATGGTCGTGTGCACATTGTGCTCCTGCTACCCGTGGACCGTGCTTGGACTGCCACCTGTCTGGTACAAATCCGCTCCCTATCGCTCGCGCGCAGTTCGTGACCCGCGCGGTGTCCTTGCCGAGTTTGATGTCACGCTGCCGGAGGAAACCGAAATCCGGGTTTGGGATTCGACAGCGGAAGTCCGGTATCTGGTGATCCCTCGCAGACCGGAAGGAACAGATGGCTGGAGCGAAGAACAGCTTGCAGAACTGGTAACCCGCGACAGCATGATCGGAACAGGGCTCGCGCTTGATCCCTCTCGCCAGGAGGACGCAGCATGAACGGTGCACAAGACCTTGGCGGCCAGATGGGTTTCGGGCCAATCGAGCTGGAAGAAAACGAACCGAATTTCCATGCCAACTGGGAAGAGCGCGCCTTCGCGGTGACCCTTGCCATGGGCGCGACCGGCAGCTGGACCCTTGATGCTTCGCGCTTCGCCCGCGAGACACTGCCACCAGCAGACTATCTTTCTTCCAGCTACTACAAAATCTGGACAATGGGCCTCGAAAAGCTTGTGGTGGAAAATGGGCTCGTTACGCCAGAAGAGCTCAAGGCAGGCCATGCTTTGTCACCTGCGGCACCGGTCAAGCGTGTGATGAAAGCAGACGATGTCGCCGGTATTCTGGCAAAGGGCGGCCCGGTTGACCGTCCGGAGCAGCAACCGGCGAAGTTCAAGGTTGGTGACATAATCCGCACTAAACGCATGCATCCGGAACATCACACACGCCTGCCCCGCTATGCCCGCGATACCGTTGGCGAGATCGAAACCATTCATGGCGTGCACGTTTTCCCTGATACGAATGCGCATGGCAAAGGCGAACGGCCGACGTGGCTTTATGGCGTTGTCTTCAAGGGAACCGATATTTGGGGACCGGACAGCGATCCAAAACTGACGTTACGCATCGACCTTTGGGAGCCTTATCTTGACCTTGCATAAGGACCTTCACTCGATACCCCGGCTCCCACTCGATCAGGATGGTGGCCCGGTCTTCAGCGCTCCCTGGGAGGCGCGGGTTTTTGCCATGACGCTGCAGGCTCATGAAGCCGGTGTTTTCAAGTGGAGCGAATGGGCTGAGACTTTGGGGGCCGAACTTGCAAAAGATGGCGACGGCAGCGGCGAAACGCTGGAATACTATGATCACTGGCTGAATGCTTTTGAGAACCTGCTGACCAAAAAGAACGTCGCAGCTGCCAGTCAACTTTCAGAACTCAAGAAGGCCTGGGACGAAGCTGCCCGGGCAACACCTCATGGGAAACCGATCGTGCTCGACCGGTCGTGAGGCAGGAATGCACCTGAGAGTACCGCCACCCGCCGTTTTCGCAATCTGTGCGGCTCTGATCTTTTTGATCGATACGCTTCTGCCATTTTTCAGCGTCGGCTTTCCTGGCCAGATCGTGCTGACCTTGTTGCTGGTTGCGGCAGGCGTACTGACAGGAGCTCAGGCGGTTCTTTCGTTTTTGCACAACAAGACGACCGTCGATCCAAGGGAACCGAAGACCACGACAGCGCTGGTGACGGGAGGTGTTTATCGCTTCACCCGCAACCCGATGTATCTCGGATTGCTTTGCCTGCTACTGGCGACATCAGTTTATTCAGGCACCTTGGCAGCCGTGATCATCGTTCCGGCATTTATCTGGTATCTGACCGAATTTCAGATCAAGCCGGAAGAGGCTGCGCTTCAGAGTAATTTCGGCGAAACCTACGAAAGCTATCGGAAACGTGTGCGCCGCTGGATTTAGGATTGCGCTTTTCGCAACACTCCACGAAGCGCCTTGAAGGGTACAACTACATCCGACGGATAACGTTGCCAGATTTCTGTCATCTGTTCTTCGCTCAACAATTCCCGCCGAAAGGCACCATGAGACGTTGCTTCGGTCCAGTCCAGCATCGCGGTCAGGTCTGCAAACTCCAGCGCAAGCATGGACCAGTCGAGCTCGTCTATCTCAAAGCCGGCCGTTTTGATCTGGTTGCGCCACGCTCCATCAGACAGGAACGTGTTTTCCTGCATAATCTCTTCAAAGTCCGGCATCAGCCCGATCAGGTCTACAATCTTCGCAGGAGGTTCGCCGACACATTCGAACACCATGCGTCCTCCGGGTTTCAGCACTCTGTTTGCTTCCGCTAGAAATGCAGGCATGTCTGTAATCCAGTGAATTGCGTAGCTGGAGTAAATCAGGTCGAAGCGGCCTGACTGCAACTCGCTCAGGTCCTCGCCTCTTGCCTGACGAAACGCGACATCCAGTCTCTGATCCGCTGCATTCTGCCGGGCAAATTCAATGCGGGAGAGATCGGGATCTATCGCAACAAGCTCTCCTCCCGGTAACAACCGCCGTGCAAGATCACAGGTTTGTTCTCCGGTACCGCAGCCGATATCCAGTGCGACTTCACCCGGCTTTGCTGCTGCCAGTTCAAGAAGTTTGCGGGCACGATCCTCCTGAAAGGTTCTCATTCTCGCATAGCAGGAAGCGAGTCGAGCAGTGCTCCGTTTCGAGCCCATCGGCAAATCTGTTTCCGTCATCGATGTCTCCGGTTTTCCAGACACTCCGGTCGTTGTTCAGTTCTGTCAGCACGAGAAACTGCAGCCAGGCGCACCAGTCGGCGAACTGACTTTGCACTATTGGCCCAAATAGAGGCGACTTTTGGCCTTGAAGGCTTCTGCCGCGAAACGCATGAAGGTTCGGATCCGAGCAACGTTCTTCAGCTCGGGATGGGTCAGAATCCAGATATCGAGGTAACGGGAAGGTTCAAAACCGGAGACCCGGACCAGATCAGGATCCGGATCACCCAGGAAACACGGCAGTCGGCCGATACCCATGCCGGCCTTCACAGCCGCCTGCAGGGCAATCATGTCGTCTGCCACAAGGGCGATGTAGGCTTCAGGATAGCGGGAGCTGATTTCCTTCGGCACCCCCTCTCCCCACCATTTGAACGTTACACAGGCAAGAGGCGTCGCGCCGTGACTGACATCCATGACTTCACGGGTCCTGCGGGCAAATTCCCTGGACATGTAGTAGGTGCGGTTCTGACCGCATGCCAACCGGCCGAACAGGGTTTCATCCGGAGTATCGGTCACCCTGATCGCGACATCCGCTTCTCGCCGGTGAAGGCTCAGTTTCTCGTTGGCCGCGATCATCTCAAGTTCAATTCGCGGATGCCGTTCGGCAAATTGTTGCATGACTTCCGCCAGCTGCACCTGGAAAAGCAATTGCGCCGCCGTCACACGCAGGGGTCCTTCCAGTTCTGCATCCTGTGCGGTGATACGTGTGTCGAGAGCCAGAATTTCCGCTTCCACACGCTTGGCCGACATGACAGCCTGCTCACCCGCAGCTGTCGGAACAAAGCCCTCCGGCATCCGCTCAAAGAGACGCGTGCCCATGCGCTCTTCCAGCGATGACAAACGTCGTGACACGGTGGAGTGCGTTACGCCCAGCGCACGCGCAGCTCTGGCGAGCCCACCGGCCTTGGCGACGGCCAAGACAAATTTCAAGTCATCCCAGTTATCCATAGCATGCGCATTTTTGCACAGCCCTGTTTCAAATTTGAAGAATTTTTCGCAGACAGATAATCGGTTAGCGTCACGAATTCTCATCACAAGGAGATTCAAGATGCCTGTTCAAGCTATTGCAATGATTACCGTAACCGACAAGGAAGTCCTGGGTGCCTACCGGGAAAAGGCAGCAGATGCGCTTGCCAAACATGGTGGCCAGCTGGTTGCAGCTGATCCCGAGCCCCTTGTTCTGGAAGCTGCAAATGATGTTCCCGATATCACTGCACTTCTGTCTTTCCCGACAGCTGACGCGGCAAAAGCCTGGCGGGAAGATCCTGAGCTGGCTGACATCCACGCCCTTCGCAACAAGGGCGGCAAATCAACGATTGTGGTGTTGCCCGGTTAAGAACGACCGAGACATCTGGTTTCAGTTCATATCAAGAGAGGGGCTGACCGTTCTGACCAGTCAGCTCCTCTCTTGAAATTGACGAAAGGCAATGCATCCGAAGGACAGTGCCCTAAGTGCGTCGTCACTTGACCGGTTTTACCAGCCGCATACGCCAGGTGACGCCTTTCTTGTCAGAAACCAAACGGTAGTCATCCAGAACTTCCCACTTGCTTTCATCGTCGGTTGCCTGCCACAGGCTGTTGATCAGCTTGTTGGCACCTGATTCCGGCCGTTTCGGAGAGTACATGGAAAGGGCGATGACGCCGTCGTCTTTCAGGAACGGCACGTAGCGGCTGACAACAGCTGCCGGGTCGTCCGCGAAGTGCAGGACTTCGTTGAAAACGATTGCCGAGAATGTTTCACCTTCCTTCGGCTCGAACGTATGCATATCCCCTGCACGTAGTGCAGCAATGGCAGGGTCCACATTGGCGATTTCGAGCGATGCCGGTGACAGGTCCATGCCGACATACCGCTTGATGCCCATAGGCTGCAGGCGCTCGTAGAGCAGGCCTTCACCGCATCCGATGTCGAGTACTTCGTCCATGGCTCCAGTCAGGGAGAGCCACATGCCGATGATGCCATAGCGGCCGCTTTCCGGCAGAGAGCGCAAGAAAGCCCAGCGACCGGCTTCATATTCCTCATCCCAGCCTGCAGCGGTGGAAGCGTTCTTCGACATGATGATTTCCTAACAGCAAAGACGGGCCGAGACGGCCCGCCGAACAAATTCCGAATTCCGGTTATCACTTATATGGATCGGCCGCGTCGCGTAAACCATCCCCGAGGAAATTAAAGGCAAGAACCACAATGATGATCGGGATTACCGGTGCCATCAGCCACGGGTAAACCGTCACCACGGAAATGTTCTGGGCCTCGTTCAGCAGAACACCCCAGGAGACTGACGGACGTCGCAGGCCGAGGTTCAGATAAGACAGTGCCGTTTCACCAAGGATCATCGAAGGGATCGACAAGGTTGCCGATGCAATGATGTGACTTGTAAACCCGGGTAGCAGGTGCCGCCCGATCACCCGGCCGGGCTTTGCCCCCATCAGGACAGCTGCCTTGGCGTATTCCTCTTCACGTAGCGAGAGCAGCTTGGAGCGGACGGCCCTTGCCAATCCTGGCCAGTCGAGCAATCCAAGGATGATCGTCAGGCCGAAGTAGATCCACACGGGACTCCAGGTCACCGGCAAGGCCGCTGACAAGGCCATCCAGAGCGGCAATTCGGGCATTGATCTCAGTATCTCGATCATGCGCTGGATCGCGCTGTCCAGGATGCCGCCGAAGTAACCTGCGATGCCTCCGAAAAAGAGCCCTAGCACGATGGAGATGGTTACGCCGACAAGGCCGACGGTAAGCGACAACCGTGCTCCGTAGACCAGACCCGAGAATTGATCTCGGCCCAGCCGGTCCGTTCCGAGCAGGAACAGCGTCCCTCCCTTGGCCGGACAGAACAGATGAACATTTGAGGTGAAGAGCCCCCAGAACTTGTAATCGGAGCCGCGACAGAAGAAACGGATTTTCTGAACCTTGTTCGGATCGTTCTTGAACACCCATTGAAGGGTCTCCATGTCGATTTCCGAATTCATGCCATAGACAAATGGGCCGACAAATTGGCCTTCATGGAAGAAATGCACCGGTTGTGGCGGGGCATAAAGATGGAGACTGTCACGCTGGTTTGCCGTGTAGGGCGCTATCTGCTCCGCGAAGGGAACGCAGAGGTAAAAGAGGATCAGAATGACTCCTGACCAGACCGCGACCTTGTGGCGTTTGAACTTCCACCACATGATCTTCCATTGTGATGCCTGGTAGTAGCGCTCCTGCTCTGGCGTCATCTTCTCCGCGACTGCCGGGTTGAACGGCGACGGGTCGACGTAGTGCTCGACATTGCGAACAGGCGTGTCCTTCACATCCATGCTCATGACGAAGCCCTCCCGCCGAGACGAATACGTGGATCAAGGACTGCGAGCAGAAGATCGGAGATAAGCATTCCGATGAGCGTGAGCACCGCGACAAACAGCAGGACGAAACCGGCAAGGAACTGGTCTTGCGACTGCAGGGCCGACAGGAGAACCGGGCCAACGGTCGGCAAACTCATCACCACCGACACGATCACCGATCCTGAAACAAGCGACGGGATCAGATTGCCGATATCGGCAATAAAGGGATTGATTGCCATACGCAGCGGGTATTTCACCAGCAACTGGCCTTCCTTCAACCCCTTGGCCCGGCCGGTCGTAACGTATTGTTTGTGAAGTTCATCCAGCAGGTTGGCACGCAATCGCCTGATCATGGCCGCAGTGCCGGACGTGCCAATGACGATGGTGGGCACAATCAAATGAGCCAATACCGACAGAGCCTTGTCCACGCTCCAAGGCTGATCGATGTATTCAGGGGCCATCAATCCCCCGACGGACAAGCCGAACCAGCGATTGAACAGATAGAGCAATATCAGCGCAAGCAGAAAGTTTGGCGTTGCCAGGCCGATATAACCAAGGAAAGTAAAGCCATAATCTCCCCAGGAATACTGGCGTGTCGCCGAATAGATCCCGATTGGAAATGCGACGACATAGACGAACAGGATTGTTGCGAAATTCAACACGACTGTCAGTGGCAGGGTCGGACCGATGACCTGCTCCACCGGTTTGTCGAACTCAAACGACCACCCCCAATTGCCTTGCAGAAGCCCGTCGAGCCCATGGGGACCGGGCCATAGTCCAACCCAGATCAGGTAGCGTTCGAAAAACGGACGGTCGAGCGAGAATTCCTTGCGCAGAAATTCCAGTTTGGCGATCGAGGATTGTTCACCGGTGGCCTTCAGTGCTGCAATCTGATTGGTAATGTAGTCGCCCGTCGGAAGCTCGATAATGAAGAACGTCAAAAAGCTGATCACCAGCAACGTTGGGATCATCGTCAATATCCGACGGATAATATAATAGAGCACCTAAACTCCCCTTTGCCCCTATTCTTACCGTAATACGGACTCTTTCGCTCCGAACAAGAGGTCGACTGCCGTTTTAATATTATGTTGCTTTCAACACGAGAGTCAGACCGTCAGAAAACGGCAACATCGATATAACCACCCGGTTGTCTTCGCGCAGACGCTTGTTAAGCGCACGGATCTCATCCACAGCCGGGTCACTAATGGACGGATCGATCACATCCCCCAGACGCAACATGTTGTCAAACACCATAACCCCACCTTTGCGCAACAGCCTGAGGGCAAGCTCATAGTAAGTGGTGTATCTCTTTTTGTCGGCGTCGATAAAAATCAGATCGAAGGTTTCCTCTTCCCCGTTCTCAAGCAGCATTTCCATCTTTGAATCAGCACGCCCGACACTGAAATCTATCCGATCCCGGACACCCGCTTCTTCCCAATGGGTCTCTGCAATCTCGCGCCAGTCCTTGCGCTTGTCGATCGCAACAACTTTGCCATCTTCAGGTAGAGCCGAGGCCATCCAGAGCGTGCTGTAGCCGGTAAAGACACCAAGCTCCATGACCTTCTTCGCATTAAGGCTCTTGATCAGAAAGTGAAGCAGTTGCCCTTGTTCCTGCGGCACACGCATATCGGCTTCCGGAAGAGCCTGCGTGCGCCGGCGGAGTTTTTCTAAAGAGGCAGATTCCCGGGTACCCTGGCGGCAAACATATTCGATCAGATCAGATGTCATCTCCAATCGGTCAGCCATCTTTTCTCCTTGGCATTCCGGGATCGCCTCTCAGCTTATTTCGCCATGTAAAATTCATCCATACGATGAATGCCAAAATGCGCGCCTGGATCCCATCCGTAAATACCTTCAAGCGGAACATTATCGACATTTTTGACGACAACCGGCTGACGGACACCGGAAACAAGCCCGATGTGGATGGTTTCATCGGCATGGATCTGCAGCATTTCTTCCCAGATCTTCGCGCGCTCTTCCGGTGTCTTGGATACCAGCCAGGACTGGTAAAGCTCCATCAGGCGTTCGGCTGGCGCCCAGTCCGGTTTTTCTCCGCCCTCGCCGTCAGTCTCGTAGTAATCACCCCACGCATGCCAGGAAAGGGAATCGCCGCGCACTGGTGCCAGATCTTCCGGCGGCATCTCGGAAGTCGGGATACCGTTTTCAAAGCCCCACCAAACTGACATCAACAGCTGACCTGTGATCGCCCGTTCACGCAGGTTGTCGCGCTGGCTAGGCTTGGCAAAGAGTTTGATGCCGAGTTCACGCCACATCTCGGTGACCAGCTCAAGGGCATCTTCCTGCACCTGCTGCTCACCTGCGGTCTCGATGATAATCTCCAGCGGCCGGCCGTCCGGCAGCAGCCTGATCCCTTCATCGTTGCGCTCGGTCAGTCCGATTTCGTCCAGCAAGGCATTGGCCTTTTCCGGATCAAATTCGGCCCACTTGGTCGTGTATTCGGCCTTGTAGAGCGGACTTGCCGCCAGAACCGTATCATTGCCCGGTGTTCCCAGGCCGAAGAACAGGACCCGGTTCAGAAGATTGCGGTCGATGCCAAGGGACAGAGCATGACGGAAACGGGTGTCGCGCAACAATTCACGCCAAACAGGGTCCTTGACCGTCATGTTCGGCAGAATGGAAATTTCCGAACCCTTGGTGTTCGACCACAATGCAGTCACGTAACCGTTTTGCTTTTCGCCCTTTTTCAAGACGGTGATGTCCGAAAAGCTGAGATTACGAGCCTGAAGGTTGCTTTCGCCGGCCTGAGCCTTTGCCGGGATGAGTTTCCCGTCAGCCACCGTCATCACGATCTGGTCGATATAGGGCAGCTGCTGTCCGGTGCTGTCGACCCGGTGGTAATACGGGTTTCTTTCAAGAATGAAACGCAGGTCGCTGTCATCGCGCTTGCGCACCCAAGGCTGCAACGTCGGCAGATCGACGTTGCGAGCGTTGTACATGTCGTCCTTTTTGCCGTGCAGCGGCGCCCAGCTGCGTGCCTTCACTTTCTTCGCTTCTTTGGCGATGAAATCCTGATCACCGTATTTTTCGTGGAATTGCTTCAGGTAATGAGCCGGGCGGTAGATGAACGGCGGCCTTGATTTTGCCAGTTCCGGCAGAAAGAGCGGGTTCGGTTCATCCCATGTGAAGCGTACCGTGGTGTCATCCAGAACCTCAAATTTCGGTCCCTTGCCGTTCACTTCGAGAAACGGCGGCAAGCCTGAGGGTGTCAGCTTTTCATTGCTTACCACGTCTTCGAAGTAGTAACGGATGTCTTCTGCGCCGAACGGGTGGCCATCCGACCATTTGTGTCCTTCGCGCGTGTTCAGAGTGAAGATACGGCCATCTTCCACTTCCACACTTTCCAGTAGGTCCGGAACCAGTTCAAGCGCCTCGTTGTAACCAACCAGACGGGCATAGCCCCAGACGTTGATCAAGCGCACATCCTTGGCACGTCCAATCAAGGTGTCAAGCGAACCGCCGGGCTTACCGACCGTGCGACCCTTGGCTTCCAGATCAACGACCAGAGGCTCCGTCGGCACACGCTCAGCCACGGGAGGCAATGAGGCATCCAGACCGGGGGTTTCCTTGAGTTCAAGCGCGGCCAAAGGCCCCGCTAACATGGTCGCTGCCAAAAACAGGCCGACCTTCAGTGAAGTTAGAGTTTTCATGCTGCTGTCCCCTCAAGTACCCCGGCATTCTGCAGGCCAGGTGCACAGACAAAGTGACCCGGTTCCATTTCAACCAGCGACGGGTCCATTCCGTCGATCAGTCTAAACGGCTCCGGCCAAAGTTGCGGCTCCGATGCTCTTTTGTCATCAAGTGCGGCAAAGTCGAGTGGCGCTGACAGGTCCGGCTCGGGAACGGCGGACAACAGCGCTTTTGTATAAGGATGAAGTGGGTTTCCAACCACCGTGCGGGTCTCACCGATTTCCACCAGACGCCCGCGGCACATGACGGCAATCCGGTCGGCAACGTAGTCGACAACCGCCAGATTGTGGCTGACGAAGAGATAGGTCAGGTTGAGATCTCGCTTCAGGTCCTGCAGCAGGTTCAGAATCTGCGCCTGGACCGAAACATCGAGCGCGGATGTGGGCTCGTCTCACAAAATAAACTCGGGATTGAGTGCCAGGGCTCGGGCAATCCCGATCCTCTGCCTCTGACCGCCGGAAAACGAGTGCGGGTAACGGCGCAAGAAGCGCGGGTCCAGTCCGACGAGGCTCATCAGGTTTCGCACCCGTTCGGCACGCTCCTGCGGTGTTCCTATGCCATGGACTTCGAACGGCTCCATCAATGTATCGTTGATGGTCATGCGCGGATTGAGAGACGAGAACGGATCCTGGAAGATCAACTGCACCCGGCGCCTGTAATCCATCAGCGCGGGGCCCCTGAGATCTGTAATGTTCTCCAGCCCCTTGCCGCGGTTGTAGAGGATATCACCACCCTCGACGTTGATGGCCCGCAAGATCGCCTTTGCAGCAGTCGTCTTGCCTGACCCGGATTCACCCACAAGGCCCAGGCATTCACCCCGCTTGATGGTCAGATTGACCTGATCCAATGCGGTCATGGATTTGGACTTCGTGCCGAGAAAAGACCCTTTTCTTAACGTGAATTCCTTGGTCACGTTGCGCATTTCAACAAGCGGCTCGCCCGGTGCGACGTCGCATTGCGGACGATTGCTGGTGAGGTCTTCGGACTTGAGCTTGATGGGCCGGATCGGAACCAGCCGCTCGTTCTTGTCCATGTGGAAGCTCGGCACGGCGTTCAGCAGCGCCTTCAGGTAGTCATGCTTGGGGTTGGAAAAGAGTTGCTGCGCGGTACCCTTTTCCATGATGCGGCCATGATAAATCACCGCAATCTCGTCCGCCATGTTGGCAACCACTCCGAAGTCGTGAGTGATCATCAGCACCGACATGTGGAGTTCGGACTGAACTTCCTTTATGAGCTTGAGAATTTCCGCCTGGATCGTCACATCCAGGGCCGTGGTGGGTTCATCCGCGATCAGCAGCGCGGGTCGGCAAATCATCGCCATGGCAATCATGGCACGCTGGCGCAAACCGCCCGACAATTCGAAGGGATAAGTATCCAGGGCCCGCTGCGGATCGGGAAAGTGAACAAGACGCAGCATTTCCTTGGTCAACTCACGCGCTTCGGCACCTGAAACGTTTCTGTGAAGGAGTGCTGCTTCGCCGATCTGGTCACCGATTGTATGCAACGGTGACAGGGAGGTCATCGGCTCCTGAAAGATAATCGCGACCCGGTTTCCGCGAAGGTGGCGCATTTTCGGCCCCTTGCGTTCAAGCGCCGCAATGTCGACGGGTGGCTCCGCTCCGCTTGGATCCGCCAAGATCACGTTTCCGGACGTGATTGATGCTGCATTGGGCAAAAGGCCCATTATCGTTTGAGAAATTACGGTTTTGCCCGACCCGGATTCACCCACAAGCGCGACCGTCCGGTTTTGTGGAACGACGAAGGAAACGTCATCGACGGCCCGGACCCGGCCTTCAGCTGTATCAAAATCTACTGTCAGTCCCTCAATCGAGAGAACATTCACTGTGCGTTTCCTCCCCGAAACGGATTGTCTGCGAGAGCCTTACTAAGCCCTTATTGCAACAGAAAGACAATCAAATTTGCCTGGCGATAGCAATGCAGAAATTGGCGCCAAGCATCTGTGATCTATATCACATCGACAAATATTCCTTGTTCGCTTTGATATGCAGCAAGATATCGGGGTTATTCCGCTGCAGACACCGGCATGTCATCGGGCGTGTCCAGAGGCCTGTCGTCGGGAAACGGCTCCAGCCAGAACACTTCCATCAGCTCGCGCCGTCCGCGCAAGTGGTGCTTTCCAACCGGCCTGAGATGCCCTTCACCTGGGAGTTTCGCGACCGTGTTGGCGCTGGCAAGAATGGTAACCTCAGGTTCTCCGTCCGCTTCCTTGCCGAGTGTCTGCAGTCGTTCCGCCGCATTCACCGTGTCGCCGACGACAGTGTAGTTCCATCGGTCAAGCGCACCGACATTGCCCACAACGGCAGGTCCGGTGTGAATACCGATTCGAAGCGATACCTCCGGACGCCCTTCAGCTTTCGCCTGCAGGTTTGCCTCATGCAACGCCGAAGCAATCCGGCGGGCTGTCTTGACCGCCGCCTCCGCATGGTCAGGTCTTTCATCCGGCGCGCCCCAAAAGGCGAGCATGCCATCGCCGAGAAATTTGTCGACCGTCCCGCCTTCCGTTTCGACCGCCTCAACCAGAATGGCAAAGTGGTCGTTCAGCATGCGTGCGGTCTCCTCCGCGCTCAGATGCTCGGACAGCGCAGTAAATCCGACGATGTCGGTGAAAAGGATGGTCAGTTCCGCCTCTCTGGCCTCCGCAGCATCCTTGCCTCCCAAACGCATCAATTTGATGAACAGTGTCCGCGGAACATAGGTGTTCATCGCTTTCAAGCCTTCAACCATCGAGTTGAAGGCGAGCGCCACCTGATCGATTTCCGCCACCCGGCTGCGCGGCAATGGCTCCACTTCATTGAGAGACAACGTCCCAACGCGGCGCGACTGAACTGCAAGGTTCCTTAGCGGCCTTGCGACCCTGCGCCCGAGCCAGAATGCAATCAGCACAGAAACAATGAGCGCACCGAGCCCGACAAACATAGACCCTGCCAGTCTGCGAACTTCTCTTGAAACCGTCGTGCTCAAGAAATACTGCCCGATTGTCCAGGGACGATCGCTGAACCCTTCGACCTTCGCCTTCATCAGGACGTATTCTTCGCCACTGGCTTCGACGAACGATACGTCAACGCCAAGTTCAGCCGCCTTTTTGAATTCCTCGAGCGGCTCCTCTTCGTCCATTGCGGCCAGAACCGGATCACCCAACGTCTTCCAGGAACTCGGCAATTTTTCCTTTATATTCCCGCCGGTCTGCAGCAATTCGGCGTCGGAATGCATCACCACCTGGCCGTCGTCTGCAAGGATGAATACCGTGTTGTCGACACCCTCGTCCTGTGCCGTCACGATGTGTGTCAGATCCTCCATCGAGCTGGCTGCGGTCAATGTGCCGACAAATTGCCCATCGCGAACGAGCGGCACCGAAACATTCGCAAAAACGCCAACGTCATGTCGCACCAGAGCACCCCAGGTCGGTGGGCTGTCCGGCGCCATCTGCGGTATCTCCTGCACATTCATGCCGGGAGGTGGTGCATCGGATTCAATACGCCATAGTTTGCCGTTGGATGCCCTGTAGATCCCCAACCTTCGCCCGTTCGCATCAATGACCAAAAGAGTGGTGATGTCGCTGTTCGATTTCAGTGCGATCGACAGGTCCTCGAGCGTTCGCTCAGGGTCGTCGAACCCAATTGTACCGTCATCGAAATAGGGCTTGAGTCCGACGACCGCATTTTCAACGGAAGCGAAGTGGGTTCGCAGCTGCGTTTCCAGTGCCTGCGTGCTCAAGATGGTCTTGTCGTTCAGAAGCGAAAAGGTGTTGCTGAAATTCGCGGAAACAGACAGGCCCAATACCAGACCGATGGCAATGGCGACGAACGCGCCGAAGCCCAGCCCGACAATTGTTGTCAGGGGCAGCATCATGCGCCGGCCAGTGCGTTTCCACCACTTCATCCGGTGTGATCCTCTGTTGCTCCGAATAGATTACCTGCCAAAGAGTTGGCGTCAAATTAAGGCGAGTGAACTGTATTTAATGTTAATCGCCCCAGCGGCAACTCCCCGATGCCCTGTCGGACAGTTGCCGTCGTGTTCACTTATGCAATCTGTTGTGGTTGCGAAGCCGAACTCAGCGATCAGGCTTCAATCCCAATTCGCGCAAGATTTCGTCTGTGTGTTCACCCAATGACGGTGCGGCACGATCCAGAACCAGCTCGCCGTTGGTGAACCTGATGGGTGTTCGAACCGAGGCAACCGTTCCGCCATCAACGCCGCTTGCGGGCAACTCCACCTTAAGTTCACGGTGCTGAACCTGCTGGTCGTTGAACACATCTTCGACAGAGTTGATCGGCCCCGCCGGAACACCTTCCAGTTCCAGCGCCGCAAGAAGATCGTCGCGCATTCGCGTCGCTGTCTCGGCAGTCAGGATTGGAATCAACTCCGAGCGCGAAGCTACGCGACCGGCGTTTGTCTTGAATTTGGGATTCTGCGCAAGTTCCGGCAATCCCAGTACACCGCATAGCCGCTGGTACTGGCCGTCATTGCCAACGGCGATGATCAGGTGGCCGTCTTTCGCCGGAAAGACCTGATAAGGCACGATGTTCGGATGTGCGTTTCCAAGGCGCTTGGGAGCATTGCCTGAAACGAAGTAGTTGAGGGCCTGATTGGCCAGCACTCCAACCTGGGCGTCGAGAAGAGCCATGTCGATCCATTCACCCTCCCCGGCCTCATCCCGCCTGCGCAATGCGGCCAGAACACCGATCACGCCATAAAGACCGGTGAAGATATCGGCAAAGGCGACGCCGATCTTTTGCGGGTCACCGTCAGGGTCTCCGGTCAGATCCATGATGCCGCCCATGCCCTGGATCATGAAGTCGTAACCTGCACGATGTGCGTATGGACCGTCCTGGCCAAATCCGGTCACCGAGCAATAAATCAGCTTCGGATTGACCTGTTTCAGGCTTTCGTAATCGAGCCCATACTTCTTCAGTCCGCCGACCTTGAAGTTCTCAATCAGGATATCCGCTTCCGCGACGAGCCTGCGGACGACTTCCTGACCTTCTTCACTTCGAAAATCGGCGGTTATCGAACGCTTGCCGCGGTTGCAGGCATGAAAATAGGCAGCAGCTTCGTTTTCCCCTCCCTCACTCTTGATGAAGGGAGGTCCCCACCCTCTGGTGTCGTCCCCTTGCGGGCTTTCAACCTTGATCACGTCCGCACCGAGATCGGCCAATGTCTGCCCGACCCAAGGGCCTGCAAGAATACGGGCCAGCTCGACAACCTTTATGCCCTTCAGCGGCGCGGTCATGTGGATTTCCTTCAGTTCAACAGGACAGTCTTAGGCCTCAGAGGCTTTGCGGTAGATGTGATAGCGCCCGGGATGAATGCCATCGGGTTTGTCCATCGTTTCGAAATTCGGCAGCTCGAGCTGAAGCGCCGTCAGAACGAAGCCACCAACTGCCATCCGTTCGTTGATCAAGGGGGCGAGCCAATTGACGATGGCAAGATCGTTGGTCGGGTCCGCTGAACCAATATCGATGTGGGCGAATGATGCTTTTGCTCCGACACGTGGACCACAAAAGGCCAGCGTGTCGCGGATATCTCCCAGGATCATGTGCTCTGCATCCGGAGCACAGCTCGGGTGACAGTTCATGGCAAAATCGAAAACGAAGATTTCCTTGTCCGGATAGATTTCCCGCAGGTGATCGTAGGTACGACCGTTACCCAATCCTAGTTCGAGCACCGGACCTTCAACTGCGTTGACTTTGTCCACCAGATACTCAAGCAAGATTTTCTGGGAAGTCATGCGGCGAATAAAACTGTCCAAACGGCTCATATAAAAAGTTCCCTGTAACCTTCAGCGCTCATCACATAGACAAAGCGCTGCTCAAGGTCAAAACCCCATCTCCAATTCATGGGACCCTGTGCATCATTGCCGCAATTTTTTGAGAAGCGGAAACAGGACTTTGCCTCATTCCGCTATCATGATAACGCGTAAACAAAAGCCAAGTACCGCTTGTCCATAACAATTTCAGGAGACTTCGATGCGTTCCGAAACGGCGCCGGCCATCCGGCTGGAAGACTATCAACCGCCTGCATACCGCATCGATAAGGTCCATCTGGACATTCTTCTGGACCCAGTGGCCACCAAAGTGACCGCCAATTTGGCTGTTGCCGGACAGGACGGTACAAGCGCCGGCACACCTTTGGTTCTGGATGGCGATGAGCTGAAGCTGACAGCTCTCAAACTGAATGGTGTTGAGCTTGCCGGGGATGAATATGCGGTAACGCCTGAGCGGCTCGAAATCAAAAAGCCGCCCGCAACCTCGTTTGAACTGACGATCGAGACGGAAATCAATCCGGATGCTAATACCAAGCTGATGGGACTTTATCGGTCTTCAGGAACATTCTGCACGCAATGCGAGGCGGAAGGTTTCAGGCGGATTACTTATTTCCTCGACCGTCCCGACGTTCTTGCAGTCTATACGACACGGCTTGAAGCTCCCAAGGCTAGCTGCCCAATCCTTCTCGCAAATGGCAACCTGAGTGAAAACGGTGATGTTACTGAAACGGACCGGCATTACGCTGTCTGGCACGATCCGCATCCCAAACCCGCTTACCTTTTTGCCCTTGTGGCAGGCGACCTTGCAAAGGTCCCTGACGAGTTTGTGACATCCTCGGGTAAAAAGGTCGAACTCAACATTTTTGTCGAGCATGGCAAGGAAAACCTGTGCAGCTGGGCCATGGACTCGCTCAAGCGCTCCATGCGCTGGGACGAAGAGGTTTACGGACTGGAGTATGACCTCGATGTTTTCAACATCGTTGCCGTATCCGACTTCAACATGGGCGCGATGGAAAACAAGGGCCTCAATATCTTCAATGACAAGTACGTATTGGCTGACCCGGAAACGGCAACGGATCAGGATTACGCAAATATTGAAGCTGTGATCGCCCACGAATATTTCCACAACTGGACCGGAAACCGCATTACCTGCCGCGACTGGTTTCAGTTGTGCCTCAAGGAAGGCCTGACCGTATTCCGCGATCAGGAATTCTCATCAGACATGCGCTCCCGCCCGGTCAAGCGCATTGCGGATGTGAGACTGTTGAAGTCGCATCAGTTTCCTGAAGATGCCGGCCCACTTGCCCACCCGGTTCGGCCGCGCGTCTATCACGAGATCAACAACTTCTACACAGCGACCGTTTACGAAAAGGGTGCGGAAGTCGTCCGCATGCTCAAGACCGTCTTGGGCGACAAGAATTTTCATGCCGGGCTCGATCTTTACTTCAAGCAGCACGACGGCGAAGCAACAACCATTGAAGCGTTCCTGAAGTGCTTTGAAGATGCTGCCGCAATCGACCTCAGCCAGTTCGCCCTTTGGTACGAACAGGCAGGAACGCCTGTCGTATCGGTGAAGACAAGGCACGACCCGGCGCAGCAGTCGTTCACTGTTTCGCTAAGCCAGGAAATTCCTCCCGTCCCCTCGCAAAAAACGAGCAAGCCCTCAGTTATTCCGCTTCGCTTCGGCCTGATCGGCCCGAATGGCGACGACATTGCCTTTGAGACGCACACCGGCGCCGAGATTTCCGGTGACGTCATGCTTCTGGACAAGGCACGGCAGGAAGTTACGTTCAACAACATCCTGACGCCGCCGGTCCTTTCGCTGTTGCGCGGTTTCTCCGCTCCCATCCGCCTTGATCAGCAGCTGCGTTCCGAGGACCTTCTTTTCCTTGCGAGCAAGGACAATGACCCGTTCAACCGCTGGCAGGCAGTGCAAAGCCTCGCGATGCAGGATCTCGTGCGTCTGAGTGCGCTGATCCGACAAGGAGAAGATTGCACGCCAAATGAAGATGTCATTGGCGTCTTTGGCACAGTGCTCTCGGATCCGGCTCTGGATGCAGCACTCCGAGCTCAGGCACTCACACTCCCGAGCGAAGCGGACATTGCTCAGGAAATCGGCAAGAATGTTGATCCCGACGCCATCCTGACGGCCAGGAGAATGCTGCGTGAGGCGATCTCGCGTGCACACGCCTCTGCTTTGTTGCCCTTGGTGACGGAATTTGCTCCCAAAGGAGACTATTCGCCCGACGCGGAAAACTCCGGCAAACGCGCGCTCTCCAACAGAGCCTTGCATTACTATGCTCTCTCGGGCCGCGAAGATGCCCCTGAAATCGTGTGGGATCGGTTTTCCAAGGCTGACAACATGACTGATCGTCTCGCCGCGCTGACGCTTCTCGTTCACGACAACATGGAACAGAAAGATGCAGCGCTTGAGATCTATCGCAACCGGCACGAGGCAAGCACTCTGGCGATGGACAAGTGGTTCATGACCCAGGCAACAGCACCGGGAGAACATACCCTGCAGAAAGTGCGCGATCTGATGAACCACCCCCTTTATGATGCAGGCAACCCCAACAGGGTTCGCTCGTTGCTGCAATCCTTCGCAACCGGCAATCCCACACAATTCGCGCGCGCCGACGGCCAAGGATTTGACCTGATCGCAGAGGCCGTTCTGCAACTGGACAAACGCAATCCCCAAGTTGCCTCACGGTTATTGACCAGTTTCCGGTCCTGGCGAGCGCTTGATCCACAACGATCTACCTTCGCGGAAACTGCACTCTTGAGGATTTCTTCATGCGAAGAACTATCAAGAGATAGTCGAGATATCGTTGATCGGACCCTGCAATAGTCCGAAATACTGGAAAAGGTTAACAAGTGAGCAGAAAAAGCGGGTACGCGTTAACCATTTTCTTCTTTCGCGGGGGTGGACAAAAACAAACGTTTTGATTCAAATGGAAGTGATTCGGGGCAAGCTCCGAGAAGGCGGATTTTGAGGCACACTTCCTATGGCGCGAGCACTAGCTGGCGACGCAACTGCGCGGCGCAGCGATAAGGAGTCGATTCAGAAGAAAAGCGCGGGCAGCATTGGCTCGCCGCTATATGCCCTTCTTGGCGCCTTTCGCGACAGCGTGTTGCGTTCGGACAGCCTCATGCGCAGGGTCATTCCTGCTCTGGCCATTCTGTTCATTCTGATTCTGGCTGTTTTCCGCGCGGGAGATCTCGCTTCCGAGTTCTCTCAGACCCGGACGGCTGCCCAGACAACTCTCAGTCTGATGGCAACCGTTGTCGCGACAAGACTGAACACAGAAGAAGACACTCTACCCGAGCTCGGGTATCGAACAACGCTCAAGCGTCTTCTGGCTAACAGTCTCCCCCCGGGAGCAACGAGCAAGGCCCGCATCTTTCTGGTAGCCGACCAGTACGGCACGATCGTTGCCTCCGCACCGGCCCGTCCAGCTTTGGAAAGCCGCCCGATCACCGATCTGCTCGCCCCCTCCCAGCCCCTTACCGTTTTTGGCGCGCGCGCCGGCGTCCTCTCCGTTCCCGTCGACCTTGGCGGCATTGACGGGGAAGAGCAGGTTCTGGCGACCGTGCATCATCTTGACGGCCAATTGGGAATGGTCGCCGTCCTGCAGCCTGAGAGTGCGATCTATTCGAACTGGCGCGATGACCTATCGGCGAATGTAACGCTGTTCGTTGGCACGTCCCTGGTTCTCCTGGCGGTGATCTATGGATTCTTCAGTCAGGCGACGCGCGCAGAGCATGCCGATGATATGTATGCGGCGACACGAGCGCGCATCGACACCGCCCTCACCCATGGTCGCTGCGGACTGTTCGACTGGGACCTTTCCCGTGGCCGGATGTTCTGGTCTTCCTCGCTGTACGAACTCCTTGGAAGAGAACCCAAAGACGACATCCTGAGCTTTTCCGATGTATCCGACATCACTCATCCGGACGACATCGATTTGCTGGGACTGGCCGAGCATCTTCTGGAAAGCGGCGAAACGCTTGTCGATGAAACCTTTCGCATGCGTCACTCCGACGGCAGCTGGATCTGGTTGCGTGCCCGCGGCGAAATACAGTCCGAACCGGGGCGTGCAGAACCGCACCTGATCGGAATTTGCATCGACATTACCGAACAGCATCGATTGGCCGAGCAGAGCCGAATGGCGGACCTGCGACTGCGCGACGCCATCGAAACAATTTCCGAGGCCTTTGTTCTCTGGAATGCCAAGAACGAACTGGTTATCTGCAATTCGAACTACCAGTCCTTGCACAATCTCCCCAACGCGGCGATCAGGTCCGGCACGCCTTACAAGGACGTCATGGCCGCTGCTTCCAATTCGGAAGTTGCGCCGCAGCCGGTTACCGTCACTCAGCGCGGTGGCGCTCCTGAAGGCTCGTACGAGGCTCAACTGGAAGATGGCCGCTGGCTGCAGATATCCGAGCGCCGTACCAAGGATGGCGGCTTTGTGTCCGTCGGCACGGACATCACGGCACTAAAGAAGCACGAAGAAAAGCTTATGGATTCGGAAAAGCGGTTGAAGGCAACCGTCACCGATCTGCAAAAATCTCGCAAGACACTTGAGGTCCAGGCACGTCAGCTGGTCGATCTGGCTGACAAATACCAGGAAGAAAAGACCAACGCAGAAGCTGCCAACAAGGCAAAGTCCGAATTCCTGGCCAATATCTCTCACGAACTGAGAACCCCTTTGAATGCGATCATAGGCTTCTCCGACATCATGACTCAGGAGATGTTCGGGCCGATCGGGACCGACCGCTATTCCGATTACTGCAAGGATATCTATTCTTCCGGCACCTATCTTTTGAACGTGATCAACGACATCCTCGACATGTCGAAGATCGAAGCAGGCCGCATGTCCATCGAAACGGAAATCGTCAATGCGGCGGCTTCTGCGGCAGATGCCGGCCGCATCGTCACGGGGGCTGCCACCGAGAAGAACATCACGGTCACCGCGGATGTCAGCGAAGATGTTCACGTTCACGCCGACAAGCGTGCATTGAAGCAGATCCTACTCAATCTGCTTGCCAACGCGGTGAAATTCACTCCGGACAATGGCATCGTGACCTTGAAGGCGCGCCCGCGCGGCGACAAGCTGCGCTTCGAAGTAACCGATACGGGTATCGGCATCTCGGAACGCGACATCGAACGCCTCGCCCAGCCTTTCGTTCAGGTTGAGAACCAATTCACAAAGACCCATCAGGGCTCGGGTCTCGGGCTCGCAATCGCCCGGTCCCTGGTTGAACTGCATGGCGGCAAGCTGGCCATCGAGTCAGAAGTCAAGAAAGGTACGACGGTCAGTTTCACGCTGCCTTTGGCAGACGAGCAACAGAACGGCTAATGCGCGTTCAGCCCTCCACCACCTCTACCTCACCCACAAGCCTTACAAACGTTGCCCGCACCTTCTCCTGAAGCTCCACAAGTTCAGATTCGAGATGCTTGAATGTCGGGCTGCCTGAGGCCTGGACCAGCAGATCCAGCACACCACCCGGGGCTTCCGCCGGATCGAATTTTCCGGACAATGCAAGTCGCAACACCTGTGTAAGGCGCTGATAAAGGCGCAGTGCTTCCAGCAGCAATTCCGCGTCTCCAGGATCAAGGAATGCTGCATCCCGGAGGTGCTCCAGGGCTTGTTCCGTGCCCTGGGCCAGAACCGACGGATTCTCGCTCGCGTGAACCAGTTGCAGGAACTGGGCGAGAAACTCGATATCCACCAGGCCTCCCGCGACCTGTTTCAGATCCCAGATGTCTTTGGTGCCCTTTTCCTTTTCGATCCGTGCCCGCATGGCACGGACTTCATCAGCCAGTTTCGACTTGTCGCGAGGCTGCGTCAGAGTTGCCTGGATGTTTTCGGAGATCTTTTCCGCAAATTCCGGTGTCGTTGAAGCGATTACCCTTGCGCGCGTGAGAGCCATGTGCTCCCAGGTCCAGGCATCTTTTTTCTGGTAGGAGATGAAACCATCGAGATTTGTTGCCAGAGGCCCCGCGTTGCCGGACGGGCGCAGCCGGAAATCAACCTCGTAGAGCGATCCTTCAGCCGTCGGCGCAGACAGGGCCGTCACCAGCCGCTGTGTCAGACGAATATAGTACTGCGAAATCGCCAGAGGCCGCTTGCCATCTGACTGCTTCGCATCTTCCGGCGCTTCATAAAGCAGGATCAGGTCCAGATCCGACGAAGCAGTCATTTCCCTGCCGCCAAGCTTGCCCATGGCCACGACAGCGACGTTTCCGCCCGGAACGACTCCGTGCGACTCGCTGACATGAGAAATCACCTGGGTCAGAAGGCGACCCACGACCACCTCTGCTAACCGAGCCAATGCGAAGCCGACGCGGTCCGCTGTCAACGTGTCTGAAATCAGGCGCAGGCCAATCAGAAACTGTTGCTCCTGCGCGAAAATGCGAGCCCTGTCCAAAGCCTCTTCATAGAACCTTGCCTGCGCCAGCGTCCGATCCAAGCCGGCCCGAAATTCTTCGACGCTTGGCATTGCGCCAAAGAAGGCCGGATCCAACACTGCATCAAGGACATGGACCCTCTTGGAAACTGTTTCAGCCATCCTTGGTGCTGCGCCCATAACCGTTGCGAGCAGTGTCAGCAATTGAGGATTGGATCTGAGCAAAGCAAAGAGCTGAACGCCTGCGGGCAGCTTTGACATGAAGCTGTCAAACGCCAGAAGCGCCGCGTCTGCGTTGTCGGTTGCTGCCAGAGCGCCAATCAAGGCTGGATGCATTTCCGTAAGGCGCTCACGGGCCTTGGTTGACCGCGTGCAAGGATACCGACCGAAGTGCCAGGCTTTTACAATACTTGCGGCTTCAGCCGGTTGCTTGAATCCCAGTCCTGCAAGCGTTTCCAACGTACCGGGATCATGATCGTCCCCAGTGAAGACGAGATTTCCAAGTTCGGAGGAAAGAGCCGGCTCATCCTCGAACAGTTCAGCATAGTGATGCTGGACCTTTCTCAGGTGTCCCAAAAACTCGGTTTCGAAGGATGTAAGGCTTTCAAATCCCATCAATGCGGCGATCCGCATCAACCCTTCATCATCCTTCGGCAGCAGCTGCGTCTGTTCGTCATTGAGCATCTGGATGCGGTGTTCAACATCTCGCAGGAACCAGTAGGCCTCCCTCATCTCATCCACCGCCTGCTGGCGTATCCAGTCAGCTTTGCAGAGCGCTTCCAGCATCTCCAGCGTGCGGCGCCCTCTTAGAGCAGGATTTCGACCCCCAGCTATAAGCTGCTGTGTCTGAACAAAGAATTCCACTTCCCGGATACCGCCGCGCCCAAGCTTGACGTTATGCCCGGCAACGGCAATTGCGCTGTGGCCTTTGTGCATATGGATCTGACGCTTGATCGACTGAACGTCCGCTATCGCAGCAAAGTCCAGATACTTGCGCCAGATAAAGGGAGCAATTTCATGCAGGAATGCATTGCCTGCCTTGATATCTCCCGCACAGGGGCGCGCCTTGATCAAGGCGGCCCGTTCCCAGTTCTGACCGAGAGATTCGTAATAGACCAGTGCGGCCGGCAAGGACATTGCGAGCGGCGTTGCCCCCGGGTCCGGGCGGAGGCGCAGATCCGTGCGGAAAACGTAACCTTCAGCCGTTCTGTCCTGCATGATCTTGACCAGTCGCCGGGTCAGGCGAACAAACTCAACCGGCGCTTCTGCGCCCCCTGCCATCGGAGCTTTCGCCGGGTCGTAGAGAACGATCAGGTCGATATCGGACGAATAGTTCAGTTCATCAGCGCCATGCTTGCCCATGGCCAGCACGATCAGGCCACTATCGACTTCCGGCTTTTCGGGATCATGCGGCGTGAATTTATTCCTGCGCGCAAGGTCGCTGAGACAAAAGCGAATGGCCGCTGTAAGCGCGGCATCCGCAAACCCTGCCAGCGAACCTGTGACCATGTCCAAATCAATCGCGCCGGAAATGTCTGCCAGTCCGAGCGTCAGGGCCAGATCCTGCTTGAGAAGCCTGAGAGCGCGCATCGTTCCGGCCTCGTCTTCCATCCAGGAAACGGGCGCTTCGGCAAGGAGACGATCCACGCGCGCCTCCGGTGCTTCGCTCAACAAGCTCAGCAGCCTTGGCGGATCCGCAAGCATCAGGTCGCGCAAGTACGGCGAATTGCCAATTATCCCGCTCAGAAAACCTTCGAGATTTTTCTTGGTCTTGATCAGGGTCTCGAGTGTTGCCCCTGCCTCGGGGTGCTCGGTCAGATCTTTGAGAAAAAGGCCTGCTCTTTCGGGTTCAGGCGTTGTAGGCACAATGGCAATACGGTCGACCAGCGCTCCTGCCGCGCTGTCACTCCCTGTTTGGCTCCCCTTTACGCCCTGTGCCGGCTTCTGCATTCCCGCTCCCGTTGCTAGCCGGTTTCACCGGCGCCAGATCAATCCAGGCACAAAGTCCCGGATCTTCATTTTTGAAGCGCAAGTCTCCTCCATGCAAGCTCGCAACGGCCTTGACCAAGCTCAATCCCAAACCTGTTCCCGGTTCAGATCGACTTTCCTCCAGGCGAACGAAGCGGTCTTTCACCCGGACCTGATCTTCTTCCGGTATTCCGGGGCCATTGTCTGCAACAAACAGGATCACCCGCCCGTCCTCTTCCTTGCCTCCAAGGCGAAGTCGTAGAGCTCCGGTTTCCGGACGACCATATTTCAAAGCGTTTTCAATGAGATTGACCATTACCTGGCTGATAAGGTCCCTGTTGCAGTCGGCGTGCAGATCAGGGGGCATGTCTATTTCAAGAGTTCCGCCTTCGTCCTCGATTAGAGGTTCATAGAGCTCCGCGACCTGGTCAATCAACTTGTTCATGTCGGCAGGTTCCATGACGGAACCAGGTGCCATGGATTCGATGCGCGCGATCCGGAGCAAGGCATTGAAGATGCGCAGCAGCTGATCGGTTTCGTCGAGCGTTGCCTCCAGCGCGCCACGATAGCCTTCCTCGCCCTTTGCTTCCCTCAAGGCGATTTCGATACGGGTCTGCAATCTCGTCAGAGGGGTCTTCAGATCATGGGCGATGTTGTCGGTGACGTCCTTCATCGATTGCATCAACAATTCGATCCGGTCGAGCATGGCGTTCAGATTTACAGCCAAGCGGTCGAACTCGTCATTATTGCCGGCAATGCTCAGCCGTTCAGACAAATCACCGTTCATGATCATACGGCTTGTTGCCGAGATGTCGTCGATGCGCTTCATCACCCGGCGACTGACAAACAGCCAGGTTATCGCGGCCATCACGACGACCACTACAAGCCAGAGGCGAAGAGCGTTGCCCAGAAGATTGGAAAAATGCAGCTGCTCGCCAAGGTCTCTACCGACAAGCAGGCGAAAGCCGCCACGCAGTTCGAACGTGCGCACCATGGCCTGACGTTCTATGTCTTCGGTGTCCTGACCGAGACGGGTGTATCGGACCCGGCGCAAGCCTCCGTCCGCTTCTTCGAGCACAACGGTTGGCAGTCTGGCGATATTGCCAACCAGCGCATTGCCTGAAAAATCCGTTAGCAGATAAAGGCTGGCATCCGGATGCCGTGAGCGGTTGTCGATTGTCTGAACGAGATCGCGAACACCACCGCGAACATAAACATCCGACAGGCCTTTCAGCTCGGCATCCACCGCCTGAACCACCTGTTCGGACATCAGGTGGTCGGTGTTTTCCGAAACGTAAACGAGCAGAACACCGGACATCACCGTAAAAACGGCGATGTAAAGCAACGACAGCTTGAACGCTGTTGTTTTTGTAAACCTAGTGAGCCGCGTCACGGATCGTGTATCCGGCACCTCGGATGGTGTGCAGGAGCGGTGTTTCGAAGCCTTTGTCGATTTTGCCGCGCAGGCGCGAGATGTGAACATCGATCACGTTCGTCTGCGGATCAAAGTGATACTCCCAGACATTCTCCAGCAGCATCGTTCGGGTCACGACCTGACCGGCGTGCTGCATGAGATATTCCAGAAGCCGGAACTCGCGAGGTTGCAGCGGAATGTCGGTTTCTCCACGGCGGCAGGAATGCGCCATGCGATCAAGTGTCAGGTCACCGACCTGATAAGTGGTCTCAACCTGATTGGCAGATTGCGGGCGCCTCGCAAGGGCTTCCACACGTGCCTGCAATTCCGTGAAGGCAAAGGGTTTGGGCAGATAGTCATCCCCACCGGCCTTCAGGCCCTTGACGCGATCATCTACCTGGCCGAGCGCGGAGAGGATGAGAACAGGTGTGTGATTACCTTCTCTTCGCAGCTCCTGAATAATGGACAGTCCATCCATTTTCGGCAGCATGCGATCCACGATCAGGATGTCGTAGTTGCTGTCGAGTGCCATCTGCAGACCGGTCTGACCGTCTGCAGCATGGTCGGCCGTGTGACCGAATTCACTTAGACCCTTGACGAGATAGCTCGCCGCCTCCGGGTCGTCTTCGATAACTAGAATCCGCAACATGACATCCTTTTTACCTTGAGTTGCGCCAAAAGAAAATGGCTGACGGCGGCGATGGATGTGAGGCGCCGCCGCCAGACCATCAGGGTTCATCTCCAAAACCCTGGGACAAGACCGGCCCGTCGGGGTTGGGGGCAGAGGGCAAGCCGGTCTTGTCGCTCAGGTTCCAGCTCTTGCTGAACCGGTTCCTGATCACGCTAGGTTCATGGGCAGAGCCACGAACCGTGTGTTGTTGTTGCTCTCGATCCGCATCAGAACTGCCTTGCGGCCATCCTTTTCAGCCTTGTCGAGTGCCTTCATGACGTCCGCCGGGTCGTTGACCTTCATTCCGGCGATCTCGAGGATCACGTCACCCGTGCTCAGGCGCTTTTCGGCGGCCGGACCATCGGGGTCGATTTCGGCGATGACAACGCCTTCACCTTCCAGTCCGGCTTTCGCCTTCGTGGTTACGACGAGACCAAGGTCATCCAGACTGGTCTTGCCGTCCTCGAGTTGAGGTTTGGCCTCGGCGACTTTCTCCTGCTCCTGCAGGCGGCCGAGCGTCACGCTGATCTCCTGCTCCTCGCCGTCACGCCAGATGGTGACATCCACCGACGAATCCGGGTCATAGGCGGCAACTATCTTGGACAACTCACGCGGGCCTTCCACGCTGGTGCCATCGACAGCCAGGATCGTGTCGCCCGAGCGCAGGCCAGCCTTCTGTGCCGGGCTGTTTTCCTGCGCTTCCGCGACAAGTGCGCCGCGGGCCTCACCAAGGCCAAGGCTTTCCGCGATGTCATCAGTGACGTTCTGGATCTGAACGCCTAACCAGCCGCGGACAACTGTACCGCCGTCCTTCAGCTCCATGATGACGTCTTGCGCGGTCGAAGCCGGGATTGCGAAGGCAATTCCGACATTGCCACCGGACGGCGAGAAGATCGCGGCATTCACACCAATCACTTCACCCTTCATATTGAAGGCAGGGCCACCGGAGTTGCCACGATTGACAGGCGCGTCAATCTGGATGAAATCGTCATAAGGGCCGGCTCCGATATCACGGCCGCGAGCGGAAACAATGCCTGCGGTGACAGATCCGCCGAGACCGAACGGGTTCCCGATTGCAACCGTCCATTCACCGACCTGCGGTGCTTCCTCGGCGAAATCCACGTAGGTGAAGTCCTCGCCGGAATCCACTTTCAGCAGTGCAAGATCGGTCCGCTTGTCGGCCCCAATCAGTGTCGCGTCATATTCATCGCCATTCTGATCGATGACGGTGAATTCAGTTCCACGATCGATCACATGGTGATTGGTTACGACGTAACCATCCTTCGAGATGAAGAAACCGGATCCTTGCGACAGACCATACTGGCGCGGCATACGGCGCTGGTTCTGTCCCTGCTCACCACCGCGACCTTCAAAGTCACGGAAGAAGCGCTCCAGCGGGTTGCCTTCCGGAAGCCCCTTGAAGAACTCCTGGAAATTGTCACCACCCTGGAAATTCATCATGCGCGGCTCGGCGGCCTGCTTGACCTGTACACTCACCACGGCAGGGCTGACGGTGCGCACAACATCAGAAAAATCCGACGGTGCCGCTGCATCGACCCGGACAGGTTCAGCCTGGGCCAACTGGGCCGGAACGACTGTTTGCGCGGTCAAAAGACCAGCTGTGCCGAGCGCGACAACTCCTGCCAGCAATTTGGCACGGCGGGACCGCAAAGGAGAGACTGTCCGACGGTTTTCCATATTTTCTTCCTCTATCAAAATTCGTTGCGGCCGTTTCATGAACACGCACGGGGATTCGCGTTCCAGGCTCAGGAAGGAAAATAGGTACGCCCGCCTTACGAGCGCCTGTCGGTGGCATTACGATTTTGTAAGGTTGAGGTTTTTGCGCCGCTTCTATTCAAGAAACGCTGTTGCTCAATGGCACGAAACGTTCAAACGCTGCCTTGTTTCTTTCCCAAGTTCAGGAAAGTGCGCGATTTCAACAGCACCTGAAACAACCGGCAACAGGTTCAACCGGCAGGAAAGAACTCAGGATCGCTACCGTCCTGCCATTTGTCCCACTTCGGCATTACGGACTGGAAGCGGGAAGAGAATTCAAACGCAACCAGCCAACCTTTCAAGTTGGTCCAGCCTTCGCCGTCGAACCAATCACGATCAGCATTTGCGAACTGCCGGACGAAAGGAAGGATCGCGAAATCGGCGAGAGACGCGCGCTGTCCGAAAAGCCATGGCTGACCTTCCAGCATCTGGTCCAGCTGCCATAGAAAACCAGCCGCCGCCAAACGCTCTTCCTCCCGCTGCGCCCCCTCGTATCGAGTGTGATACTTGTAACGATCGAGATGTTTCTTGAAAGGACCGTCGCATTCCTCGACGAGGCTTAACATTGCCTCCAGATTGCCGGTTTCCGGCTTGAGCCACTCTTCCGGATCAGCAACACGCAATGCCCAGAGCATGACATCGAGGCTTTCATCCAGAACATCTTCCTGCAGTTTCAGGCAAGGGACCGTTGCGGTCGGTGAAGTCTTGAGAAATTCCGGAGCCTTGTCTCTGAGAACGACTTCACGCAACTCCACTGTCTGCCCGCTCGAAGCGATCGCGAGACGTGCCCGAATGGCATAGGGACATCTGCGAAAGGAATACAGGATAGGTAAAGCGCTCATGCTCAACCCATGGCGTAAAGATGCCCTTAGGTCAACTAATTATCAGCGTCTTCACAGCATTTCCCTCGTCCATTTTCATTGGTTGTAAAGAAAATTCGAGGAAACTTCCGGTGACAAGGTATCACCATGACTGACGCACTACTTCAACTTGCCAAGGACACAACTTCAAAAAAGAAACATGAGCTGGCCGAACACGTCACCGGCTTGCTTGTTGCGAGAAGTGAAGACTCTGGCTCTGAGGAAACTCATCTTCTGAACAACATGCTCGAGGGTGTGTATGGTTCCCTCGAAAAAGGGGCGCGCCAGCAGATGTCGGTTCGCCTTGCTGAAGTCAAGGCCACCTCTACAAAACTGGCTGCCGCAATGGCAAGCGACGAATTGCCGATTGCACAACCAGTTCTGGAGCACTCCTCTTCCCTCACCGACGAGAGTCTCGTCAAGATTGCTCAGACAGAAAGCCAGGGACACCTTCTGGCGATGGCCAAGCGTGACCATGTCAGCAAGGATGTTTCAGAAGTTCTGATAAAAAGGGGCGGCAAGGAAGTTAAACATACCCTTGCAGCCAATCTCGGCGCCGACATGGAAATGCAGGAGTTTGAAACTCTTGTAAAAGACATGCCCAAGCAGCTCGGTGACCGAATCCGGCATTTGCGCAAATCGAACGAAGAGTTGCTGGAAGACCTGTTCCGCGATGATGGAGAAATCGCTTCCGGTTCGGAACTCGCAAGGCGTCCATCGAAGATCAGCCCCAAAGCCTGGCTGATGGGTATTCGTCTCGGCAAGACCACCCTGAACAAAGCCATTTATCATCTGGCACTGGAACACAATCTTCTGGACGCAGTTTCTCTACTGGCATTTTTCTCGGGCCTTGAAAGCAAATACGTTCACAATCTGATGGTTCGCTTTGATGCCACGGGCATTGCAACGGTTTGCCGAGCAACAGGGATCGAGGCTGTGGAGTTCCAGGCAATTTGCAAGGAACGGTGCAAGCATTTGAAGTTTCCGGAAAGCACCGGCAGCAAGTGGCTGACCAACTATCACATGCTCGATGCAACCGATGCCCGGCGCCTGCTGGCGCTCATGAAGGCGAAGTTGCACTCTGCCAAGCAGGAACAGGCTGCCTGACTGCCGATATCCGGCAAAGGCAATTGACCAGAAAAACCCCGTGATCAATAAGATCGATTGCGTCTACCTTTTGCATCGCAACAAATCCCTTAATTGATCGGCTCTATTCAGCAAAAGAACAAAACAACTTTTGCCTAAAATTGTCAGTATTACCGATAAAAACCATATTACACTGAATTTTTGACTGCGTTTTATCCACTTGTAAACTGTCTATGGGGTAGTCATGACGTTAGAAAAACGGATGACCCTAGATGATCGACGACCTTCTTAGTCTTGCCAAGGATAGCACCCCGGAAAAGCGCCACCAGCTGGTTGAGCACGTGACCGAGCTTTTCGTGACCGGGGCCGACAGTTATCAGACAGAAGAAATCACCCTGTTCAATACGGTTCTGGAGAGCATGCTCCCCACGATGGAACCGGAGCAGAAAAAGGAAGTTTCGGAGCAGCTCGCGCCGATTGACAGTACGTCCCACAAAGTGGCCTCTACCCTCGCACGCGAGGAGATCGACATCGCGCGGCCCATGTTGACGTCATCCAACGCTCTCAAGAGTGAAGACATTCTGCAACTGGCAAAGACCATGGGTCAGGGTCACCTGCTTGCCATCTCCAAACGCGAGAAACTCGAAGCAACCGTTACTGATGTTCTTTTGGACCGCGGTGAAAGCCCGGTCAAACGGTCTGTTGCGGCAAACTCGGGCGCGGAATTTTCCGATTGGGGTTCAAGGCTCCTCATCAAACTGGCCGAGCGCGACGACAAGATCCGCGACGCATTGATGGAACGCTCGGACATTTCCGAAGATGAATACGAAAAACTGATCAACCAGATGCCTGAACAGCAGCAGGCAAAGGTTCGACAGATGCGCGCGGATAACGAAGCGCTCGTTCGTGACCTCTTCCACGAAGCAAGCAAGGTTGTCGCCAGCTCCAAACTTGAACGCAAGGCAACGCGGATCAATGCCAAGGCAACCTTGAAGGAGATCCGCGCCGGACAACGTTCGCTGAGCAAGGCGATTACAAAACTATCCCTGTCGAACAACCTGTTCGACATCTGCTTCCTGCTCGCGGAGATGGCAGGCCTGGAGCAGAAATACGTGACCAACGTGATGGTCCGCTACGACGCCACCGGCATTTCCGTTCTTTGCCGGGCTATGGGCGTGGAAAACAACGACTATGCTTCGCTTTGCCGGGCGCGTGCGATGCATAACAAGCAGCCACAGTCGACGGTCGAGAACTGGATCGAGAACTACAAGTCGCTCTCCGACAAGGATGCCCGCCGTCTGTTGTCGTTCATGAAAATTCGTCTCAGCACGCTGCAGTCGCAGGCGGCCTGACCGCCTGCGAAACACCGGATATCGCTATTCCTGGACCGGAACTTCGCGTGTCACCACCGCAGCACCCGCTTCCAGGGTCTTGTGGACCGGGCACTTGTCGGCGATTTCCAGCATTCGCGTACGCGTTGCAGCGTCGAGATCACCGTCAATCGTTATCAGCCGCTCGAACCGGTCGATCCGACCGCCCTTGGCCTTTTGCTCTTCCGAACAATCTTCGCAATCTGCCGCGTGCACCTTGCCGTGGAGAACCTGGGTCCCAATCCGCTCAACGGACAATCCCTTGCGGTCTGCATACATGCGCAATGTCATGACCGTGCAAGCGCCAAGTGCCGCAGAAAGATAGCCGTAAGGCGATGGTCCGCTGTCGAGACCGCCGTAGTCCGTCGGCTCGTCGGCAATAAGCCGGTGCTGACCACTGACGACGATTGATTGAAATTTACCCTGCCCCGTCTCGACGACTTCGACACCGTCCTTCGGCTCTGTCACGTCTGCGGCAACTGGTTTGTCGAGGTAGCCACTGACCCAACCGGTGATCACACGTGCAGCGTAGGCAGCATCGTCGCTTCTGCTGAGAAGGTGGTCGGCCTTGTCGAGGGAAATGTAGCTCTTGGGATGCTTTGCGGCGATGAAAATGTTGGTTGCATTTTCGATGCCGACTGTTTCGTCGAGAGGAGCATGCATAACCAGCAGCGCCTTGCCGAGCTTCGAAACCTTGTCACGAACCGATTGCGCCTCAAGGTCATCCAGAAACTCTTTGCGGATCGTGAAGGTGCGACCGGCCAGATCAACCTCTCCTGCGCCCTTGGCACGAATGTCGTCAACGGCGCCCTTGAAGTTATGGATGACATGATCGGCATCCGACGGCGCTCCGATCGTCACAACAGCTCGGGCTTCGGGAACTTCAGAGGCAACGGAAAGTACCGCTGCTCCGCCCAGCGAATGACCGATCAGGATCTTGGGTGCCTCGTAGTTCTGACGCAGGAAATCGGCTGCCAGTTTCAGGTCTTCGACGTTCGAGGAAAATCCGGTCGAGGAAAAATCGCCTCCACTGCCACCGAGCCCGGTGAAGTCGAACCTGAGAACCGCGATGCCTTCAGCGGCCAACGTACCGGCAATATGTCGGGCGGCAGGGATATCCTTGGAACAAGTGAAGCAATGCGCAAAAAGGGCAAATGCGCGAATTTCACCAGCCGGCAGGTCGAGACGTGCTGCCAGTTTGGCGCCATGGGCACCATCGAATTCCAGTTTCAGTGGACGGTTCGCCATCTTCCAGCCCTCCAATCAAGTCGCAGGCAAGTTCAGCTGGCCCAGGGTCAATGCCTGAACCGTCTTGATAGTCTTGCCGCCTTTAAATCACTTGGCCAGAGGTAAGCATGAAGATATTGCGTGCAAATCACGGCTTGGTGTGAAAGCCGTGATGCCGATCTGCGAAGGTCGAGTGCAAAGCGTCGTTGTCGACGCGCTGACAGTTTTATTCGCTGTCCTCAAGCAGCGCCTGGAGCCGACGCTCTTCTTCTTCGGAAAGTTTGGACTGGCCTGGAACCGCTGCCTGCTGAAGACGCTTTGTCCGGTTGCGAAGCGCAATGATGATTGCCAGAAGACCTGCAAGAAGTGCCACAGGACCTGCTGCCCACAAGACTATTGTGTGCCAGGCAAGCCGTGGCTTCAGCAGTACGAACTCACCGTACCGGTCGACCAGGTAATCGATAACCTGCTTGTCACTGTCGCCCGCCACCAGTCGTTCGCGCACCAGCACGCGAAGGTCTTTTGCAAGGGGGGCATCACTGTCGTCAATCGACTGGTTCTGGCACACCATGCAACGAAGCTCAGCCGAAAGCGCTCTCGCCCGAGCCTCCAGAGCGGGATCGTCCAGCACTTCGTCTGGCGTGACGGCGTTTGCAGGGGTGACCAGCACAGCAAGACAAAGCACCAATGTCGTCAGTAGCGAGCGTATCATCTGTCACTCCGCCGGAGCTGCGGCCGGAACCGCCTTGCGTTTGGCTGCCGGTTTCGGCGCCCCGATCCGGAGCCTCCGATCTGCCATTGAGAATGCCGCGCCGAGCGCCATGATAACAGTGCCGATCCAGATAAGCGTGATCAGCGGCTTGAAGTAGACCCGGACATCAACCGCCCCGTCACCCCGGCTTTCACCAAGGGACAGATAGAGCTGGGAAAATACGAAAGTGTGGATTCCAGCCTCGGTGGTCGGCATCTGTCGCGCAGTATAGACGCGTTTTGAGGGATCAAGCTCCGTCACGTAGGCACCGGCTTTGCGAATGGTGAAGTGACCGACTTCCTCCGTGTAATTCGGCCCCCTCCTGGGTGCAGCACCGTCAAATGTAACCTGATAACCCGACAGGTTCACAGTGTCACCCGGCCGCATCGTGACTATGCGCTCTTCCTGGAAGGCGGATGCTGTGACGATACCGAGAACTGTCACACCGATGCCGAAGTGAGCCATGGCCGTACCCCAGGCTGAACCAGGCAGACCATAAAGGCGGGCGAAGCCACGTTTCGGTCCGATGTCAAAAAACTTCACGCGTGTGACGATTTCAGCAACGGCACCTGCCATCACCCAGACCGCAAGGCCGACCCCCAATGGAGCGAGCACTTTTTCCATGCCCCAGAGCCAGAACGTGAACAGCGTCATGAGCAGCGCCAAACCGAGCGCAGCATAAAGCCTTTGCGTTGCCGCAAGCAGATCGCCTCTCTTCCACGAGAGTATTGGTCCGAATGGAACCGCAATCAGCAGCGGGATCATAAGCGGACCGAAAGTGAGGTTGAAGAATGGTGCGCCGACGGAGATTTTTTCGCCTGTCACGGCATCCAGAACCAGCGGATACAGAGTTCCGACAAAGACTGCGGCCGTTGCGGCCGTCAAGAACAGGTTGTTCAGCACAAGCCCGCCTTCACGGCTGATCGGTGCAAACAGGCCACCCTGCTTCAACATTGGCGCCCGCCAGGCATAAAGCGACAGGGAACCACCGATAAAGAGGCACAAGAGAGCGAGAATGAACACTCCACGCGCCGGATCCGTTGCAAACGCATGAACCGAGGTGAGCACGCCAGAGCGAACGAGGAAAGTGCCAAGAAGCGACAGCGAGAACGTGAAGATCGCAAGAAGAACTGTCCAGATCTTCAAGGCTTCGCGCTTTTCCATGACAATCGCCGAGTGGAGAAGTGCGGTACCGGCCAACCAGGGCATGAAGCTGGCATTTTCGACCGGATCCCAGAACCACCAGCCACCCCAGCCGAGTTCATAGTAGGCCCAGTAGGAGCCCATGGAGATGCCAAGCGTCAGGAAGCTCCAGGCCAGAAGGGTCCAGGGACGAACCCACCGTGCCCAGGCGGCGTCAAGCCGACCAAGAATGAGCGCGGCAACGGCGAATGAGAAGGTGATCGAGAACCCGACATAGCCGATGTAAAGCAGCGGCGGATGGATCGCCAGACCAACGTCCTGAAGGATCGGATTGAGATCCGCTCCTTCGAGAGGTGGATTTGTTACACGCGCGAACGGATTGGAGGTCGCCAGCAGGAACAACAGAAATCCCGCGGACACCCAAGCCTGAACCGACAAGGTTGCCGCGCGCAGGTCAGACGGCAAGTTGCTTCCGAACATGCCAACCAGGGCACCGAAGAACACCAGTATGAGGATCCAGAGCAGCATGGAGCCTTCGTGGTTGCCCCAAACGCCCGTGAACTTGTAGAGCAGCGGTTTTGCAGAGTGCGAGTTTTCCAAGACGTTCAGAACGGAAAAGTCGGAGTTCAGATACGCGGCGGTCAAGACCACGAACGAGATCAGAACCAGCAGGAAGAGCATGATCGAAACTGGTGGCGCCACCGCCATGAGGCGGTTGTCACCCGAAAGAGCACCCCAGAGCGGCAGCACTGATTGCACGAGTGTCAGGGCTAATGCCAGAACCAGAGCGTAATGTCCGAATTCGACTATCATTGGAAGTTCGCGTCCTGTTTCAATTGATCAACGCCGCTACTGGGCGTCACCCTCTCCGCCTTGCCAGTGCCCCTGTTCCTTCAGAGCCTCTGCGACTTCCTTGGGGACATAGTTCTCATCATGCTTTGCCAGCACGCTATCTGCCACAAAGACACCGTCCGGACCGATTATCCCTTCGGTGACCACGCCCTGCCCCTCTCTGAACAGGTCTGGCAAGATTCCTTTATAGGTCACTGATACCGCATTCGCCATGTCGGTTACCCGAAAGCTCACTTGAGCATTGTCGGATCTGACGACAGATCCTTCTTCAACCAGTCCTCCAAGCCGGATGCGCTGTCCCGCCGGGATGGCGCTCTGTGTGATGTCCGTCGGGCTTTGGAAAAAGACGATTTGATCGTTCAGGGCAAACAGGATCAATCCAAGCGCCACAGCGAGTACTGCACCTGCCGATCCTATGAGGGTCAACCTTCTTTGTTTGCGAGTCATTTTGTTCCGTCCGAAGTCTTCTTGTGGCTGCGTACGCAGGCAACCCGCGTACGGTTTGCTATCTAAGACCCTGTTAACCCGAGCTGGCTGGCCATGTCCTTGATAAGAGACAATTGATCAGGCTTATCTGCATAAGCTGCCTGAGCATTTGCCAGCGCGCTTTCAGCTTTCTGCTTCTCTCCCAGGACCATATAGGCACGCATCAAACGGCCCCATTCCTCGGGTGTGCCTCCCTCACTCCCGAGCCGCTCCGCCAATCCGCTGACCATGCCACTGATCATCGCCTGCCGGTCGTCGGCATTCATGTCCTGTGCAGCGGCAATGTCTTCACTGGATGGTCCACCAAGCGCGGCAACCAGCGGGCTGGTTCCCTCCAGTTCCGCAAGGTGCTGACGTGCGACTCTTGCCCACGCTGCGGACTCGTCCGCTCCTTCGAGCAAGTCGTTCCATGCCTTGATTGCTGCATCCTTGTCCCCCTCCTGGCCAAGTGCGATCGCAAGGAAAAATCTGGGTTTGATTGCCGACGGTTCCATGGCGACGGCCTTCTCGAAAGCCTCACGCGCATCGGCAGAGACCAGTCCCTGATTGGCCATCGTCATGGCCTCGCCCATGTCGGTCAGCCAATCCGGCCGGGCGCCGAGAATACGGATTGCATTGGCGAAGGCCCGAGCAGAAGCCTGCGGCTGGCCAATTGTCAGATAGACCGGCGCAATCACCGCCCAGCCCTGACCATCTTCCGGATTTTCCGACAAATGCTGCTCGACGCGTGCGACAAGCACATCAACAGACTGCTCCTCCGCCGGGGCATTCAGCCGGGCTGAGAGCGGTTGATCCGGGTGATCGGGTGAACCGAGCGACACATAAATTCCCAGGGCCATGACGGGAAGCGCCAGCAAAGCAAGCACCTGAGCCATTCTCAGCCGCGTACCCTGAGCACCGGATTCCGTTTTGCCTGTGTTCTTTTCGTGAGCGGCCAAAAGCCTGCGAGCGACTTCGGTCCTTGCGGCTTCAGCCGCTTCAGGTTCGATCAGGCCGCGTTTCAGCTCACTGTCGATCGCCTCCAGCTGTTCACGATAAACGCCTTCATCAGCGTTTGCTGCTGAAGACTCAGGTGAACGTTTCGTTCGTGACAACGGAACGAGCACCGACAGGGCCGCTACCCCCGTCATTATGGCGATTAAGATCCAGAAAACCATGGCGGCACTATAGACAGTTCAATCGGGGCAATTGCAAGACTGTTACAGTGTGACCGGCAGTCGCGGAACTGACATTGAGTTTGGTCAATCGCAATGAAAGCGATGATGCAACCTTAGAAGAAACAGCGTCTATCTGCGTGACAGAGCGCTTGCGACGAGCTTGCGCTCGGCGCTCGGAGCCGCATCGTTTCCGTTGTTTTTGGCCTTGGAAACCGCCGATTGCCGGCTTCGGCGCAGCTGCGCTGCATATTCGGAACCAAAATAGATTTCGGAAAGCATGATGGCCGCGTCTGCTGCTGCCAACTGTGCCTCCTGCTGTTGTCCACGCGCCTTGCCGAGATCCGTTATCAGTGAGCGTGTGACAATTTCAAGCGTCTGCTCCACTGCCTGCCGCGTTCGTTTGCCGACATCATTCACTGCCAGCGTTTCGGATGCGTTACGCGACATTGTGACCACCCGAAGAATCCGAACGGCCTCATCAATTGCGGCCTGATTTGATCGCAGAACACCGTTTTTATCAAACTTCGGCACCTGGAGCGCGCGCCGGATTGCGCCGTGCGCGTTGTTCAGCTCCCGTGTCACTTCACTGGAGATATTGCGTTTGGTTTCAGACAAACGCTTGTGCCATTTGCCGCTCAAAGACAGGTCCATGTCCCGCTCGACCCCGCGCACCAACGAGTGATACTCGCCCAGCGCCTGGGAAAAGGCGACCGGATCCGGATTGTTGTTCCGGTGCTCCAGCGCAAGGATCTGAAGCCGCTCGGCTTCACTCATCACAACGTCGACAAACGGGGCGAACGGTGAATTGGCGATAACCTTCGGGTCTTCGTCACCTGCCAACCGGCCCGCAAAGGTGCACAAGGCTGACGGTGTGTCGGCACGTTCCACAAGGGCGGCCGCGATCACCGGAATATGGTCTGGAAAGCGAGCTGAGCATTTGTCGACCAGTCGCAAGACGTCCAGGTCTTGTTTCAGCCGGTGTTCATTGACCCGATCAGGTATGTTCTGGAGAAAGGGTATCAGCCAGCGTTCAGCGGCAAAAATCTTCTGAATGTCCAGAAGTTCCGCAATGCCACGTTCACCGCCAAGCTCAATGCCAATGCGGCGACGCTCCTTTTCCGAGACTTCGCTCTTGCGCAGCGCTTCGCTGACAGCATCTACGGACCGGGTTCGCAGTGCCTGAACAAGAGCATCCACTCTTTCACCGCTTACCGCGTTGTTTCCTGCCTGGTCGAGAACCATGCGGACATCGCCGGGTATCACATCCCGTCCCAGCCAAGTCCACACACGGTCAAGAACCGCCCTGTTCACGCGACCTTCCTGACGGTTCGGCAAAGTTTCGTTGATCAGAAAGTCTTCCAGGGGCGAAAAAAACAAGCGCTGGATCTGGCCACGCCTGTGCTCCCCTCCCGGCAAATCGAGAGTTCCAGACTGCGGTTTGCGCAGCAGTGTCACTGCGGCCGTCAGAATGAGGTTGAGGTGTGGATCCTTGTCTTTCTGAGCCTTGGCTTTTTCCAAATTTCGAACCAGAGCCTCAACCGCCTTCGGGCTGAGGCTGCTCAAGTAGGTCTTCAATTTGGTTTCAAGCTGATCGGAATAGCTCATTCAGGGCGTCAACATCGCAATCCACATCCGTGCGATGATACCGCTACAAGACTTAAGCAAGTGTTGAGAATTAATTCGCAGATCGACAGGTCAAGTTTCGGAACAGCCGCGAGTTGCCTTATCCGATCACCTGCCAGCTGCCACGCTCGGTCTCACAAGCCGTTCCGCGCGCCTGCAAGGTTCGTCCCTGCAGAACCATCTCATGAGTGAACTCGCGGCAGCTCGTGTCGTTGACCGAGTAAACCGGTCCTGGCCTGACCTGACCGCTACGTCCTGTGCGCTCGTTCTGCCATGCAACGGATACTCCAACCCCACGCGCCTTAAGCGCCCTGATTTGAGCGTCCTCGGCCGCCTTCCGGTCGGAAGGATCCAGCGCATTACCAAACTCATTGTTCACAAGAACGGAAATGGCTGTAGTTGCCTCCGATTCTGTCACGTTTGTGCTTGGGTCACCGAAAAAAGATCCCCAGGCTCCTGCCTCGTTGGGACCAGAAGTGAGCGAACACCCGGACAAAACCGCGGCAAGAGCAAGACATGTGGCAGTGCGAAAACGCATGCGTGGAGGCTCCCAAGGGCGTGAAAACCGGCCTGAGCCGGTAACAGAATCAGTGATATTTTCCATTTGTGGCCGAACTTGGCCACAGTACAGACTTTTCGCCTGTGATATTCGTCACACTCATTCACAGTACGTTCAAATACCACGCGTCGCTGACACCGATAAGCTTATTCACGCGTCAATGCAGGCAAGGTCAACTTGGCCTTCAAGCCCCCAGACACGGATCCGTCAAGCTCGAACGTGCCGCCATAAAGGGCTGCAAGATCGGCAACAATGGACAGGCCAAGACCGGTTCCCGGGACCGTTTCATCCAGCCGCCGACCCCGTTTTATCGCTTCTGCGCGCTGTTCAGGTGTCAATCCGGGGCCGTCATCCTCAACAGTGATGACAAACATATCCCGATTGGTGGCCGGATCATTCAAAGGAGAGACATTCACCTCGACCCTGGAAGTTGCCCACTTGCAGGCGTTGTCGATCAGGTTTCCGCTCATCTCCTCAAGGTCCTGCCCCTCGCCGCGAAACCTGATCGGTACTTTCTGTTCAAAATCCACCAGAACACCCTTGTCCTGATAGATCTTGCCCATTGCCCGGATAAGGCGCGAGAGCAGCGGTTCCGTTTCGCAGGAAACGCCGATGACGCGGCGTTGCGCGGCCATTCGGGCCCTTTCCAGGTGGTGCTGGATCTGCGTCGACATCACTTCAGCCTGCTCGGTCACCTTTTCCGCAAGCGGTCCATCTGATGACCTGGCTTCGTTGGAAATCACGGATAGAGGTGTTTTAAGACCGTGCGCAAGATTGCCGACGTGGGTACGAGCCCGCTCGACAATTTCCCTGTTGGACACGATCAAGGCGTTCAATTCCACCGCAAGCGGTGCAATTTCCCTTGGCAGTGCTTCGTCAATCCGTTCTGCCTCGCCCTGCCGAACTGCGGAGAGCGACGCCCGCAAACGAGCCAGTGGTTTCAGGCCTATGCGAACCTGGAGAAAGATCGCCAGGATCAGACCGGCGCCGACAATGCACAAGGTCAGTGTCACCAGTCTGCCGAACTCGGAAATATCCGCCCAAAATCCGGCGGTCGCAGCACCAACCGCGATGACATAAGGCTCGTCGCCCAGGAAAATTCGCTGTTGCAGAACCCGGATTTCGTCTCCCGTGGGGCCGATGCTGTAGCCGGCTGCAACTTCTTCACCACCGATTGGCGGCGCATTCAATGGATCCCCGAGCAGCGATTCGGAGGAATAGAGAATCTGAGGGCTGTCTGCTTTTCGAACCGTCCAGTACCATCCGGAGAGCGGCAGCGAAAAGCGTGGGTCACCACGATAAGTTGGCGCAGTCACGGTCTGGGTTGCCCTGCCCTCATCGGCGCTCGTCTCCAGCATGCCGGAGATCAATGCCTTGATGTGCACTTCAAGCTGAGCATCGAACGCGCGCTCGCTGGCTCTTTCGTAAAGACCCACCAGGAAAACACCTGCAAGGGCAAGTGCAATCGTGGACCAGACGGCAGCAACGATAACAAGTCGCGAGGCGAGCGATCTTTGTGGCTTGGCAGCCAATTGCGCACCAGCGGCTGGCTTGACCTCACTCGTCACCAGCAGCTCCAAGCCGATAGCCGAGGCCCCTGATCGTTTCGATCATGTCCGATCCGATTTTCTTGCGCAGCCGGCCGACAAAGACCTCGACGGTGTTTGAATCCCTGTCGAAATCCTGATCGTAAAGATGTTCGGTCAGCTCGGTTCTGGAAATAACCTTGCCCTGATGATGCAGGAGGTAGGACAAAAGCCGATATTCGTGCGAGGTCAGCTTGACCGGGCTGCCATCAACCGTCACCCGGCCCGCCCTCAGATCCAGCCGTACCGGGCCGCAGGTCAACTCGTTGGACGCATGGCCGGCAGCTCGACGTACCAAGGCGCGCACTCGGGCAAGCACTTCCTCCATATGAAATGGCTTGGCAACATAGTCGTCCGCACCGGCATCAATGCCCGCGACCTTGTCTGACCAGCGATCGCGTGCGGTCAGAATGAGCACAGGCATTGTGCGGCCGTCCCTACGCCAGTTCTCCAGAACGGACAAACCGTCGAGAGTCGGAAGGCCGAGATCGAGGACAACGGCGTCATATGGCTCCGTATCGCCGAGAAAGTGCCCATCTTCACCGTCTGTCGCGCTATCGACAACGTATCCCGCCTCTTCAAGGGCCGTCACCAACTGTCGGTTCAGGTCGGTATCGTCTTCAACAACAAGGATGCGCATGAATTCTGACTTCTTGTTTCATTGACTGAGAGCACTGGCGGCGTGAAAGCAGCCAGTTTGATGAATGCGGTTCTAGCAGTTACCGATTGGCGGGAACTGTGACCGTCGTCACCTTGCCGCCTTTCAGAACCGAAAGAACGTAGACATATCCACCGCCTTGCTGGCAAAGCTGAGCCTTTACGATCTCTCCTCCGGCACGTCCCGCGACCGAACCGAGTGGCGCCGCTTTGCCGCTTGCCACGGCTTCGCGGGCCTGAGCCTGTGACAGGCAAGCGGCCTCGGCCGGCAATACGGCCAGGAACGTCAGGATCAAAAAGGCAAAAATCTGTTTCACGTGTCCGATTCCGGTTCTGCTCACGAATTAGTGCGCAAGGTGTAGTCAATTTCACCTGAACGCAAGCTGAACCAGTCGTTTAGGTTTACGTCCGGGGTGTTGTCTTGAATTGGCATTTTCAAGCGCGTTGCGAAAAGGCTTGGTAAACTGCCGGAGGAGTGGTGAGACCTTGGGTACGAAAGTTCAGATTCCGAAACGAAGAAACAAAGGCACTGCCGCAGTTCGCTTCGCCTTGAAGTTTCTGGCGTCAATCGCCGCGATCTGCCTCAGTGCGAGCCAGGCACTCGCCTGTTCTCTTGCGCTCGTTCTGGCGATGGACGGCTCCGCGAGCGTTGATGCGCGCGAGCATCGGCTGCAATTGAACGGACTGGCCGATGCTCTGAGCGACGCCGAAGTGATTCAGGCCATCGAGGCAGTGGGCGGGATCTGGATCAACAGTTTCGAATGGAGCGGACGCTACCAGCAGCTTCAGCAGTTGAACTGGCAATATCTGAGCGACGTTGCGAGTGCCGAAGCGGCCGCTGAAACCTTGAGAAAGACCCCAAGAGGTTTCACCGAATTTCCAACAGCCATCGGGTATGCACTTGGATATGCTTCAGTACAGATGAGACAAGCCCCCAGGCTTTGTGCCCGGAAGGTCATCGACGTGGCCGGAGATGGCATCAACAATGATGGTTTCGGCCCTGAAAGTGCCTACAAAGCCTTTGACTTCCAAGGCATTACGGTAAACGGGCTCGTCATTGCCGGACCGAACACCATTCCCGCGCGCTACTATGAGAGCTTTGTTATCAGAGGCCCGGGCGCCTTTGTTGAAATTGCCGCTAACTACGACGATTACGCCCGGGCCATCAAACGCAAATTACTGCGGGAAATCTACGGCAACGGATATGCTGCGCTGAGGTAGCTTCCCGATGCCGGTTACGGTTTGCGCCTGCCCGCTTGCGCAGCCAACGCTTGTGAAAACTCCTCTGCAGACATGCCTTCTCCGATCGCTCTGAGGAAAAGCTGCTTCTGGGTTTCCGGGGCAAGACCACCGACTGGTGGATCCCGGTCGAGATTTGTCGGGAAGGAGTAGCCCTCAGCACAGGCTGAAACAGCAGCTTCCATTTCCGCCGTCGTGAGCAGGTTGGAAGTCGATTTTTCCTGCAGTACCGGATAAAGCGCCAGGCTCATTGCCTGTCGGTCGATCGCTTCCATCGCCCGACCGAAGGCAGACGAGACCTGCAACAGATTTGCCATACGCTGAATGTTTTCGCTGGTATTGGCACCTGCGGCATGGAACAGCGCGGGATTGAAAAAGACAGCATCGCCCTTCTGCAACGGCATTTGCACATAAGCGGTTTCGAAGAACTCTTTGAATTCGTCCAGACGATAAGCCATGTAGCCGGGACGATAGAGCTGTGAAAACGGCAACAGCTTGGTTGGTCCGCTGATCACCGGCATATCGGTATGAGCGACCGCTCCCTGCAAGGTCATCACGGCTGACAGGTCGTGAACATGAGCGGGATACCTTGCGCTGGTTTCCGCAGTTTGAAAGCCGAGATGGTAGTCCCTGTGGGCTTGCTGAGCCGCACCACCGGGACGGACCAAATTGATCTGCGCCGTCATCTGATAATTCGGACCAAGCCAGGCTTCGCAAACAGTGTCTATGGCAGTGTTGGCAAAGCAGTCCGCAAAAACCTCCGGCGCTCTCAGGCAGAGTTTCTGCAGGGAATTCCAGATCCTGTCATTGGCACCGGCAGCCGCAAAGTGGTCTGCGCCTCCACCCGTGGATGCTTTTTCATCTTCGATAATCTGATTGTATATCTGTGTCGCGGCATCCAGCGGCGTGGTGTCCGAATAAGCGTTTTTCAGGACCAGAACACCGGACAGATCTTTCAGCACCCGTGCCCATTCCGCCATCAAGCGACGACGGCTTTCCTGCCCGTTCAAGACTGAAGTCAATTGGTCGATTTGATAGACCGGGATGTTGGCCTCGATCCTGTCTGCCTGCGGAACGTCGCCTTCCTCCAACTTGCGTTCGACCAACCGCTTGAAGTCTGCAATGTCACAGCGCGCCGTGTCGTAGTATCCGTCCAATTCAACCTGACGATCCATATGTTCCTCCCAACGTCAATTTCTGCGTCAAGAATACCGGAAACAGACTTGCGGCTAATTTGATAATCCATCAATAATCCATCAAATGACGCATCGGTTCCCGGTCAAGGAAATAGCCCTGCAGGCAGGCATGAGCACCGCAACGGTTGATCGTGTGCTGAACAATCGTGCGCACGTCAGTCCACAGACAAAACAACGTGTGGAGGATGCGATCGAAGAACTGGCAAGTCAGGAAGGCCAGCTTGCCGCGAAAGGGAGACGCTTTTTCATCGACATTGTCGTGGAAGCACCAACCCGCTTCACCCGGGAAATCCGCCACGCAGTCGATGAAATTCTGGCCGACTTCCGACCCGCTGCAATCCGTCCGCGTTTCACCGTGGCGGAAACCATGAGTGCGTCAGACTGTGTTGCCATCCTTGAAAGGATCAGGAAGCGCGGCTCGCAAGGTGTCTGCCTGAAAGCCCGCGACACGCCTGAAACACGGCAGGCCATAGCAGAATTGACCGCCAAGAACATTCCGGTCCTGACAGTTTTTACGGACATTCCAGGCTCGGAACGTCTTGCCTATGCCGGGTTGAACAATGCCCATGCCGGTCAGACAGCTGCCTATCTGATGGCAAAGTTCCTAGGCTCAGGGGACAGCGCCGTTCTCACAACGCTGAGCCAACATGCGTTTCAAGGAGAACAGGACCGGTTTCAGGCCTTCAAGTCCGATCTTCTGAGGCACAATCCAAAATTGAGGCTCATCGATGCAAGCGGTGGCGGAGGATTGAACCCGGCCACAGGTCACGAAGTTGGCGAAAAGATTCGTGCCGGCATTGAGATTGCGGGCGTCTATTCCATGGGCGGCGGAAACATGGCCATCTTGAAGGCGCTGGACGATGCCGGTCACCAGCCCTCCGTGTTTATTGCTCACGACCTGGACGAAGACAATCTGGACCTGCTTCGTGACGACCGACTGACCTTCGTTCTGCATCACGACTTGCGCGCCGATATGCGAGCCGCCTTCAGACACATTTTCGCGTTTCACGGCCTTGGGGACCATCCCCTCTCTCTGGAAAGCGACATTCAGATCGTCACACCGATGAACATTCCAAAGTTGACTTGAGACTGCACACACCGAGCGAGAAAAGGAACAGCCAACTAAGCGCCAGACTTTCCATCCTCGGTATGTTCCATCTGCCGATAAAAGTCCTTGAGCGTTTTGCCCGGTTCCGCGTGAAATCTGTCGCCGGTTTCGCGAACTTCGGAGATCCTGTCGAGCCGGAACATCCGAAAATCCTGACGCAACTCGCACCAGGCGACCAATGTCCAGACCTTGCCCCAGAACCAGAGCCCAAGCGGGCGGATCACGCGCTGAGAAGTGTCGCCCTTGCCATCGCGATAGGCGACCGACAATCGTTTTCGCGCATCCGCGGCAGCTTCGAGAAAATCGATGTGTCCCCTGACCTGCGGCGTCATTTCAGGTGCAAAGGCGTGGATCTCGACTTCGTTCTGCCGCACCCGCATTTTCTCCGGCATGACGGCATCGATCTTGATCATCGCTTCTTCCGCGGCGCGGGCCATTGCCGCACCGCCCCAGGCACGGATCAGGCGTGCACCGGCGAGTAAGGCCACGATTTCGTCGCGCGTAAACATGAGAGGCGGCAACTCATACCCATCGCGCATGATGTAACCGACACCCGCAGCCCCTTCGATCGGAACGCCAGAGGCCTGCAGATCGGCCACATCGCGGTAGATGGTTCGTTCGGAAACTTCCAGCCATTCAGACAGCTGACGAGCCCGGACGAGCCGGCCGCCGCGCAAATACTGCACGATTTGAAACAGGCGGTCGGCGCGTCTCATGAGGCAATCTCCTTACGGAGAATGGATCCCGGCCTTTCCCTAGTTGGGAGAGAACATGCCGATCGAGTTGCCATCCGGATCAACGCCATAGGCGAATCGGCCAGCGGGGATCGGGACCGGATCGGAAATGACTTCGCCACCTGCTCTGGCGAACCTTTCCATGGTTTCTTCGAGACTGTCGGGACAGGCGATATGGACCGTCGGCCCTGCGCCTTTTTCAGCCGGTTTGCCCGGATACAAATGCCCGGCGATGCCGTTCTGGTCCTTAGTGGGAAACATCGCGAAGTGGTTTGGTCCCATGTCGGTGACAAGCTTGAGCTCCGTTTTGAAAACGTCATTATAGAAACTGATCGCCTTAACAAGATCCGTAACGGGGATCTCCATCCAGACTGTGAAGTGATCGGGAGCGAATGTCATGGAAAGTCTCCTGGGTTGCTGTGATGAACATCACCATATCAACCAGCTACTGACAGCCTTCTGTCAGGAGACTTGCAGCTTTGGGAATTATAAACGCTCGAATTCGCTCACGAAATTCAATCCGGCCAAAAAACACATACGGCGGTACTGACATAAATCTGTTCGTCCGGGTGTATGCGTGATGTTGTAAACGCCCTCTCTCCCTCGGATGTGCAGTTGAGTGCCTTCACTGCTGTGATTTCGAACGAAACGTCGAGGAATTCTCAAAGAGGGGTCGTCGAAGCCATTTCGGCACCAGATGCTACCCTTATGCAACCTTGACGCTAAGAAGAAACTTTTTCCCGAAAAGCAACAAAACGCTACAAAACAATAAATGACTGAGCAATCACAGTTTAAGACACTTCCGTTGACGTAAACCACGATAAAAATCAGACTATATCGATCCAAAGGTCTTTACACGAAATATAGAATCTATTTTATCTGTAACAGCAATAGTTTAAATACATGTGCACGTGGTTCAGAGGCCGTCTTTCGCAAATGAAGGCGGTCTCTTCCCGTATCAGGACGCGAAGTCGGCGCGCGCCAGCATTGCGCGACCGGATCTCGAAACCTCTAAACACCTGAAAAATCGTTCTCCTTCCGAAGACGTGAATCTTGCCGTCATAAAAGCTGTTCCAATTGATATTTCTCAAGGTGCCCAAATTCGTGAGGTTGCACTTTGTGGATCTCAAAAGGAGGTAAGAATGAGCCACGTTCCACACGAACTGCACGAAGAATTCCCGGAAACAACCGAAACACTGCGCGCGTTGAAAGCCAACGACGCGCATTTTTCCCGTCTCGCCGACGAGTATCATGCGATCAATCGTGAAGTGCACCGTATCGAAACCAATGTGGAACCGGCATCAGATGAAGTGCTGGAAAACCTGAAAAAGAAACGACTTCATCTCAAAGATCAGATTGCCGCTCTCCTGGCGGCTGCGGCAAACACCGCGTCCTGAGCCCCTCCTTTTCAGGCCGGTGTTAGAGCCCGCGTCGTCCCCGTCCGACGGCGCGGGCCGCCCTCCTTTAGATCGCAGCTGCCGGACATAGTCCGGAGGCGGCTGACATATCTTGTTTTTCCGCCCTGAACTGTTTTCAAACAGCCTGGACGTAGATAGCGCATTGGCGTCAAGAAACCAATGCGAACCGAAAAACACACGCAGAAACTCAGATATCGACTGCGTTTTATTTCCAAATCCCCAAAAAGAAAGTGCCGAGCCTTCTGTGAAGCCCGGCACAAGTCAGGGGAGGAACGACCCTCATCGTTCACTACAGGATGTGGGGCGACGTCCCGATACTTGCAAGCCAAGAATGCGTGAGCCTTGCGTGAGAGAGCGGTGTGTTTCGGTGCGGTGACTTGACCTTTGTCCCGGTTAACGGCCAAATTCCGTTAGGTAATAAAGCGGATCCGGCTATGCATTTTCTACCGTTTTTTCTAGTACTTTTCTGTCTTTGGCCCGTCACCGCCTTTGCCGGCGACTATTGCGTGGATGTTCAATCGAAGAAAGGCTGGCAACGCCTGACCGTCCCGGAAGGCAAGATCCGAAGGGTCAGTTATTCAGGCAGCTGGAGCGTAATTTCCGGTCTGTACAAGCCTGTCGGGCCGCGGGGATACTCCGGCCGGGACGCTCAGAATCTCGGCCCTCTGTACGGTTACAAATTCGATCAATCCTATGCATTCGGTGAAATGCTTGTTCGGGATCAGGCGGGCAGGATTGTTCCATTTGCTGAATTTGCAGCCCTCGCAGTCAACAGCCGGGACCCGGCAGGTGTTTATGCTTTTCGCATCAATGACAAGGACATTGCGCTCTGGGACAATGCCGGTGCGATCAGGATTTGCATCTCAATGTAGAGGTTTGCCGCTGATTTCACGTCTGCGGCCCTCACAAAGAAGCCTTGGCGCTTAAGGTTATTCGCATTCCTTCAGGTAACTGGTGTACCAGCGATGGTCGGAGACACACTTTCCGTACTTGGTTCTGTGAGGCTTGCTTTCGGCCGTGCGTGGAGCTGTTTTCTTGTAACACTTGTTGGCTGTTTCGACATATCCGGCCGGGCAATCCAGCGGACAGACCCGGATGCTTTTGTCTTTCAACATCTCCAGCACATTAAGGTTTGGCTCAAATGCCTGCAGATCGGCTTTCGCGTAGATTGAAAATCTCCTCAAACCGTTTCGACTGTTCTTGCCCCAGACGCCATCAGCTGTACCGACGCTGCAGCCAACCCGGTTCAACTCTGTCTGGATCGACCGCGCAAGCGACTTGCCGGACAATGCCTCAATCCTATCGAGGTTTGCCGACGGATTGAGGCGAGCAACTTCAATCGGCTCCTGCTGCTTCTGATCGGCAATTTCAGCCGCAGTTTTCTCACGCATGTAGAGTTGGGTTGCAGTTTCGGCTCCGGAAAACTCTCCGAAATCGGTTGCATTTGGCGCCTCGACAGCAAGTTCGCCCGAATTGCTTTCAATTGTGGTGGCCTCAGCCCGCTCCGACAACTTCAATCGGGCGAGCTCTGAGAAGACTCCATCCGGATATCTGTTGAGATAGGTCCTGAAGGATTCCAGGTTTGCGCTGTCTCGAATGCTTTCCCAGTAGGCGAGCTCCATCGTATCGATGACCGGTTTCTTGCGATTTTCGGGGAAAGACAGGATCACCGGTCCGGTCAGCGAGGAGTTGCTCCAGGGCACTTGAACACCCTTGGTTTCGCGCAGGACGTCACGCCTCACTCGGCGCAAGATGACTGCGATGTCTTCGCCCGGTGTTTCAATGTATCTCAGCAGCGCTCCCGTAAACGGGCTATGAAGATCCGTTCCATCGTAGGCAATGTTTCCAGGCTGGGTCGAATAGGCGATCAGTGTTCCTATGCCCGTTTCGACCGGCGCCAACCCTCTTCCGATGGTGGTTGACCGGGTCCCCATCGAACTCGCCAGATTTCTGGTCAATGGATTATCCCGGCAAGCGTCAAGGAGGATAATGCTCGTTCGCTGTTCTCTTTCCATCTGCGAAATGATCGCCTGCAAGCGGACCGTTCCAAATTCCAGATCTGCCTCGTCATTCAGTCTGGTGTCGATCGGTGCCAGGTAGTTTTGGCCACTCACCTGCAACCCATGTCCGGCGTAGTAAAAGAGGGCAATTTTCGCGCCCCTCATTGCGCGGGAGAACTCCTTTATCTTCTGGATAAAACCGGCGTGGTTCAGGTTGATGCCGACGATTACCCTGAAGCCAAGTCGCTCCAGTGCGAGTGCGACTTTTTCTGCGTCATTCGTCGGATTGGTCAGATTCGAGACGTTGTCGTAGGTTGCGTTGCCGACGACCAGAGCAACTCTGTCCGTCTCCGAGCCAAAACTCGTGTTCACGAGAAAAACCGCAAAGACAAAGAGCAAAACGACGCGCATCGGTCCCCCTTCAAAAAGGGTAGAGTACAACACTCCACGTCCTCACTCCAGAAAAGTGACGTCGCGTTGTCAGGGTCTTACTGAACTCCCCTCACCCAGCTTCGGCCCAAAGGCCAATGGCTTCGTCTTCATCTGGATGCGTTGCAGATCGCACAAGGCGGGATTGCGGCACTGTGCTGCCGCCACGAAAGAGAGGAATTTTTGCCATCGTTGAGATTGCCATTCATGACTGTTAGCGTGGCTCAGTCTCATTACGCTGAATTGCGTGTTCTCAATTTGATTGGTGAAATATGACCCAAAAAGTTGCCCTTATCACCGGCGCTGCCAGAGGCATCGGCCTTGCGACAACCAAGCTTATGCTTGAACGCGGCTGGCAGGTTGCCATGCTGGATCGCGACAGCGTCGGTCTTTCCGGGGCAGCTGAAGGTTTGGAAGGCGCCACACCCTTTGTCTGTGACGTCTCCATCACTGAACAGGTTGAAGAAACTCTCCCTGAAATCATTTCGAAATTCGGCAGACTCGATGCCGTGGTCAACAACGCTGGAGTAGCCGAATTCGGGCCGATCGAGGAAACCGATTTTTCTTTGTGGCGGCGCGTGATGGCAACGAATCTGGATGGCATCTTTTTGGTCACCCAGGCTGCGCTTCCTGCGCTGAAAGAGACGCGCGGTTCGATCGTCAACATAGGTTCGATCTCTGGGCTCAGAGCCTCAACTCTGCGAGTTGCCTACGGCACTTCCAAGGCCGCTGTCATTCAACTGACAAAGCAGCAGGCTGCAGAACTCGGTGAATACGGTATCCGTGCCAACTGCGTTTGCCCAGGTCCCGTCTGGACCAACATGGCAAAATCGGTTCACAGTCAGGAAATCATAGATGCTTATCACGACGCCATACCGCTCAACAGATACGGTACGGAGATGGAAATCGCCGAAGTGATTGCGTTTCTATGTTCAGACCAGGCAAGTTACGTCAGCGGTCAGATCGTCGCTTCCGACGGCGGTTTCGACAGTACCGGTGTCGGGTTGCCAGCTTTGCGGAAGTAAGCCCAAATCTACGCACCTTTGGTCAACACAAGAAGGTGTTTCTGGTTCAAAGCCGCAAGACTTGCCTGACTAACGGTCGCCCAGGAAGTGCGCCACCACCTGTCTGTGGTGGGGCCTTGAACGGTGCTCAAACAGATAAATCCCTTGCCAGGTACCAAGCGCCATCCGACCGTTCGAGACAGGAATCGACAGGGAAACAGGCAGCAGTGACGATTTGATATGCGCAGGCATATCATCCGGTCCTTCATAGGTGTGAATGAGATAGTTCATCAGCGGATGATCGGCTGATGGAACCAGCCTTTCAAAAAACTCCTTCAGATCCACCTGAACATCCGGGTCGGCATTTTCCTGGATCAACAATGAACAGGACGTATGCCGAACAAACAAAGTCAGCAGTCCGCTGGCAGCGCCTTCGTCAGCAAGCCAACCGGCAACGCTCCCGGTAAACTCGTAAAGGCCTTTGCCGTTTGTTTGAAGCGAGAATGTCGTTTGCATAGGTGTCCTTTGAGTTCAGAACTCGCAAAAAAGCCTTATGCGATCCGCGCAGATGTTTCAAACCTTGCTGTCCTTTGCGCCCGCTTAGAACCTGCTCAACTTCCGCGGACTCGACTTCACTTTTCTGATGACGGTTGCAATTCCAAAAAGAACGCGC